>JBEKWU010000116.1:0-20456 GCA_049512775.1 Bryobacteraceae bacterium
GGCGAAGCGGGCATCGCGAGCTTCAACATCGACCTGATCGCCGGGCTGCCGGGCCAGACGGCGGCAAGCTGGCAGGAGTCGCTGGACTGGGTGGAGCGGCTCGCGACGCCGCACGTTTCCGTTTATATGCTGGAGGTGGACCAGGACAGCCGCCTCGGCAGCGAGATCCTGAAAGGCGGGTCGCGGTACGGCGCCGACCGCGTCCCTTCCGAGGACGCGATCGTCGATCTGTACGAGAGCGCCGTGGACCGCCTCGGGGCGATGGGGATTGCGCGGTACGAGATCTCGAACTTCGCCCGGCCCGGCTACGAGTCGCGGCACAACCTGAAGTACTGGCGTCTGGAGCCCTATGTGGGGTTCGGCGCCGACGCGCACTCCTTCGACGGCGCAATGCGGCGGCGGAACGCGGAATCGCCCAAGGAGTACGTCGCGCGGGGCCAGGCGCCCTGCGTCGAGGAGACGGCGGCGCGCCCGGAGGAGGAGCGGTTTTTCCTCGGCCTGCGGCTCCGCGCAGGCATCCGGCCGGCGCCCGAGGAGTGGCTCCGGTTCCAGGCGCCGATCCGCCGATTCCTCGAGGCCGGCCTGCTCGAAGCCGCCGACGGAACCCTGCGCCTCACACGGCGGGGCGTTTTGTTGTCCAATGAAGTGTTTCGGGAATTCATCCTATGAAAGCACGATTCATTCCGCACGGACTGGGGGGCGCGGACCCCAGCGAGACGCGCATCGTCGATCTGCGCAGCGACACGGTGACCAAACCGACCCCCGCCATGCGGCGCGCGATGGCGGAGGCCGAGGTGGGCGACGACGTGTACGGGGAAGATCCGACCGTCAACCGGCTGGAGCAGCGCGCGGCCGAGATTTTCGGCAAAGAGGCGGGCCTGTTCGTGCCCACGGGCACGATGGGAAACACCATCGCGGTGAAGCTGCACACCCAGCACGGGCAGGAGGTGATCTGCGAGGCGCGCTCCCACGTGTTCAACTACGAGCTTGCGATGATGGCCTGGTTCTCGGGCTGCGTGGCGCGGCCCATTCACGCCGAGGACGGCATCCTCTCCTGGGACGAGATCCGCCGGGAGGTGCGGCCTCTGCACTCGCACTACGCGCCGACGGGCCTAATCGAGATCGAGAACACGCACAACATGGCCGGCGGCTCGGTGTACCCCGCGGAAGTGCTCAACGGGATCTGCGACGGGGCACACGAGTTGGGCTTGAAGGTGCACCTGGACGGGGCGCGGGTGTTCAACGCGGCCACTTTCCTATGCCGGCCGGTGGCCGAGATCACGGCCCGCTGCGACACGGTGATGTTCTGCCTGTCGAAGGGACTGGGGGCGCCGGTGGGTTCGCTGCTGGTGGGTACGGCCGAGGCGATGGCGCAAGGGCGGCTATACCGCAAACGGCTCGGCGGCGGCATGCGACAGGTGGGCGTGCTGGCGGCGGCCGGCCTGATCGCGCTCGAGGAGATGCCGGCGCGGCTGGGCCAAGACCACGAAAACGCGCGGTTCCTCGCCGGCGCGCTGTCGCGGATGGCGGGCATCCGGGTGCCGCACAAGGTCCAGACCAACATCGTGGTGTTCGACGTCGGCGGCACGGGATTGACGACCGCCGAGTTCAGCGCGCGCCTCAAATCGCGCGGGGTGTTGATCAACGGGATTGGCGGCACGCGCATGCGGCTGGTGACGCACCTGGACGCCAGCCGCGAGGACTGCGAGCGGGCGCTGACGGCGCTGGCCGAAGTGGCGGCGGGCGCGGCCGCGAACGCGTGACGCGCACGCCACCAGGAAGGAGCAAGGCATGAGAACGGATCTCAGCAGGCGTCAGGCGTTGCGTTTGGGCGGGGGCGCGGTGGGCCTCGGAGCCGTGCTTTCAGCGCGCCCGGCGCGGGTTTTCGACGTTCGAGAATATGGCGCCGTGGGCGACGGAGTGACCCTGGATACGGCCGCCATCCAGCGCGCGATCAACGAAGCCGCGGCGGCGGGCGGGGGCGCGCAGGTGCTGGTCCGCGGCGGCCGCAAGTATCTGATCGGCACGCTCGAGCTGAAGGGCAGCATCGATTTCCACCTGGCGGACGACGCAGAGCTGGTGGTCAGCACCCGCCAGGAGCATTACACCGGCGGCGCCGTGATCACCGCGCGCGCAGCCCATGGCCTGCGCATCTCGGGAACCGGCAACATCAACGGCCGGGCGCGGGAGTTCATGACCGGTTTCGACAAGGAGAACGAATGGTGGCTGCCGGCGGGATTCCGGCCGAAGATTTTCGTCCTGGCCGCCTGCAAGGGCCTCGAGATCCGCGACATCAGTTTCAGCGAGGCCCCCGAGTGGGGGCTGCACATGGTGGGCTGCGAGGGCGTCCTGGTGGACAACCTCAAGATTCGCAACCTGCTGGATGTGCCCAACTGCGACGGCATCGATCCCGATCACTGCCGCGACGTCGAGATCCGCAACTGCCACATCGTTTGCGGCGACGACGCGATCGTGGTCAAAGCCACGCGGCAGGGCGCGGATTACGGGCCGTCGGCCAACATCACGGTGAAGGACTGTGTGATCGAGACGCAGGACTCCGGGCTGAAGATCGGCACGGAGACCACTTCGGACATCCACGACATCCGCTTCGAGCGCTGCGAAATCCGCTCGAGCAGCCGGGCTGTCACCATCCAGCTTCGCGACGAAGCCGACGTCTACAACATCGACTTCCGCGACATCAAGTTCGTATCGCGCTACCACTCCGATCCGTGGTGGGGGAGAGGGGAGGCCATTTCGCTGACGGCGATCCCGCGCACGCCCGAGACCAAGGTGGGGAAGATCCACGACGTGCGAATCCGCAACGTCAGCGGCCGGGCGGAGAACAGCGTGCGCGTGAGTGGGACTCCCCAGAGCCGGATTCGCGACGTCCGGCTGGAGAACGTGGCGGTGACGCTGGACCGGTGGACCAGGTACCGCGGCGGCCTGTTCGACAACCGGCCGACCACGGCGCGCCCGGGGATCGAGCCGCACGGCACTCCGGGATTCAGCCTCCGCTACGCGGACAACGTGGTGCTGAAGCAGTGCAGCGTGGCGTGGGGCGCGAACCGGCCGGACTATTTCACGCACGCGCTGGAAGCGGAGCAGGTGACCGGCCTGGGGCTCACGCAGTTCGCGGGCGAAGCGGCGCACCCGGAGCGGGACGAGGCGATACTCATCCGCTGATGGTCAATTATGTGGTCGCCCGGTGGGAAGCCGCCGGTCCTGACGGTCGCGCCAAGGCGGGTTACTGCGCCCGGTAGCCAGGTTCCTACTCGATCTGAAACTCGGCCGATTTCTCTGCGGACGATCCCTTGTAGCGCAGGATCGCCTGGAAGGTGTACTTGCCCGGAGTCCGCACGGCGATGAGGTGTTCGGTTCTCTGCCGCACGGCGCCGTTCGGCTCCTCCAGTGTCAAGACCGGTCGCGTATAGAGCACTTTCTCGCCCGCGAGAACCCGATAGCTGTACTCGACCGTCACCGCGGCACTTCCCGCCGCGGGGTCGGCGGCGACGAAGCTCACCTCCACGTCGTACCGCGAGCCCGCGGATATGCGGTTCGGCCGCACCTCCACGCTCTGGACCGTCACCGACGGAGCGGCCGCTGTGCCACGGCTCTTGCCAGCCACCGCCGGCAAGTCCGCGGGTACTCCAATGACAACGGGCGTCTCGAACAGCTTGCCGCCCCGGTTGATCGTCGCCTTCACCGTCGTTCCGAACGCCGGCTTCTGGATTCTGCCAGCCAGGTCCGCCGCCTTCGCCCCTGCGAGTGCCTCTCCGTCGAGTGAAACCAGGATGTCGCCCGCAACGAGTCCGGCCAGGTCGGCCGGAAACCCCTTAAACACGCGGGTGATCTTGGCACCCTCTCGCGTTAAGGTGAAGTCCGCGCCAATCATTTTCCTCTCTCCCAGCAGCTTTGACGCTTCGGCGTACATTCCGCGGGCTACGTAAACGTCTGCCAGAGTCTCGTTCAGGCTGGCCTTGTTCAGCCGATCGAGTTGTTCGAGAGAGCCCGGCGCGGGGTTCGCCACGAGGCTGAACGGCCGTTTCCGCAGCCCTGCCTCGGCCGCACGGACCGCGTCGTCGTATAAGCCCAGGCGGTAGCAAACCGAGGCGAGCCTGACATACAGTTCGGGGAAGTCGGGGCACAACTGAACCGCTCTTTGGTAGCTCCGGAGCGCCGTCCCGTAGTCCGCTATCTGCTCGTAGGCCATCCCCGCGCTCCCGTACGCGAATGGAGTCTCCAGGACTGCGTTGGACTGGGAGTAAGTAGCGATGGCATCCTGGAACCGGCCGAGCCGGTACTGCAACGCGCCAAGCTGAATGAGCACCAACCAGTTCCTCGGGTCGGCCTTCGCCGCCTCCTGGTACAGCGCCAACGCAGATTGGAGGTCCCCCTGGCTGGACTTCTGTGCCGCTTCTCTTGCCTTCGCCGGCAGACGCGTATCATTCGCGCCCGAGAACGACAACAGCATGTCCAGCCCCGGGCAAGACGCCGCGGCCTGCGCGTGGAGGGCTGCCGCTACGAACAGCGCCGTCAAAACCGCACAGAGAAACACGCGACTCCGCATCTGGTGCCTCCTCTCATTGCGCAAGTCCCATCTTGGTGAGCCACTCGCGGCAGTGCATGAAGGTCTCCGGACCATAGATTTTCCGGTTTTCGATAGGGTGTACATCGTTGCACTTCCCGATCTCGTACCGGACGTTCGGATTGAAGTTGGGCTGCGGGACCGCGTAAGCGCAGTACACGGGCGGATCCTCCAGCCCGCGTGTGTCGTAGCGCCCCGGGCCTGGCGAGGCGCCCTGCTGATTGCATTGCGCGATCTGGGCGGCGAACCGGCTCTTGCATGACTCGCACTCCGGCGCGGAGGCCCCGATCAGGCTGACCGACTGCGTACAAACCGGGCAGGACTTGGCGACGCAGTCGCCTGCCTTTGTCCCTTCGAGCGGACCAAGCGGACCCCGAAAGAGCCGAAAGGTTTTTGTTCGGCGACGGCCTCGTCCCCCTGCACGGTGATGACGGCACGCCCCGGCTCCCAATTACAACTCCTGCCCCTGTTCAATTCCGGGTCAAAGCCAGGCGGATAGTAACATCGGAATTCCTGTCCTTCGTATTGGTTGGCGGAAGTCCGGGTCAAACGGAACCTCGGGTCTCCTGGGTGGTATAGCATATACCAATCAGAGCCACTGTAACGGCCGATCCCACTGTCGGGGGCTAGCCGGCCGTCGTACTGGTGGCCGCTTTTTGTGAACCGGATGATCTGGTCGGCCCCTCCAGAACGGGCCGCGCCCCCCCTGCCCGTTGTCAGGCAAAGCTCGCGCTGTGGGCAGTAGTTCAACGCACAGCACACGAACCAATCCCCTTCCAACTCTCCCGGATCAGCCGGTTTGACGACCGGCGTCACGTGACCCTGCGAGCCCCCGCCTCCTGGATGAAACTGGTCGCTCCCCTGCACACCCACCAAGTCAACGCTGCCCTGGCCGGGCACTCTCTGGTTCGTGTTGCCCGTACCGGTCTGCTGAATGGTCTTCTCGTCCGCGCGCTCCGGCTCGAAGCCGGTCTTACCGGGGCCCACCTGGTTTTGATCGTTCGAAACCGGGGGCGTGGTCGTCGGCCCGGGTCCCACCTGGTTCGTGTTGTCCTGCCCCGCAGGTTTCTCTTGGACTGTCTTCTCGTCCGCTCCTTTCGACTCGGAGCCGGTCTTGTCGGGTCCCACCTGGTTCGTGTTGTCCGTGCCCGGAGGGGAGCTCGGCGGGGCGTCCCGGATGGTCTTCTCGTCCGCGCCCTGCGGCTCGAAGCCGGTGGTGCCGTTGGCATTGGCGCCCGTGCCGGCGCCGCCTTGTTGTCCGCAAGCAGCCGCTGCGAGCGCCTCGCCGGCGCTGGCGGCCAGCGCATCGGCGTCGCGGACCGCGTCGTCACCGCTATCAATGTCGCAGGCATCGGCGGCCGCCCGAATGCTGCTCATCTGGTTCTCGGCATCCAACCGCATGCCGACAGCCTGTGCTCGCAGATCCGTCGGCAGAGGCGGCAGGTTGAACTCAACCTCCAGGTCGCCGAGCGACGCCAGCCGGGTCCTCCATTCGTCTATCTTGTTCTGGGCCAGCTTGGGAAGCGGGCTGGGCATGGCATCGGGCAGGTGTTCGACCTTGTTCCGCAAGGCGGCCAGACGCTGCTGGAACTGGGCCCGAAGGCCGCGGTATTTGTCCGCGTCACTGGTGTAGGCGGCGATCAGCGAGTTCGCCCGATCCGCGGCGGCCAGGACATTTGTCTTGTGCGCCTCGGCCTGCTCCACCGTCTGCAAATCGGCATCCCTCGCGCTCTTCAGAGCCGCCAGCTCGGCCTGTTTGGCCTTCACATTCGCGGCCCACTGGCTGATCTCCGAGGAGGTGCTCCGGGCGCCCTGGAGGTGGGCGGCCAACTCGTTGGCTGCCGCGGGGGTGCTGCAAGGATCCGAGGCATGTGACTTGAGCCACTCGGCGTCCTGCGTGCGCTGGCGATACCCGTCCGCCTTGGCCGTCAGCGCCTGGAGTTCGGCCATCTTCGTTTGCGCTTGCTCGCAACGGGCTTTCAGAGACCCAATCAGTCCCCCCGCCATTCCCTTGAGCTGGTTGAGTTCGCCCGCCCCCTCGTCCAGTGCTTTCTGAATGTCCGTCTGGCGCGAGCCAGCCGAGCGCCCGGCTTCCCTGGCCGTGGCTGCCAGCGACTCAATGGCCGGGGCTTCGTTCTCGAAAATCGTGCTGAGCTCCTGAACAGCCTGCGGCAGGAACTGCGCGTTGATGGCCTGCTGTTCCCTGAGCTTCTTCTCCGCTAGCACCGCCGGCGCCTCTCCCAGGCGCTGGCTGCCGTAGTAGGCGCCGTACGCGGCCGCCGGAACGGCGATTATGGCACCCGCGATGGTCACCCCCGCCAGAGCGCTCCCGACGGCGCCGCCCGTAGCCAGAGAAACGCCGGCCCCTGCCAGCGCGCCCCCGGCCAGCGGGACGCAACCCCAGGCCGCGCCCATCGCGGCTTCCTTCATGCAGTCGTAGTTGCTGTGGCCTTCTTCCAGGCACGCCTGGTAGTTCATCCACGCGGCTGCCGCACCCACCACGCCAGCGGCCGTGCCTCCGACCCTCGGGGCCGCTTCAAGCCAGGCGGGAGGATTCACCCCTACGCCTGGTCGAGCCACCGGGGCTGGGGCCGGGACTGGCGCGGGCGGTTCCTCCGGCGGGACGGCCGCTGGTAGCTCCGGCGCCCCAGCCGAAACCGGGGCTTGCGCCGGGGCCGCTACCGTGTTCGACGCCTCCGGTACCAGAGGCTCCGATTCCATGGGCGGTGCGGCGCCCGGCGTAACTTTCGTGGACATCTTCGCTTGGGAAGGAGTGGGCGGCGCGGGTCCCGGGGGCTCCGGGGAAGCCTGGGCCGGCTGTGCGGCGGGAGCAGGGGCCGGCTGCTGAGCCCCGGCTTGCTCGGCCGCACGTTGTGCTCGGAGCCACTTGATGACCGAATCCTCCTCTCCTGCGGCGCCCGGCGACTGCGGCTGCTGGGGCGGCGCCTGGACAGGCACGACGGCCTGTCCTTGGGCATTGACGGAGAACGATTTCATGGGAGTGCGCGGCGGGACTTTCGCTTTGACGTACTGGTACAGAGCCTCGCCTTTCAGCTCGCGCGGCGCCTGCATCAGGTCCGTCTCCAGATTGACGCGCCCGAAGTTGTACTCCTCGATCGGGGCCCACCGTTCGGATGCCGGGCCGGCATAGAGGTCGACGATGTCCTCAATCTGCTGGGAATTGAGCTGGAAATTGTCCCAGATGCATTTGTCGTCCAATATGTACAGACCCATGGGATCGCGGTAGCGCGTGGGCGCGTTGCGCGCGTAAGCGTAACGGTTCAGCGAGGCCGGCTCGAGCCACGAACCCGGCTGCGGGTCCGGGCTGAGGAAGCGCCCCAGCGAGGGATCGTAATACCGTGCTCGGTAGTAATAAAGCCCGGTTTCCGGTTCGAATTCCCGCGCGGTGTAGAGGAACCGATTGGGGGCGCGGCCGTTGGACGCGGTCAGGTTGCCGAACGCGTCGGTCTCGTAAGAGGCCGCCAGCTTACCCGTGGCGTCCGTCAGCCCGGCGATCGTTCCCTCGGACTTGGCGTGATAGAAGAAGCGCTGGCCGCTTTGTTCGACGGCCAGGGGCCGGTCGAGCCCGGGGGCGTGCACATAACTGGTCTTGAGCCGCAGGTTCGCGTCCAGCTCCGCGAGCAGGTGGCGGCCATCGCTCACCAGCCAGGCTAGGCCGCGGTTGTCGCGCTTCCAGACGCGCTCGCCCGTGGGGCCATAGCCGTACTCGACCACGGCGCCGTCGGGCCCGGTGACCCGCACCAGCCGGTTCTGGCCGTCATAGGCGTAGCGGGTGATGCCGCTCGCGCCGCGGCGCTCGAGCACGTCGCCGCGGCCGTCGTAGACCAGCCTGTCCTGCCCTACCTGGACAAGCTGACCGGCGGGGTTGTATTGGTAGCTCAACTCGCCTCCGCTGCCCCGGCGGCTGGTGCGATCGCCGCCTGGCTGGTAGGTGTAGCGCAGGGTTTCTGAAGGCGCCTGCTCTTCGAGCAACTGACCCGCGGCGTCGTAGGCGTAGCGCGTCATGCGTCCCTGAAAATCGGTCGCGGTGAGCGGGTTTCCCGCGGCGTCGTAGCCGTAGCGCCAGCCCAGGAGCACCTCTCCTGCGGTATTTCGGTAGAAGATGGAGCCCAGGCGGCCTGCGGCGTCGTATTCCCAAGCGCCCGTTACGCCGTTCGGGTATGCCGCCGATACCACTCGCCCTCTGGCGTCGTAGGAGAACTGCACTGCCTGGCCGTCCGGTAGCACCATCGCCGCCAGCCGCTTGTGAGCGTCGTAACGATAGCCCACCGTCCGGCCCTCCGAATCCGTGAACTTGACCAGCGATCCGCTCGCATCGTACTCGTACTCGAGCTTCCTGCGGATGGCGGGGTAGGCGATGGAAGTTACCTGCCCGGCGCGGTTGTACGCATAGCGCACGGAATACACTCCGTCGTCCAGTTCCGCGATTTTGCCGGCCGCGTCGTAACGGTAGGTGACCACCTTGCCGTCAGGCAACTGCTTCCTGGCGAGGCGTCCGGCCCCGTCGTAGACATATGCGGTGACACTGCCGGCCGGGCCGGTGGCGCTCACCAGACGGCCCGCCAGATCGTAGTTCCAGCGCGTCTTCGCGCCGGAAGGCTCGACGGCCGTGACCGGGTGGCCCATGGCGTCGTACTCGTAGCGCACAACTCCGCCACCAGGCAGGCGCATGACCTCGACGCGGCCGGCCGGGTCGTACTCTAACCGGACGGTGTCGCCATTGGCGGCGCGCACCTGTGCCAGATCGCCCGCCGGGCTATAGCTCAGTTGCCTGGTCTGGCCCAGGGGATCGACCACCCCGATCAGACGTCCGCCGGCGTCGTATTCAAACTGCGTGGTGCTGCCGATCGAATCGGTGATGCTGGCGATCAGGCCCTGTGGGTTGTAGCCGAGCCCCAGGCTCGCGCCCTGGCTGTCACGCAGGCCAGCCAGGCGGCCCAGCGCGTCGTAGCGGGCGGAGACCTCGAGCCCGCCCGAGTCCCGCAACCGCGTTCGGCGCCCCATGGCGTCGTGCTCGTATTCGACGGTATCGCCGCGGTTGGTGGTCTCGGACAGAAGATTGCCGGCCTGGTCATAAGCGAGGCTGGCCTCGGTGCCGTTCGGAAGGAGGATCTTCGAGACCCGGCCGTGGCTATCGCGGTCGAGGCGCACCGAGTTCACTGCGGCGCCGGTGAACCCTTGCCGGCGTCCGTGGGCGTCGTAGGCCACCTCCACGACCTCGCCCCCCGGTCCAATCATCCGGGCCAGTTGGCCGGCAGCCTTATACTCGTACTTCAACGTCAGCCCGACCGGGTCCGTCACGCTGAGGGCCTGTCCCAACGCATCGTAAGTGTAGCGAGTGACGCCCCCCAGGGGGTTGGTCTGACGGAGCAGGTTGCCCGCCGCATCATACGCGTAACTCCAGGCAGCGCCGCCCGGATGGACCACGCGTACTACCCGCCCGTCGGAGTCATACTCGTAGCGGGTGACCCTGCCCGCGCGGTCGAAGCGCGCCGCCATCCGCCCGGCCGCGTCGAACTCGTACCTGGTCTTGCCGCCCGCCGGGTCGTACCACTCGACGATGCGGCCGGCTGCGTCGTAGACGTAGCGGGTAACCGCTCCCGAGGGTTTGGTCACGCTGGAGAGCTGGCCCTGCTGGTCGTAGGCGTAAGCCGTCACGCCGCCGGCGGAGTCGATCTGCCGGATGCGGTTTCCGCGCTGGTCGTACTCGAAGCGCGTCATTTCTCCCGCCGCGTTGGTTTCCGACTTCGGCCGTCCGTCGGGATAGTAGGCGTAACGGCGCTCCGGGATGCCGGCGCCTTTGACCGAGGTCACCAGGCCGTCGGGCTGGTAGGTGAACGAGGCACTGATCTCGTCGCCATCGCGGACGGTTTTCAGGCGATTCCAGTTGTCGTACTCGAAGGTCTGGCGGGAGCCATCGGGGTAGGCGATGGCCGCGGGCAGGCGCGTATCCCCTACGTAGACCATTCTGACGACTCCACCCTTCGCCTCGGTGGTGGTGGTCCGCCCGAGCGCGTCGTATGAGAAGCGTGTAACCTCTCCGGTCGGGCCGGTGATGGAAGCCGGTCTCCCGGCGTCGTCAAAGGTCGCCGAGACGGTGTTGCCGAGGGGATCGACGGTTTCCTGCCGGCGGGTCAGCGGATCCCAGCGCACGGTGGTAACACCGCCCCCGGCGCCGGTGTGACGAACACCCGCGGCCGTGTATTCCCAGGTCTCCTGCGCGCCCGCAAAGGAACGCCGGATGACGCGCCCGTCGGCGTCATACTCGAAATCCACGGGCCCTGCTCCGGGCCTCTCGCTGCGGTCGATGCGGCCCCTGGAGTCGTAGCGGTAGCGCAGCGGCGCGCCGCCGTTGACTTGCACCTCCGCCAGCGCGCCGTTCACATAGCGGTAGACCGCCGTGTCTCCGGTGGAACTCTCCACGCGGCCGATTCGCCCCTGGGCGTCCGCCACGAAGCGGAGGAAAGCGCCGCCCGGCCCCTCCACCCTGACGAGTCGCCCGGCCGGATTGTACTGGAGAGCAATCGCGCTCCCGCCGGGGCGGCGAATCTCCGTCAGACGCCCTTTGGAGTCGTACGTCTCCTCCACCCCATCCGAGCGCTGGCGAACGGGCCGATCCGGCTCGAGGCTCAGGCTCTCGCCAGCCGGGCCGGCGTAAGCCCCCGCACCCTCTTTGAGAGTGAACGGAATGGCGCCGCCGGCCTCCTGAATCCGCACTCCTGCCGTATCGCTGATGAGACGCTTCTCCAGCGTCAGCCGCCAGGCCGTGCCCAGCATGCCAGCGGCCTTTTCGCCGGACTGGTAAACGCGTTCGACGTCCAGGCTCATGACGCCGGCCCGAACCCGCAAGTCGACCTCAGTCACCGTTACGGTGCCGGTCCGTGGTTCGATCGTCTCGGCGGCGGTTAAAAGCGAGCCCGCGCCGGCCAGCGCGAGCGTCAACGTGGCGATGGGAAGAAGTGCCCCGGCTAGGTTCCGGGATAAGACAGGTCCTGCGGCCATGGTCTCCTCCAGGCGCTCACCTGCGTCGCGGTTTCTGCTCGACCTTAGACTCGGCGGATTCCTCCGCCGCACCCAACCATCCAGGATTTCCTTTTTCACACCCTGGCCCCCATCGATTCTACACCCAGGGCCTCCGTTGAAACCGTCTTCTTCAGCCTGCCCGTCCCGAGCGAGTTCGGTGGCCCGAGAAGGGGCCAGTTCTGTCTCCTCCAGCAAGAAGGAACCGGGAATTGGCTGATTTCAAGCGACTTCTCATACACGTCTCTGTCCCCCTCTTGCGTCTCACCTGCTGCAACCCGCTTTGCGTGGTTTGCCATCGGTCCGCCAGCGATGGTATTCCGACCCAGTCTGGTACCAGGATGGGCGGGGGACGGCTGCGGTCGAGTGCGTGGCATACTGCGCAGACCGATCGACTCCCCCACAGCCTGGGTCGGTGCGACTAGAATTGGACCTGAGCCGTGAGAACAACATCAGGGATCGTGGTTGCGGCTGTTCTGACGCTGGTAACCGCCCAGGCGGCCGAGTTTCGAGCCGCCGATTACGGCGCCAAGGGGGATGGCAAGACGGTCGATACGGCGGCGATTCAGAAAGCCATCGACGCGGCGGCGGCGGCCAGGGGCACGATTGTCTTCCAGCCCGGCGTGTATCTGAGCGGGTCGCTGTTCCTGAAGTCGGGCACGCATCTGCGCCTGGACCAGGGCGTCGAGATCCGGGGCGTGCAGGACTTGCCGGCCTACCCAGTCCTGTTCACCCGTGTTGCCGGCATCGAGATGAATTGGCCGGCGGCGCTGATCAACGTGTACCAGCAATCCGGGGTGAAGATCTCCGGCAAAGGCGTCATCGACGGCGACGGAAAGATCTGGTGGGACAAGTACTGGAGCCTGCGAAAGGAGTACGAGCCCAAGAAGCTGCGGTGGGCCGCGGACTACGACTGCATGCGCCCGCGGCTCATCCAGATCTACAAGTCCTCGAACGTGGATTTGCAGGGCCTGACGCTGAAGCGTTCCGGCTTCTGGACCGTGCACATCTGCTTCTCGCGAAAGGTGACCGTGAATGGACTCACCATCCGCAACAACGAAGGCGGGCGCGGCCCCAGCACGGACGGCATCGATGTGGATTCTTCCTCCAGCGTGCTGGTCGAGCGTTGCGACATCGAATGCAACGACGACGCGCTGTGCCTCAAGGCCGGGCGGGACGCCGACGGCTTGCGGGTGAACCGCCCGACGCGCAAGGTGGTGATTCGGGATTGCACGGTCCGGGCAGGAGCGGCCGGCGTCACCATCGGGAGCGAAACCTCCGGCGGAGTCCGCGACGTCGAGGTGTACCGGCTCAAGGTCCTTCGGCCGGTGCCCAACGGGGTCCTTTTCAAGTCGGCGAGGACGCGCGGCGGCAGGGTCGAGAACATCGTGGTTCACAATCTCGACCTGGAAGGAGTGGCCACGCCGATCAGCATCAACCTGAACTGGAATCCCAGCTATAGCTACGCCACGCTCCCGGAGGGACTCAAGGACGTCCCCGACTATTGGAAGGCGCTGACCGAGCGCGTGCCTCCGGAGAAGGGACTGCCGCATTTCCGCAACGTCCGGATTTCCGGCATCAAAGCGACCGGGGCGCGGCGGGCTATTGTCGCGGCCGCGTACAAGGATGCGCCCCTGGAGAACTTCAAATTCAAGGACCTGGAGATCGAGGCCCAGACAGCCGGCGGCATTCAGGATGCCGTGAACTGGGTCTTCGTCAACACGCACATCAAGAGCATCGATGGCAGCCGCGTCAGTGTGAAAGACAGCCGGGATGTCACGGGGCTCGAGGAGAAGTAATATGCGACGCAGAACGTTTCTGACTACTTCCGCGGCGGCGGGGCTCTCTCTGGCCACGCGCGGTTTCGCTGGGGCGCAGGACGGCGCCGTTTCGGTCGGCTGGCTGGACGGCGCTCCTCCAGCGCTCGCGAGCGGCGTGAGTTGGGGCGTCCCCTGGGCGCGCGGGACCATGCGAAAGGAGCAGGCGTTTACGCTCAGCGCCGCGGATGGCAAGCCGCTGCCGCTGCAAACCTGGCCGCTGGCTTACTGGCCCGACGGGTCGCTCAAGTGGAGCGGCTTCGCCACGGTGGCTCCGGCCAATGCCGCGGGGACATTCCGCCTGTCCCCGGGCAGCGCTGCCGCCGTTTCAGCCCCCGTCACGGTGAAGGAAAGCGGCTCGGCGATCGACATCGACACCGGAGTGTTGCAGTGCCGCATTCCGCGCCAGGGATTCTTCCTCTTCGAGTCCATGACCGTGGATGGCCGCGTGGTGGCGCGCCAGGGGCGGCTGGCCGCCACCGTTGCGGATCGCCCCGAGCTCGACGGCGAAGGGGCCGTGCGCGTCGAAGGATTCTCGAGCCAGATCCAGAAGGTCACCGCCGAACAGACCGGGCCGGTGCGCGCCGCGGTCAGAATCCAGGGCGTGCACAAGTCGGAGAAGGGCGCCCGCGAGTGGCTTCCCTTCTCGGTGCGGCTGTATTTCTATGGCGGCCAGGCGGCGGTGCGGCTGGTTCACTCGATCGTTTTCGATGGCGACGAGCACAAGGATTTCATCCGCGGCCTGGGCCTGGTTTTCGAGGTGCCGCTGCGCGAGCAGGTCCACAACCGGCACGTGCGGTTTTCGGGCGAGGGCTCGGGTCTGTGGGCGGAGCCGATCGAGCCCGCCACCGGAGCCCGCTTCCTGGCCCTGCCGGGCCGGGGCAATCTCTATGCCGACCAACTCGAGGGCAAACGCATTCCCAACAAGGAAGAGTTCGGCCCGCCGGGACAAACTCTGTTGAACGACTGGGCGGTGTGGGATTCCTTCAAGCTGTTCCAGGCCACCGCCGACGGGTTCACGATCCACAAGCGGACCAATCCGCAGAGCTGCTGGCTGGAGGCCGGCTCCGGCCGGCGCGCCTCGGGGCTGGTGTTCGTGGGCGACGTGACGGGCGGCCTGGGGGTAGCAGTCAAGAATTTCTGGCAGTCGTTCCCATCCTCGCTCGAGGTGCGCAACGCCACCAGCGAGGCGGCCGAATTGCGCGTGTGGCTGTGGTCGCCGGACGCGCCAGCCATGGACCTGCGCCACTACGACACCCGGGCGCATGGGCTGGCTTCGAGTTACGAGGATGTGCAGCCCGGCTTCAGCACCCCTAACGGCATCGGAAGAACCAGCGAGCTGATGCTTTATCCCAGCGCCGGCGTTCCCGCCCGGCAGGAGATTGTACAACAGGCGCAGGCGGCGGCCCACCCGCCGCTGTTGGTGTGTACGCCCGAGTATCTGCATTCGGTGCGGGCCTTCGGCATCTGGAGTTTGCCGGACCGCTCGACCGCGGTTAAGCGCGCCGTCGAAGAGCGTCTGGACAAGGTCCTGGCGCTCTATGAAAAGGAGGTCGAGCAGCGGCACTGGTACGGCTTCTGGAACTACGGCGACATCATGCACGCCTACGATACCCAACGCCATGTCTGGCGCTACGATATCGGCGGCTATGCCTGGGACAACACCGAGCTGGCCAGCGACTTGTGGCTCTGGTACAGCTTCCTGCGCACCGGGCGGGCGGATCTCTTCCGCATGGCCGAGGCGATGTGCCGCCACACCAGCGAAGTGGACACGTATCACTCGGGGCGTTTCGCCGGGTTGGGCTCGCGCCACAACGTGCGGCATTGGGGCTGCGGGGCCAAGGAGGCGCGCATCAGCCAGGCTTTCTCCCGCCGCTTCCATTACTACCTCACTACCGACGAGCGCACCGGCGACATGATGCGCGAAGTCGTGAACGTGGACTACAAGATCATGGAAATCGATCCGATGCGCCTGGCCGCGCCGCGGACTGGGCCGATCCCGTATCCGGGCCGCATCCGCGGGGGACCGGACTGGCTGGCCTGCGTTGGCAATTGGATGACCGAGTGGGAGCGCACGGGCAACACCCGCTACCGCGACAAGATCCTCGCCGGTATGGACTCGATTTCGAAGATGCCCTATGGCTTCATGTCGGGACCGAGCAACCTGTTCGGCTACGATCCCAAGACCGGGATGCTCTACACCCTCGCGGACGACCCGTTTGGCACGTACAACCTGCAAATCATCCAGGGCGGCGCGGAGGTGGTCCTCGAATTGAACGACCTGATCGACCATCCCGGCTGGCACAAGGCCTGGCTGCAATACTGCCGGCTGACCGAAGCGCCGAAGGAAGTGGTGGCCAAGGATATGACTACGGGCGAGGAAGGCGCCGACGGCTCTTACGCCGGCCGTGGACGCCCGGCGGCCTACGCTTACATGCAGACCAAGAACCCGGCATTCCTGGGACGGGCCCTGGGCGGGGTGCTGGGTGGCGGAAGGCTGCCCGGCGTCTCGATGCGAAGGGTCGAAGGGCCGGAAGTGCTGAACCCGATCGACGAATCGCCGGGCGCCGGGACCAACGGCGCCGCGCAGACGTCGCTCACCCTCATCGAGGTGCTGGAGATGTGCAAGGACCGGATTGAGTAGGACAGGGCTCCAGCCCTGTCCCACCCGCTTGCCGGCGGGATCGAACCACGGGTGGAGCTGGTCTTCTGTGCGCGTGGTCGATTGATCCCGATGCTGGAGCACGCATGTTATGAGACTCGCTTGCCGTCTTGCGCTTGCCGCCGCGCCCGTACTGGCGGAGACGCCGGCTGAATTGGAGAAACTGCTCGCGACCGCCGCCGAACCGGGCATCGTGATGTTCGAGATCGCGCGCCAGTACGCGATCGCGGGCGACCGGAAGCAGGCGCTGGACTGGATGGAGAAAGCTGCTGCGCTCAACCCGGAGTACGATCCGGAGTTCTACCGTGGTTTCGAGACCATGGCCGCTCTGCCGGAGTTCCAGCCACTCGTCGAGCGCGCCCGCAAGGCCAGCCCTCCGGTGCGCCGCAGCGAGATCGCATTCACGGTCGCCGAGAACGATCTCATCCCGGAAGGACTGGCCTTCGACCCGCGGTCGGGCAAACTCTACCTGAGCAGCGTCAACAAGCGCAAAATCGTCGAGCATGAAGGTGGACCCGCGGACGAACACGCTCTGGGCGAACAGTCTCAGCAACCGGGAAGGCTCCGGCGTCTTCCACTTCGATCTGGCCACCGGCCGCCCGGTCGAGAAATCCGGAATACGCACTTTTTATCTCTGTTTCCTGCGGAGCCGCCGGTTCGGAACGCGATTGATTCTCCCGACGCCTGCGCTTATCCGAGGTTCAAAGCTGTTCTGGACAAGAGCGGCCAGAGAGATTCGATCCGGACCGAGACAAGAGACCGGTTCTCATCCCATGAGGCAGTCGGTTCATCGATGGATTCTCAATACGTTCGGAATTTAAATCCGATGCCGTTGGCCTTGAGCAGATCGCCGAACGCCTCGACCGCTCGCAAATCGCCGCCGTATGTCTTCTCGATCACGGTAAGCAGCGCCCAATCCTTTTCATCCTCGGAGGCATCGCCTGCCGGTCTGAATTGCTGTCCGCCGGCGACCTGCCCGAGCAGGATGGACAGGACGCGCTCCTTGTCCGAAGCCGCCACCACCACCCAGTACTCGTAGTCGCTGTGGCCGAACCACTCCTTCGGGGCTTTCCCGATGTCATAACCGCTGAGCAGCAGATTGCCCTTCTCGTCGATCTCCGCATCGATGAATACGGACGTCTCACCGGGACGGGCGACGAGCTTTACCTTTTTTTCTCGCCGCAGATCGGGTTGCTCATCCATTTTCGTCGCGCCTCCGCGCGGGCTCGTCCACTCCAGAGTCCTGCGCGTAGCTCACGTTCCTGTCTTTGTTGGGTCTGTCAACCTTCCAAGGAAGAGAAGAGTTCCGCTCCGCGTCTCGCAAATGGCAAACAAGAACGGATGATCTGCACGAAAAACAGGGGGCTGCCCCGGCGCCGCGGTTGGCTTGGCCATGGCAAGGGTCGCAGCCGCCGCCTCCGTTCCTTCCTCGTTTACGTCGACATAGGTCTTATGCAGTACGGCGCCGAGGTACAGCCATCCGGGCCGCCCATCCATGCCTGAAAAATCGGCCTTGCTCTCGATGAAAGCATCGGCCATGCCCATTGCGGAGAGGGCCTTGTCGAGTCTGAACGTGCACGTCATTCTGAACCGCGGCAAAAAGACTTCGACCTGTTCCTCCCTCAGAGCGTTTCGCCAGCGTGCCAGGTTCTCCACGGAAAGACTGTGTTCCAGGTGCTTCAGCCCGTCCTTCTCGCGCGGCAGCAGTATGAGCATGGAGAGCGTCTTGCTGAGATAGGGCAGTTCCAGAACCTGGATAGACTCGGACTCGCCATACCTGAACTCCCCCTCTTGTTTCATCAAAGAGACTTGCACGGACATTTCCGGGGAGATGAGGAAGGGCTCATTTTTCGTTAGGCTGGCCTGGAACTTACAAGCCCACTCTCCCCCGAAGTAAATCGCGTTGACAATGACCAGGCGCGTCAGCACACCGAGAACACCAGGTTGAATCAGGTTCTTGATCTTGTGATCGGTCCTCTTATCAACCCACCGGTTGATGGTTTCTCGCGCTGCCTCAGGGGCGTCGCTGTAGTGCAGGGGCGTGACGGAGACCCCATAGTGCCGCTTGATAAGGGAAAGATAGCCATCCAGGAGTGGATAGCCTTGTTGGGGCCATACAGAGTTCGCTGTGCTCAGCTTGATGTGACCGCCTTCCTGCAACTTCGCCAGTCCTGATCCGAGTTCGGCAAAAGCCGGGTGGAGACTTTCTTGGCGCAATGTGTAGCGGAGGGCGCGTGCCATTTGCGTCTCCGTATTGCCACGGGCGCCCGCGTGTGCCATGGCTAGAGCTGCCGATATGCCATAGGGCGAGAGGAATAGGTTGCCCTCGGACCAGCGCAGTTGGTGATAGAGATCAAGCGCAAAGGCGGAAACGTCTTGAGCGAGAGTCTCTATGGGGAGGAGCTTCCTTCCAGTCCCCGTTTCCTGACCGATTGCTGTTTCTGTCATCGGGAAAGTCCCCTTGCCTTTTGAGTATGTCGGCGGGTTCTGGTTGCTGTGGCGGTGGTTCAGACGCTCGGTCTGGGCCGGGCAGCAAAGCAGGAGAGCTCCGGCGATCCATCGCGTCTTCATCCGGTAAGCCAGGGTGCGTCGAGCATTACCTGACGCCAGGTCCAGCCGGCGCTGGTGACGATCCGAACCAGGGGATAGCGCAGTTCGTCCGCGCTGAAGTGCCCGGAGTAGTTCAGGTCGGGCGTGATCCGCCCATCCTTGATTTGCAGCCCCAGCAAGGTGTAGCGCTGGATCTCGAAGAAGGTGATGCCTCGCTCGACCCGATAGCTGAGATTCGCGCCGCCGATGCCGGCGGAGGCGTCGAATGTCGCGCGGTACTCCAGCACGCGCACAGTCCGATCCGCCTGGTCAAGCCGCAGACGGTAGCGGATCAGTTGCGTCATGTGGTGCGCGCGCATCTGGTCGAGCCAGGTCACATCCGCATAGCGCCATTCCGCATTCGGTTCGCCGGGCCGATCGCCTGGCCTGACCGTGAACGGGACAGCCAGGCGGGCGACGCCGAGCAGTCTGTCGCGCAGTGTCTCGGCCGGCAGCGGCGCCGCGCCCGCCAGCCCCGGAAAACTGGCGGCCCAGGTCGACAGCCGCACAAAGGCCCACGAGACGAACAGCGTGTAGACCAACACGCCGCCGAGCAGCGCCGCTACGCCGGGCTTTGGGACGAATTTCGGCGGTCCGGTCCCTCGCCGCGCGCTCGGCGAGGACCTTTCCAGCCGCCGTTGCAGCGCGGTGCGGTTCGCGCCGGTGACACGAACCACCTGCGCGACGTCCTGAAACTGAAACGAGGCGAAACCCTCTGTCTCAATCAGCACGCCTTCATGCCCAGCGACCTGCGCGAGAGGGGGAAGCGTGCCGCCGTATTCAGCCCTCAGACGTGCAGCCGCAACTGCGGCATCGGTGTACCGAACCGTCAAAATGGAAGTACCATCCGGGTAGGTGGCGAGCTTCGCCTCCGCGACATCGAGCATGGCTCCGGCGATTTCGGTGACCGCGGGTGCGGCCTCTTCCGTCAGCGCCGCTGCGCGCTCTTGCGATGAATCTTTCCATGCCTGCGGTCCGAATAGGGCGAGGCCTGCGACCCAAGGCAGCAGGATGAGGCCGGAAAACGCGCCGAAGAAGACGATGCCGCGACGGTCCTCCATCAACAGGTACAGCACCGTCAACACTGCCGCGCCTATCAGGCCGAAGGCGGTCGGCAACAATGTCGGCAACTGCTCCACGCGTCTGGCGTGTAACCAGCCAACGCGCAGCGATACCGCAGCCAACAGGATGAAACCCGCTATGATCGCGGCCGCCATCAGGTTGACGCGAGTGTCCACGCACACTTCCTTGGGCTGCCCGTAGACAGACGTAGCCTAGCACACGGCGCAAGTCGTATCAATCGGCTGGTGGCACATTTGTCAAGGCAAAGTAGAAATGTCGCCTTCCTGGCAAAGTAGCCAGGATTTCCGTTTTGGCCTCCTGGCCCACGAGCGATTATGCATCCAACCGCCTCCATTGGAGCCGTTGCTCTCATTCTTTTCATTTTTCGATCCCGAGCGACTCCAGCGGCCCATGAAGGGGCCAACTCTGGCTCCTCCGGGTACGTAAGAACCTGGAAGTGCCTCATTTCAAGCGATTTCTCAGACACCTCTCCGTCCCCTCCCTCCTTCGCCCGGTTTGGTTCCCCTTCGCCGCCGCACCCTATCCAGCTGGCACCGGCAGAGCCTCAATCCGCCGCACCATGCTCCCGAACAACCGCCGCGTCAGGTGGCTCTCCGCCAGCATCAGCCCGTAGTAACGGGCATGCTTCACCAACGGCCCGCCCGTCTTCACGAGCCGCTGCTGCAAGCTCGTCAGCGAC
>JBEKWU010000117.1:0-15500 GCA_049512775.1 Bryobacteraceae bacterium
TCGGCTCATCGCATCCTGGGGGTGTAGAAGCTCCCAAGGGTTAGGCTGTTCGCCTATTAAAGCGGTACGTGAGCTGGGTTCAGAACGTCGCGAGACAGTTCGGTCCCTATCTGTGGTGGGCGCAGGAGATTTGAGGGGTTCTGCCCTTAGTACGAGAGGACCGGGGTGGACGAACCTCTTGTGATCCAGTTGTCGCACCAGCGGCATAGCTGGGTAGCGAAGTTCGGTCAGGATAAGCGCTGAATGCATATAAGCGCGAAGCCTTCCTCAAGATAAGATCTCCCAACCGAAAGGTAACAAGGGCACTGGAAGACTACCAGTTTGATAGGACGGATGTGTAAGTGTGGCAACATGCTGAGCTTACCGTTACTAATAGCCCGTTCGGCTTGACCATAAAATTCATCGTGGACGCAGGGTGTCCAGCGCGCTAGAGCCCGTCGATATTCGATTCGAACGATCTTTTGGGTGATTGTAGCGAAGGGGTCACACCCGTTCCCATCCCGAACACGGCAGTTAAGCCCTTCAGCCCCGATGGTACTGCACGCGCAAGTGTGTGGGAGAGTAGGACGTTGCCCGAATTAAGAAAAAGCCCTCCGGGGAACCGGAGGGCTTTTTTATTACGGGGGAGATAGGGAAAGGCGCCGCGGTCAGTTGCGGGAGCGGCCGGCGAGCCGCGGGCGGGGCGTCCCTGGCTGAGTCTCCTCAGCGTCCAGCAGCTTGCGGACCTTGTATCCCAGGGCCTTGCGCGAGAAGGGCTTCTGCATCAGTTGGGCATCCGCCTCGCGGACTCCGTGGCGGGCGATGACGTCCTCGGTGTAGCCGGTGATGTAGAGCACCTTGAGATCCGGCTGCACGGCCAGGAGCTTCTGGGCCAACTGCCGGCCGCTCATCTGGGGCATGATGACGTCGCTGATGAGCAGGGCGACGGAGTCGCGGTTGGCCTCCCAGACACGCACGGCATCCGGGCCGTCGCAGGCCTCCAGGACCCGGTAGCCCTGGGAGAGAAGCATCTCGCAGACCAGTTTGCGGACCTCGACGTCGTCCTCGACCAGCAGAATGGTCTCGCTGCCTTTGCGCGGCGGACGCGCGGCGGCTGGTTTCGGGCGGGACTTCACGGCGCGCTCGACGCGCGGCAGGTAGATGCGGAAAGTGGTGCCCTTGCCCAGCTCGGTCTCGACCAGGATGTCGCCGCCGCTCTGCTTGACCACGCCGTAGACCGTGGCCAGCCCCAGGCCGGTGCCTTTACCCCTGGCTTTGGTGGTGAAAAACGGCTCGAAGAGCTGACTGCGGACTTGGACATCCATGCCCGTCCCGGTGTCGGCGACGGAAAGCACGACGTAGGAGCCGACGGGAAGGTCGGGCGGCACGCCGGCTGGATGGGCTTCCAGTTGAGTAATGGCGGTCTGGATGGTGAGTCTGCCGCCATTGGGCATGGCATCCCGAGCGTTCACCGCCAGGTTGATGACGACCTGCACGAGCTGGCCCGGGTCGGCTTTGACTCGGACCGCCTCGGGCGCCAGCGCCAACAGCAGTTCGACGTCCTCGCGGATCAGGCGGCGCAGCATTCGGCTTACCTTTTGGACCAGACGGTTGAGGTCCAGGACGTTGGGCTGAACTACCTGGCGGCGGCTGAAAGCCAGCAGTTGGCGGGTGAGGGCGGAGGCGCGATTGGCGGCTTCGACGACGGCTTCCATGTCCCGGCGCAGCGGGTCGCGGGCTTCCAGGTTTTCGAGCACCATCTGGCCGTAGCCGCCGATGATGGTCAGGAGATTGTTGAAGTCGTGCGCCACGCCGCCGGCCAGCCGTCCCAGGGCCTCCAGCTTCTGGGATTGACGGAACTGCTCTTCGAGCTGCTTGCGGGCGGTGATGTCCTGGAAATACACGGAGAGGCCGTTTTCCGAGGGGTAGACGTGAACCTCGGCCCAGATCTCGCCTGGGGGATAGGGGGCCGTGAACTCGACGGGGACCCTCTCGGCGGCGGCTTCGCGGCACTGGGTCTCGAACACCGTACCCACCAGTTGGGGGAACTCTTCCCAGATGTTGCGGCCAATGAGCTCCTGGCGGCGGGCGAAAAGTTGCCCGGCCTTGCGGTTGAGGTAGGTGAAGCGCCAGTCGCGGTCGAGGGCGAAGAAGCCGTCGGTAATGCTTTCCAGGATGTCCGAGATCTGCTGGCTGGACTCGCGGAGGGCCTGCTCCGCCCTCCTGCGGTTGGTGATGTCCCTGACGATGCAGGTCACCAAGTCGAGGTTTTCGGAGCGGATGGGGTTGAGACTGATCTCGGCCGGGAACTCCGTGCCGTCCTGGCGGCGGGCCGAAACCTCGCGGCTGTGCGCCAAGGCGCGGCTGGCGGGATCCGCCAGATAGGCGGCGCGATGGGCCGCGTGGGCGTCCCGAAAGCCATCCGGGACCAGGATCTCGACGGGCTGGCCGAGGAGCTGCTCGCGGGCGACGCCGAAGAGTCTCTCGGTGGCGGCGTTGGCCAGCAGGATGCGCCCCTCGCGGTCGACTTCCAGAATGGCATCCGGCGTGGCCTCGATCAGCTCGTGGTACTTGGCCTCGGCCTTGGCCAGCGCCAGGGCGGCCTGTTCGCTGAAAAGCAGGCGGGCGCGCTCCTGTTCCGCGCGGCGGTGGAGCAGGTCGCGCTCCAGGCTTTCGAGCGCGAAACTGACGTCGTCCGCGACTCCCTTGAGCAACTCGACGTACTCGGAATCGAAGAAGCCGGGTTCGGCGGCGTACAGGCTAAGGACGCCGGCCGGCCGGTCCTGAACCTGGAGCGGAAACGCGGCCGAGGAACGATAGCCGCGCCGGGCCGCCTCCTCCCTCCACGGCGCCATCTCGGCGTCCCAGGGGATGTCATTGCAGATGAAGTGGCGTCCCTGGCGCAGCGCGCTGCCGGTGGGTCCTCGGCCTTCCGGTTCCTCCCGCACCGAGATGCGGACGGCGCCTAAATAGCCGTCTTCGAAGCCGAAGTGGGCGACCGGTTCGACCAGCAGGGTTTCTGCGTTGACGAACCCGGCCCAGGCCATGCGGAACCCGCCGTCCTCGACGGCAATGCGGCAGACTTCGTGCAGCAGGGAATCGCGGCTGTGGCTGCGCAGGATGGCCTGGCGGAGATGGGTGAGCACGGAGTACAGGCGGTTGAGGTGGAGGATCTTCTCCTGGGCGCGCCGGGGGCCGGCCAGCTCGGCCCGGCGTTGGAGGGCGAGGCGCACGGCGGCGGGAAGGCGGGAAAGCCGATCCTTGAGGACGCAGTCGGAGGCGCCGCGGTGAATGCATTCGACCGCGGTCTCCTCGCCCACCTTGCCGATCAGCAGAACCACGGGGATGTCGAGACGGTTTTCGCGAAGGTAGTCCAGGACGTCGATGCCGGTCCAGCCGGGCAGCTCGAAATCCGCCAGGACGACATCGTAAGATCGCCCCGCGAGCGCGTTGCGAAAACACTCCGGCGTGGACACCACGTCCGGGGGGGCTTCCAGTCCGGCGTTCCTCAATTCCGCGAGGCACAACTCGGCATCCGCCGGGTTCCGGGCGAGCAAGAGGATTCTGAGGCCGTCAGGCAGGATGGCTGGCTGGGGAGCACTGGTGCCCAAAGCGCAACCATTCTACCGCCATGCGAGCCGCAAGTGGCAAAACTTAATGAATGGCCACGCTACAATGCCATTGATGACTCGCTTTCCAGGCTCGCACTTTCTGCGCAACCTCGTGGAGCGCCGGAACTTGCTGTTTCAGCTTGTGCGGCGCGATTTCAGCCAGCGCTTCGTGGGCTCCGCGGCCGGCTGGCTCTGGGGCGTGATCCAGCCGCTGGTGCTGCTGGTGAGCTGGGTGTTTGTGTTCCGCATCTGCATGCGCATCTCCCTGCCGCACGACGCCCCCACGCAGAACTATGCCCTGTACCTCTTCGCCGGCTTCCTGCCCTGGCTCCTGTTTCAGGAGACCGTCCAGCGCTCCGCCACCAGCCTGCTCGATCACCAGAGCCTGATCACCAAGACCATCTTTCCCGCCGAGATCGTGCCGGTCTCCATCTTTCTCTCCTCCCTGATGAACCATCTGATCGCCCTGGCGCTGGCCATGGGCGCGATCGGCATCTGGGACAGGCACTTCAGCCCGATGGTGCTGTACCTGCCGGTCTACATGTTTCTGATCGGACTGCTCGCGGTCGGCCTCGGCTGGATCGTCTCCAGCCTCCACGTCTACCTTCGGGACACCGCGCAGGTGCTTACGGTCGTACTGACCTTCTGGTTCTGGTTTACGCCCATCTTCATCGTCGAGGAATTGATTCCCCAGCAGTACCGTTTTGTGCTGCGGGTGAATCCACTGGCCTACCTGGTTCACGCCTACCGCGAACGGCTGCTCTCCAGCCGCCCGCCCAGTTTCAGGGAACTGGCCGCCATCGCCGCCTACGCCCTCGTCTCGTTCGTGGCCGGCGGCCTGTTTTTCCGGCACTTGAAGCGCGGCTTCGCGGACGTGTTGTGAGGGGCGGGCCGCGATAGGATGGAGGGATGGCCCGGATGCCGAAGAAGCTGACGGCGCACGTGAAGGCCGCGGGTTGAGCGTCCAAGCTGAGTCCAAAGGTTTTGGACCAGGTGCTGGCGCGCCTGCCGCGCGTGCCGGATCGGAACGTGCTGGTAGGGTTTGAGACGTCCGACGATGGGGGCGTCTACAAGCTGACGTCGCAGTGTGCCCTGGTTCAGACCGTGGACTTCTTCACCCCGATCGTGGACGATCCTTTCACCTTCGGCGCGATTGCGGCGGCCAACGCCTTGAGCGACGTGTACGCCATGGGCGGGCGGCCGCTCTCGGCGCTGGCGCTGGTGGCCTATCCGGGAAAAGGGGACCTGGAGGATCTGGCGGAGATCCTGCGGGGCGGCTTCGAGAAGATGCTCGAGGCAGGCTGCATCGTGATCGGCGGGCATAGCATCGCGGACGAAGAAATCAAGTTCGGCTACGCGGTGACGGGCGTGGTCCACCCAGACCGCGTGCTGACGAATGCGGCCGCGCGCCCGGGCGACCTGCTGGCGCTCACCAAGCGCATCGGCACCGGCGTGGTGGCGACCGCGCTCAAGCGCGGGATCGCGGCACGCACGCACGTCAGGGCCTCCATCGCATCGATGCTGGAGCTGAACGTCCGGGCCTGGCAGACGATGATCGGCTTCGGCGCGCACGCCTGCACCGACGTCAGCGGCTTCGGCCTGATCGGCCACGCCCGGGAAATGGCGCTAGCCAGCGGTGTGACCATCGAAATCGAGGCGTCGAGCGTGCGGTTCCTTCCCGGCGCGGCCCGCTACGCGCGCCAGGGCGCCATCCCCGGCGGCTTGAAGAACAACCGGGAATTCGCCTCCTGCGCGGTCGAGGTGGCGCGCGAACTGCCGCCCGAGATCGAGAACCTGCTCTACGATCCGCAGACCTCCGGCGGCCTGCTGATCGCGGCCGCGGAGCCCGAGGCCGCGGCGATGGCGCGGAACATCGAGGGGGCTTACCTCGTCGGCCGCGTCCTCGAGCGGCGGGAAAAGGCGATTCGAATCGTATGAACCCGCTCATCGTGGCGCTGGACTTCGAGTCGGCGGCGCGCGCGCGGGAACTGGTCGACGCCCTGGACGACACGATCCCCTTATACAAAGTTGGCCTGGAGCTGTACGCCGCCGCCGGCATGGAGTTCGTGAGGGAACTCATGGCGCGGGGCAAGGACGTTTTCCTGGACCTGAAGCTCTACGACATCGGCGAGACGGTGAAACGGGCGGTGGCGCAACTGGCCGCGAGCGGCGTGCGCTTCACCACCGTCCATGGGAGCAAGGCGGTGATGCAGGCGGCGGTCCAGGGGCGGGGCGCCTCGAAGTTGCAGTTGCTCGCCGTCACCGTCCTCACCAGTTTCGATCGGGACGACCTGGCCGACCTGGGATATCCCTGTCCGATCTCGGATCTGGTCACTCTGCGCGTGCGCAAGGCCATGGAGGCCGGCATGGACGGCATCGTGTGCTCGCCGCTCGAAGTGGGGGCGGTGCGGACCATCGCCGGGCCAGACGCGGTGCTGGTGACGCCCGGCGTGCGCTCCGCCGGCGCGGGGAAGGGCGATCAGAAGCGCGTGGCAACACCCGCCGAAGCGCTGGCCCAGGGCGCCGACTACCTGGTGATCGGCCGCCAGATCACCCGCGCCGCCGATCCCGCCGCCGAGGCCCGCCGCATCCTCACCGAGATCCAGGCTTAGGAGCCCGTGGTGAAGGTCCCGTTTAAGGCGCGGACGCAGGCGGAACCGCCTGCCACGGACTTTCACCACAGGCGGTTGCTACAAAGAAAGATAGAACTCCGACCCACAGTGGGGACAACGAGCGGAGCCGCCGATACTCGCCGTGGGCTTGAATGAGCCGACCTGCCTTCGCATCTCCATTCGCGAACCAAGCGTTCGGCCGCATTTGGGGCACGCAATCCGATCGTACTTGTCCCAACGGTCTTGCCGCTCCGTCTCGACCTTCTTGGTGCCGATTACAACCCACAGAACAAGTGCACCCAGACCGATCCCAAACACGATCAGGGTTATCACGATTCCAAACAGCCAAATCAGAATGGCGATCGCGCCGATGAAGATCAAAGCGCCAATGAGCAGGATCGCGCCGCCCGACAGTCCGGTCTCCTTCTTCTCACTCATGTCTGGCCTTCTCCAGTCCTGTCCCTCTTGTCTGTCCTTTGGATGTGTGCTGGGATTTGCTTTTCGGCTTTCCCGGTTCCCCAACAGTGTACACCCGACTGCCTCGCTCCGAGCGCTCCGGGAGCGAGTCTTGTCGACCAGTTCCCTGCCCTGCGCGGCGTCCGGCAACCCCTCGTACCGGGCGTGCTTGATGGGACGGTCGCCGGTCTTCGCCCGCCGCTACGCCGGGGCGCGAAGGATGCTGGCGGAGATCCAGCGCGAAACCCGCGCCGCCCATGTCACAATAAGCTTGTGACCGGCCACCAGATCCGCCAGCAGTTTCTCGATTTCTTCGCCGCGCGCGGCCACCGCATTGTGCGCAGCTCCTCGCTCTTGCCCGCCAAGGACCCGACGATCCTGTTCACCAACGCAGGGATGAACCAGTTCAAGGACGTCTTCCTGGGGAGGGAGACGCGCGACTACAAGCGCGCCTGCACGTCCCAGAAGTGCGTGCGCGCCGGGGGCAAGCACAACGATCTGGAGAACGTGGGGTACACGCGCCGCCATCACACGTTCTTCGAGATGCTGGGCAACTTCTCCTTCGGGGATTATTTCAAGGCCGAGGCCATTGAGTTCGCCTGGGACCTGATTACCCGCGATTTCGGGATACCAAAAGAGCGGCTCTACATCACCGTATTTCGCGAGGACGACGAGGCCGAGGAGTTGTGGCAGAAGGTCGCGGGTGTGCCCAGGGAGCGCATTTTCCGGCAGGACGAGAAGGACAACTTCTGGCAGATGGGCGAGACCGGACCATGCGGCCCCTGCTCGGAGCTGCACTACGACCTGGGGCCCGGAACGGCGGAAATCCCGGTGGAAAACGACGAGTTTCCCAGCGAATCGGGGCGGTTCGTCGAGATCTGGAACCTGGTGTTCATGCAGTTCGATCGCGACACCAACGGGGTGTTTACGCCGCTGCCGCGCCCCTCGATCGACACCGGGATGGGCCTGGAGCGGGTCGCGGCGGTGATACAGGGCAAGCTGTCCAACTACGACACCGACCTGCTGCACCCCATCATCGAGCGGGCCGCGGGCATGTTCCCGGCGGCCCGCGGCGACGACGCCACACTGGACTCGGCGCTGCGCATCGTGGCCGATCACAGCCGGGCCGCCGAATTCCTGATCCACGACGGCGTCGTGCCTTCGAACGACGGCCGCGGCTACGTGCTGCGGAAGATCATGCGGCGGGCCATGCGGCACGCGCGGCGGCTGGGCGTGCAGGATCCGTTCCTGTACCAGTTGACGGGCTTCGTGGCCGAGCTGATGCGACCGGCGTATCCCGAGCTGATGGAGAGCCTGGAGCGGGTGGCGCGCATCGTGAAGGACGAAGAGCACCGCTACGCCACCACGTTCGAGGTGGCCGAGCGGATGTTCCACGACGAGGCCAAGGGGGCCGCCCAGGGGGTTCTGCCCGGGGCGGTGGCGTTCAAGCTCTACGACTCTTACGGACTGCCGCTGGAAGAGCAGGAGGAGATGGCGCGGGAGTACGGGCTGGCCGTCGACCGCGACGGGTTCCGCGCCGAAATGGACAAGCAGCGGGAGCGGGCGCGGGCCAGTTGGAAGGGCGGCGAGAGGGCGGCGATCGCTCCCGTGTACCAGGAACTGCTCGCGGGGGCGCGCACGAGATTCCTGGGGTACGAGAAGCTGGAAGCGGTCGCGCGTGTGGCGGGCCTGGTGGCCGGCCAGAAGGCGGTCGAGAGCGTCCAGGCGGGCCAGCGCGCCGAACTGGTGCTGGACGAGACGCCGTTCTACGCGGAAGCCGGCGGCCAGGTGGGCGACAAGGGCGCGCTGTACAGCGTGGAGACCGGCGACAAGCTGGCGGAGGTCGAGGATACCTACGCGCCCGTGCCCGGCCTGGCGGCGCACCGCATCCTGGCGCTGGCGCCGTTGCGCCTGGGCGACGAGGCGCGGGCTCGGGTGGACCAGGGACTGCGGCGCTCGACCATGCGCAATCACACCGCGACGCACCTGCTCCACGCGGCCCTGCGCACGGTGCTCGGCCTCCACGTCAAGCAGGCGGGCAGCGTGGTGGACCCCGCGCGGCTGCGCTTCGATTTCACGCATTACGCCGCCCTGGACGAGGCCGAGCTGGCGGAGGTCGAGCGGCTCATGAATGCGCAGGTTCTGGGCGACAGTCCGGTGGTGACGAACCTGATGGAGCTCGACCAGGCGCTGGAGACCGGTGCGATGGCTCTGTTCGGCGAGAAGTACGGCGAGCGTGTGCGCGTGGTCTCGGTTCCGGGGTTCAGCCGCGAACTGTGCGGCGGGACGCACGTGGGTCGCACCGGGGAGATCGGCCTGGCCAAGATCACCTATGAAGGCAGCATCTCCGCCGGGGTGCGCCGCATCGAGGCGGTGACGGGCGAAGGCGCGCTGGAGCGGCTGCGCGAGGCCATGGGCGCGGTGCGCCAGGTCGCGTCTCTGGTGCGCGCGCCCGAGCCGGAGGTGGTCGAGCAGGTCGAGAAGATGCTGGAACAGCGCCGCGCGCTGGAGCGGCAGATCGAGCAGCTCAAGAGCAAGGTGGCGCAGGCCGAGGCGGGCGCGCTGGAGCGGGAGGTGCGCACCATCAAGGGTTCGCGCGTGCTCCGAGCGGTGGTGCGCGACATGGACCGGGCGCAACTGCGATGGCTGGCCGATTCCGCCCGGAGCAAGGGCGTGGACGTGGTGGTTCTGGGCACGAACACCGGGGAGGTGGTTTCAGCGGTGCGCAAGGAGCTCACCGGCAAAGTCCATGCGGGCAAGCTGCTTCAGGCGATAGGCGTCCGGGGCGGTGGCAGGCCGGACCTGGCGGAGGGCCGCATCCAGGACCCCGCCGCGCTCGCTGCCGCTCTGGACAGAGTTTACGAAGAGGTGGAGAAACTGCTGTGAACTTCGATGCAGTGGTTGTGGGCGCGGGACCGACGGGCCTGGCGTGCGCCATCGAACTCCAGCGGCGCGGCCTCTCCGCGGTCATCTTCGACAAGGGCTGCCTGCTGAACTCGATCTACCACTACCCCACGCACATGGTGTTCTTCACGACACCGGAACTGCTGGAGATCGGCGGCATCCCGATGACTTCGATCCGCGAGAAGCCGAACCGCACCGAGGCGCTGAAATACTACCGCCGCGTGGCGGAGCATTACCGGCTGAACGTGCACCAGTACGAGCGGGTGGAGCGCATCGAGGGGGAGGATGGTGGGTTCCTGGTGCGCACGAGCGACCGGAGTGGCCGCGGGCAGTCCTACGAGGCGCGCAAGATCGTGCTGGCGACGGGCTACTACGATCTTCCGAACCGGCTCGACGCGCCGGGCGAGGATCTGGAGAAGGTCATTTACTACTACCGGGAGCCGCATCCGTACTACGACATGGACGTGGCGGTGGTCGGGGGGAACAACTCCGCGGCCATCGCTGCCCTCGAGCTGTTCCGCAGCGGCGCGCGGGTGAGCTTGATTCACCGGGGTGAGGCCATCTCCAGCCACGTGAAGTACTGGATCAAGCCGGATCTCGAGAACCGCATCCAGTGCGGGGAAATCCAGGCGCATTTCCGCTCCCGGGTGCTGGAGATCCGGCAGGACTCGATCCGGGTGGAAAGGCCGCGGGGCGAGCTGGAGCTCGAGAACGACTTCGTGTTCGCGATGATCGGCTACCACCCGGACGTCGAGTTCCTGGCCCGGCACGGCATCGTCTTCGAGCCCGAAACCCAGCGCCCGTACACGGACCCGGAAACGCTAGAGAGCCGGCGCAAGGGCATTTACCTGGCGGGGGTCGTCGTGGCTGGGATGCACACCAACGAGATCTTCATCGAAAACGGCCGCTTCCACGGCCAGAAGATCGCGGAAGCGATCGCGCGCAGCCTGGGCTGAGGGCTCCGCCGCCCGCGCTCAGTCCAGGACGCCGCCACGCAAGCCCGCCTGCTCCCTCGATTCGCGTAGGATGAAAGGATGCGCGCTTGGACTGCTCCCGTTCTGCTGCTGCTGCCGGTTTCCGCCCTGATGGGGCAAGCCCAGCGTCCCATGGGGTTCGATATTGCGGCCCTCGACCGCAGCGCCGACCCCTGCGTGGATTTCTACCAGTTTGCGTGCGGATCCTGGATGAAGAACAACCCCATCCCTCCGGATCAGCCCGTGTGGGGGCGGTTCAACGAACTGGAGGAGAGGAACCGGCTGGTCCTGCGCGAGATTCTCGAGAAGGCGTCGGTGAACGATCCCCGCCGCGACGCGGTCACGCAGAGGATCGGCGATTTCTACTCCGCCTGCATGGACGAGGCGGCCATCAACCGGAAGGGCCTGGAGCCGATCAGGGCCGACCTGGCCCGTATCGCCACCCTTCCCGACAAGGCGGCGCTGGTGGACGAGGTGGCGCGGCTGCACCGGATCGGTGCGGGTGTCCTATTCAGTTTCACCTCGGGCGCGGACTTCAAGGATTCCAGGACGGAGATCGCGCAGGCCGATCAGGGCGGGCTGGGGCTCCCCGACCGCGATTACTACCTGAAACCGGACTCGAAGTCCGTGGAACTGCGCCACCAGTACGTCGCTCACGTGCGGAAGATGTTCGAGCTGCTGGGCGATTCGCCGCAGCGGGCGGCGGCCAAGGCGGAGGTGGTGATGGAGATCGAGACGGAGCTGGCGAAGGGTTCCCTGGACCTGGTGTCCCGCCGCGACCCGGAGAAGATCTATCACAAACTGAGCGCGCACGCGCTGGTGGCGCTCACGCCGTCCTTCGCCTGGCCCAAGTACTTCGCCGGGGTGCATGCGCCGGCGCTCCAGAGCCTCAACGTCGCGGTGCCGGAATTCTTCCGGCAGATGCAGGCAGTGATCCAGCGCACCGGTCTGGACCACTGGAAGATCTACCTCACGTGGCACCTCGTGCATGCCTCCGCGCCCCTGCTGCCGGCGCAATTCGTCAACGCGAATTTCGAGTTCTACGGCCGGATCCTGACCGGCGCCAAGGAGCTTCGCCCGCGTTGGAAGCGCTGCGTCTCGTACACCGATGGCGACCTGGGCGAGGCGCTGGGCCAGAAATACGTCGACCTCACCTTCGGCGCCGAAGGCAAGCAGCGGATGCTCCGAATGGTCCAGGCGCTGGAAAAGGCGCTCGGGGACGATATCCGCCAGCTCCCCTGGATGACACCGGCCACGCGGCAGAGGGCGGCCGAGAAGCTACGGGCCATCGCCAACAAGATCGGGTACCCGGACAAGTGGCGGGATTACTCGGCCGTCCGGATCGAGCGCGGCGACGCGCTGGGCAACGACCGGCGCGCGACCCAGTTCGAGTTCCAGCGGCAGATCGGCAAGATCGGCCATCCGGTGGACCGTTCGGAATGGGGGATGACTCCGCCCACCGTGAACGCTTACTACAACCCCACCCAGAACAACATCAATTTCCCGGCCGGCATTTTGCAGCCCCCGTTCTATGACAACCACGCCGACGACGCGGTCAACTTCGGCGGCATCGGCGCGGTGATCGGCCACGAATTGACCCACGGGTTCGATGACGAGGGCCGCCAGTTCGACGCTGACGGCAACCTGCGCGACTGGTGGACGCCCGAGGACGCCAAGGCCTTCGAGCAACGCTCCGCCTGTTTCGTCAACGAGTACTCGAGCTTCACCGCGGTGGATGACCTGAAGCTGAACGGCAAGCTGACCCTGGGCGAGAACACGGCGGACAACGGGGGGCTGCGCATCGCCCTGATGGCGCTGATGAGCACGCTGGCCGGCAGACCGGCGCCCAAGATCGACGGCTTCACTCCGCAGCAGCGGCTGTTCCTGGGCTGGGGGCAGGTCTGGTGCGAGAACTCGACTGGGGAGGCGCGCCGCCTGCAAGCGCAGACCGATCCGCATTCCCCAGGCCGCTACCGCGTCAACGGGGTCCTCCAAAACATGCCGGAGTTCCAGAAGGCGTATGGGTGCCGCGCCGGCCAGCCCATGGTGCGCCAGCCGGTCTGCCGCGTCTGGTAGGGGCTTTCAGGGCTTCCGGGGTTTGAGGTGGCGGTCGAAAAACGCCTCGACGGCCAGCCTGATGTCGTGGCCGCCGAAGCCGTGGCCGGCGCCTTTCACGATGCCGAGTTGGACCTCGATGCCAGCCTTCTTCAGCGCCTCGGCGAGCAGCTCGCTCTGGTTCGCAGGCACCATCCGATCCTGGTCTCCGTGCATAATCAGGAAGGGCGGGCTGTCTTTGCCGATGTAGGTGATGGGATTGGCCCGGGCGGCCTTGTCCTTGTTCTGGAGGATGGGTCCACCGATGAGCTGGGATTCGGGGGAGTCGGGGGCCTCATGCAGGATGCTGCCGGGGAACTTCGGCATCTGAAGGAAGTCGGTGGGTCCGAAGAAATCCACCACCGCCTGGACGCGGCTGGAATAACCCGCATTGCCGAGGTTGCCCTCCAATTCGCCGACACCCCCCGAGGTGCCCAGCAGGGCCACCAGGTGGCCGCCAGCCGACTCGCCCCAGGCGCCAAAGCGGCCTGGGTCGAGGCCGTAGCTGCCGGCGTTGGCCCGCAGCCAGCGAATGGCGGCCTTGAGGTCGTGGATCTGCGCGGGAAAGACCGCTTCCTGGCTCAGACGGTAGTTGACGCTGGCCACGGCATAGCCCCGGCGGGCCTCCCGGGCAGCGGGGCAGCGCTCCTTGCTGCCGCCGCGCCAGGCGCCTCCATGAACCCAGACAATCACCGGAAGGCGGGCGGCCGAGTGGCTAACCGGCAGGTACAGATCAAGCAGGAGGTCCTTTTGGCCGGCCCGGGCGTAGACCAGGTCCTGCTCCATGCGGACGCCAGAGGGCGTCTGGCCGAAAAGGGCCAGACCGGCCAGCCAAAGCAGGCAAGAGAATCTCATGGAGTCGCATTGTACGACAAATCACGGCCGTGCAGGCAAATTCTTGAAAACTCGCGAAGAAAACACTATGATGGATCGATCCGTCCAGGGAGGCGAATGGAGACCTTGAGAAGCTGGTTTCGAGATGAGCGTGGCCAGGACATCACTGAGTACACGCTGCTGCTGGCGTTTGTCGTTCTGACCTCCGCCGCACTGTTTTACTCCGGGCGGGCAAGCATCGAGACGATTTGGACGGCGACCAACAACAGCCTCTCTTGCGCCACCACGGTTTTGCCTCACTGAGCGCGCCGGTCTGGGTGAAGCGCCTCCGAGTCGCGTAAAATGGGGAGGATAGTGCGCGGGCGCGTAGCTCAGGTGGATAGAGCATCAGCCTTCTAAGCTGAGGGTCGCTGGTTCGAGTCCAGCCGCGCCTACCAGTCCCGGCGCGCCCGGAAGGCACGGTTCATCGGGAAGTCCAGAAGGGCCAGCAATTGCGGCTATCATGGGTGGAGCGAGGTCTGTGTGGAGAGCGAGTCAATGACAAAGGTCGGTGTTGTGGCGCTGTTGGCGTTCGCCGGCGGCGCATGGGCACAGCCCGCCGGGCTGATTCAGAACATTCCCGGGCGGAAGACGGTCAGTCTGAACGGTTCGTGGCAGACGATCGTGGATCCCTTTGAGGTGGGATACTACGACTACCGCTGGCAGCCGAACATCGAACGCGGCTTTGGGGCGAACAAGAAGCCGCAGTCCAAGAGCCAACTGGTGGAGTACGATTTCGACAAGTCCCCCCTGCTTCAGGCGCCGGGCGACTGGAATACGCAGCGGCCGGAACTGCTGTACTACGAAGGCACGGTGTGGTACAGGCGCGACTTCGATTACAGGCTGGAACCGGGGCGGCGGCTGTTCGTGCACTTCGGGGCGGCCAACTACCACGCCGTTGCGGTGGTGAACGGCAAGAAGGCCGGGGAACACATCGGGGGGTTCACTCCCTTCAACTTCGAGATCACCAAGCTGGTGCGCGAGAAGGGCAACTACCTGATTGTGATGGTGAACAACGCGCGCCGGATGGAGGGCGTACCCACGGTCAACACGGACTGGTGGAACTACGGCGGCCTCACCCGCGACGTCCAACTGGTGGAAGTTCCGGAGACCTTCATCGAAGATTACTCCATCCAGCTCGAGAAGGGATCGCGCAGCCGGGTGGGCGGATGGGTGCGGCTCAACGGCCCGCGGCTGCCCCAGAAGGTCAGGGTGGAGATCCCCGAGGCGGGGGCCTCCGTCAGCGTCCAGACGGACGAGAAGGGCTACGCCCGGATGGGCCTGGAGGCGAAGCTGTCGCTGTGGAGTCCCGAGTCGCCCAAGCTGTACGAGGTGGCGGTGGAATCCGAAAGCGACCGGGTGCGGGACAGCATCGGCTTCCGGAGCATCGAGACCTCGGGCCGGGAGATTCTGCTGAACGGCAAGCCGATCTTCCTGCGCGGCATCACCATGCACGCCGAGGCGCCGTACCGCACAGGACGGGCCTGGTCGGAAGACGACGCCCGGACGCTGCTGGGCTGGGCGAAAGAGCTGAACGCGAATTTCGTGAGGCTGGCCCACTACCCGCACGACGAGCGCATGACGCGCCTGGCGGACCGCATGGGGCTGCTGGTTTGGGCCGAGATTCCGGTCTATTGGACCATTCGGTGGGAAAATCCGGACACGTACGCCAACGCCGAGAAGCAGTTGGTGGAGATGATCACGCGAGACAAGAACCGGGCCTCGGTGATCCTGTGGTCGGTGGCCAATGAGACGCCGATCAGCGAGCCCCGCCTGCTGTTTCTGAGCCGGCTGGTGGAACGGGCGCGGCGCGAGGACCCGACACGCCTGGTGACGGCGGCGCTGCAAGTGCGGGACGCCCACGCCGACACGTATATGCTCGACGACCCGCTGGGCCAGGTTCTGGACGTGCTGGGGTGCAACGAATACGTGGGCTGGTACTTCGGGCTGCCGGAGCGGGCGGACCAGATCCAATGGAAGACCCCTTACGACAAGCC
>JBEKWU010000118.1:0-15219 GCA_049512775.1 Bryobacteraceae bacterium
CCTCCTGCAGCGGCTCGGGCTGCATCTGCCCGCCACGCTGGAATTTGTGGCCGTGTAGTGAAGACTCGCCCCCACCGGTACTGCAAACACAGCTACTTACGATTCAAACTGCGGAAGTTGGGTTAGGCAGGAGCCGTATGCGGTAACTCCGCTCGTACGGATCCGTGCGGGGGGCGGTCCGCAAGGGCCGTCCCTACCGCGACCGAACATCAGGAATACGTACAACACTTGGAACCGAATGGTCGGCACGGCAAAGAAATCGACCGAAACCAGGCTCTTGAGGTGATTGTCGAGGAACGTGCGCCAAGTTTGTGACGGCGGCCTCTGATGACGGACCAGGAATTTGCCTACGCTGGTCTCGCCGACATCGATGCCCAGCTTCAGCAATTCGCCGTGGATGCGCGGTGCACCCCACAGCGGGTTCTCGCGGCTCATCCTGCGGATCAAGTCACGGACCTCGCGAGAAACAGCCGGCCTGCCCGCCTGGCCGCAGCGGACCTTCCAGGTCCAGAAGAGCCGAAATCCCTTACCATGCCAGGCAATGACCGTTTCTGGCTTGACGATGGCCAGCGCCGAGCGCCAGTCGCTCCAGATTCGGGAAAGCCAGACCCAGAATACGCGGTCCACTGCCGTCAACTTCGGCCGTTTGCTACCGCGCCGCAAGACGCCAATCTGATGGCGGAGAGCCACGTTCTCCAACTGCAGGGCAGCTCGGGTCTTGAGCAACGAGGAGACGGTCGCGCTCGACGCCAGCACCGCCAGGAATGCCTGCTGGATGAGGTAATTGATGATGCGCAACTCCCATGATCTCAAACAGCTTGCGATTTGCGATAGGCACAGGTAGTCGTCCGGTTCGGGAGGACGGTCAAGCGCCAGCCACCCGACTATGCCCAATACTATGCCCACCCTGTGCATGGACAGGTTTTGACCGTGTGGCAGGACTCTCGTCCGATGGGCGTCTAATCAGAACAGGAGGCGTGGGATATCGAAACCGGTCGCACCGGGTAGAAATCCAGCTAAGTCATTCATTTTTCTTGAGATCACGATTCGTAATCAGCAGGCCGCCGGTTGCGGACCACCGGGGATATAGTGCGGCCCAGCCAAGGGGGAGCTAGATTGAGGAGAGCGACAGAGAGCCGGGCAGCAGCGCTCATGTGCTATAGTGTGCTTGAAACGGATTTTGGACACCAAGACTGGACACCAAACGAGGGCACCCCGAAGTCAGCTTCTCAGGCTGGGCTTGGTGTCCGTTTTGGTGTCCACTTTTGGAGCAAACGGGGTAGAATTGGGAGAATCCAGAGACTTTGCAGATCCGCCGCGGAAGCGAAGAAGCCCTCTGGAATCATCTAAATAGCTGAAAAGTCAGGGTTGCGGGAGTAATTCAGTGGTAGAATGCCAGCTTCCCAAGCTGGACGTCGCGGGTTCGAGTCCCGTCTCCCGCTCCAATTCTTCAACCACTTAGAGCCGCTGGCTGGCAACGACTTGCTCCCTTTTGCTCCTCTACATCACTCCAAGGGCTTCCTCGAGCGCCTCCACCGCCTGCTGGCGCCGCTCGAGCGAGGACTGGGTGTACTGATACTGGTTCACATCCACCGTGTGGCCCAACTGGTCGGCCCGCACCTGCGGATCCACGCCCCCAAGCCGTTTTCGAAGGCCGCCCAACGCCTCGATTTCACGGTCTTGGGCGTGCCGATCTCGCCACGATACACCCGCTGCTGGATGTCGGCGTACTGCCTCTCGACACGGCCCCGAGTCAGCGCGAAGATCTCGCCCGGTCGCAGGCCCGCGACGATCGCCAGACCGCCGATGACACGCTCCCGCAGATCCAGCGCCGAAAAGAACAGACGCACCTCCTCGAGGGACATCACTGAGAAAATCGTATGGCTTCCGGACCTTCCGCATCCTTGAACTCGCGCTCTATCACTCACTTGCCAAGCTGCCCGAGCCAGAGCTTACCCATGAATTCTTCTGACGAGTCGGCGGATCTCCACACTGACCTTCGGTCGTCCTGGTCGACGAAACCGCGACCGCAACCGCCAAAACAGCCGATCCAGACGGTGCAGTTGGGGACGCGGCTGTTTCCGTTTGAACACGGCCAGTTGCTGGCGAAGGGCGGCGGCCTCCAAAGCCAGCTTGTGACGCGGCACCAAGAAGCCGCGGAAGTAGGCGACCGGGGCGACAGCTAGCGGGACCATCACTCCGATCTTAGTGCAGCTGGACGCAGTCTCCAGGCAGCCTGCTCGGCGCCTGATTCTATTCGCAAAACAGCATTTTGATGACCGGCAGGTTTCCGGTCAAGCTACATCTTTGGGCTTCCGATCCTGGCGCAAGATTCCGTAAGCTCTGTGGATGCTGTCGAGGGTCACGACGCCCAGGATCTGGCGGGAGTCAGCCCTGCTCACGACGGGCAGAGACGTTCGCGAACCGAACAGGTGCAGCACGGCGTCCAATGAGAGGTCGGGATAGACGCGAGGCAGCTCGTCCGAGGTTCCCCAGACAAGGCTGTCCCCGACCAGGGCCGGAACCGGTTCCATGGCGTCTTCCACTCGCAGAAGCTGCTGTTCCCGCTGCTGTTCGTGGGAAGGCAGGTCCATTCCTTCCTGGCGCGCCACCACGTCGAAGAACGGGATGCTCTGTAGCCGCCGGGAAACCAGATAGGAGACGGTGTTGGCGATCATCACGGGAAGAATGATGACGTAGCTGGCGCTCACTTCGAACACCATGAACATCGATGTCATCGGCGCCCGGAAAACGCCGGCGAAGAAGGTCCCCATCCCCCCCAGCACGTAGGCGCCGGCCGAACTTGTCGGAAAAGGCCAGTAGTGCTGCGCCAAGCCGCCCAGTCCGCCTCCGATCATCGCGCCGGTGAACAATGCCGGAGCGAACATGCCCCCGGGGATGCCGGCGCCGAAGCAGATCAACGTGGCCAGCAGTTTCGCCACCCCGAGCAGGAGCGAGAGCCTCCATGAGAACTGACCGCGCAGGGCACTGTCGACCGAGTCGTAACCCGCTCCCATCACCTGCGGCAGCCAGAGCCCCGCAACGCCGATCAGAAAGCCCGCGGCCAGCGGTTGCACGTACTGCGTCCAGTTGGGCATCTGGTGCAGCCGCCCGCGCAGCAGGACGATGCTCTTCACAAAGGCGACTGCCAGCAGACCGCCCACAAGACCGATGGCAGCGCAGACCAGGAGCTCCGAGGGATGCGTCAATTCAAAGGCCGGCACGCGAAACAGCGGTTCGTTCCCTAAGAACCACCGGCTGACGACGACCGCCGCGACAGCGGAAAGCACGATGGATCCCAATGCCCTGGGCCTCCCGGAACACCGTCAGCACCAACACCGCGGCAACCAGGGCGCCGAATGTGGGCGACAACATGGTCCACACCGGGCCTTTTCCAGCCGGGGCGCCGAGAAGGCGCCAGTTGATGAAGTCGATGGTGATGTGGAAGCAGACTACCAGCAACCCGGCGAACAGGCCGATCAGGATGGAGAGAATCAGAAATCGCTGGGTTTCACCGATGCTGGCGCCGCCTGCAACAGCCGCTGGCTTCTGCGGAAGCGCTCCGCCGTGCCGAGGCGGCGAAGGGTCGGGTCGATGGCCAGGATCGCCTGGGCGGTCTCCAGCCGTTTGCGGGTCGCCGCATCCTCGGGATCGAGTCGCAAGGCGCTGCTCGCCGCGCTTGCGGCGGATGCATAGTCCCCCATCTCAAACTCGGCCTCAGCGAGGCCCGCATAGCCCTCGGCGTAGTGCCGATGAGCTTTCACCAGCTCGCGAAACAGGTCCGCGGCATGGGAGGGGGATCCCGCCCACAGAAACAACCGAGCGATGCGGGTTCGGGTCTCAGGGTTCTCCGGAGCTCGGGCCTTTACCCTGTTGCCGGCGGGGTCGGTCTCACAGGCCGTAGATCGCCCGGTGGTAGCACGTAATGGCCTCTGCCGACCGGTCCCGGTTGGCGGACACTCGAGCCATCATCAGGTTGGCGACGCCATTGGTCGGATCGCTCTGGAGCACCTCCGTCAGGTGCGTTTCGGCCTCTTCCCATCTGCCCAGGTTGATCAGCGCGATGGCGAGCGCCAGAGCGTAGTCCTTCTGTCCCCGCGAAACCCAGAGCCGCGCGGTACTGTTCGACAGCGGCAAGCGTGCGGCCCGCGCGCAGCAATTCTTGGCCCGTCCGAAAGTATCGGGCCGCTCTCATCTGTCGGTCCACGCGGTAGGCGCGGGCGTAGAAGCCCGTCAGAACGAACAAGGCCAACAGAGCAGTCGCCACGCCCAAGTAGAGCCGGAGCCGGCTGGCGGCGATCCATGAAGCCGAATCCAAAGCCCGCCATGCCTGAGAGAGAGTCTTCCGCAGCACTGCGATCTCATTACCAGGATACCCGGACCTCGACGGGGCGCGTGCCGCGTACTTCCTTTTCGATATCAGACTCGTCCGTTCCCTGTATAGGTCGTTGGGCGCGCAGCCTCTAGGCTGGAACCAGGGGCACGATATCAGACAATCGTGGCCCGGGAAAGGCGGCTGAAATGGAGCTGGTAGCCAGGAGTGAACTAGGACTTCTCGCGGACGTGGCCGGCAAGAGTTGCATCTCGATCTACTTGCCGACCCACCGCGCCGGCGCGGAGACACGACAAGACCCGATTCGCCTCAAGAACCTGCTCCGGCAAGTTGAGGAAGCGCTCGCAGGCCAAGCCCTGGACGGCGGTGAGATCGAGGCGATCGTGAGGCCTGTGCACGCGCTAATCGAGGACTACGACTTCTGGCAACATCAGGAGGATGGTCTGGCGATCTTTCGTTCGCCGGAGCTCTTCTTCCGGTACCGTGTCGACCTGCTGCTGCCGGAACTGGCCGTGGTGGCCGAGCGGTTCCATCTGAAACCGCTGCTTCCGCATATCACCGGCGATGGCCGCTTCTACGTGCTGGCGCTGAGCCAGAATCGGGCGTGCCTCTTGCGCGCCACCCGCGACAGCATGGTCGAACTCCAACCTGAGGGGATGCCGGCCAGCTTGGCCGAGGCGCTTCGCAACCGAGTCCCGGAGAGGCAACTACAGGCCCACTCGGCATCGGCCTTTCACAACGGCCGGGGCGTCGCGATCTTCCACGGGCACGGAGGTGGCGAGGAGGGCAAGAAAGAGCTTTTGCTGGCTTACTTTTGCCGCATCGATCAGGGAATTCGGGATCTGCTGGCCGAAGCGCGCGCGCCGCTCATCCTTGCGGCGGTGGATTACCTTTGCCCGATCTACCGGCGGGCGAACAGCTCTCACGAACTGCTGGCGGGCTGGATCTCGGGCAACCCGGACAATCTGACACCGCGGGAGTTACACGAGCGGGCTCTACCGTTGGTCTCCGATCATTTCCTCAAGGAAAGGCAGAAGGCCGCGGACCAGTACCTGGAGGCATGGCACACGCAACGCGCCTCCAACCGGCCGGAGGACGTTCTTGCCGCCGCCCATCATGGCAGGGTCCAGTCGCTGTTCGTGGCTGTCGGAGTGCAACTGTGGGGGAATTTCAACACACGCACGAACGAGGTTTCGATCTGCGACGACCCGTCGCCGGGGGCCCAGGACCTGCTGAATCTGGCGGCGATTCAGACCTTCGCCAACGGGGGCACCGTCTACGCGGTCGCTCCCACGGAGGTTCCTGGGGGCGGTCCCCTGGCCGCGGTGTTCCGCTACTAGGCGTGCGCGATGAAGCACGTTGCCGATTTCATCGCCCGCAACTGGAAGACGCTGGCTTTCCCGGCTGGAGTTCTGGTTTGTGTCCTGGTTGCGGGATGGTTCGTCCGGCGCGTGCTGTTCCGCACCATTCGGGCCTGGGCTCAGCGGACACGGACGCAGTTGGACGACCTGATCATTCAGGCACTCTACGGCCCGTTCCTGCTGTGGGTGCTCATTTTGGCCTTGTACTTGGCCACGCAGTCATCCGAGCTGCCCGCCCACGTAACAAGCATCGTGGGCAGGATCCTCTTGATTCTGTGGATCGTGTCGCTGACCCTGGTCGCCGCGCGGCTGGCGAGCGCGCTGATCCGGCATTACGGGAATAACATCAGCAGCACGCTGCCGATGACGACGATCACGCAGAATCTCACCAGCCTGGTGGTCATCATAGCCGGACTTCTGATCCTGCTGAATACACTCGGGATCTCCATCACGCCCATCTTGACGGCCTTAGGCGTCGGCGGCTTGGCCGTGGCACTGGCGCTGCAAGACACCTTGTCGAACCTGTTTGCCGGGTTCTACGTGAGCCTGGCCGGCCAGGTCCGGGCCGGAGACTACATCAAACTGAGCACCGGAGAGGAAGGCTATGTGACCGACATCAGTTGGCGCAGCACAACGCTCCGAGCCCTGGCCAACAACCTGATCGTGGTGCCCAACGCCAAACTGGCTCAGGCCATCGTCACGAACTACAATCTCCCCGAAAGGAGAATGTCACTGCTGATTCCCATTGGGGTGAGCTACGACAGCGATCCCGAGATCATCGAGAAGATCCTGATCGAAGAGGCGATCCGCGGAGCCGGCGAGATTCCCGGCCTGCTGGCGGAGCCGGCGCCATTCGTCCGGTTCATCCCCGGCTTCGGCGACTCCTCCTTGGACTTCACTCTGATCTGCCAGGTGTCGGAGTTCGTGGATCAGTACCTGGCTCAACACGAGCTGCGCAAACGTATCTTCCGGCGTTTCCGGAAGGAGGGAATCGAAATCCCCTTCCCCATTCGCACGCTCCACATCCGGCAGGAACGAGAAGGCGCCATCGAATCCGGAGGTCCGGCGTCATGAACCATACCGAACCCTTCAACTTCTATACCGAGCGCCGCCTGGTGGCGCTCACCGGCCTGAAGGCGACGAATCTGGAGCAGTTGCTCCACATGCTTCGTGAAGTGCCGGGTTCGTCCATCTTCTATCACACGCACCACACGTACCTCTCCCACCATTTCGAGACGCCCATGTTTACGAACGACTTCGCCATGTGGGTCTCGGAAGCGTTGCAGGAGGAGCGGCTCGGCGAGAAACTGGCCGCCATCGATCTGCTCGCCTTCATCTCGATCCGGCAATTGAGGGAGGCGATCGTCTCGACCATCGAGGCCGATCTGGAGGGGCACCCACGCCCGACGCGCGAATGTCCGCCCGGCGACGAGTTCCATTTCTGCCGGTCGAAGAGCTTCATCATGCCGACCGGCCTGGCCGCCGCCGATCCCCCCGAGTTTTTCGCGGTCCTGCCTCGCGTCACCAACGTGTCGCTGTTCTTCCATTTCTTCGAAGCGCGGCTGCGGCTGGAGCGGCCCACCAACGACTTCTCCCAGTGGCTCGCCTGGCGCGGGGAAAACCAACTGGCAGCCGCGATCGACAAGCTCGATCCGTACACGATCACGCTGGACGAACTGAGAGATCGAATCGTGGATCTGGGCAGGAAAGGCGAGGCATAGCGACCATGGCGATTCGGCTGAGCGACTACGAGAACGTGGTTGGGGAGGATGTGATCCAGGAGCTACGCATTCTGGCCGACAGGGTGAAGAACCGGCGCTTGCAGAACATCAACTCCACGCCCGTCGGAGGCGGCGTCGCCGAGATCCTGACCCGCATGCTGCCCCTGCTGCACGAACTCGGCGTGGACGCGACCTGGGACGTCATCAAGGGTGACCAGGCTTTCTTCAACGTGACCAAGGCATTCCACAACGCCCTGCACGGCAAGAAAGAAGAGATCACCGACAACATGCTGGAGACCTTTCGCGAAACCACCGCCATGAATCTGCGCGAGATGAATCTCACCGGCGACGTGATCCTGATTCACGACCCACAGCCGGTGGGGCTGGTCCAGCGGAAAGCGGAGATCGGACGGCGATGGATGTGGCGTTGTCATATCGACGTTTCGGCGCCCGATCCCCGTGTTTGGGGTTTCTTGAAGCCGTACGTCGAGCAGTACGACGCGGCGATCTTCTCGATGCCGGACTTCGCCCAGCAGTTGGCCGTTTCCCAGTACATGGTGGCCCCTTCGATCGATCCCTTGAGCGACAAGAACAGAGAGCTGCGATCCAGCGATATCGACGAGGTGTTGAATAAGTACGGTCTGGACCCTGGCAGGCCGATCGTAACCCAGATCTCGCGGTTTGACCGCCTCAAGGACCCTGTCGGTGTGATCGCGGCGTACCAGACAGTCAAGAAGCGGCATGACTGCCAGCTCGTTCTCGCCGGCGGAGACGCCTCGGACGACCCGGAAGGCGACGAGGTCTTGCGCGAGGTCCAGAAACGCGCCGCAGGGGATCGCGACATCCACGTCCTATTGCTGCCGCCCTTCAGCGACCTGGAGATCAATGCCCTGGTCCGGGGTTCCACCGTGGTGATGCAGAAGTCCCTCAAGGAAGGCTTCGGCTTGACCGTCAGCGAGGCGCTCTGGAAGCGCAAACCGGTGATCGGGGGCGCGGTGGGGGGCATCAAGCTTCAGATCATTAACGGCGTGACGGGCTTCCTGGTGCACTCGCCGGAAGGGGCGGCCACGCGCCTGGCTCAGCTTCTGGCCGACCCGCAGCTTTGCGCGCGTCTGGGGGAGAACGGCTATCGCCACGTGAAGCAGAACTTCCTGCTGACGCGCCACGTGAAGGACTACATGCTCGTCATGCTGGCGCTGGACCACCCGGATGAAGACATCGTGAGCCTGAACTGACACCGCCGGCCGGCTGTGGCATCATCGTGCGAGGGAGGATCGGCGGATGAGCGGCGCGAAGGCGGTGCTGGTGGTCGACTGCGATCCCGCCACACATCAATCGCTGAGCGAGTTCCTGGGTCCGCCGGAATGGCGCCTGGAGCGCGCCGGAGATGGTCCAGAGGCTCTCTCGCTTCTCGGCGCACGGCATTTCAACGTGGCGCTGATCGACCCCGCCGTACCCGGGATTGGCCGCAGCGATCTGTTGGCCCGCGCATGGCAGGCTCAGCCCGCCACCAGGGTGATCGTGCTGACCGCCCAACCCGCTTCGAGCGATATCATCCGTTCGCTGCGCGAGCACGCGTTCAGCCACTTCAGCAAGCCATTCGACCCCGGGGCGGTGGCGGAAATGGTCGACCGGGCCGCGGCAGCCAAGGACTGGAAGGACGGCATCGAAGTGCTCTCCGCCCGGCCCGAATGGATTTCCCTCCGGCTGCGCTGTCAGATGCTGACCGCCGACAGACTGCTCCAGTTCTGTCGCGAGATCCGAATGGATCTGCCCGGCGAGGTCCGCGAGGAGATTGCCACCGCCTTCCGCGAGATGCTTCTCAACGCCATCGAATATGGGGGGCGCTTCGATCCCGGCGAGACAGTTCACGTCTCCCCTGTCCGCGTGAAGCGGGCGGTCATCTACCTGATCCAGGACCCTGGGGCGGGGTTTTCGTTGGATAACCTGCCGCACGCCGCGATCTCCAATCCGCCCGAGTCGCCCGCCGGACACATGTTCTATCGAAGCCAACGGGGAATGAGGGCGGGGGGCTACGGACTGCTGGTCGTCAAAAACCTGGTCGACGAGACGATCCACAGCGAGCGCGGCAACGAGGTGGTTCTCGTGAAATACTTGGACGGGTGAAACCGGCCGGCCCGCCGGGCCAATCCGTCTTCATCCGTCCTTCAGCCGTGACGCAAACTCCGGGTAGAGTTGCGCCAGACACTCGGCACAGAGGCCGTGGGTGAAACTGGCCTCCGAGCGATTCCGGATGTAGACCTCCAGTTGCTCCCAAACGCCGGCCTCGTTCCGGATCCTCTTGCAGGAGGCACAGATCGGCAACAGGCCGCTGAGAACTCGAACCTGCGAGCGGGATTCCTCAAGTTCGGCGGAGGCCTTCTCATGGGCAGCCTCGGCGGTCCGTTGCATGACATGGGCGTAGGCCAGAGCCCAGATCGCGCCAATGCCCAGCGCCCGGTTGGTCAAGGGGATCCAGGGCGGAACGAGGCTCTCGGGCGAGAGCCACAACCCGACGAATACACACAACGAGCAGCCCGCTGCCACGGTCAGGATCTCCCGGCGGGTGGCCCACGAGCGGGCGGACCAAACGACGGCCACCTGGAGCAGCCAGGCTGCCAGTCCCCGCGGGATCAGTGAATTGAGCGCCGCCACTGCAACGGCAACGCCAAGAGTCAATATCAGCCGGAGTCTCATGGAGCCCCGCCGGGCGCGGCTAGGCGCCGGAAGCGAGGACGCGGAGACCGCATGCGGTCTCCTGGTTCACCACGCTGCGAGTGGCCGCCTCGCTTCGAACCACTACAATTCCCGAATCCGTGACGAGATGGCCGGCCCGGCGATCAGACTCGATGTCATAGCCTATCTGCGAGTGCGCCGGAACCCGTGAGTTCCGGTCGACGATGGCATGCCGAATTCGGCTGCCACGGCCGAGAATCACGTTCGACAGAAGAACCGACCTGTCGACTTCGCTGTCGCTGTGGATTCGCACGCCCGGGGAGAGGACACTGTTGGTGATCCGGCTGCCGAAGACGACACACCCGTGCGAAACCAGAGAGTTGAATACACCACCCATTCGGGTCCCCCCTTCCGCCGGAACAAACCGCGCTGGAGGACACTGGGCGGGAGTCGTGTGGATGGGCCACTGGCGGTCATACAGGTCGAAGACCGGCGGCGCCCCCAACAGATCCATGTTGGCCTCGTAGTAGGCATCCAGCGTGCCCACGTCGCGCCAGTAGCTTGGCCGCCTGGGGTTCTCCTCGGTGAAGTCGTAGGCGACGATCCGCCGGCGACCGATCAGACCGGGGAGCACATTCCGCCCAAAGTCGTGATCGGAATCCGAGTCGCCGGCATCTTCCCGCAAGGCGTCCAGCAGCACCTGCGTCGAGAACAGATACACGCCCATCGACGCGCGGCAGGTTGCCGGAGCCGGGCTGGAGCTTTCCGGATCGCCGAACCGGGGCTTCTCCGCGAAACCGGTGAGCTCGAAGTCCGCCTCGACGTCGACGATGCCGAAACGGCTGGCCTCGCCGGGCATGACCTGGCTCGTGGCCACGGTGACATCGGCATCCTCCTCCATGTGCCGCCGGAGCATGTCCAGGTAGTCCATCTTGTAGACGTGATCGGCCGATAGGATCAGCACGAAGGATGGCTGCTCTTCTTCGATGCTCTGAATGTTCTGATAGACCGCGTCGGCCGTGCCCAGATACCAGGTGTCACGGAGCTGGCGCGTGGGTGGAAGAACCTCGATGAATTCTCCCAACTGGACGGGCAGAATGTTCCAGGTGTCCCGCAGATGCCGGTTCAAGCTCAGCGCTTTGTGTTGCGTCAGGACGTAGATTCGTCGCAGCCCCGAATTCACGCAGTTGGACAGCGTGACATCGATGAGCCGATAAATGCCTCCAAACGGGAGTACGGGTTTGGCGTGGTGGCGCGTGAGCGGGCGGAGCCGCTCACCGGCTCCACCCGCCAACAGGATGGTGAGAACGTCGAGGCCGCTGCCGCTTGCCGGCACACGCAGATCGGTTCGGGCATGGGCGCGTGACTTGCCCGGCTCAATTCTAACTGGCCAGCGCGTAACCTGCGGCATCGCCGGCCTCTCGAGCTGGCTGTTTGGACTGCCGGGCTTCCGCGGCTTCCTGGCAAGCCACGCAGTACGGCGACCAGGGCACCGCCTCCAGGCGCTTCCGCGGGATCTCGCGATCGCACGCCGCGCAGCGCCCGAACGTGCCCTCCTCGATCTCCCGCAACGCTCCCATCACCTTGTGCAGCAGGGCAGTCTCGCGATCGAGATTGCGGACAGCGAATTCCCCCTCGCCGAGGCTGCGCGCCCGATCCACGGGATCGGCGCCCGCGCCGACAGCCAAACGCCTGCGGTGCTTCTGCATCTCCCAAATCAACTCCGCCTTCCTGGCTTCCAGGCGTCTCCGGAACTTGGTGATAGTCCGCGTGGTCATGGCGATTCCTCCCTTCTCAAGGTGTGCACTCCTATTTTGGAGCCGGCGCGCGCGCGGCTCCATCCCATCGGTAGGTGAGATTGTCGACAGATACCCCGTATTCACCGCTGGTTCGCCGGGGTCACCCAGGGCATCCGAGGGGATCAGGCCTTGACGGTCGCCCATGTCATGCCTCAATGGGATACGAGTGGTTCCTTCGGCCGCCTATCCTGGAATCGAGGTGAATGGAAATGCGACTATCGGCACAGGCGCTGGCCATGGCCACGGCGGCTCTGTGGGGTGGCTGTATGTTCTTCGTGGGACTGGTACATGTTGTCTTTCCTGCTTATGGCGCGGAGTTCCTCCGCGTGGTGAGCTCCATCTACCCCGGCTATGATGCCGCTCCCACGCTGGCCAGCCTGTTCATTGGTACAGCCTGGGGGATCGCCGACGGCGCGGTAGGAGGCTACCTGTTTGCGTGGCTCTATGACCTCGCAGTGGACCGCCTCAGCCGTCCGCCGCACCCGGCCGTTTGAACTGGCGCCGCGCGGGAGTCCAGGCTATAGAGCCGGATCCTTGAAACGGTCCGACGAGGAAGCGGGCAAACCACCACCTTCGGCGGCCGCCGGGACGTGCCGCGCGATCCGCCGACGGCTACTGCTTTGCCGCCCGCCGCGCCTTCAGCTCTTGCTCCGCGCGGAACCAGTCTTCTTCTGGCGAGCCGCCTTGGCCGCCACGAGATTCCCAATACGAGTGCGCCAGGCGGGCGATTTCCTCGGGCTCCACGCCGCACTCGTTGGGAGTACCCTCGGCGGCGGGAGGGATGGGGACCGGAGTCACCGCGGTCTCACCGGCGGAGTGCCGGTTGCGCCGGCGGCTCCGTGGGGCTGCATTTGCTGGCATTGCGATCCTCCTTTGCGGCGGCTGCGAGCGCGGGTCAGCCTAAACACCCGGCCCCGCAGCGAGGGGTTTTTGCGCGATCGGGTCCGATCCGGCCGTGGCCTGCGGCTTCCTCCGGCCCAGGACCGCCCGCTCGCGATTGTTCTTCCAGTTGCACCAGGCAGCGTGCGCCACGCGGCGAACCTCAGCGGGATGAAACGGTGTCTCCAGCAGGTCATAGCCGCCCAGGTTGAGCACCTCGGCCCAAAGCCGGTCGTCGGCCAGGCGCGAAAAGACGATCATGCTGGGCGGTTCGGGTGAGTTCGTAGCCTCGTCAAGAACATCTTCCCAGCCACCGTCCGGCAGTTCGGTGTCGCTGAATAATACGGCGACGGGTTGGTGTTCGAGGAAGGCACGCGCTTCCCTGACGTTCGGGACGTGGTGCAGCTTCCAATGGGGGTGGGTGAGAATGCCGCACAGGGCGGCATAGTCGGGCTGCTCGGGTGCAGCCACAAGAATTTCACCCGGAGCCTGCGAGTCGGGGAGGGCCCCGGGACAAAGCGTACCCCGGTCGTCCATACCATCCCTCTCCCCCATATTTTGCAGCGAATTCGAGGCTTGTCAAGGGGTATTCCCGGTTCGCATGGCCGGGCGCGTTACCCAAGCTGGACCGGTTCCGGCGAAGATCACCGCCTGAGGAACCGGGGATTCCGCCCGGCGTAGTCTTCCGGCTTGGCAACCTGGTTGTTGATCCACTCGATGACGGCGGCATATCCCAGGCTCTCGGGATCGTGACGCAGGTAGTTCTTCACCACCGCGAGAATGTGGAAGCCCTGCCCCAGTTGGAAGGACAGGGTGGGATCTGCCATCTCCCGGTTCACCACGCGGACAACGTACTCCTCGGCGCTCATCCGGTCCGCGCAACGGCCATAGCCCGCCAGACGCGCCCCGGCGCGAATCCGCAGCAAGCCGAGGCGTTCGGTGAGTTCCCGCCTCATCCGGTAGAGGCTCTTGCCGATGCCTCTCCCTCGCCAACCCGGCCGGGCCATCACCTCGGCGCCATAGAGTGTCCGGCCGTGTACCGGGTCGTGGTTGAGGAATGTCCCGCTCTCCGTGAAATCGCGCCAGCTCATCTCGGCATCGTAGTCATCCCACAGAACGATGAGGCTGGCGGCCATCCCCACCACCCTCTGCGCGGCGGGATCGATGGCGACGAATTGCCCTTCCGGGAACACCCGCAGGTGCGAGGCCAACTGCTCCCCGGTCCAGGGAGGACTGTGCGGGTAAACCTCTCGCGACAGCTCGTGGATGCCCGAGAAGTCTTCCACCCGGGTGTTTCGGACGAGAATCGGCGCCGTGGCGGTCATAAGCCGCTCTTTTCGCGGGAAGGCGTTTCGCGGCCGGGCGCTGACCATTATAGTTGCAGGGCGGCCGTGCCCGCAGTCTTAGATGGTGACGACTTCGACCCGCGACGTGATCTCCGCCGACCGGTGGCTGTCCACCAGCGGGAGAACCGTTCCGGTGGAGCGGGTATCGAGAATCGTCTTGAGGTTCAGTTCGCCGATGACCATCATTTCCTGGTTGGGGTTCCCCTCGGCCAGGATGCCGTCGCGGGAAAAGGGGAAGTCGCTCGGCGTGAGAATCGAGGCCTGGCCGTAGTTCAATGAGACCGCCGGGACCATGGGCAGCGACCCGACGGTGCAGGAGTGTACGACGTACATCTGGTTCTCGATGGCTCGCGCCTGCGCGCAGTAGCGCACGCGCAGGAAACCCTGGCGATCGTCGGTGCAGCTCGGCACGACCAGAATATGAGCGCCTTCCCGCGCCACGGCGCGGACGACCTCGGGGAACTCTACGTCGTAACAAATGGCCACAGCGACCTTGCCGAATGCCGTTTCGAACACCCGGAGCCGGCTGCGAGGGGAGACCTTCCAGTCCTCGCTCTCAAAACGGGTCATGTGAAGCTTGCCCTGGACGCCGAACGTGCCGCCCGGCCCGAAGAAGAAGCATTCGTTGTAGACGCCGTCGGAACCATCGTCCATCACCGGGATGGTCCCCGCCGCGATGTGGAGTCCGAGCCTTCGGGATAGTCCCGTCATGATGTCCACGAAGCGCGGCACCTGCCCGGCAAGATCGCGGATCTGCTCGGCGATCGGACGTTTGATGTTGCCCAGGGTCAGCAGTTGCACGGTGAAGTACTCGGGGAACACCAGCAACTGGCACTTGTAATCCGCCGCCGTTTCCGCCAGCGCCTCCACCTGCTCCCGGAATTGCTCGAAGGTCTGCACCGGACGCACAAAGTACTGCAAGGAGGCAACGCGTATCCGTTCCACCGCCATCGTTTCCATTCTCGCGCAAAGTCCGCCGAGCGGCCTGTCAAGTCATTTAACGATGTAACCGAAACCGGTCTTGGTTGGGTCATTTAAGAATGTAACCGTGGGCGGAGGTGTACACCGACCTGAGGTGTATGTTTTTCGGGCCGACCAACGGGA
>JBEKWU010000119.1:0-15343 GCA_049512775.1 Bryobacteraceae bacterium
CATTGCGCGGAGAGTACCTCGAGATGTTCGGCAAAGTGAGGCGGAGTGACGCACCGGGACCACGGATCCGGCTGAATGTCGGCCACACGATGGTAGAGCAATATCAGCGCCTTCGGACCGGAATGGCCCAACTGCCTGCTGGCTGCGACCGTGTCCTGGACGCCTGTGGCTTTCATGGCCGCGCTCGGGATTTCCTCCGGGGGCTCGCGATTCGAGGGCCCAACAAGTTGATAGGATACACCACTGTCAACGCCGGCACTCCGGGACCTCGCCCGGGGCCAGCGGGAAGCGGCGCGGTGCATGTTATGCTCTGAGGAGTGCGGATGAGGGATAACTCGGGAGAGTTATGGGTCCCGCGGTGAAGCGGCGTCTCCAGAGTCTGGCGCGCATCGGCGCGCCCGGCTGGCCGTGGTTCCGGCCGCGCGGAACCATCCGGGCGGACCCCAACCCGGTCTGGGTGGAAGGCCCTCTGAGAGTCGGCTCCACCGCGCTCTCCTGGAGGTCCCGCGGCACTCAATCCGTCGAGGTTAGAGTAGGCGCTCCGGATGGGCCGCTGCTGAGCCGAAGCGGACCCTGGCGGACAGGCGGCCACTGGGAACTGGGTGCGCAGCGGCACGAGTTTCTACCTCCAGAACGTCTCCGGAGGACTCCCGCTGACTCAGGACGGCACTCTGGACCTAGTGGAAGTCAGGGTCGTCTCGGCTGACGATCGGGCTGCCCGAGCCGCGCGGGGTGTCTTGGATCGCGCCGTGGCGCGGCTGCTGTCTACAGGCATCCCCCGCCGTGTGGAGCGGGTGTTCCAGCGCGCCGGCGGCTCCCTGGATGTAGGCGAGGCGTTCTTCGGCAACCTGCGGCGCCTGCAGCCGGTCAGCACGGACTGGGGCTCCGATCGTGGCACGCCCATCGACCGGTACTACCTGGAGCGCTTCCTGGGGGAGCACTCGGCGTCGATTCGGGGTCGCGTGCTGGAAATCGGAGACGATCGCTACACCCGGCAGTTCGGCGGCGACCGCGTCGTCCGAAGCGACGTGCTGCATGTACTCCAGGGGCAGCCGGGAGTGACCATCGTGGCGGATCTGACTCGCGGCGACGATCTCCCTTCGGACACGTTCGACTGCATTGTCTGCGCCCAGACGTTGCAGTATATCTATGAGGTGCGGGCGGCGCTGCGGCACCTCGGGCGGATTCTGAAACCTGGAGGGACGCTGCTGGCGAGCGCCAACGGCATCGGCAAGACGGGCTGCCACGCGGGTGCGGATCCGTGGGGGGAATACTGGCATTTCACGGCGCAGTCGCTGGAGAAGCTCCTCGCGGAGGCGTTTCCGCCCGAGAACGTCCGTGTGCGGGCTTGCGGCAACGTCCTGGCCGCCGCGGCCTTCCTGTACGGGTTGGCGGCCGAGGAACTCGAAGAGGAGGAGCTGAACTATACCGACCCCGACTACGAGGTCGTGCTCCTGGTCCAAGCCCAGAAGCCTCTTTGAGTAATCCCTCAGTCTCGGGGTCAGCCGGGCGGAAGGCCGTTTGCTACCGGTCAAAGACGCGGACCACCCTCCTTCGGAATCTCTCCGGCTTGCGAGCGTCAAGATAGAAGCGCCTGATCGAACGTAACTTGTACGGTAACTCGATTCTCACCTCCTCCATTTCCTGCACGACAATCCGGGAGGGATTGAGTTTCTCGTACTTCCCGACAGTGCCCACCTTGTCGGCCTGGCAGCACAACACATCGTTGAAATAGAGCGAGTCGACAGAACCAGGATAAGTCACATCGCTCCAGTCCGACACAAGAAACTCGGCCGGGCATTGTCGTCTTGCCTCCTCGATCGCCCGTTGGCACAGGTCCACTCCAACATACCGGTCGCAGGCGAGATAGGGAACCAGGAAGCCGTCCCGGCATCCGATTTCAAGGACCCTTCCGTACAGGTGGCGGGCGATGTAACGGTGCATTCGCGGCTGGTTCTTGAGGTAGTGGTCGTGTTTGGAGGCGAACATCCTTCTCCATTCCCGATCCGGGCGCCTGCGGTCCTTGCGTACGCCGTGCACGATGATCTGATCGGCCACGGCTTTGAGGCGCACGATCTCCAGCAATCCCGCAAACCGCTCGCGGACCGACTCCTCGGTGGGAAAGGTCCTGACGCCCCCGAGATCCTCAAGTGTCGCGCAGGAAAGGAAGACGTTCGTGCCGGGGGAAACCTCGGAGAGGACGACCAGATCGTCGGGGATGTCGCCGGGCGAGATGCACACCACGGTGTCGAACCTTCCCCACGGAATGGCCTCGCACTGGTCGCAAATGTCGATTCTGCGAACCTCGGCCTTCCGCAACAGCTTCCGGGCGGCCGCGACCGGCACGCAGGCAAAGTCGCTCCACACGTACTCCTGCACCTGGTTCTCAAGCAGGAGGGCCAGTCCGGCGCCGCCGGCCGCGAACTCGAAGACTCTGCGCGGATGGGTCTCCAAGATCCACCCGGCCAGAGCCTGGTTGCGAAGCGCGTAGCCGCCGGACAGGAACTGGTCCATTCCGGCAGCGCCCAACTGGGCGTCGTACCTCTGGGAGGAGACCGGATAGGGCCGGTAGCGCGCGGGGTATTGCAGCTTGGGCGCGAGGGTGCGCACTCTGACCGTGGCGATGCTGTGATCGGCGGTCAATCCGGCGCCGGAGCCGGCGTCCTGGAGGCAGAAGACCATCCCATCCACCAGCCAGTTGCCAGTCCGTGCGCTTCCGTCCGCCGCCGAACGGCTGAACAACGGCCCGTCGGGAGCACCCACCCGGACCTCCACTGCCTGTGTGCCTCTTGCGGACCACGACAGGCTTGTGACGCTCTCCGGGGATTCATCGGCGATGGGCACCGGATTGGGGCGGGCCACAATCCACCCGGTGCTCTGGCCCGCGCTCTTCCGCCGGAGCGTCCGCCGCAGGCGCGTGAGCTGATTCGCCACCGGCTGGAAGTAGGCCAATGCGTTGTGGAGAAACGGGTGGCGATATGGCCGCAGCCCGGCGTTGAGGGTGTTCCACAAGTTCTGATCTCGGATTCCTTCTCTCCGCAAGTGCTCCTCCAGCCATTCGAGGAAACGGAGATGCTCCGTCACCCGGAATGCCGACTTATAGCCGGCCATCAAAGAGTCCGGATGCTGCCTGTATTTGCCCCAGCGTCGATTTGCCACTAGCACGGGGAACCGCAGACAGATCTCGAAAAAGACTGACCATTCATCGTGCACAAATCGAAAAGAATCCTCGCATCCGCCGGTTCTCTCCAGGGCTTCCCGTCGGATCAGCACGCTGGACGGAATGGCCGAGTGCGCCTCCCCCCGCAGCCATCGGACCGCCAGATCGGGCGGCATCAGCAGCGAGTTGTCGGGAATGCCGAGATCCGGCAGCCAGTCCGCCTGAGCCGCCGGGGTGGTGGTCCAACTGTACCAGTACAGAGTATTGCCGTACACCATGCCCGCTTCGGGACGCTCCGATAGCAGGCGTACCTGCTCTTCCAACTGGGGAGGATCCCATACGTCGTCGGAGTCCAGCATGGCGACATACTCGCCACGCGCGTGATCGAAACCCAGGTTCCGCGTAGCGGCCGCTCCCATGTTCTGGTGCCCTTCATGCTCCAGGTAACACACCTTCCCAGGGTGTCGATCGGCATATTCGAGTGCGATTCCGGTGCTGCCGTCGCGGGAGCCGTCGTCGACGAGCAGGAGCTCCCAGCGGTCATAGGTCTGGGCGAAAACGCTCTGAATGGCCTCCTCGAGGAACCTCTCGGTGTCGTGGAAAGGGATTATCGCTGAAACCATTCCCATAACTGGGCCCATGAAATAGGCGTTCTCCTCCGCACCGCCGGCCGCCTGCTCACGCGCGCGGTTCGGTGCTGCCACGCGGCCCCCGGCACCGAACCGCGACCGTCAGGGAGGGGCAAAGCGAACTGATCGAACGGCCGGAGATCCAGGGTGCTGTAAGTTCTCCGTCACAGATCATAGACGTAGACCACCCTTCTCCTGAATCTCTCCGGCTGCCCGCCCTCGAGGCGGAAGCTCTTTTGCGAGCGCAGCTTGTATGGCAGCCCGATCCGCACCTCATCCAATTCCTGCACGACAATCCGGGACGGCTTGAATCGCTCGTACCGCCTGACCGCACCCTCCTTGTCGGCCTGACAGCGCAAGGCATCGTTCAGGTAGATCGAGTCGAAAGCGCCCGAACAGGCCAAATCACGCCAGTCGGATACGATGAAGTCGGCAGCGTGCCGCCGTTTCGCCTCCTCGATGGCCTCTTGGCACGGATCCACACCCACGTACTTCCGGCAATCCAGATAGGGAACCAGAAAACCGTCCCGGCAGCCGATTTCCAGCACCCTTCCGTACAGATTGCGGGCGATAAACCGGTTCATCCCTCGATGCTTCTTGAGGTAGTAGTGATGCTTGGTGACGAACATCCTCCTCAATTCCCTTGCCGGATACACACGGTCCTTGCGCACGCCCTGCAACAGGATCTGATCGCCCACGGTCTTGAGCCTCGTGATCTCGAGCACACCCTCGAACCTGTCGCGGACCGAACGCTCGGTCGGAAACACCCGGGCCTGGCTCGATTCCTCGAGGGTCGCGCAGGAGACAAACACGTTGGCGCCTGGCGAAACCTCCGAGAGAATCTCCAGATCGTTCGGGAGATCTCCTGGAGAGACGCACACCACCGTGTCGTATCTGCCCCAGGGAATGGCCTCACGGGCTTCGCGAATGTCGATTCTGCGAACGTCGGCTCTCTTCAGCAGCTTCTGGGCGGCCTCGACCGCCACGCTGGCGAAATCGCTCCACACGTACTCCTGAACGGCGTTCTCGAGGAGCAGGGCCAGACCGGCGCCGCCGGCCGCAAACTCGAATACCCTCGACGGGCGAGTCTCCAGGATCCACTCGGCGAGCGCCTGGTTGCGAAGCCGATAGCTGCCAGTCAGGAATCTGTCCATCCCGGCGGATTTTAGCTCCGCGTCGTACCTCTCGGGGGAGAGGCGATAGGGTCTGTAGAGTGTGTGGTCCGGCCTTCTGGGAAGCAGCAGCGTGACCTTGACCGTGGCCAGGGTCCTGCCTGCGATCGGGCCGTCCCCGGCGCTAGCGTCCTGGAGGTAGAAGGTCATCCCGTCCGCAACCCAACTGCCGGTTTGTGCGCTGCCGCTGCTCACCGTCCGGCTGAGCAATGGTCCATTCGGATGATCCACTCGAACCTCGACTTTCTCCACGCCCGTCGCAGACCAAGACACGGTAGTGGCGCCCAGCCATAAGGGGTCAAAAACGGACACGGGGTTCGGACGGGCCACGATCCTGCCGCTGCGCAGACCCCGAATCCTTCGGCTCAGATACCACGGCAAGCGCTTCAGTCGATCCGCAACGGGGTGCGCATACGCCAGCGCCCTGTGGAGCAGAGGATGGTGATACGGCCGTAACTCCTCGCGGATGACCCTCCACAGGCCTTTGTCTCGGATCTCTTCCTTTCTCAAGTGATCCGCCAGCCACTCCAGTAACTGGAACTGCTCCGCGTCGAATTGGGCTGGTGTTGCCCTGCCCGTCAGCGCATCGGGATGCCGCCGGTACTTCCCCCAGCAGCGGCTCACCACCAAGACCGGGAAGCGCAGACACACTTTGAAAATGAGGGTCCGATCCGAGCCCATTCCAAAACCCTCGACGCCTCCGCCGGTCGCGACTAGCGCTGCACGCCTGAACAGCACGAACGACGGGACGGGGCAGAATGCGCTCGCCGGCTGGAACCTGGCCACCAGCCTGGGTGGCGCCACCACCGAATCGTCTGCCGTTGCCAAGTCCGGCACCACGGCATCCTTGCGCTCCGCCGTCTCCCCCGCCCAGCTATACCAGTAGAACGTGCTGCCATAAACCATGCCCGCCCCGGGGCAATCCGCCAACAGGCGCACCTGCTCCTCCAACTGGCCCGGGTCCCAGACGTCGTCGGAGTCCAGCATGGCGACAAACTCGCCGCGCGCATGATCCAAGCCCAGGTTCCGCGTAGCGCCGTCTCCCCTGTTCTGGTGTCCTTCATGCTCCAGGTAACGCACTTTCCGGGGCCATCGAGCGGCGTATTCGCGCGCGATCCTGGTGCTGCCGTCTCCGGAACCGTCGTCGACCAGCAGCAGCTCCCAGCGGTCGTAGGTCTGCGCGAACACGCCCTCAATGGCCTCTTCGATGAATCGCTCGGCGTTAAAGAACGGTATGACTACGGACACCATTCCCGCAGCCGGCCCCGTGCTATTCATGGACGTTCCAGTATAGCGTGAGCTGGAGCGGGCGCGTTCCCCGGAACGGCCGCTCCCCGAAGCCTCTCGTTGACACACGCCGGCCCGTCGGGTACCATCGCCTTCTGGGAGAGTGCGAACGGTGCGTGCTTCACCGCTGTCGTTGCCGGGATTCACGGGCCTTCACATCATTTGCGAGAAGGACGTCGGGCTCTTCTCTCTCGTTCACCAGGTCATTTCGCAGATCCCCTGGGCGCTCCAGGAAAGGCGCATCCCCATCGCCTATTTTCGGGAGCGCACCTGCTACTGGACTCCTGGAGGCTATCGGGACAGCGACACGGTTTGGGAATACTACTTTGAGCCGATTGTGCCCTCACATCCGGCTTCCGCCATACCACAGCACATTCGGGAGGCGATATCTCTCAGCCCCCCGGACTATCTCGAGCCCGGTTACTTCGCGGACGAAAACGTCTTCGTATCCTGCCATATTGGCAACCATCCCGACTTGGAAGGCAAGACGCTGTTCATTCCGCACCAGCTTCACGATCCGGACGACAGCGTAAGACGCAAAGGGGGTGTAATCACTCGCCGCTTTGTTCGTCCGCGAGCCTACCTCGTCGAAAAGGCCGACCGTTTCTTCCGGGAGCACATGAACCGCCGCTATGTGATCGGAGTGCACATTCGGGGCACGGACGCTGTGTCCGAGCAGCAGTTGCGCGAGGCCCTGTACCGCAGGGAGTCTCTGCAACTGCCGAACTACGTCAAGGAAATCGAGCGGCTCTTGAAGGCGGAACCGGAAGCGGCGATTTTCGTGGCGTCGGACGCACAATCCTCCGTGGACTACATCAGAGACGCGTTCGGAAGCCGCGTGATTGCGTACGACAGCATCCGCCACCTGGGGGGCGAGCTGGCGGGCAGGGGTCCCAGTGGCTGGCTAATGCCCGCTTACGTTACGCAGGATCGCGTTGTGGCGGCAAGGAATGGCGAAGAAGCAGTGATCGAGTACCTGTTGTTGTCCCGGTGCAATTATTTTGTTCACAACGGCTCGAGTCTCGCCAGGATGGTTCTCTTGAAGGCTCCTCGCCTGCCTGACACGAACACTTACGCCGGGCCGCCTGCGAGTCTTACCCTGCGAAGACGCGCCCGGAGGCGCCTCGGCCGGACGCTGTTGCGGCTTCGGAATAGCGCCCTCTTCACGACCGAGCTGTTCGAGGCCGCGCAGTTCGAGGCGGGCTGGCCGGAGTGGCGCCGCAACGGCCACGTCGTCATCGCGCCCGGTTCGGGGCAAGCCAGGGTCACGCTTTCCGACACCCTGTCCCGCAGCGTGCCCATCGACGATTCCGTCACCTACCGCTATTCCCTGGAGGCGTTCGCCGAGGCGCCCGGATCGCCGGTGAGGCTGCAGATCGATTGGCACGATGCTTCCGGAGCGTTCGTGCAGTCCAGTATCGAAACCCGGCAATGCGGCCGGCGATGGCAGGTTTACAGCGTGGAGATGACACCCCTGCCCGGGACCAAGACCGGGACGGTCGTTGTCGGCGGGCACAGCTCCGCGCCGATCCTGGTGCGCTCCGTTTCATTGAAGTACCCGGTCTGCGGTCTTGGCGACAGCTTCGCCTGGCCCAGTCCCAGATGGCTGAGGCGCGCGCGGACGGGTCTTGACCGCACGCTGTTCCGGCATCGGAACAAAACGCTCACAGTCACCGAATTGTTCGAGCCCGGGCAGTTCGAGGCCGGCTGGCCGGACTGGTGCCGCAACGGCCACGTCGAGATCGCGCCCGGTTCGGGGGAAGCCAGGGTCACCGTGTCCGACACACTGTTCCGCAGGGTTCCCATCGACAGCTCCATCACCTACCGCTATTCCCTGGAGGCGTTCTCCGGGGAGCCTGGCGCGTGGCTGAGGCTACAGATCAATTGGCACGACGCCTCCGGCAGTTTCATCGGGACCACCATCAAACCCCGGCAATGCGGCCCCCGATGGCTGGTCTACAGCCAGGACATAAAGCCCCCTTCCAGGGCGAAGAGCGGGGTGGTCATCGTCGGCGCGCACACCTCGGCGCCGGTTCTCGTGCGCTCCGTCTCATTGAAGTACACCGGTCCGCAGCCATGAAGAGAGCTTGGCCTGGCGTCGAGCTGGCGAAGCTCCCAACACTGCTGAACGGCTTGCGCCAATTGGAGCCGACTCCGCCAAGAACTTGTCGTTGACACACAACGAACCCTTGAGTACCATCGTCTTCTGGAAAGGCGTGGAAGGTGTCTCTTTCGTCGATATCCGCCTCGGGATCCGCGGGACTCCACGTCATGTGTGAAAGGGACGCAGGGCTGTTCTCTCTCATTCAGCAGGTGATCTCGAACATCCCCTGGGCCCTTCGCGAGAAGCGAATCCCCGTCGCGTACTTTCAGGAGCGGACCTGCTACTGGACCCCCGGAGGCTATCGGGACAGCGACACGGTCTGGGAATACTACTTTGAGCCGATTGTGCCCTCACATCCGGCTTCCAGCGTACCGCAGCATATTCGGGCGGCGATATCCCGGAATTTTCCGGACCTTCTCGAGGCCGGTTACTTCGCGGACGAGAACGTGTTCGTTTCCTCTCAAATTGGCAACCATCCCGACCTGGAAGGCAAGACGCTGTTCATTCCCTACCTGCTTGACGATCCGGACGACATGACAAGGCGCAAAGCGGGCAAGATCACTGGCACATTTGTTCGTCCGCGATCCTACATTGTGGAGAAGGCGGACCGATTCTTCAGGGAGCGCATGAACGGCCGGTACGTCGTAGGAGTGCATATTCGGGGCACCGACGCAGTGTCCGAGGAGCATGGGCGCAACTACCCGCACCGGCGGGAGTCGCTGCGACTGCCGAACTACGTCAAGGAAATCGAGCGGCTCTTGAAGGCGGAACCGGAAGCGGCGATTTTCGTGGCGTCGGACGAACAATCTTCCGTGGACTACGTGAGAGACACGTTCGGAAGCCGCGTGATTGCTTGCGACAGCATCCGCCACTTGGGGGGCGAACCGGTGGGCAAGGGCCCTAGTGGCTGGATAATGCCCGCTTACGTTGCGCGGGACCGCGATGTGGCGGCCAGGAGTGGCGAAGAGGCAGTGATCGAGTACGTGTTGTTGTCCCGGTGCAATTACCTCGTTCATAACGGCTCGAGTCTCGCAAGGATGGTTCTCCTAAAAGTCCCCCAGCTACTTCATACGAACACTCGTGCCGGGCCGCGCCCGAGTTCCACCCTGCGAAGACGCGTCCGGAGGCGCCTCGACCGGACGCTGTTGCGGCTTCGGAATAGCGCCCTCTTCACGACCGAGATGTTCGGCGCCGGGCAGTCCAAGGCAGGCTGGCCGGACTGGGACCGCAACGGCCACGTCGAGATCGCGCCCGGTTCGGGGGCAGCCAGGGTCACCCTTTCCGACACCCTGTTCCGCAGCGTGCCCATCGACGATTCCATCACTTATCGCTACTCCCTGGAAGCGTTCTCCGAGGAGCCTGGAGCGTTGCTGAGGCTACAGATCAATTGGCACGACGCTTCCGGCAGTTTCATAGCAACCACGATCAGACTCCGGCAATGCGGCCGGCGGTGGCAGGTTTACAGCGTGGAGATGACACCCCTACCCGGGACCAAGACCGGGGTGGTCATTGTCGACGGGCACACCTCCGCGCCGATCCTGGTGCGCTCCGTTTCATTGAAGTACCCGGTCTGCGGTTCTGAAGCCAGCTTCGCCTGGCCGGCTCCCACCTGGCTGAGGCGCGCCTGGAAGGCTCTTGACCGGAGGCTTTTCCCGCATCGGGATAGCGCTCTCTTCACGACCGAGATGTTCGACGCCGGGCAGTTCAAGGCCGGCTGGCCGGACTGGAACCGCAGCGGCCACGTCGAGATCGCGCCCGGCTCGGGGGAAGCCAGGGTCACGCTTTCCGACACACTGTTCCGCAGCGTGCCCATCGACGATTCCGTCACTTACCGCTACTCCCTGGAAGCGTTCTCCGAGGAGCCTGGAGCCTTGCTGAGGTTACAGATCAACTGGCACGACGCTTCCGGCAGTTTCATAAGGACCACCATTGAACCCATGCAATGCGCCCGGCGATGGCTGGTCTACAGCAGCGACATGACGCCTCCCTCGGGAGCGAAGAGCGGGGTGGTCATTGTCGGCGGCCACACCTCCGCGCCGGTCTTGGTGCGCTCCGTTTCATTGAAGTACCCGGTCCGCGGTTCTGAAGACAGCTCAGCCTGGCCGGCGCCCACATGGCTGAGGCGCGCCTGGACGGCTCTTGAGCGGAGGCTTTTCCGGCATCGGGATAGCGCCCTCTTCACGACCGAGATGTTCGACCCCGGGCAGTTCAAGGCCGGCTGGCCGGACTGGAACCGCAGCGGCCACGTCGACATCGCGCCCGGCTCAGGGGAAGCCAGGGTCACGTTTTCCGACGCACTGTTCCGCAGCGTGCCGATCGATGATTCCGTCACTTACCGCTACTCCCTGGAAGCGTTCTCCGAGGAGCCCGGAGCGTTGCTGAGGCTACAGATCAGTTGGCGCGACGCTTCCGGCGGTTTCATCGGGGCCACCATTGAACCCCGGGAATGCTGGCCTCGATGGCTGGTCTACAGCCAGGACATGAAGCCCCCTTCCGGGGCGAAGAGCGGGATGGTCATTGTCAGCGGGCACTCCTCGGAGCCGCTCCTGGTGCGCTCCGTCTCATTGAAGTACAAAGGTCCGCGGCGATGAGGACACTCGCAGCTCGCGTTAAGCGCCGGCACATCCCTTGTCCCATTGGAGTGGTCTCCTCCGGCCGCCGGGTCTGCTCGCATTTCCACTACCGAACCTTCTCCGATCGCGACGCGACAGCCACGCTTCCGTCCCGTGCGTTGTCCGGCCCCCCGAGTTTTCCAGAGGCTTTGATTGACACGGGCTGGGAACACGCTATCATGGCCTGTGCCGAAAGTGCAGATCTTGTCCAATTCGTTGATACCCTCGTACAGATCCGCAGGACGTCACATCATTTGCGAGATGGGCGTGGGGCTTTTCGCCCTCGTTCAGCAGGTGGCCTCGCATATCCCGTACGCGCCCGGGAAGAACCGCATCCCCATCCCCTATTCTCAAGATCGCACCTGCCACTCGACCCCTAAACCGAGAACACCACTCTGGAGCTCAAATCGTTCCGGCACCGAACGCCCGCCGGCATGTGAACTATCCGGGCTTATCGCGTTCTCCCAAAACCTACCCGTACAGTAGTGTTACTCTTGGACGCCACTGCTTGGGACTACAGTGTTATCGAGCAGTGTATCGGCCGCGGCTGCGGCGCGACGGTGCGAGAGTACGCACCCTGACCGAGGCTAGAGTTCCGTCCGGGGTTAGTCCGGGCCCGGAACTGACGTCCTGGAGGTAGAACACCATTCCGTCAGCTAGCCACCTGCCAGTCTGCTTGCTCCCTCCCGCCAGCGAATGCGCAAAAAGCTGACCGTCCGGCGCGTCGACCCGGACTTCCACCGCTTGGAGGCTCCTGGCCGACCATGACAGCACCGTGACGCCTCCGGAAGACTCGTCCGATAGCAAAACCGGGTTGGGACACGCGACGATCCGGCCGGTGCTTTTCCCGCGCATCATCCGGGACAGGGTCCGACAAAGGCCCTCCAGCCGACCCAGCGTAAGTTGGGAGTGTACGAGCACTCTCTGTAGTACGCTGTGCCAAAAGTGCCACACCGGGCGGCCTAGGGCGGCCCACCACTCCTTCTGCATCAGTCGGGACAGTACCGGCTGCTGCGGGTGTGAATGCGTAGCGAGACCCGGATAAAACACCACTCCATATTTCCTCATCGCGGACACCTTCGCTTCCTTCCCGACTACGTAATTAAAGTGCAATACGTAGGCGGCGTCTACTGGTAAGCGATTGTTGGAGCGGCCTGCAAACTCCGCACTGTCTTCTATGAAGCGGTTCCCACAGGCAAATAAATCAGGATCTAGTGCGCATATCCTAATTCCCGTTGCGAGGCCCAAATGTGCGTTGAAACAAACCTGATCACAACTGAACGTTTGTGCCAGCAAAGACTTCTGCACTTCGCTGAAGAGTTCAATGACCGGCGGATGGGACGTGGCGAACCAGAAGCCGGTATTATAGACATTCTTGGGCGATTCGAATTGCACAGCCAGATCCGCCGAAGTCTCTCTTACTATTTCTCGCAAGTAACTCATGGGGTTCCGCAAGAAAACCACGTCGCCATCTACAAATAGCGCATTCTTGCCACTTTTCAGGACGGCGCAGCCCACGGCGTACTTGTATGAAGCGATTCTTCCGAACTCCGGCGTGCCATAGTCGCTCCAGTATCGGCAGCGCTCGGTGGGGTAGCGTACACTGCGAACGCCCGAAACCGACAGCTCTTGCTGCGCCTTGTCATCCAGTGCGTACACCAGGAGTTGCCTGCCCATCCCGATCTGCTCTAAAGACGCCTCCAGATTCAAAACAAAAGGAACGTACCCGCCGGTAGCGATGGTGAACATCACGGTGTTAGGAAGTGTGTGGTCAGGAGCTTCCATACATACCCACTTCATTCTCATAGGCAATAACGTGCTCGCCGGAGAGTCTCAGCGACATACCGACAGCGTGGTGCCCCTCCCCGGCGCCGATGTCGATTGCAGTCCGAAGCCGTAGCGTGGCAGCTATTTCCACAAAGGGATCGAGTCCACGTTCGCAAATGCGGAGCCATTTCGGTATTTGGGTGCTGCAAAAGGGCTGTTGCACATAGCGCATCCCCTTAAGCGGCCCCGCCTGCACCAGCGCGGGGGTTCTGGCACGCACCAGTCTTTGTATGTAGGGGCCGGGCTTCCAGTGAACGGGCACAATTCGCTTCAAGACTCCCTTCGCAGTTCGAGTCGGAAGATGACTTCCCATGCAGAATTCCGCCGTTGGCCTTCCCGTCGAGATGAGCGTACCACAGTCGGGCTGTCTTGGAGCGGCTGAAGCTCAGGGTCTTGCGGCTGGTCCGGGGCTTCAGTGGGCCGTCGGAGCGGGGACCAAGGCGATCCAGCGGGCTGCGTCTCCCCGCTCGGAGGTGCTTCGGCCCCCTGGAACTTGGGGCGACGCGTTGGGCTGGGTTCCAAACGCGGCACTGGTGAATCGCCATCCGCTGCGCCGCACCGTGGGCCAGCGCGATCTGTCGTGCGTGGCAGCCAACTGTGTTTTCTGTGAGTTGGAAAAATCTCCTGAACTCTCCACCCTCCGGGCGACTCGTCATCGAAGGTTGCCCGCGAAGCCCGGCTGGCTCAGCGGAGAAGCTCCGGAAGCGCTGGGGACGGCCCTCAAGCCTCAGGGATCCTAAGCAGTTCACCCTCTCGGGAATGAGGTTCTTGGCCCCGCCGCCTCCGCCCCCGGGCCCCGATCGCCGACTAAGAAGCCGGAAGTTCCGTTTGTCCCGGGCCAGGATTTCCGTCATGACTTCGCGGCCGCCAGAGATTGTGCGTCCAACCGCTTCCGTTGCAGCCTTCTTTCTAATCCGTTTCATCCCCAGCGACTCCGGAGGCCCATTACAGCTCCGCCTTCTCTGGGTTGGGAAGAACCTGGAACGGACTCGTTTGAAACGGCCTCGCGTACATTTCTTCGTTCGTCTTTTGCCCCTCCGCCGGTTTGCTTCCCTGCCGCCGGCTCCCGTCCGCTGCGCACCGGCGACGCCGGCGTGCGCCGCGCCATCGCGCCGCAGTGGTAGCGAGCATGCTCGATCAGCCGTCCGGGGGTCATCACCTGCCGATGCCTCAGGCTGGTCAGGGGCCAGCTTTCGATCTTCTGCGGCAGCGGGCACCTGCTACGAAAGCCGCGCGCAATCACGCCTTCCCACGCGCCCGCGTCGTCCACGCGGGCCAATGGTAGGGCAGCCGCGTCACCGTCACCGCCTGCTTCCGTTGACACTCGCCAGGACGTTGGGTACCATCGACTTCTGGAAAGGCGCTAGGAATGTCTGTTTCATCGATATCCGCCTCGGGATCCGCGGGACTCCACGTCATGTGTGAAAGGGACGCAGGGCTGTTCTCACTCACTCAACAGGTGATCTCGAACATCCCCTGGGCGCTTCGGGAAAACCGAATCCCCGTCGCGTACTTTCAGGAGCGGACCTGCTACTGGACTCCTAAAGGCTATGGGGACAGCGACACGGTTTGGGAATACTACTTTGAGCCAATTGTGCCCTCGCATCCGGCTTCCAGCATTCCTGAGGGTATCCGGAGGATTATATGTCTCAACCCTCCGAACTATTCCGAAGTCGGTTACTTTGCGGAACAGCATACCTTCGTGACGTGTAATTTTGGAGACCACCCGGACTTGAGTGACAAGACGCTGCTCATCCCTCACCTGCGTGAGGATCCGGATGATGCGACAAGACGCGAGGCAAGCGAAATCATTCACTCCTTCGTTCGTCCCCGAGCATATATATCCGAGAAGGCTGGCCGATTCTTCAGGGAGCACATGTATGGCAGATATGTCGTCGGAGTGCATATTCGGGGCACCGACGCGGTGTCCGAGCAGAACCCTTGCCACCTGCCGGACTATGTCAAGGAAATAGAGCGGCTTTTGAAAATAGAACCGGAGGGGATGATCTTCGTGGCTTCGGACGCACAATCCTCTGTGGATTACATGGAGAAGGCATTTGGAAGCCGGGTGATTACTTATGATTGCGTCCGCCACCTTGGGGGCGAAGCGGGGGGAGCAGGTCCCACCGGGTGTGGTATGCCCGGCTATGTTGCGCAGGATCGCGATGTGGCGGCAAGGAATGGCGAAGAGGCTGTCACTGAATATCTGTTGTTGTCCCGGTGCAATTACCTCGTTCACAATATTTCGAGTTTGGCAAGGACGGTGCTCTTGAAGGCTCCCGAACTGCCGCACACAAACACGAACGTCGGGCGGTTTCCAAGTGCCGTAGAGCCGAGACGTACCTGGACGCGTCTTCGGCGGACGCTGCTCCGGCTTCGGAATAGCGCCTTTTTCACAACCGAGGCGTTCGACCCCGGGCAGTTCAGGGCGGGCTGGCCGGACTGGCACCGCAACGGCCAGGTCGTGATCGCGCCCGGTTCGGCGCAAGCCAGGGTCACGCTTTCCGACACCCTGTTCCGCCGCGTGCCCATCGACGATTCCGTCACCTACC
>JBEKWU010000120.1:0-29028 GCA_049512775.1 Bryobacteraceae bacterium
GTACTGCTTCTGCGCGTGCATGTCCACTCCTCGAAGGTGTCATGCCCCGCGCCCACTTGGGTTACATTTCTTCGTGACCCAACGGCTCGAGTCCTGGTGACATTTTAAGCGACCCAATTCGCGAGGACGTTGCGCACCTCCACTTCATGCTATAATCGCACCACCCGGCGGGGCTTTGGACTTGGGTGAGGAGCGTTCAACGTGATGTCGTCTGCTGGTGGACATCCGGTCGATCCCGCGGCGACCGATGCATCCGTAGTGCGCTCCCAGTTGGCGCGCCTCCTGGCCAGCAGCCAGTTTCGCAACAGCAAACGTTGCCAGTCGCTCCTGAGACACGTGGTCGAGGCGGCCCTCGGAGGCACGTTGGATCGCGTCAAGGAGCGCAGCATCGGGGTGGACGTATTCGGCAGAGACCCCGAATACGACACCAACCAGGACTCGGTGGTGCGCAATGCCGCCATTGAAGTCCGCAAGCGCCTGGCGCAGTATTACCTCGAGCCCGGACACGAGGACGAGCTTCGCATCGTGCTGCCCCAGGGCGGCTACCTGCCCGAGTTTCATCCGCCGGCCCCGGCTTCACATTCTGAAACCCCCGCCGCTCCCCAGTGGGTTTTGCCTGCCCAGAGGCGCTGGCGGCTGGCATTCGTAGTCGCCCTGCCCTGTGCCTTGCTGGGGCTTTGGTTGTTCACCCGGCCCGGACCCAGCGAACTCGACCGCTTCTGGGCTCCGCTGATCAAAGATGACCCTGGGGTGGTGCTCTGCATCGGCCAACCCAGCCGCTTGTACGATTTCGTGGGGCCCCACCGGAGGGAGTTCGACGAGAAATTGGGAACGAGCCCTTCAGCGACTCCGCAGCCGGCGGAGACCCTGGAAAAAACCACCCTCACGCTGCGCGAAGTCAATCCCGTGGGCAGCCGCTTCTTGTTCTTCGGCGACACCGTTTGCGCGATCAAGGTGGCCGCCCTGCTGGAGTCCAAGAACAAGCCGTTCCGCGTCCGGGGGGAGGCCACTACCCGCTATCAGGACCTGCGTGGCAATCCCGTGGTGCTGATCGGCGGCTTCAACAACCAATGGACGCAGCGGCTGGCCGCCAATCTGCGCTACTATTTCGTCCGGCTGCCGGAACAGAATAAGGATGAACTGCGCGACCGCCAGAACCCGGGCAAAGCGCCGTGGGTCATCCCGGGCGAGCCACGGAGCCAGGATGTTTTCGAGGACTACGCCATTGTGAGCCGGGTGCTCGACGCCTCCACCGAGAAGACGTTGATCGCGATCGCGGGGGTAACCCAGTACGGCACCCAGTCCGCCGGGGATTTCATTACCAGCCCCGACTACCTGCACCAGGCCTTCCACAAGGCCCCTCCCGGCTGGCACGGCATGAACATCCAGATGGTTCTGAAAACGCGAGTGGTCACCGGTGCGGCAGGGCCTCCACAGGTTGTGGCGGCCCACTTCTGGTAGCTCTCCCGCGATTCCCGCCGGGCGTGAGAGAATGCCTTTCTATGACGCTCACCCGGTTCGTCGTGCTCTCTTCTCTCTTGGCCTGCCTCGTACTGTCCGCTGTGGCCCAGGAGCAGCAGTTTGCCGATCTTGGAGACTTCAAGCTGGCCAGCGGCGAGGCGATCCGCGACTGCCGTATCGGCTACCGCACTTTTGGCAGGCTCAACGAGAACAGATCCAACGCGATTCTGTTTCCAACCTGGGCCAACGGGACTACCGAACAACTGAAGTCCGCCATCGTGCCCGGCGGGTCTCTGGACTTGTCGGCGTATTACGTCATCGCCGTCGACGCCCTCGGCAATGGCGTCTCTTCGTCGCCCTCCAACAGCCGCTTGCAGCCACGCATGAGCTTCCCCAGGTTCACGATTCGGGACATGGTGGAGAGCCAGCACGCGTTGCTGACCAGGGTGCTGCACCTCGATCACCTGGAGGCGGTCATCGGAATGTCCATGGGAGGGATGCAGACGTTTCAGTGGATGGTCTCATACCCCGGGTTCATGGACCAGGCGATTCCGATTGTCGGCTCGCCCCGGCTTGCTCCCTACGATCTGATGCACTGGCAGACGCAAATCGACGCTATCGTGAATCACGCTGCCTGGAAAAACGGCGAGTACACCGAGAACCCGACTCGCGTGGCCGAGGTCCAGTTCGGCGCGCTGCTTCTGACCACACCCGAGCACTACAACGCGCACACCACCCGGCAGCAGGTCTTCGAGCAGCTTGAGGCGGCCAAGCGAGGCCCGGGGTCCGTCGACGCCAACAACAAGATTCGGCAGGTGCAGGCGATGATAGCGCTCGACGTGTCGGACACCTTTGGAGGATCCATGGAGGCTGCCGCTGCCGCCGTCAAAGCGAAGGTCCTGGTGGTTGTCTCCAGGACCGACCACGTGGTCACGCCGTTACCCGCGCTGGAGTTCGCCCGGCGTCTCGGCGCCCAGGTGCTCGAGCTCGACGACAACTGCGGGCACCTCGCTCCCAACTGCGAGCAGAAACGGGTCGCGGAGGCAGTCCATCGGTTCCTCGGCCGGTGACTGCTATCATGAATCAGCATGTCCCAGGCGGAGGGCTTGCCCACCGTGGTCATCGTGGGCCGGCCGAATGTAGGAAAATCCACGCTGTTCAACGCCATCGTGGGCCAGCGGCGCGCCATTGTCGGCGACGAGCCGGGCATCACGCGCGACCGTATCCACGGCCTGGCCGAGCACCGCCGCCGCCGCTTTGAGGTGATCGACACCGGCGGCATCGTCACTCGGGACTCCGAGCACATTCCCGTCCAGGTGCTCAAGCAAGCGCGGGTGGCGCTGGACGAGGCCGCCCACATCGTCTTCATCATCGACGGCCGCACCGAGATCACCGGCGCCGACCGCGACCTGGCCCAGTTGCTGCGCCAGTTGGGCAAGCCCGTCAGCCTGGCGGTGAACAAAATCGACGCGGCCTCGCGTGAGGCGCTGGCGCATGAGTTCTACTCGCTCGGATTCCGCGACCTGTTCTCCATCTCCGCCGAGCACCGCTTGGGAATCGACGACCTGCTCGACCACGTGACGGCGGGCTTCGCCAGCGGCGCGTCCGGGGAGGAGGCCCCGCGCAAGGAAACCATCAAGGTGGCCATCATCGGCCGGCCGAATGTCGGGAAATCCACGCTGCTGAACGTGCTGGTCGGGGAGGAACGCGCCATCGTCTCGCCGGTCGCGGGCACGACGCGGGACGCCGTCGACGTCGCGCGCGAGATCGACGGGGTCAGCTACGTGTTTGTCGACACCGCGGGCATCCGGCGCAAGGGCAAGACCAAGCTGATGGCCGAGAAGCTCAGCGTGGTGATGGCCCGTCGCCACATCCGTATGGCCAACGTCGTCCTGCTGCTGCTGGATGCCACCGAAGGGGTGCTCGGCGCCGACGCCACCATCGCCGGTTACGCGCACGAGGAGGGCCGGGCGATCGTCCTCTGCGTGAACAAGTGGGATGCCAGCCCCACTCGGGACCGGCGCGCCTTCGAGAACCAGATCCGCGACGAGCTGAAGTTTCTCGACTACGCGCCGGTGGTCTTCATCTCGGCAAAGACCGGCGCGGGCATCCCGCAGCTCCTCCCGCGCGTCCGGGAGCTGTACGAATCCGCGTCGCAGAGGATCCCGACCGGGGAGCTGAACACTTTTCCAAGGAGCGCTTCCTGATCAACCAGCTCCGCCGGCGCTTCGGGTTCCTCGGCACCCCGATCGTCCTTAAGACGAAGCCGCGGAAACGGCCACGGCCTCACTGAGCCTCGCGGGCGCCCGCAACCGAGGGACTGCCTCGACCGTCCGTTGTGGGGACGGCCCAGGCTGTCCCCGGTTGCTACAACGCCGACTCAGATCAGGCCGTCTCCGAACTCGCCCTCTTAGGCTCGAGCCCCGCCTTCGCCAGTGCGGCGTACACCACGAAGCCGATGACGTAGCTGTAAACCACCGCGGGTTGAGCGTAGCTCTTCAGCTCCGCGGAAACCGGCAGGAACGAGACGATCCCCACCACGAAGCCCAGCGCCCAGGCGATGTACCCGGCCCAGTTGATTCCCTGGCGCGGCCCGGCCCAGCGTTTTCCGGAGAGCAGGTAGTCGGCCGTCATCGCACCGCAGATCGGCCCGAAGGACGCGCCGACGATGGTGAACACGCCACCCAGGTTGCCGGCCGCCCCCGTGGCCGCCAGCACGATGGCAATCCCGGCGCCCACCATGGTGCTCGCCATCCGCGGAATACGCGGCAGCATGGTCGAGAAGCTGTTACCGGCGATGAACGCACAGAAGCACGCCGGAGCGATCGAGGCAATCGCGAACAGGAAGAACATGGCCGTCGCCAGGAACCCGCCGATCATCGAGATCACCGAGTCGTAGGTCGTCCCGGTGAAGCTTGCGTTCATGCCGTGCGCGCCGGCCACCGACATCAGCGGCAGTCCGCCCGCGTATAGGATCGCCGCGGTGATGCCGATCAACCCGCCCAGCCGGACGTCCTTTTCGTGCCGGCTGTTCATGCCGAAATCGGCGCCCGCCGCCCCCGCGGTGGCGAAGAAGCCGATGACGTTCTGCAGGATCAGCGCGAAAGCGAGGTACGGATGCGGCTCCACCACCTGGAACTGAGCAATCCCGCCTTTGGTCTTGAAAAACACCAGCAGAACCATCAGGAAGGCGATCAGGTTCAAGTAGAGGGAAACCTTGGCGACGTACCGAATCCCCTTCACCCCGATGTAGGCCGTCACCAGGCCCCACACCACCACGGTGACCGTGAACGGCAGCGAACCCGCCCCGGCTTTCGAGCCCAGCCCGCTCAGGATGAACGTCGTCGAGACCCAGGCGTTCACCGCGAACCAGCCGATTTGCAGCAGGCCCATCAGCAGGCCCGGCATCAGGTAGCCGCCGGTGGCGCCGAAGGTCGAGCTGCCCACCACGTAAAGCGGATAGCCGGTCTTCATGCCCAGCATGGCCGGCGCATAGTAGTAGAGGAAATAGCAGAGCACGCCCGCCGCGGCCAGCGCGGCCAGGCATAGGCCTACCCCGCCGGCGCTCAGCGTCTTGGTGGCGATCTCCCGATAGAACACGACCCACAGGAATATGCCCGCATAGCTCGGCGCGGTATTCACATACCACGGGGCGCGCTTGTTCGGGGCGTTGGGAACTGCTTTGGAGATGTAGTCGGGCAACATGGCGGCTCCTGGAAGAAGGTGAGAGCCGACCAGTATACAGGAACGCCGGTAGCGGCGTCAGCCGCCCTGGGAGTCGTGCTCGCCGGTTCCCGCCACGTCCTCGAGCTTGGTGCCGCGGCAGTCGATGCGCTGCGGGATGGAGCCGCGCACGTTCATCTGTTCTTCGGTGGCGCCCAGACCTCCACGGTGCTTGCCGGCGGCGGGGGGCTCGGCGGCGCTGGCTGCATGGGCCGCCTCCTCCATGATCCGCAGCAGCAGCGTTTCCAGCGGCGCGGCCAGCGGCGTGAGGTCCGGCCGGTTGAGCATCCGGCAGAACTCGAGCGGCGACAGGCTGGCCAGCGTCACGCGCCCCGCCTGCGAGTAGGCGGCGATCCGGCAGGGCAGGAAGGCGGACATGCGGATATCGGCGCCCAGCAGCGCCCCATAGAGTTCCGGGCTACAGATGCCGAACACGATCGCGTCATCGGCGCCGGCGGCGACGTGCTGCGCGACGTGGCTCACCATCAGCACGCTAGCCCCGTGGTGATGCGCGGCGCGGCGCACCGCAGGCTCGGCCGATCCCAGCGGGTGGTCTGAGATTACCTGAAGCATGGCGCTTGGACCTCCGAACATGATGATAACGGAATCAGCCTTCGCGCGCTACGTAAAACTCGATGGAGTCGAGGACGGCGTTGCGCACCTGCGATTCCAGCGCCGTGTACTTCAGGTCGTCCGCGTGCTCGCGCAAGGCGGCGGCCGCTGCGGCGGTCAGCTCCAGGCGGTAGCAATCGGCGCGGTGCTTGTACGAGTACTCGACGTAGCGGGGCGCGCCGGCGGCGGCCAGCTCCGTCAGGACCGCCCAGAAACTCCCACGGTGCAAGAACCGCCGGGCCACGCCGGCCTCGCGGGCGATGTCAATCCGGCAGACGGGTCCTCGCAGCACCGCGCGGATCGAGCGCTCACCGGCGAACGGCCGAGCCGGCTCCGATTCGGGGAAGGTGGCCAGCAGGGATTCGAGGGCCGCGACGTCCGCCTCCCAGCCCGTCCAGCGGAACCGCGACGCCCCGCTGACCAGCGTGCCGCGCAGCAGCAGCTCACGCACCCGGCCCGGATCTTTGCCCGTCACGCCCAGCATCAGCTCGGCCAGTTCCCGCACCGGCATGTCCCGCACCACCACTGCGGTGACGGAAATGTACTCGGCACCCTCCGAGCTCAGCTTCACGCGAACGGTCTGGGGCAGTGCCATCCAAGCCAATCGTAGCAATTGTTACGATTGACGCATGACCAGGCTCGGCGCGCTGATCCGCGAGGAAATCGCCCGCGGCGGGCCTATGCCTTTCAGCCGGTACATGGAACTGGCCTTGTACCACCCCCAGTACGGCTACTACCGCCGCGCGCGCGATCCGTTCGGCAAGGCCGGAGACTTCTACACCGCCGAGCAGCTCCAGCCGGTCTTCGGCATCCTGATCGCCGCCCGCATCCGCGGCCTGCTGCGCGAGATGGGCGAGCCCGAGGACGGAACCGTCGTGGAGTTGGGGGCGGGCCGGGCGGAGATGGCCGAGGCGTTCGCCGGTATGCGCTACATTCCCGTCGAGATCGATGGCGGCGCGCTTCCCGGTCGTTTCCGGGGCTGCGTCTTCTCGAACGAGTTCTTCGACGCTCTTCCCGTGGAGGTCGCCGTCCGCCGCGGCGGCGAATTCCTGCAACTACGCGTCGGCTGGAGCGGCGAGCGGTTCGTCTGGGTGGAAGCCGGCCATGTGGACGCCGAGGCGGAAGCCTACCTGCTTCGCTACACCGCGCCGCGCCAGGACGGCGACGTCGTGGAAGTGAACCGCGAGGCGCTGCGCTGGCTCGAGCGCGTGGCCAGCCGTCTGGAGCGCGGGCTGGTCTTCACCATCGACTACGGTTACACCGCGCGCGAGTCCGCCAGGTTCCCACGCGGGACGCTGATGAGTTACCGCCGCCACCGTGCAACCGAGGACGTGCTGGAGGATCCGGGCGAGCACGACATCACCGCCCACGTCTGCTTCACCGCGCTGGAGGAGCACGGCAGGCGGTGCGGCCTCGAGCCGGTGCGCTTCGAGACGCTCGCGCGGACGCTGCTCGATGCCGGCCAGGCCGATGCATTCGCCGCCGCGCTCGGCTCCGGCGACGCCGCTGGCGAGGCCCGCCGCCGCATGCAGCTCAAGACGCTGCTGTTCGGGATGGGAGAGACGTACCGCACGCTGATCCAGCGGAAGGGATGACGGCGCGAGGGGCGGACCCAAAAGAAAAAGGCCCCGAACCCCCGGGGCCTTGTTCAGCAGAACTTGTGTGTCGCTGCTTGAGCGAAGTGGCTACTTCTTTTTCTTCGGAGCGGCCTTCTTCTTCGCAGCCTTCTTGGTTGCGTTCTTCATCGATCAATTCTCCCTTAACATCAGATTTGCGATCTCGAAAAGATCGCAGCGTGATTCATATATAAGGTCAGTCGCGTGGAAAGTCAAGAGAAAAATGCAACGGAGGCGTCCGGACCGGCAGTCGCGGCCACGCGGCGGGGAAGAAAAACGTCTCGGGTCAAAATTGTTTCAGCGCCGGCTTGCTTCGACGCCCCCGCAACGGTACGATCTGGAGGAATGAAGCGCGCGATCCCGCTCGTTGCCGCCATCCTGCTGCTGTCGCCCGGCTGCGGGAGGAAGAAACGCATCCCGGCCGCGGCCCCGCCGCCTATCGCCACCGAGGAGGCCGGCATCGCGAGCTGGTACGGGCATCCTTACCACGGCCGCGCGTCGGCCAGCGGCGAGATCTACGACATGGAGGAGCTCACCGCCGCGCACCGCACGCTGCCGTTCGGCACGCTGGTCCGCGTCGAGAACCTGGCCAACGGCCTCAGCGTGGATGTGCGCATCAACGACCGCGGGCCATTCGTCGAGGGCCGCATCATCGACCTGTCGCGCGCCGCCGCCCGCCGGATCCAGATGCTGGGGCCGGGCACGGCCAAGGTCCGCCTGCACATCCAGGCGCAGCCGGAGCGGAATCCCGCGGGCTGCTACGCCGTGCAGATCGGAGCGTTTCGCGACCGCGGCAACGCCGATCGCGTGCGCGCCTCGATGCAGGCGCGTTACGGCGCCGCCCGGCTGCTGCGGCGCGAAGGCAATCCTGCGCTTTGGCGCGTGCTGGTAGGTCGCGAGCCCACCGAGGAGGATGCCACCGCCCTGGCCGGACGCATGCGCTCCGAGGGAAATGTCGGGTTTGTGGTGAGAGTAGACGGCCCCGAGAGCAACTAATCATCTTGAGGTCCGTTCTGCATCCGCCATCCGAATCGCCGCCTCTCCTGGTCGGGCACTCTCCCCGCATCGAGGAGCTTCGCCGGCTCATTCGGAAAGCGGGCTGCTCGCGCTCTCCCGTTCTGCTGCTCGGTGAATCCGGCACCGGCAAGGAGATCGTCGCCCGCTCCATCCACCACGCCGATCCTTCCGGCGAGTTCGTCCCCATCGACTGCTCCCTGCTCGCGACTCTGCTGGAAACGGAACTGTTCGGCCATACCAAAGGCGCCTTCACCGGCGCGATCTCGAACAAGCCCGGCCTGATCGCGCTGGCCGAGGGCGGCACGGCTTTCTTCGACGAGATCGCCGAGTTTCCCCTCCCGATGCAGGTGAAGCTGCTGCGGGTGCTTCAGGAAAAGAAGATCCGGCCGGTCGGCTCGCTGGAGCTGCGCCAGGCGAACTTCCGCGTGATCGCCGCCACCAACCGCGACCTGGTTCGCGAGGTCGAGCGCGGGAACTTCCGGGGCGACCTGTACTACCGTCTCAACGTCGTCACGCTGCGCTTGCCCCCGTTACGCGAGCACAGGGAAGACATCCCGGAGTTGGCGGCCCATTTCCTGGCGCGCTACGGCGACCGCCACCTGCTCAGCGCGGAGCTGCTCGAAGCCATGGTGGCCTACGATTGGCCCGGCAACGTGCGGGAACTGGAGAACTGCATCCAGCGAATGGTGGCCGTCAATTCCGGGCCGTATCTCAGCACGGCCGATCTGCCGTCGGCGCTGGCCGGACCCGCCGCGGCCAAGCGGGCCGGAGCGCTGGCGTTCGCGGACCTGGAAGAGGGTGCGCCCGCCCCCGCTCCCCCGCGCAAGCCGCCCGGCGTCATCCGCCTGGATGAACTCGAGCGCCGGGCCATCATCGACGCGCTCCAGTTCACTGCCGGCGACCGCTCGCGCACCGCCGAGCTGCTCGGCATCGGCCGCACCACCCTGTACCGCAAGATCAAGCGGTACAAGCTGGCGACTGGCTCGTAGCTCGTAGCCTGTGGCTTGTGGCTTGTGGCCTGTGGCTCACAAGCCGCGGGGCCCGTGCTGCCGCCTCAGAGAGCGCAAGCCGGGGTTCCGCTGCCGGAACCACAGGCCACGCGCCACAGGCCACAAGCCTATTTGACGACCACTTTCGCGACGGCCTGATTGTCGTACTCGTCGGTGACCCGCACGGCGATGGTCTGCTCATTGCCCTGCGGTCGCGGCAGCAGCACGACGTAGTCGTGCTCGCGCGAGTCGGACAGCTTCGTGGTCGGCTCGACGACCGCCCATTCCCCGCCGTTCACCGAGATCTCCGCCTTATCGATGGTACTCAGCGCGTCGCTGGCTTTCCAGGCGACTCTCAGCTTGTTCCCGGCGGGCGCCGCGGCCAGCCCCGCGATCTCCGGCGGCGTGTTGTCGATCAGGAACGGATCGCTCACCAGCTCGCCGGTAAGCGTCTGCTCCATCGGATTCGACGGCGCATCCGATGCGATCACGCGCACCCGGTATTCGCCGTCCGGGAACGCGGTGGAGTCCCAGCTCAGGTGCTTGTCCGTCACCTTGTCCTTGAGCAGCTTCCACTCGGTCTCCTCCTCGCCGCGGATCTGGACCGTATAGACGAGCGTGTCCCGGTTCTCATCCACCGCCGCCCAGCGCGCCCCGATGTAGCCCTTGGCGTAACTCATCGACGCCGATCCGGAGTCGGCGCCGAGCGAGGGCGGCGACGGCCGCGGCGCCCTGCCCAGCGGCGGCAGTGTGATATTCGCCGGAGTAGTCGGGGTCGGCCCTATCGGCTGGGGGAAGCGGTAATTAGGGGGCGTGATCTCGATCTCGTGCACCTCGGGCGCCACGTTCCGGCCCAGGTGGGCGACCTCCACCGACTGGAGCACCGGCGAGGCGCCGGAACTGGAGGCTCTCAGCCGCGCGCGCCATTGCAGGAACCGCGCCGGAGGCGAACTCACGCGACCGCCCTCCTCGGAGGTGATCGCTGCCGACCACGCGCTCCAATCTTTGTCCGGCCGGTCCAGGTTGCCGCTGCGCGTCTCGACCCCGATCTGTCCTCCGTTGGCCTGGCCGCGGAAGGTCAGGCGCCCCCAATAGGAAAACAGCCCGGCGTCGAAAGCTTCGCTCTCGATGGTTCCTTCCTTCTCGAGCCCGGGGCCGATCTGGTATACCTTGCCGACGTTGCCGGTGGCGGCGTAGAGTTTGCCAGCGCGGCCGGCGTAGATGCAGGTGATTTGGGTCGGCGGTGCGTTGAGCAGTTCGGTATGCTCCTGGTCGGAATCCAGCCGGTAGAGCGTGCCCTTGTTCCCGGTGCCGACCAGAGCGCGCCCATCGGGATCGAACGCAATGGTGTAGGCGATGTTCTGCGCGTGGCTCCAGACCTTGTGCGGAAAACCGTCGGGGTGGATGCGGTAGACCTCGGAGCCTCCCGATATCGACGGCGGCACGGTCGCGATCGGCGCTGGCGTGACCGGCGCCGGGCGCTGCTGCACCAGTGCGGCGGGAGCGGCCGGGCTGACCGGCGCCGTTGGGGCGGCCGGTATCGAGGGCGGGGGCGCAAGCGCCGGCGGCGCGGCAGGCGGCTGCCTGTTCCCCACGCCGGCCGCGTAAATCGACCCGTCCTGGGCCACCGCCACCGCCGTGATCTCGCGCTTCGGAGCCTGGTACAGCACAAAACCGCTGCCGTCGGCGCCGACACGGATAATCAACCCGCCGGGTTCTGTCCCGACGATCAGGTTGTCCTTGGGATCGATGCCGATCGAACGCGCGTGCGTCTCGGCGGTCTTGTAGAACACGCCGCCCTTGCCCTCCGGCGAGACGCGGTGGATTTCCCCGCGGTCTCCGGTGGCGATGAAAAGGCCGCCCTTGGAGTCGAAGACCATGCCCCAGATGTATTTCGCGTGCGGGTCGTAGAACACCTCGGCCTTCCCGTTCGGGGCGATCTTGTACACCTTCCCATCCGGGGAGGTCGCCGCGTAGACCTGGTCTTTGGAATCGACGGCGATGGCATGCACCTCGAGCTCGTCCAGTTGGGCCAGCGTCTTGCCGTGCCCGTTGGGAGCGATCGCGTAGATCCGCGCTCCCGGACCGCCAGGCCCGCCTCCGCCCGCGTACAGGTTGCCTTTCGAGTCCTCGGCCAGCGCCCAGAGATAGACCGAAGCCGTGTCGAAGATCTCGCGGAATGCCGGCGCCAGCATCACGCGGCCGTCGCTGGAGAGCGACAGTTCCTTCCGCGTACCCTTCTCGAAATCGGAAGAGTCCTCGACGGACCAGGTTTTGGTTTGCGTGGCCGAAACCAGAGATGCCATCGCGGACAGGGCGACAAACAGCCGTAGAGAGGTTCTCATTTCCAAGATGTTGGGGCTACTTCACCGTGACTTTCAAAGCGTAGCTGCCGTTGATGACGTAATCGAAGGGGATGGCCATCTGCTCCAGCGCGCTCTCCCCGGAGGTGGCGAACGGCCGGCTCGCCGCCCGGCCGGTCTGCATCACGTTGAGCACCGAGGCGGGCAGGCTGGGCAGCGTCTTGTCGTCGTAGTAGACCGTCGGGCGCGCCTCCACCAGCGAAACGTACAGTTTGTCGTTGCCGCGCTCCTGGTTGATCAGCGAGACGATCTGCGGCAGGTCGATAAACCGGTTCATGAACCCGGCCGCGCTCTCGATGCGGTTCAGCGTGTCGCCGTCGCTGAGCAGGATGCGGTGCTCGCCGCGCGCCAGGCCGGCCGGAATCCGCAGATTGAACCTGCGCTCGATCCGCGGGCCGCGATAGGGCCGCAGGAAGACCTTCACGGGCACTTCCTCGCCCGGCGCCACTTCGCTCGAAGGGATCCAGGCATTCTCGATGCTGGCCACGCGGCGCTCCGGCAGCAGATCGATGCTGGCGTCCACCCGCCTCAGCCGCGGCGTGGTCACCGTGTTGGTGAACAGACGGTTGAACTTGTCGCCCCACCAGCCGGCCAGCAGCAGGGGCGCTGGCACCGACATTTCGCTGGGCGCCTGCATGGTGGACACCAGCATCTTCTTCTGCCCGTCCAACTCCACGCGGCCGCTCACCCGGTAGGTGCACTCCTCGCGATAGTCGTTCAGGCCCGAGATCGAGTTGAACAGCGTCACCATCATCAGGTAGGGCGTCCACTTCTGCTGCACGAACACGTTGAAGTGGAAGTCCTTCTGCTTGCGGACGCTGTTGTCTTCGTTGAACGAGCGTACCCGGACCGTCACCGGTACCATCGCGGCGGTCACGCCGAGCGTCCCCAGGACGCCGCTGTGCCGGTCCTGCTGGAGCGCGCCCACGATCTCGGTGGCGTTGCCGAACTTGTTCGGCTGGAACGCCGAGGCGTGCGTAAACAGGATTTCCCCCTTGCTCAAGGGCATGTCCACCGGGCCGAGGTTGAAGAACGGATGCCCGAAGGCCAGCACGCGGCGGCCATCGTTATAGGTGACCGTGCCCAAGCCGGTGATGCTCATGTCGCCGGACACCAGCACCCCCGCCACGGCATCGCCCGGCTGCAACGCCTTCTGCCATCCCGGCGCGGGCTTCGGGCTGTCCAGTGCCCCGCTCGCGCCTCCCTCGACCGCCACCAACCCAAGCTGCTGGAACAGCGGCCCGAAATCCCGCAGCGCCGCCGGGTCGAAACCCGAAAACGCCAGCGGCGTTTCGATGGGGACCAGGATCGGGCTCTGCTGCGGCAGGTTCGGCGAGGCGCCCGCCGCCACCACCCGCGCCGCCATTTCGCTCGGAAGCGGAAGTGCGCTGTGCGCCTGCACCTTGTCCGGAGTGCGAGCGTCGACCGGGACCGAGGTGTCGAAATCCTTGATCTCCAGCATGAGCTCGATCGGCGTGATCCCGCAGATGGCGTCCGGGGAGAACACGCTCAGCCGCAACGCCACCGCCCCGATCAGCTTGCCGTCGATGTACACCGGAGACCCGCTCATCCCGCCCGCCACGTTGGTGCGCAGGGCCTTTCCCCCCATCTTCGCCAGGATGATGTCCTGCTTCGGGCCCCAGGCGTTTTTCCACAGCCCGATGATCTCCACCGGTACCGGCTCCGGCTCCGTCCCCGCGAACACCGTCCAGGCCCAGCCCTTCATCCCAGGCCGCAGCTCGGACGACTTCAGGATCTCGACCGGTCCGGATTTCGGGCGAGCCGGCTGCGCCAGGGCGGGCAAAACCAGAACCGCAGCGGCCGCAAGCGTCGCGGCGCGGAAACTCCTCATGGGGTGCTCTTCCTCGAACGGGCTCCTACTATCTTTATTATAGAGTCTCTGCCGGGCGCCCGCGTCAGGCTACCAGGCGGCCGGCCATGTGGGCGCTGTAGCGCATGTCGGTCTCCAGGATGTGCTCGGTGAACCAGTCCTTCAAGAAACCCATCAGATTGAGTGGAGCGGACGTCTTGCCGCGGGCGACCTCGAGGCGGAAGCCCTCCACCTGGGCCGCCATGGCGAGGTGCTTTCGCTTGTGCTCGTCCAGCTCCGGGTAGCCGGAGCTCCGCAGCATCTGCTCCTCATAGGCGAAGTGATGGCGGGTGTAAGAGACCAACGCTTGGACGGCGCTCTTGAGTTCGGGGGGAACGCCACCCCTCTTCATCATTTCGTGCACGCGGTTGATGATGTCGAGCAGACCGCGGTGTTGCTCATCGATCGCCGGAACCCCCACGCTGTATGCCGGCTTCCATTCTACAAAGGCCATTCGGGCGCTCCCCAAAGACCTTATCGGACACCGCGCGTCCGGAGTGAGCTTCGGGCGCCAACTCACCGTCAAAAAAGCACTTTGAGGGCCGCCTGGAAAACGCGCGGGGAACCGGCTTCCAGGATGCGGCCGAAGTTCGGGGATACCAGGTCGTTCACCGGGATGCCGAAGTTCGCGTGATTGGTGACGTTGAAGGCCTCGAAGCCGAACTGGACAGCGGCGGGGCCTCTCCCGCGCCCTTCTTCGATTCCCTGCGGACCGGCGTCACCGAGGGCAGCGTGATCACAGGGATCAGCGAGTTGCGCTCTTCTTTGGAAGGAGCGGGAAGGTGCACCGCCAGCTCTTCGTTCAGCGTCCGGACGAACTCCTCGACCTGGCGCTCGATGGCGGCCATTTTCTCCCGCATGTTGAGGATGATCTCGACTCCCGCCAGGTTCACCCCGAAATCCCGGGTCTTCGCTGCGCGATGGCTTGAGCAGCCCCTCGCGCTCATACAGTCGCAGGGTCTGCGGGTGGATCTGATACTGCTCGGCCACCGCGGAAATCATGTATGCCGCTTTGGATCGTCCCTTCGCCATACCTTACACCTGGCTCCAGATCTGCTCCCGCGGGTTCTCGGGATTGAGCTGCGCCAGCTCGCGCAGAATCTCCTTGGTGCGCTCGTCGCGCACCTTGGGCGGCTGCACCACCACCTCCACGATCTGGTCGCCGCGCGTGTTCTTGCGGGAGTTGAACACGCCTCGCTCGCGCATCCGGAACTTCTGCCCGCTCTCGGTGCCGGGCGGGACTTTGAGCAGCGTCCGGCCGTCCAGGGTCGGCACCTCGATCTTGGCGCCGAGCCCCGCCTCGGTCACCGTCACGGGCACGCGAATCTCGATGTCGTCGCCCTCGCGATGGAAGAACGCGTGGGTCTCCGCGCGCACAGTGATGTACAGATCCCCCGAGGGCGCGCCGAGCGTTCCGACGTTCCCCTTCCCGGCAACACGCAGGCGGGTGCCGGTCTGCACGCCCGCCGGGATCCGCACCTCCACCGATTCGGTTTGCGACGACCGGCCTTCCCCGTGACAGCTCGCGCAGGCGTTTCGCAGCCTGCCGCTGCCGTCGCAACGCGGGCAGGTGAGGTTGAACCGCATCGCACCCGCCATCTGCGAGACATTGCCCGAGCCGTTACACTGCGGGCAATTGGCCGACGTGCCGCCCGAAGATCCCGATCCGCCGCAGGCCGGGCAGGACTCCTGCCGGCTGACGTTCAGGGTCACTTGCGTACCGCGGATGGCCTGCCAGAAATCCACGTTCAGCCCGTACTCGAGGTCCGAGCCCCGCTCGGGCGCAGCCCTCGGCTCCTGGCGCGCCCCTCGATGGAAAAACTGGCTGAACAGGTCGCGGAAGCCGCCGCCGGCATCGCCGCGTGCCCCTTCCGCACCCGCCTGCGAAAAGACGTCGGAGAAATCGAACCCGCTGAAGCCCATCCCCGGGCCCTGAGGGCCGCCTCCGCCGGGTTGCGGCCCGTGTTCGGAATAGAAACCGAACTGGTCGTACATCTGCTTCTTCTTCGCGTCGCTGAGGACGTCGTAGGCCTCCTGAACCCGTTTGAAGCGCTCTTCGGCCGCCTTGTCGCCAGGGTTGAGGTCGGGATGGTGCTTGCGCGCCAGGCGGCGGTAGGCCTTGCGAATCTCATCCGGGCTGGCGCTGCGTGACACGCCCAGCCTGGCGTAGTAGTCCTGGCTCGTAGCCGGCATAAGTCGTCAGGGGCGGGCTGGAACCCCGCCCCTACCAGTCTATTTTTTTTCTTTGTCGTCGACGTCGACGAATTCGGCGTCCACCACGTCGTCTTTGGGCTTCTGTTGCTGCTGCGCTGCAGGCCCGCCGTCCCCCTGCGGGCCGCCCGGCGCCTCCTGCCCGGCCGTAGCGCGGTACATCGCTTCCGCCAGGCGGTGGCTGGCCGATTCCAGTTTCTCCCGGGCCGAGTTGATGCGCTCGACACCGCCCTGCTTCATCGCTTCTTTGGTCTCCGCCAGCGCCGCTTCGATCGCCTTGACGTCCGCATCGCCGATCTTCGCGCGGTGTTCCTTGAGCATCTTCTCGACGTTGTAGACCATCGCATCGGCGCGGTTGCGCGCGTCGATCTCCTCGCGGCGTCTCCGGTCTTCGGCCGCGTGCGACTCCGCATCCCGAGACACCTTCTCCACCTCCTCCTTGCTCAGGCCGGAGGAGGAGGTGATCGTGATCTTCTGCTCGTTGCTGGTCGCCCGGTCCTTGGCGGTCACGTTGAGGATGCCGTTGGCGTCGATGTCGAAGGTCACCTCGATCTGCGGGATACCCCGCGGCGCCGGCGGGATGTTGCCCAACTGGAACACCCCCAGCAGACGATTGTCCGCGGCCATGGCCCGCTCGCCCTGATAAACCTTGATCTCGACCGAACTCTGACTGTCCGCCGCGGTCGAGAAGATCTCGCTCTTGCGCGTCGGGATGGTGGTGTTCCGCTCGATCAGCTTGGTGAAGACCCCGCCCAGCGTCTCGATGCCCAGCGACAGCGGCGTCACGTCCAGCAGCAGGACGTCCTTCACTTCGCCGCCCAGCACGCCGCCCTGGACCGCCGCGCCGATCGCCACCACCTCGTCCGGGTTCACTCCCTTGTGCGGCTCCTTGCCAAAGAACTCCCGCACCATCTCCTGCACCCGCGGGATGCGCGTCGAACCGCCCACCAGCACCACCTCGTCGATTTGCGACGGCGTCACGTTGGCGTCGGCCAGCGCCTGCTTGCAGGGCTCCAGCGTGCGGTTCAGGATGTCCTGTATCATCTGCACCAAGCGCGATCGCCCGAGCTTTTTCTCCAGGTGCTTGGGGCCGCTTTCGTTGGCGCTGATGAACGGCAGGTTGATCTCGGTCTCCAGCAGCGTCGAGAGCTCGATCTTGGCCTTCTCGGCGGCCTCCTTCAGCCGCTGCAACGCCATCAGGTCCTTGGACAGGTCGATCCCGTTCTCGTTCTTGAACTCGGTGATGATCCACTCGATGATCCGCTGGTCGAGGTTGTCGCCGCCCAGGTGCGTGTCGCCGTTGGTCGACTTCACCTCGACCACGCCCTCCCCGACCTCCAGGATCGAGATGTCGAACGTCCCACCGCCGAAATCGTAGACCGCGATGGTCTCGTTCTTCTTCTTGTCCAGCCCGTAGGCCAGCGCCGCCGCCGTCGGCTCGTTGATGATGCGCATCACCTCCAGCCCCGCGATCTTGCCGGCGTCCTTGGTAGCCTGCCGCTGCGCGTCGTTGAAGTAGGCCGGCACGGTGATGACGGCCTGGGTGAGCTTCTGGCCCAGGTACGCCTCGGCGGCCTCCTTCAGCTTGGTCAGGATCATCGCCGAGATCTCCGGCGGCGAGTACTTCTTGCCCGAGATCTCCACCCGGGCGTCGTTGTGGTCGCCGCTGGTCACCTTGTAGGGCACCAGTTTCATCTCCTCGCTGACTTCGGCGAACCGCCGCCCCATGAAGCGCTTGATCGAGAAAACCGTGTTCTCCGGATTGGTGACCGCCTGGCGCCGGGCGACCTGCCCCACCAGCCGCTCCCCACTCTTTGTGAATCCGACCACCGAAGGCGTCGTGCGCGCACCTTCCTGGTTGGGAATGACAACCGAATGACCGCCCTCCATGACGGCCACTACCGAGAATGTCGTTCCCAGGTCAATACCGATGATCTTGCTCATCTCCCTCCAAGCCTCCTAGAATAGTACCAAATGGACTCCAGCGCGTGGAAGGGCGGGGTTGCCGCCATTCTTAGCACAATTCTATTGTCAAACTTTAGTCATGTATTGTCAACTTGCCTTGCGGCCCAAGCTCGCGCGCCAGTACTGTTGGTCGCCGCAGCCGCCGATCTGGCCCCTATCGAGCAGCCGCTGGCCCGGGCTTTCGAGCGTGCCACCGGGATCCGTATCCGCTTCGTGGTTGGCTCCAGTGGCATGCTCAGCCGTCAGATCGAGCAGGGCGCACCCTACGACGTATTCCTCTCGGCGAACCAGAAGTACGTCGCCGACCTTGCCGCCGCGGGACGGCTGGCGCCGGATTCCGTACGCAGCTACGCTCAGGGGCGAATCGCGCTGTGGTCCAAGGACGGTCGCATCCAACGTCTTGAGGACCTTCTCGGTCCGCGCATCCTCCACCTCGCCATCGCCAACCCGGTCCACGCGCCATACGGCGCCGCGGCCCGGGAGGCGCTCGAGAATCAGGGGCTTTGGAAGGAACTGCAACCCCGAATCGTGTTCGGAGAGAACGTCCGCCAGGCTTTACAGTACGCCCAAAGCGGAAACGTCGAGGCGGTCATCACGGCCTGGTCGTTGGTGTTCCGCCAGGGGGGCGTCCTGTTGCCGGAGAACCTGCACTCTCCCATCCGGCAGACCGGCGGGGTGGTCGCCACCAGCCGGCAGGCCGGCGCAGCTCGGCGTTTCCTCGATTTCCTGGTTGGCCCGGAGGGGCGGATGGTTCTCCAGGCGAACGGGTTGTTCCCGCCAGAGGCGGCGCGCGGATCGGACAAATAGTTAACACAACTTAGCGCTGGCAGCAGCGTCCGGTTACGCGCAGACCGCGCTGGCGCTGCGGGTCAACGTTCCGTTCGAGTTCACGATCCGCAACACTGCTCTGCCAGCCGGCCAGTATTGGATTAGCGACGACGGGTTTCCGGGCGTCAGCCTGCTGACCATGCGAAGCAGCGACAACCAGCATGCGGTTGTCTTCCGGGGGAACCCGCTGGTGCGCAGCGGCGCTCCGGAACAATCCACTCTGGTCTTCAACCGTTACGGGAGCAGCTACTTCCTGGCGGACATCTGGTGGGCAGGGGACGCTGCCGGTGTGGAATTGCCAAAATCCAAGGCTGAGAAGGAGCTGGCCAAGACGGCCAGCCTACGCCAGCCTGAGCACGTAGTGCTGATGGCGTCCCGCTGACCAGGGTCTTCAAACCGGCGGGGCAGGCGGCTTGGCCTGCCTCATCATCGTAGCCCCTATGCTTTCGGGTGCGCCTTGTCGTACACCCCCAGAAGGTCAGTGAGCGAGACCTGCGTGTACTTCTGGGTGGTGGAAAGCCGGGCGTGGCCCAGCAGTTCCTGGATGGCCCGGAGATCGGCCCCGTCGCTGAGCAGGTGGGTCGCGAAGGCGTGCCGGAAACTGTGCGGATGAAGCGAGGGATCGCCCCCCACCAGGGTCGCGTAGAGCTTGACGATCCCCCGGGCGCCACGGTCCGAGAGCCGCCGCCCCCGGTGGTTCAGGAACACGGCGGTCTGCTGCGGTTCGGTATTGCGCTCCGTCAGATAGCGCTCCAGCGCCGCGGCCGCTTTCGAGCCGAACGGCACCTGCCGCTCCTTCTTCCCTTTGCCTCGGACCAGCAGCCACCGCTCCGCCAGGTCCAGGTCGGTCAGGTCCAGCCCAACCAGTTCGCTGATGCGGATGCCGCAGCCGTAGAGCAGCTCGAAGATGGCCAGGTCCCGCGCGGGATGCGGGCGCTCGAGTTTCCCATCCGCAATCTGGTCCAGCAGCGCGTTGGCCTGCTCCGCCGTCATGACGCGCGGCAGCATCTTGGGCGCCTTGGGTGTGCGGATCAGGCGCGCCACGTTGACCTCCGCCAAACCCTGCCGGATCAGGAAGCGAAAGAAGGAACGGACGGCAGCGACCTTCCGCCGCATCGACACGGCTTTCAGCTTGCGGCGGTAAAGATCGCCGAGCCACTCGCGCAACGCCAGCGTGTCGAGCGCCCCGATCTCCGGCGCCTCTCCGCCCGGCGGCGAGAAGTACTGGACGAACTGCCGCAGGTCGCTCGCATAGGCGCGGGCCGTGTGCGCCGAGACATTCTCGCGCCTCAGTTCCTCGAGAAACAAGCCGACTTGCCGCTCCAGCTCGCTCACAGGGTCAGCCTGGTGCCCGGGGTGGGACTTGAACCCACACGGGGGTTGCCCCCCAAAGGATTTTAAGTCCTTTGCGTCTGCCGGTTTCGCCACCCGGGCGCGTCGTTCCGCATCACTATTATAAGGAGTCAGCCACGTACTTGATGAGCAGCACCTCGTTGCCCGTCTCGTTGTAGATCAGTTCGTCCACCAGGTGGCGCGCCAGCAGGATCCCGAATCCGCCCGGCCGCATGCCCCGCTGCTCCCGCTCGTACACGTGCTGGTAAGGCTCTCCCGGCGGGTTCGAGACCGCCGCGTGCGGCAATTCCTCGATCGAGAAGCCCGGCCCCGGATCCGCGATGTGGTACAGGACCGCCCGGCTGGTCCGGATGTAGGTCAGCCGCAGCCTCTTCTCGGGATCGCATTGCCCCCCGTGCTCGATCGCGTTCACCAGCAGCTCGTGAAAAGCCATCGCGATCTCGTCGCGCTGCCCGGCCGTGAGGCGGACCTCCATTTCCCGCAGAAATTGGATCAGCCGCTCGGCCGTCCCCAGCCGGCAGCGGACCGCGAGCGAGATCCACTCGGGCTGCGCCGAGAGCACCTCGATGTCGTCCTCCCAGGAGGCCGCCCGCAGCGCCTGCGAGATCATGTGCGCAACGAAGGCCTGGGAGAAGGGCTTGCTGAAGTAGGCGAAGGCCTGGTCGCGCAGCGACTGCACGACGCTCGCGGGCGTACTCCCGGCCGTCATGACGATCACCTTGGTCCGCGGGCTGGCCTCCCGGATGCGGCGCAGCAACTCGGAACCGTCCATCCCCGGCATGCGCAGGTCGGTCAGCACCAGGTCGTACGGGGTGGACTCGATCCGCGCCAGCGCCTCCCTGCCGTCGGAGGCGGCGTCAATCCGACGATCCGGCGAGGCCAGCACGACCGTGAGGAGTTGGCGAACGGTGGCATCGTCGTCCACCACGAGAATCGACTGCTGCGCCATTAGGCCCAGGTTCCTGTAAACCCAGTCTACACCTGTGTACCGTCAGCGCCTGAGCTGGGCCCGGCGGACCAGGTCGTTGAGGTACTTCTCGAGATTGGTGTAACCGTCGCCGTCACGGTCGGCCATGGCGTCCGAGGCATCCCGCGGGTTGAGGCCGTGCGCCTTCTCCCAGGCGTCCGGGATGCCGTCACCATCGCGGTCCGGCAACGGGCGGCCGGAGCGGTACATCGGCCAGCCGCCGACCTGCCGCGGCGAGTCGATGATGGATCCCGTGCCCTTCCGCGCCTCCGCGACCACCCGCGCGTCGACCGGGTCGCGGATGGGAAGCGTCGCGCCGGCCCAGTCCAGCACCACGTCGAACAGGTCTTTCGCCGGCATGGTGGTCACCTCGGGAACCGCGAACGGCTGGTTGAAAAGCGTCACCAGCTTGCGGCCCTTCCACTCGGTGCGGTCGAACATCTTGGCGTTGTCCGCGGTCAGCTCCGGATTCCCCTCGACGATGTTGCCGGCAATGTAGTACTTCGCGTTCGCCTGGTCGGTCAGTACGATCGTGCCGCGCTGGCGGTTGCTGCTCGGCCCCGGTCGGATGTAGTTCGAGACGTAGTTCACGTTGAGGATATCGCCGGTCATCCCGCTGCACATTCCGCCGTAGTCGTAGACCACGTTGTTCCGGAAGTCGAAGGTGGGATACGGAGGCCGGCCGTAGTTGTCCCCCAGCCGTGGGTTCCGGGCGGTGTTGTGTGCCCAGAGGTTGTGGTGCAGCGAGACCCCGCCGGCGGCCCGCACCAGGGAGCCATAGCCATGTGCGCCTTTGCGGTGCACGCTGTGGTTCAGCGCCTCGCTGATAATGCACCACTGAACCGTCACGTCGGCGATTCCCCCGCTGGGCGAGAGCGCTTCGTCCACCGACCAACTCGCCGAGCAGTGGTCCAGCACGACATTGCGGCTGTCTCCGGCCACCGAGATCGCGTCCACCTCTTTCCCGGAGCTGGCGCCCGGGCGGCTGCGGAGGAACCGCACCACCACATCGTGCGTTCTGATTTCGAGGTTGTAGCCGCGCAGGCAGATGCCGTCTCCGGGCGCGCTCTGGCCCGCGACGGTGATGTACGGTTCGCGGATCTCCAGCGGCGACTGCAAGTCGATGATTCCCGCAGCCCGGAAGATGACGATCCGCGGACCCTTGGCGCCGCACGCCGCCCGGAGACTCCCCGGACCCGCGTCGTTCAGGTTCGTCACGAAGACCGCTTTACCGCCACGGCCGCCGGGGGTGGTGGACCCGAAGCCCTCGGCGCCCGGGAAGGCGGGGATGTCGCGGCCGTCGCAAACCACGGTGCACAGAGCCAGCAGCAACACGTATCGAAAGGTCATAGGGGCAGGCTGGAGCGGGAGACGGGATTCGAACCCGCGACATCAACCTTGGCAAGGTTGCACTCTACCAGCTGAGTTACTCCCGCTTGCGTTTTCATTGTCCCTCGGCTGGTTTACCAGTGTCAAATGCGGGTGTGGATCGGAAAGCACGGCGCCGCGCGCGTCGGCAAGCGGCCCCCAGTGCGGGTGAATCACCGGCGCTCCGTCCCAAAAAAGGATTTCAGCGTAACGCTGGGGTAACATCGTGTTTGTAGACTGCTCGGAGAAGAGAGGACAAATCGATGAGATTCCTGGTTTCCTGCATTCTGATCGCGGCGGCGGCAGTTGCGGCTCTGGCGCAACCGGCCTCGCTGGCCGGGATCAAAGACGAAGGCACCTTTCTGCTCTACAAGAACGAAGACCGCATCATCACGATGAAGTGCAAGTGGCAGGCGGACGGCTCCCTGGAGGTGGAGGACATCATCTCCATGGCGGGTCAGAATGTCACCACTACAACCACCATCGCGATCGACAAAGACGGCCTCTGGACCAGCATCGTTCAGAAGGCCCCGACCGGAACCGTGACCACCGTCCGCGAGGGAGCGAAGGCCCGGCGCACGTTCAAAGACAAGACCGAGATCATCGACATCAAGCCCGGCGCGCGCTTGTGGCACAATTTCGCCCCGGTGCTGATAAGCCACGCGATCCTGCTGTACGACAAGGCCAAAGGCGGCAAGCAGACATTTCCGCTGGTGATCGTTCCGGGCGTGGCGATGGAGGCGTCGCTGGAGTTCAAGGACAAGATCGAGCGAAGCGTGGGCGGGAAGGACCTCCAGTTCGAGCGCTACATCTACTACTTGCCGGGCGTGGACGTCACGGTCTGGGTGGATGCCGCCGGGAAGGTATATTTCGCCGACGTGCCCGCGCAGCACGTGGCTTACGTTCGCGAGGGGTACGAAGTCCTCCGCAAGTCCGGCGAAGCGGACCCGCTGCTTTCGGCGCCGAAGTTCGAGGTCAAGCTCGAGCAGGGCGTGGGCGTGCCCATGCGCGACGGCCTCAAGCTCTCCACCGATCTCTACCTGCCGCAAGCCGGCGCGAAGGTCCCGGTGATCCTGGTGCGCACTCCGTACAAGAAGGAAATGATGGAGTTGCAGGCGCGCTACTACGCCCGGCGCGGCTATGCCTTCGCCGTGCAGGACTGCCGCGGGCGGTTCAGCTCGCCGGGAGTTTGGGAACCCTTCATCAACGAGCCGAAGGACGGCTACGACGCCATCGAGTGGCTGGCCGCGCAGCCGTGGTCGTCGGGGAAGGTAGGGATGATTGGCGGGTCCTACGTCGGATGGGTGCAATGGTGGGCGGCCAGCCAGCGCCCCCCGCACCTGGTGACGATCATCCCCAACGTGTCGCCGCCCGATCCGTTCTACAACATTCCCTACGAGCACGGGGTGTTCTTCATCCTCGGCTCGATCTGGTGGGCGGATATCCTGGAGAGCAACGCCACGGCGGACCTTTCGGGTGTCGCCATCAGCAAGATCGGCGAGAAGAAGTACTTGAAGCTGCTCCGCCCGCTGCCGGTGATCGATCTCGACAAGGCCGTCCTGGGCAAGGAGAACCCATACTGGCGGAAGTGGATCCAGCACCCGGTCAATGACGCCTACTGGGACCAGGCGAACTTCCTGGACCGCTTGAAGGACGTGAATATCCCGGTGTTTCACCAATCCGGCTGGTTCGATGGCGATGGCATCGGCAGCAAGCTGAACTACCTGCGCATGAAGGAATCCGGGCATCCGAACCAGAAGCTCGTGCTCGGTCCGTGGGGGCACACGGATACCGCCATGCGCCGCATCGGCGACCACGATTTCGGGCCGCAGGCGATCATCGACCTCCAGCGCGACTACCTGCGCTGGTTCGACTACTGGCTCAAGGGGATCGACAACGGGATCGCCAAGGAGCCGCTGGTCAACATCTTTGTGATGGGCTCGAACAAGTGGTTGCAAGGCGACGTGTACCCGCTGCCGCAGACCCGTTTCGAGAAGTGGTACCTGGCGAGCGCGGGGAAGGCCAACACCACCAAAGGCGATGGCCGGCTGACCACCGAACCGCAGCCGGGCAATGCGCCCGTGGATCGATACGTGTACGACCCCGGCGACCCCACGCCCGACCCGGACTTCCGCGAGTTGACCGAAGAGCAGGAGAAACAGGTCCGCTCGGCCGACGAACGAAAGAAGGAGAGCGAGGCCTTCCACAACCAGGTGACCGACGCGCGCAGCGACATCCTGGTCTATGTGAGCGAGCCGTTCAAGGAACCGTTCACCTTCGCCGGGCCGGTTTCCGCGGTGCTGTACGCATCCTCGTCGGCGCGCGACACGGACTGGTTCGTCAGCCTCTACGAGGTGGATAAGGATGGGAAACTGTTCAGGCTCGGCGCCGGGAAGGTCCGCGCACGGTTCCGGCGTTCGACCCAGAAGCCCGAGCTGCTGAAAAAGGGGCGGGTCTACGAATACCAACTCGACCTGTGGCAGACCGGGATCACGATCCCGGCCGGGCGCCGGCTGCGGGTCGAGGTGGCTTCGGCCGCCTTCCCGCTGTTCTCGCGCAACCTCAACACCGGCGGCCACAACGAGACCGAAACCAAGTACGTCGCCGCGAAGCAGACCATTTACCACAGCGCCAAGTACCCGTCGCACGTGCTGCTGCCGGTGATCCCGCGCTAACCGCGCGGCTCGAGCGCTGCGGCGAAGGCCTCGAATAGGGCCCGGTCGTGAGCGCCGATCTCGATTCGTTCTTCGGGGTGCCATTGGACGGCGACGGCGAAGCGCTTGAGGGGATCCTCGAGCGCCTCGACGACGCCGTCCGGCGCGGTGGCGGATACGCGCAGTCCTTCGCCCAGGCGACCGACCGCCTGGTGGTGGCGCGAGTTTACGATTTGTGAGGCCGTTCCGATGATCGATGCGAGCTTCGTGCCCGGGACGACCTCGATGAGATGCACCTCCGCAAGGTTCTTCACCCGGTGGAGTTCGGTGTTTTCGAGGTGCTGAATGAGCGTGCCGCCGCGAACGACGTTGAGCAGTTGCAGGCCGCGGCAGATCGCGAGCAGCGGCAGATCCGCCTGGAGCGCCTGCTCGATCAGCGCCGCCTCCATCGCGTCGCGCTCCCGGTCCACCGAGTCGGTGGTTGCGTACGGCTCCTCGCCGTACCGCGCTGGGTCGACGTCGCTCCCGCCCGAAATCAGCAGCCCGTCGAGCCCTGCAATCGGGATGGGCGCTTCGGGAGAAATCAAAACCGGCTCCACGCCGACGCGGCGCACGGCCTCGGCGTAGGGCCCGGCCTTCTTGGGAAAGCGAAACGTCAGGCCAACCTGGTTGCCCATCCTTCCAGCTTAGCGTGGGGCCGGCCGGTCAGATGAACTTGTAGACGCCCGGCACCGGCAGCGGCGGAACGGGCAGCGAGGCGCTCAGGTCGAGGCTCTTGGGCATGAGGTCGAGCTGCGAGCCCATGATCTGGTCCCAGGTGATCTTCTCGCCGGAATAGGCGGCCTCGCGGCCCATGATCGCGGTCATGGTGCTTTCGGCCACTGCCACGGCCTCGTTGACGTAGGGGCCGGCGCCGAGAATGGAGTTCACCATGTCCACGTGCTCCTGCACGTACGGGTCGACCCCCGTGCGCGGGGTGGCGCGCACCGGCAGCGTGTCGATCCGGCCCTTGGTCCCTACGATCAGCTCGCTCACGTTGATGGGGGCGTCCAGGTACTGGCGGCAGTGGCTGGCCATGTGCACGCCGTTGGGGTAGACGAAATCAGCGAACAGATGGTCGTAGATGTTGCCGTACTCTTCTTCGCGCGGCCGCCAGGCGGCGCCCCCCGACGCCACCACCTCGACCGGGTGCGCGCCCATGAACCAGTTGCACACATCGATGTTGTGCAGGTGCTGCTCGACGATCTGGTCGCCGCAGATCCACACGAAGGAGTACCAGTTGCGGTTCTGGAACTCCGTGTCGCTCCATTTCGGATCGCGCTTGCCCTTCGGTCCAGGCCAGATGCGGCCCAGGAAGTGGCGCACCGGACCTCCGACCCAATTGGCGCCGAGGGCCACGATCTCGCCGATCTCGCCGTTCTTCACCCGCTTGAGCTGCTCGAGGTAGTACGGCTGCGACCTGCGCTGCGCGCCGGACTTGACCGTCAGCTTCAGCTCTTCGGATTTCTTCGCCGCCGCCATGAAGCGCCGCACTCCCACCGGATCGGTGCCGAACGGCTTCTCGCAGAAGACTTGTTTCCTGGCCTCGACGGCCGCCTCGAAATGGACCGGGCGATAGCCCGGCGGCGTCGCCAGAATCACGATGTCGATGCCGGAGGCGAGGACTTTCTTGTAGCCATCGAAGCCGGTAAACCGGTGCTCGGGGTCGACCTTCACGCGCTCCGCGATCTTCTGGTTGCGCGGGTTCTGCTTCAGCGTTTCGAGCGAGCTCTCGAGCCGGTCCTCGAACAGGTCGGCCAGGGCGGCCACTTCCACGTTCGGACAACCCGCAAGGAGGTTCTCCACCGCCTGCGTACCGCGGCCGCCGCACCCGACCACGCCGGCTTTGAGTGTCTCCTTGCCGGCGCCACGGACCAGCTCCGGCTTGACGATCGTGAAGGCCGACGCGCCCGCGACCGTCGATTTCCTCAGAAAGGATCTTCTGGACAACCACTCGCTCTGCATGACTCTGTCACCTCGGTCCGCTCCATTGTAGCGCCTCCGGCTGGCCCGCAGCTAATCACTTAGGCGCACGAGTCCCAGGGCCGATGTCGTATCCTGGGGACTGAGAGCACTGGAGCTGTTCCGGTCCAATGAGCGAGTACGTCGACGATTTCCGGCGCGCCGGCCACGAGGTGGTGGACTGGATCGCCGACTTTTTGGAGAACACCCGGGACTACCCGGTCCTGCCGAAGATCAAGCCGGGAGAGCTGATCGACGCGCTACCGCGCTCGGGGCCGGAGATGGGCGAGAGCTTCGAGGCCATCCTCGAGGACTTCCGCAAGTGGATCGTGCCCGCGGCCACGCTGTGGAACCATCCGCGGTTCATGGCCTACTTCCCCAGCGCCAGCTCGACGCCGGCGATCCTCGGAGAAATGCTGGCGGCGGCGCTGAACACCAACGCCATCCACTGGAAGACCTCGCCGGCCTCGACCGAGCTCGAGCAGGTGAGCTTGGGATGGCTGCGCCAGTGGATGGGCCTGCCCGAGGAGTTCTTCGGGGTCATCTTCGATACCGCCTCGGTGAGCAGCATGCACGCCATCGCGGCGGCGCGCGAGATGGCCGATCCGGAGGCGCGCGAAAACGGCGCCCGGCGCGACCTGGTGGTGTACGCCTCCGACCAGGCGCACTCCTCGATCGCCAAGGACTCGATCGCGCTGGGCATTGGACGCCGAAACGTGCGCCTGATCCGGAGCGACGCCGAGTTCCGCATGCGCCCGGACGCGCTGGCGGCGGCCATCGAGGAGGACCTCGGCGCGGGCAAGAAACCGATCTGCGTGGTGGCCACCGTGGGCACCACCTCGACGACCAGCATCGATCCGGTGGAGCCGATCGCGGAGATTGCCGAAAAGCACGGGCTGTGGCTCCATGTGGATGCCGCGTATGCGGGCGCGGCCTGCATCGTGCCCGAGCTGCGGCCGCTGTTCGCGGGCATCGAGCGCGCAGACTCGCTGGTCGTGAACGCGCACAAGTGGCTGTTCACCAGCATGGATCTGAGCGCCTTCTTCACGCGGCGGCCCGACGTCCTGCGGCGCGCCTTCTCGCTGGTGCCCGAGTATCTGCGCACCGCCAAGGACCCACGCGCGGTGAACCTGATGGACTACGGCGTGCCGCTGGGCCGGCGGTTCCGCTCGCTCAAGTTGTGGTTCGTCCTGCGCTACTTCGGCCGCCAGGGCCTGATCGAGCTGCTGCGCTCGCACGTGCGGTGGGCGCAGGAGTTCGCCGCCATGGTGGACGCCGATCCGCGCTTCGAGTGCGTCGCGCCCGCGCCGCTGTCGACGGTGTGCTTCCGCTACAAGGGGAGCGACCAGGAGAACCAGGCGCTCCTCGAGCGCATCAACGCGACCGGCAAGTTCTTCCTCTCGCACACCGTCTTGAACGGCCGGTTTGTCATCCGCCTGGCGATCGGCAATATCGCCACCACCCGAGAGGACGTCCAGTACGCATGGGAGCTGATCCGGAGCTTATGAAACAGATCGTCACGACCGCCCAGGCGCCCAAATCCATCGGGCCCTATTCCCAAGCCGTCACCTGGAACGGGCTGGCCTTTCTAAGCGGCCAGATTCCGCTCGACCCGGCGACCGGTCGGATCGTCGAAGGCGACATCGCCGTCCAGACCGAGCGGGTGCTGGAAAACCTCAAGGCGGTGCTGGAAGCCTGCGGCTCCTCGCTCGCGCAGGTCCTGAAGACCACCGTCTACCTGAAAGACATGGGCGAGTTCCCGCGCATGAACGAAGTCTACGCACGCTACTTCCCGGAGAACCCGCCGGCGCGCGCGACGGTCGAGGTGGCCCGCCTGCCGCGCGACGTGCGCGTGGAGATCGACGCCATCGCGGAAGCGGGATAGGGTGCGGTCCCCGTGAGCAGTGGCGGTTCCTCCGGTTCGATTGGATCGGGTCGAGTGACGGGGATTGCGCCCCGTCACCCTCCCACACCACCGGACGTGCGGTTTTCCGCATCCGGCGGTTGAACGCAGCGGCGTCACAGCACCG
>JBEKWU010000121.1:0-16055 GCA_049512775.1 Bryobacteraceae bacterium
TGGACAGGCCCGCACACTTCAGACAAGGAGACCTCAACCTGAAAACGCCCAACTCCGTCCAACAAGCCGCCTGTTTTCAGCAGCCGCCACTGCGGGTCTGTCTTGTCTTGGACAGCAGTGATCTGAATTGGGAACCGAAGTGTCACCTTGATCAGAGGAGGTCGGAGTCAATGCTGGTGCTGCAAAGAAAGGACGCGGCGGCTGCAAGCGAATGCCGCCCCTTCGAACCGGTTGCTCACCCCCACCCGCTATCAGAGGTTGAAGTTTATCCGCATCCGGAGAGAATCGTTTCGGTGTTGGCGGTCAGCCCTTTTGAGGATGACCACGTTGTTCTGGGAAACATCTTCAGCCACTCGAAGTGGCATATTTCCGGGGTCAGGTGCTGGCGCGAGGCGCTGGATCACCTTTCCAGGCATCGGGCCGCGGTCGTGGTTTGCGAGCGGGACCTGCCCGACTCGGACTGGAAGCAGGTGCTGGCTGAGTTGGGCTCGATGCCGGATTCCCCGCTCCTGATTGTGACCTCACGATGGGCCGATGATTACCTTTGGGCGGAAGTGCTCAACCTGGGTGGTTACGATGTGCTCATGAAACCATTCGACCAGACCGAGGTGGTGCGTGTGGTCAGCCTGGCCTGGTTGAACTGGAAGAACAACCGCGACCGGGCGCGCAGAAATGGCGCGGCCAGGCTCGCCGCCGCCGTCGGCATGTAACCGTTGTCTTCCCCGGTCCGCTGCGGGAAGATGGAGGAGTGAGAGTCCTGGCTGGGGGAGTCTGCTGTATCGTGCTGGCCGCAGTCTCCCTGGCGGCGGAGTTGAGCAAAGAGACGGTCCAGGCGTTCGAGCGCTACGTGCGTGCGACCGAGACCCGCCTGGAGGAGAAACGTGCGCGCGGCCCCTTCCTGTGGGCGGATGAATCGACGGAGCGGCTCAGACAGGTGCGCGAGGGGCAAGTCGTCATCCAGCCCTGGAGCGGCAAGGGCGATCTTTCCGTGCCCCGCGGGCTGATCCACGACTGGATTGGCGCCGCCTTCATTCCGGGTGTATCGATGGCGCGGACGCTGGCCTGGGTTCAGGACTACGGCGGCCACAAAGAGGCCTACAAACCCGAGGTCACCGACTCTCGCCTCCTCAGCCGCAACGGCAACGAATTCCAGGTCTACATGCGGCTGCGTAAGAAGAAGGTCATCACCGTGGTCCTGGACACCGAGCACGAGGTCCGTTACTCCGAACAGGATTCCACGCGCTGGTACAGCCGTTCTTACAGCACCAAGATCGCCGAGGTCAACAACCCAGGCAAGCCGGATGAGCGGCAATTGCCGGTGGGCGCGGGCCACGGCTTCCTGTGGCGCCTCTACAGCTACTGGAGGTTCGAGGAACGCGACGGCGGAGTCTACCTCGAGTGCCAGGCCCTTTCGCTGTCGCGCGATGTCCCGCTGGGCCTGGGCTGGCTCATCGAGCCGATCATCCGCCAGCTTCCGCGGGAATCCCTGGCCAACACCCTGCGCCAGACGCGCGACGCCGTGCTGGCGAAAGCCGCGGCTTCGCGGTGAGGGACCGTCGAACCTCAGCGCTTGCCGAGGAATTGCTTCACACCGCCAACCTTTCGCCACGAGGCGATCCACTCACGACCACGCGCTTCTTGGCGCCAAGCTTGACGACAATGTCCAGACTCCAGGACTTGAGCGGGAATTCCGCTTCTGTATGGAGTTCAGTGTCATCACACGGAGCGGCCTCCAACCCTGACACGCGCCAAACCGCTTCGGCGCTTCCGAGTTGCCGGAGCACCCAAGCCAGTCACCGCGAGTACGCCGGCTCAAAGCTGCGACAACCCGGCGGCACGGAGGTTTGCGAGTCGCATTTCGACTCCGGGAACGGGAAAATGTTTCTGTTGTGTGCGATATGAAGGTAACATATGATCCGGAGGTGGACGTCCTCAGCATCCTGCTGAGCGACGCCCCCGTTGAGGAAAGCGACGAGGACAAGCCCGGTGTAATCCTCGATTACGACAGGAGCGGCAACGTGGTCGCCCTCGAGATTCTGGATGCCTCCAAGCGCATGGGCAACCCACTGTCCGCGGAGTATGCGGTCACACGTTGATTCTCACGGACATCCTGCTCGCGCTGAGCCTGGCGGAGGCGGTTCCGGCGCGCGGGGTTGCGGTGCCGGCGCCCGCTGGATCGTGGCGCTCGACGATGACGGAAGGGGTTCAGACCCGCCCTCGCGGCTTGCGATAATATAAGGGCGCTGGCGTTGCCGGCCAAGCGAGCCGATGCCGTCTTCCATAACGCTGGTCACATCCTGGCTGCCGAAACTGACCGCTACCGGGGCGATCGACATTCTGATCGTCGCGTTGCTGATCTACCAGTTGATCATGGTGGTGCGCGGCACGCGCGCGGCCCACGTGCTGGCCGGCATCGGCGTGCTGCTGCTGGTCTATGCGTTCTCGGCCTGGGCGGGTCTGGAACTGCTGCGCTCGATTCTGGCCACCGTGGTCCCCTACACTGCCATCGCTCTGATCGTGCTGTTTCAGTCCGAGCTCCGGCGCACGCTGGCCCGCATCGGCCGGCGGCGCTGGCTGGGTTTCGGCGGGGAGCTCCAGCGCCGCGAATCCACGGAAGACATCCTGCTGGCCTTGAGCCGCTTGTCGCAGCAACGGATCGGCGCGCTGATCGTGCTCGAGCGCGACATGGGTCTGCGCACCTTTATCGAGAGCGGCGTGGCGCTCGACGCCAGCCTGTCGCGCGACCTGCTGCTCTCGATCTTCCAGCCCGGCGGCGCCTTGCACGACGGAGCGGTCATTGTGCAAGGAGACCGTGTCGCGGCCGCCGCCTGCTTCCTGCCGATCAGCATGAACCCCGTAATCGCCCGGAAGCTCGGAACGCGCCACCGGGCCGCCATCGGCATCACCGAGGATGCAGACTGCCTGGCGCTGGTGGCCTCCGAAGAGACCGGCCGCATCTCGGTGGCCGCCTTCGGCGAACTGGAGTCCGATGTCACCCTGAAGCGCGTCGAGGACCGCATCGCCAAGCACTTCAGCCGCAGGCGACGCGGGGAGCGTTCCACAGCCGCCGCTCACGCGCCGGAAGCCGAGTTCGGGGCGGAAGACTCGGGGGCCGCGCGATGAAAATCCCCCCGCTGCTTCAGAATCTGGGGTGGAAGCTGCTGGCTCTCGGGATCGCCGTGGTGCTGTGGGCCGCCTTCGTCAGCAGTCCCGTGCTGGTCACCTTCGTTTCCGCACCGCTGCAATACCAGAACATGCCGCAGGATCTGGAGATGAGCGCCGACGCCCCCGAGCGGGTGTACCTGGAAGTGCGGGGGCCCTCGGCCCGGCTCCGCAGTTTCGAACCATCGCGCACCGCGGTGGTGTTGAACCTCTCCGGTGTTCAGCGCGCTGGCGAATACACCATCACCGTGGAGCAGAACCATGTCGACCTGCCGGTGGGCCTCAAGCTGGTGCGGGCGGTGCCCGGGCAGATCCGGCTGCGCTTCGAGCGCCGTCTCGAGACCGACGTGCCGGTTCGCGTGAGGTTCTCCGGCCCGCCTCCGGACGGCTATCGTGTCGCCAGCGAGGAGGTGCGCCCCCAGGTCCTCAGGATCGCCGGTCCGGAGAGCCGCGTCCAGCGACTCGAGTACGTCGAGACGGACCCGATCGATCTCCCGCGCGCCAGCGGCACGGTTCATTTCCACGTCCACACGGTAGTTCCGGACGCACAGGTCCGCTTTCTTTCGCCCGCCGCGGTCGACGTGACGGTCAGTCTGGAGAGAATCATTGACAGCAAGGCAACTATTCGGCACTGATGGGGTGCGGGCAGTGGCGGGCGAGTTCCCGCTGGATCCCAAGACGGTGCACGCGCTGGGCGCGGCGCTGGCCGACGTCGCCAGCCGGGTGGCGCCCCGCCCGGAGGTGGTCGTCGGCATGGATACGCGCGAATCGAGCCCGTGGCTGGCCGAGCAGGTTGGCGGCGGTCTGGCCGAGCGCGGGGCACGCGTGCGTTTCGCCGGAGTCACCACCACCCCCGGCGTCGCCTACCTCACGCGCACCGGCGCGTTCGTCGCCGGGGTGATGATCTCGGCGTCGCACAATCCCTACCGCGACAACGGCATCAAGATCTTCAGCCACTCCGGCTACAAGCTCCCGGACGATCAGGAGCACGCCATCGAGCGGGAGATCTTCGCCCTGCTCGAAGCGGGCGTGGAGCCAGCACCCGCCCGGCTCACTCCCGACCCCGGACTGGATCGACACTACGTCGACTATTTGGCCTCCACCGTCGGGCGCTCGTTTGGCGGGCTGGACATGGTCGTCGACTGCGGCAACGGCGCTGCCTCCGGGCTTGCCCCGGAGTTGTTCGAGCGCCTGGGCGCGCGGGTCGCTCCCCTGTTTTCTTCGCCCGACGGCCGCAACATCAACCTGGGCTGCGGCGCCCTGCACGTCGAAGAACTGCGCGAGACCGTTCTGGCACGGGGCGCCGAGTTGGGCGTGGCTTTCGATGGCGACGCCGACCGCGCGATCTTCGTCTCCCGCTCGGGCCAGATCGTGAACGGCGACGCCGTGCTGCTCTTGGCCGCGCGCGCGCTGCATCGCGGGCGCCGGCTCACTGGGCTGGATGGCAACCCCATCGTCGTCGCCACCGTGATGTCGAACCTGGGACTGGAGCGGGCGCTGGCCAGGGACGGCATCCGGCTCCTGCGCACCCCGGTGGGCGATAAGTACGTCCTGGAAGAGATGCTGCGCACGGGCGCCGTGCTGGGGGGCGAACAATCCGGCCACGTCATCTTCTCGGACTACGCCACCACCGGCGACGGGCTGCTCACCGCTCTGCGGGTCATCGAGATCATGAAGGCATCCGGGCAGGGACTCGACGAACTGACCCACGACCTCGAGGTCTACCCCCAGCGCCTGGTGAACGTAAGGATCAAGTCGAGGAAGCCATTGTCGGAGTTGCCCGCCGTCGTCGAGGAGATCGGCGCCGCGGAGCAAGCCCTGGGAGATGCCGGCCGCGTCCTGGTTCGCTTCTCCGGCACCGAGCCGCTGGCCCGGGTGATGATCGAGGGCCCCGATCTCGCCCAGGTGGAGGCGCTCACCTCCCGCATCGCCGCCGCGATCCAGCGCGAACTGGGCGTTTGAGCACGGGCTGGCCTTCCGATTTCGCGCTCGTCCCGGGCCGAAGAGCGGTATGATCAAGGTTTGGGGCTCTTTCCCACTTCGAAAAAACCCCGCCAGAGATCGTGATGACCACGCATCCGAAGGGCAGCCACGCCCGTGTCCTGTTATCGTCCGTCTTCGGCCCCTACGCGCAAGACGACGAGTTTGGCAGCCGCGCCATTAACCCGATGGAGTTGTACCACAACCAGGTGACCCGGGCCCAGGGCCCGTTCTCCCTGCGCATGTTCCATCGCTCCTGGGGAATCATGATGATCCAGCAGAACATCTCCGCGCCCTGCACGGTGCTGGATTTCCCCACCCGCGAGGTGTTCGAGCGGGAAATTGCCGAGAACCACTACGACGTCATCGGCATCTCTTCCATCATCGTCAACTTCGGCAAGGTGCGCGAGATGTGCCGCCTGGCGCGGCGCCTCTCGCCGGACTCGGTGATCGTGGTGGGCGGGCACGTGGCCGCCATTCCGGGCCTGCAATACATGATCGACGCCGACCACGTTGTCCGCGGCGACGGCATCTCCTGGATGCGCGGCTACCTGGGCGAGGACGAGAGCGCCCCCATCCGGCATCCACATATCGTCTCCGGGTTCAACGCGCGCGCCTTTGGAGTCCGCCTCCCCAACCGCACCGGGGGCGCCGCCGCCACCATCATCCCTTCGGTGGGCTGCCCCATGGGCTGCAACTTCTGCACCACCTCCTCGTTTTTCGGCGGCAAGGGCAAGGTGCTCAACTTCTACGAGACCGGCGCCGAGCTGTTCGATCTGATGTCGGAGATGGAAACCTCCATGAAGGTGCGCTCGTTCTTTGTCATGGACGAGAACTTCCTGCTCCAGCGCAACCGCTCGATGGAGTTGCTGGAACTCATGAAGCGGCACGGCAAGAGCTGGGCCTTCTACGTTTTCTCCTCGGCCAACGCCATCCGCAAGTACACGATCGAGGAACTGGTTGAGCTCGGTGTTTCCTGGATCTGGCTGGGCCTGGAATCGCCGCACGCCAGCTACTCGAAGCTGAACGGGACCGACACCCGCGAGCTGACGCGGGAACTCCACCAGCACGGCATCAAGTGCCTGGGGTCGACCATCGTGGGGCTCGAGCATCACACCCCGGAGAACATCCGGGAGGAGATCGAGTACGCCGTCTCGCACGACACCGATTTCCACCAGTTCATGCTCTACACCCCCGTGCCCGGCACGCCGCTTTACGCGGAGATGAACGAGCAGGGCCGCATGCTGCCGGACGTGGATCTGGCCGACATCCACGGGCAGTACAAGTTCAATTTCCAGCACGCCTCGATCGCGCGCGACGACTCGAAGAAGTTCCTGGACTGGGCCTTCCGCCGGGATTTCGAGCGCAACGGCCCCAGCCTCTACCGCATCTTCCGCACCACGCTGGAGGGCTGGAAGCGCTACAAGAACCATCCCGACCCCCGCATCCGCGAGCGCTTCGAGTTTGAAGTGCGGCAGTTGAAGAACGCCGCCAGCGCCTGTCTGTGGGCCATGGAGCGGCGCCTGAGGAAGACCAACCAGGCCATCAGCGAGCAGATCCGGTTGCTGCGCTGGGAAGTCGAGAAGGAGTTCGGCCTGCTGAGCCGCCTGGCCGCCGGGTTTGTGGGTCCCGTACTGCTCTGGACCAGCCGCCGCGAGGAAAAGCGCCTTGCCGCCGGCCGGGTCTATGAGCCGCCCACCATCCTGGAGCGGCGCAACTGGGGCGGAGCGTAGTATTACTTTGTTGCGTATTCATGGACCGCGCGAACTCTTCGCATCGGCGCCGCACTACGCGCAGCCGCCGGTCCATGTGAACGGCAGATACTGAATCTCGCTCAGCGGTTTCAGTTCGTCCGGTCGGCGGACAGCGGGTCAATCACCTGCTTCGCCACCGCCACGAAATTCGCGAGAGGGCAGTCGAAGGTAGCATTGCGGACACTGCAGCCGGGGATGAACACCGGGGCGCTGGCTGGTGGCGTACTGAGCGTCAGGGCGGTGCGATTGCGCAACTGATCCAAGGTCTGCGCGACGTAAGAGGCCCGGACGATATACTCCCCAGTGCTCTGCGACTGGCGGAGTTGGAACACCAGGGCGCCGCCCGGACCGCAGAAGTCCGCCTGGTAACCCGGCACAATCCAGTCGAGATGGAACAGGCCGGCGAGTCCGGTGATTTGGGAGTCCGAGCCGATCAACACGATCGCCTTGGTCGAAGGATTTCCCAGCGCGCCCGTCATCGCATTCCCGGTGGCTCCCTGAACCATCGAGCGCACCACGTGCGAGGCCAGATTGGAACTCAGCACCTGATCCAGATAGGGCGTGCGGCACTCCAGATCGAGGGCCAGGGCGTATAAGCGCAAGGCCTGGCTCACGCCGCCGGCGGTCAACTGGCCCCAACCGACCTCAGAAGCCGGCAGCCCTTCTGCGTACTCCATGATGAAAGGATCGACGGCCACAAAAACCATCGCCAGCCCTCCGGGGTCTACCGGCCAACCGGACTGTCCGGCCGCGGCAACCTGGAAAGGAATCGCGGTGACGTCGACCTTGCCATCCGGGGTCGCGGGGGCGGGAGTCTCGCTGGCGGGATAGCCGAATAAAACCGAGCGCGTGAGGGCGAGCTCCGGGGCGTAGGCGGAGGCCAACGACTGCGGATTGCCGCCGAGACGTCCCATCACGGCCGCGACCGCCATCCGCTGATTGAGCCGCGCCACGCCCGCGCCCACCGGATCGAACAGCGGGTCGCTGTCCTGTGGGCCGTAGAAATTGACGTTCACGCTGGCCGCCGGGAGCAGACCGGCCGCGAAGGCCTGCGCGCTGGCAATGGTCCGCTCGATCACGTTGGCCCGGAAGTAGACCAAGGCGGCGTCGGCCGGGTCGTTGCCGGTCAGCAGTTTCTCCTTCGTGAGCCAGAGCCGGTAATAGCCGCCAAGAATAGTCTCAAGCGTGGCGCCGTTGGCGGTCAGGTTGCCGGGGGGAATGCCGAACTCCGGGAATGGTTGCACGGAATAATTGTTGAGGGTGCTGTTGGGCTCAAGCGGAGATCGCACGCTATGACGCCCGAAGATGATCACCTGCTTGAGTCGCGTATCGTCGACGGGCTGAGCCGTGAGAAAGGAAACGCACAGGAGAGCTACAGTGACGAGCCGGAGGGAGGCCGCCGCGAGAACCACGAGCGGAGCCAAACCAGGAGCGAGGGTCGAAAACAGGGGATTCCTCTTCATAGAGACCTCTCATGCGCGGAGAACCGCTGGTGAAGGTATCGTCAGACGCTGCGTCCGGCTTTAGTGCGGCGCGGCCTTGCGTCGATCGCGGATCCTAGACCCGAGCAATGCCGGCCCGCGGGGGACCGGCCGTTCCTCGTGCCGCGCTCAGCTCTTGGGAATGTGGCTCAGGCGCTTGGGGCCGGACTCGACCACGTGCTCCGGGCAGCCGTCCTTCATGAGCTTGAAGTTCTCGATGAAGCGCGCCGCCAGCGCGTCGTATTTGCGGTAGTATTCCTCGCGGCTGCCCCAGGTGTTGGCCGGGTCCAGGATCTGCTTGGGCACGCCCTCGCAGAACACCGGGACGTCGAAGCCGAACACCGGGTCCTTGCGGAACTCCACGTCGTGCAGATCGCCGCTGAGCGCATCGTTAAGCAGCCGGCGCGTGTGCTGGATGCTGATCCGCTTCCCGACGCCGAACGGGCCGCCGGTCCAGCCGGTGTTCACCAGCCAGCAGGTTGCCCCATGCTTCAGGATCTTGGCCTTCAGCATTTTGGCGTACTCGTAGGGATGGTGCACCATGAACGGTCCGCCAAAGCACGGGCTGAAGGTGATCTCGGGCTCCAGCCCCAGCCCGATCTCGGTGCCCGCGATCTTGCTGGTGTAGCCGGAGATGAAGTGGTAGATGGACTGGTCCGGGGTCAGCCGAGAGATCGGCGGCAGCACGCCGCTGGCATCGCAGGTCAGGAAAATGACATTCTTCGGATGCCCGGCCCGCTTGGCCGGCAGGTAGTTGTGGATGAATTCCAGGGGGTACGCCGCGCGCGTGTTCTCGGTGATGTGGTCGTCGTCCAGATCCAGCCGCCGGGACACGGGGTCGAACACCACGTTCTCGATAATGCTGCCGAACCGCCGCGTGCAGGCGTAGATCTGCGGCTCGGCGTCCTCCGACAGGCGGATCACCTTGGCGTAGCAGCCGTCCTCGAAGTTGAACACGCCGTTCTCGCTCCAGCCGTGCTCGTCGTCGCCGATCAGGCGCCGGCTGGGGTCGGCCGAGAGGGTGGTCTTGCCCGTGCCCGACAGGCCGAAGAAAATCGCGACGTCGCCGTCGTCCCCGACGTTGGCCGAGCAGTGCATCGGCAGAACGCCCTCCAGCGGCAGCAGGAAATTCAGCACCGTGAAGATGGTCTTCTTGATTTCGCCGCCGTAGCTGGATCCGCCGATAATGGCCAGCCTCTCGGCGAAGCTGGCGATGATGAAGGTCTCCGTTCGCGTGCTGTCGATGATGGGCGAGGCGTTGAAGGAGGGAACCACGATGACCGTGAATTCCGGCACGTGCCGCTTCATCTCCTCGGTGGTTCGCAGCCTGGTGAACATGGTACGGGCGAACATGGCGTGCCAGGCCTTCTCCGCGACGATCCGGATGGGCATGCGCACATCCACGTCGGAACCTGCGTAGCAGTCCTGCACGAAGATGTCCCGCCCCTGGAGGTAGCCTTGGAGTCGCGTCAGGAGCGCGCTGAACTTATCCGGGTTGAAGGGCCGGTTGTAGGCGCCCCACCAGATCTTGTCTTCGGTGGTCTGCTCGGACACGATGAACTTGTCGGCGGCCGCCCGCGCGGTGTGTTTGCCGGTGTTCACTACGAACGGTCCGGAGTAGCAGATGCAGCCCTCGCCGCGAAACACCGCTTCTTCGTACAGTGCCGGCACCGGCAGGTTCCAGTACACCTTGTGCAGGTTGGCCAGGCCGTGGTTGTTGACGCCGAAAACGCTGGCATTCTCGGCAGCCTGCTTCATTGCGGGGGAGGGGATGTCCAGGTACACGTTCATTGCCAGTCCCTCACCAGTTTGCGGTCGCCCAGGTACAGCTCATTGGGCGAATTCGGATCGAGGGCCCACTTGATCCGCTCGATGCCCTCCGTGATCTCCTTGATGGTCCCGCAGAAGCTGATCCGCAGCCGGCCTTCCATGCCGAAGTCCTTGCCCGGCACCGTCACTACCCGCACCTTCTCCAGCAGGAAATCCGACAGCTTCTGCGAGTCCTTCATGTAGGCGCTGAAATCCGGAAACGTGTAGAAGGTTCCGTCGGGCTTGGTCACCTTGACGCCGTCGAAGGCCCGCAGGCGTTCCAGCATGACGTTGCGGTTGTTCTCGAGTGTCATGCGCAGGCTCTGGATCGACGACTGCACCCCGTTCAGCGCGCCCACGGCAGCCCACTGCGCCGGCACCGACGGGCCCGAGGTCTGCTGCGACTGGATGTTGATCATGGCCCCGATCACTTCCTCGCTCCCCACCGCCCAGCCCACGCGGAAGCCCGTCATGGCGTACATCTTGGACACGCAGTTGACCACGATCAGCTTGGAGTTGTTCAGGTCGGTGCGGGTGTACTTGCAGCAGTTGGTCGGGTTCTTGCCGTCGAAGACCAGCCGGTTGTAGGTGTCGTCCATGATCAGGTACAGGTTCTTTTTCTCGCAGAATTGCACCATCCCGGCGATGAAGTCCTCGGAGTACATCACGCCGGATGGATTGTTCGGGCTGTTGATGATGATGGCCTTGGTGTACGGCCCGACCGCGGCGGCGATCTCCTCGACTCGGGGATGGAAGGTCCCGTCCTCGGGCGTGATGGGCACCGGGACGCCGCCGGCCAGCTTGACCATCTCGGGGTAACTCACCCAATACGGCGCCGGGTAAATCACCTCGTCCTTGGGCTCCAGGAGCGCGTACAAGGCCACCATGATGGCCTGCTTGGCCCCATTGGAGGCGATCACGTTCTTGACGCCGGCGAGCTTGTTGTAGTTCTCCTCCGTGTAGCGGATGATCGCCTTCTTCAGAGCGGGGATGCCGTCGGCCGGTGCGTAGCGGACCTCGCCGGTGTTCAGCACGCCCGTGCAGTTGACGATCGCGTCGATCGGCGCTCTACTCTTCGGCTCGCCGCCGCCGAGGTGGATGACGGGTTCACCCTTCTCCCTGAGCAGTGCCGCGGTTTCGTTCAGCTTCAGGGTGGGCGATTCACAGATGGATCGGGCTAATTGACTGATGCTCACCGAGTTTCCTTTTCGTGCTATGCATATACTCCTGGCGCTTGTGACGCGCCTGGGTGTTTTTACAAGTATACTTGACCACCCACGGTCGAATGCAAGTGAAGGAATCTTAAGCATAGCAGCCTTCCGGATGTCGCGGCCGGCGCAAAGCCGGTCGGCTATGATGAAGGATCGGCAATGTCCACGGGCCTCGTCCGCATCCAGTTGCAGCCTCTCGGGGAAGCCTTCGACGTCCCGCGCGGCGCCCAGCTTCGGGATGTCCTGTTCGGCTACGGCCTCGAGTTCCCCTGCGGCGGACGCGGGCGCTGCAAGCGTTGCCGCGTCAGAGTCCTGGAGGGTGCGCTCGCCATCAGCCCGGAAGAGGCGGGCGTACTTTCACCCGAGGAGCTGCGCGACGGCTGGCGGCTGGCGTGTCACGCCCGGGCCGACTCGCCCGTGACGCTCGAAATCGCGCAGTGGGACGCGGCCATTCTGGCCGACGACTCGGCGTTCGACTTCACGCCGGGCGAAGGTCTGGCTGTGGCCGTCGACCTCGGCACCACCACGCTGGTCGCTCAACTGCTTGACCTCCGCACCGGGCGCGTGCTCGCCGTCCGCGCCGCGCTGAATCCGCAGGCCGTTTACGGCAGCGACGTCATGAGCCGGGTCCAGTGCGCGCTCGCGGGGCAGGGAGCAGCCTCGCTCACGGACCTCGTCCGAGGCCGCATCGGCGGCCTGGTTGCCGAACTCACCGCCGCCGCGAAGACCGGCGACGCCGCCATCCGCGACATCGCCATCGTGGGCAACGCCGTCATGCACCACCTGTTCTGCGGCATCGACATCGAGCCCCTCTCGCACGTGCCCTTCGAGCCGCGGCGCGACGGCCTGGAGTTGTTCCGCGCTTCCGCCCTGGGCTGGCAAGTCGCGGGCGACCCGCCCGTGCGCTTCCTGCCCTGCCTGGGCGGGTTCGTGGGCAGCGACATCCTGGCGGGCATCCTGGCCACGAAGATGCACCAGGGCGATGCGCTGGTGGGGCTGATCGATTTGGGCACCAATGGCGAGATCGTCTTCGGGAACCGCCGGCGCCTGATCTGCGCCTCGACCGCGGCCGGCCCGGCCTTCGAGGCGGGGCGCATTTCGATGGGCATGCGCGCCTCCACCGGCGCAATCGCCGAGGTGACGCTCGCGGAGGGCCGCCTGCAGTGCCGCGTGCTCGGGGATGTCGCGCCGCGGGGCATCTGCGGCAGCGGGCTGGTCGATGCGGTGGCTGCCGGTTTGGATCTGGGCGCCATCCAGTCCAGCGGCCGTTTGGCCTACGGGCAGTCCTCGTTCCCGCTTTGCCCGCCCGTGGTCCTGACCCAGGCCGATATCCGCGAGCTCCAGCTTGCCAAGGCCGCCTGCGCGGCCGGCATCCGCATCCTGCTCGAGCGGCTCGGCGCGGCGCCTCGGGATGTCCAGCGGCTGTATCTCGCGGGGGCTTTCGGCAACTACGTCAAGCGTGCCAGCGCGCGGCGCATCGGCCTCATCGATTTCCCCGACGAGATCGTTCACCCCTCCGGCAACACGGCCCTGCTGGGAGCCAAGCTGGCGCTGTTCTCTCCCGCCCTGGACTTCGCCTCGATCCGCGCCCGCGTCGAGCACGTCCCCCTCGCCGCGCACCCGCAGTTCCAAGAGATTTACGTCGAGGAGATGGGGTTCCCTTCCGGGTAGCGCCGCGGCAGACTATTTACCCCACATTTCCGTCTTGAGCGGTTACTGATAACCTCTTGATGGCGTCCGACGCCTTTATTCCTGCGGGTTTCAACGCGATGAAGACGCTCCGGAGGTCAACACCCAATGGGTGAGATACAAAAGGACCCTTTCAGCTCTCCTTCAACGCCTCGTTGAAGGTCGATTTCCAGGGATCACGCGTCACCTCTGACGGTGGCCTCATTGTGGTGCGAGAACTGGATGAGCGATTGGGCCTCGGTGATCTCATCGCCCAGCACCTGACGGACTCACGTCGAGAGAAGAACACGCAGCTTCCTCTGGCTGACTTGTTGCGCCAGTCCATCTATAGCCGGATGGCCGGCTATCAGGATGTCGACGATGCCGAGCGGCTTTCCCAAGATCCGACCTTCCGGCTGATCGGTTCGGAGAAGATCTGGGCCCGTCGGGCGGCGCTGACTTCTCGGTCTGGCGCGGCGCTTGTTTGCAGGCATGGTGCGGCGGATCGCGGCGCTGCCAGTGCCAGCGGGGCAGGCAAAGGCTGTGGGAGCAGGGAAATCGGTCGACGAGGAGGTAGGGGACGGAAAGGTGTCGGTGGAGTCAGGCGAAAGGGCCGCAGTTGCTGGCCACAGGGTCCTCGGGAGATGCAGGACCACCCGCTTGGGACTGCAGGGCAGGCATTCAGGAGAAAAGGATGAGCCTCAGCGGCTCCAAGACACACCCCTTGTGGTATGCTGATATCGGCCGCGAGGCCAAGAAGGAAATTGTGGATCAACTGCGGCTTGTGCACCGAAGAAGAGGAGTCACCTATGATGAAATGCGCCGTCACACCTGCACTGCTGGTGCTCTCAGGCGCCGTACTGCAGGCCGCCGAAGGAGGCCCCATGTTTCAGTTCAACGACCAGCGCTTTGAGCCCAAGCACGCTTACGCTTTCCAGATGGAGACCCCGGACTTTGGCGCCATGTCACCCAAGGATATGCAGGGCGGGCCGGAGAAAATGAAGTGGAAGAAGTCACTCACCATCGCGCTCAGCGATAAGCCCTTCGACACCGCAGCCCTGGCAAAGCTCGATTCGCCGTTCGAAGCCTTCGACAGCATGGTCGGTGCGGGCGCACTGGTGGTGACGGTGGCTGCGGGAGAAGGCGGGAAGATCGACATGGTGCGCTTCTCTTTGCCGCGTAGCCAGACGGCGCTGCAATGGGATGAGAGCAGCGCCACACTCACGCTCGATGCCCCGAAGGAGGGCAAGCTGAGCGGCAGGCTCGTGATCAAGGGCGACCGCAAGATGCACGAGTTCGACCCGCAACACTTTCCGTTTGTTGAAGCCGATATTCGCTTTATGACTGCGGCGCCCGCCCGTTAATCGCCGTTTGTTGGCCGCGCCAGACGCGGCGCGACCCGAATGCAGGGGGCCAGTCCGTCTGGCCCTCTACCCCACCGCCCCCTACTTCAACCTGACCACAACTCCAGACAGGGCTTGCCTTGCTCGCAGGTCTTCCATTGTAGCGGCCACCCTGCTGTATCAAGGCACTCGCCAGGATAACCCGCATGAGATGCGAAAGCGCATTAAAGGCCCGTGCTTGGCCATCACGGATTTTCCTTTTTAGGGGCGTTGACACACCTGACTCATCAGATAGTGGAACGCTGCCGTTGTGGCGACGACTTTTGCGCCACCTTCTATACTCAGCCAAAACCAGTCGGAAGCTACGGCCCGGACCATCGAAATGTGGCGCTGATTCCCGAAAGAGGCTGGCTCATCCTCGATGTCGTCGCTGGTCGAATCATGTGTGTCGAGGTTCTATATCGGGACGAGATTAGAGAAGCCCTCAATGCTGCGGTTCCCTGACCTTCCGGAGTTTTGGCGAATCAGGTATATCAACGCCCAATTCAGGAGTCCGCATCCCAACTCCAGCCACGCGCAAGAGAATACTGGGGAAGCTGATCGCCCCAGCGGTACGCTGGGTTCTGGGGAGGGACGCCATGAGGGAGGCCAAGGAACCCCTTGGGGAGCCAGAGGTTCCATCACCGGCCGGTGCGCCTGAAGCTTCGGTTCAGGTGGCACCGGCCGCAATGGCGGATTCAGGTGTCCGGCCGGAGGCCCTGCCGGAGACGAGCTTTCCCGTCGTGGGCATTGGCGCGTCTGCCGGGGGGCTGGCGGCGTTCGGGGCCTTCTTTTCCGCCATGCCCTCGGACCAGGAGAGCGGCATGGCCTTTGTACTGGTGCAGCACCTGGCCCCGGACCACAAGAGCATCCTGACCGAACTGGTCCAGCGCTACACCCGCATGCAGGTCTACGAGGTCAAGGACGGAATGGAGGTCCAGCCCGACTGCGCCTACATCATCCCGCCCAACCGCGACATGGCCTTTCTGAACGGCACCTTGCAGTTGCTGGAGCCGGCCGCGCCGCGCGGCCTGCGGCAGCCCATCGACTTCTTCTTCCGGTCCCTAGCCCAGGACCAGCGCGAGCGGGCCATCTGCATCGTGCTCTCCGGCACCGGCAGCGACGGCACGCTGGGGGTGAGAGCGGTGAAGGGCGAGGGTGGCATGGTCATGGCGCAGAACCCCGATTCCGCCGACTACGACGGCATGCCACGGAGCGCCATTGCGACCGGCCTGGTGGACTATGTGCTGCCGCCAGCCGCCATGCCGGCCCAACTGCTCGCCTATGCGGCCCACGCCTTTAAAAAAAGCCGCGCCCGGTCTCCGCTCCGGTCCCCCCGGTCCACGACACGCTCAGAAGGATCTGTGGTTTGCTGCGTACTCAAACCGGCCACGATTTCTCCCAGTACAAGGAAACCACCATCGAAGACGGTATGGCGGCCACGACTCGGGGTGTTTCTTGCTGTCTAGCAGCTCCCGCACCTTGCGGGCGAGTTCGGCTCCCGTGAACGGCTTTGGGAGGAAGTTCGCCTCCTCGGGCAGCACCCCGTAGTCGGTGATCACCAGGCTGATGACATCCGGGTGGTTCTCGTGGACCCGCAACGCATCC
>JBEKWU010000122.1:0-14581 GCA_049512775.1 Bryobacteraceae bacterium
GAAAAGCTCCCATTCGGAGCCGATATACGCCAAGAGGACCACGACTCCAAACAGAATGAAGACCAGGCCCGCCATCAGGTACCAGACCACGACCGAATTCACGCCGGATCGGACCACGGCGAGAGACGGGTCGCTCGGATGATGGCGGACTGGGACCTTGGCGCCGACCGGGTAACGCAGCATCAGCACGGCGGCCTCGGAGGCGTCGCCGGAGCCCTCGGCCCGCCCGAACTGGAGATTCTTGGTGGTGTAGTCCCGGTCTTTGACCCGATAGCCAAAGGAGAGCTCGGGCACGTAGAAGGTGTAGGCGCCCAAGGTGTAGGTGCCTGATTTCTGGCTGGCCTCGGTTTGCGACACGGTGGACTTCAGAACAACGCCGGGTACGGTGGGCCAGCCAGCGCTGGAGAGGCCACGCCAGATGAAGCGCAGTCCCATCCAGAGCGGAATCCCTCCGACCCCGACCAGGAACAGCGTTCCAAACGAGGTAGTGGCGAGGATGACGTATCTCACAATGCCTCCGGTGAAAGGAATTATACACGTTCGGCGGTTGCGGGCGTAACCGAGTTGACCACGGCCAGGAGTTGATCCACTTGCACCGGCTTGGAGAGGTAGCCGTCCATGCCCGCGGCCAGGCACCTTTCGCGGTCGCCCGACATGGCGTGGGCGGTGAAGGCATAGATCGGGGTTGGTGTGCCGCCGGCTTCTTTGGCGCGAATGGCTCGGGTGGCCTCGTAGCCGTCCATCTCCGGCATCTGAACGTCCATAAAGACCAGGTCGAACCGGCCGGGGCGGAACATCTCGATGGCTTCCGCTCCGTTCAGGGCTGCAACCACGCGGTGCCCGCGCTTTTCGAGGAAGCGCACCACCAGGCGGCGGTTCACGGCGTTGTCCTCGGCCACCAGGACGGAAAGCGGCGCGGAGGAGCGCTCCAGTTCGCCGATGGTGGCCGGGGAGTCCGTAACGGCGCTCTCCGCGGCCTTCCGGAGCGTTGCCGTGAAGTGGAACGTGCTGCCGATTCCGGGCCGGCTTTCGACCGCGATCGAGCCCCCGAGCAGCTCGACCAGCCGCTTGGAGATCGCCAGCCCGAGCCCGGTTCCACCGTAATTCCGGGTGATGGATCCGTCGGCCTGGCGGAACGGCTCGAATATCAGGCGCAGCTTCTCCGGTGGGATGCCGATGCCGGTGTCCACGACCGAGATGCGGAGGGCCACCGTCTCATCGGATTCGGACTCGAGCGCCGCGATGAGCGAAACGCTGCCCTGGCTGGTGAACTTGACGGCGTTGCCCAGCAGGTTGAGGACGACCTGCCGCAGGCGGGTCGGGTCTCCGCGAAGCCTGGGGGGAATGCGAGGATCGATCTGGCAGGCCGTCCGGAGCGACTTTCGAGCGGCCTCCGGCGAAACAATGGCAACGGCGGCGCGCAGACAATCGGACAGCGAGAAGTCGGTGGACTCGAGGTGCAGCTTGCCGGCCTCGATGCGGGAGAAATCGAGGATGTCGTTCAGGATTTGCAGAAGACATTCGGCGGAGGTGTACACGGTGTTGAGATAGTCGCGCTGTTCGGCGGACAACTCGGTTTCCAGCGCCAGCGCGGTGAAACCGACGACGCCGTTCATGGGCGTGCGGATCTCGTGGCTCATGTTGGCGAGGAACTCGCTCTTGGCGCGGTTGGCCGCTTCGGCCGCCTCCTCCGCGGCCTTGCGCACCTGGACCTCCATGCGAAGCTCGGCGGTGCGCTCCTCGACGCGCTCGGCAAGCTGTCTCTCATGGCGCCGCAAGCCGCGGACGCACCAGTGGTAGGCGCCCGCGCTGGCCAGGGCGACGGCGAGGATGCACAGGGCAGAGAACCACAGGGTTTGGTGGAAGCGCGGGGTCGCCTCGAAGGCGAAGGACGCGCCCTTCTCGTTCCAGATCCCGTCGTTATTGCAGGCGATGACATGGAAGTCGTAGGAGCCCGGGGGCAAGTTGGTGTAATAGGCGACGCGGCGCGTCCCGGCCTCCACCCATTCGCGGTCGAGGCCCTCCAACCGGTAGCGGAAGCGGACGCGCTCCGGCGCCAAGTAACTCAGCCCGGTGTAGTGGAACTCCAGCTTGGCGCCTGCGGGGAGCCGTCCGCCGTCCGGGACGGCAACTCCGGTCTCGGTGGTGACGTGCTCGATGTAGACGGGCGGCGGCAGAAGGTTGGTCTTCATCCGTGCGGGATTCGCGATCAGAACTCCGCCGAAGGTGGCGAACCAGAGCTCGCCGCCGCGCATTTTCCAGGCGGAGGGGGAGCAGACCCAGTTGAAATCGCCGCTGCCCTGGATGCCGTCCGCGGCACCGAACAGCTCGACTTTGAGGGTCTTCTTCCGGCCTTGCGCCACATCCTCCAACTCCGACCTTTGAATTCGGAGCAGCCCTTGGCGGCTGGTGATCCAGAAGTTGCGGGAATCGTCCTCCAGCAGCCGGTACATGTCCTGCTCGGGCAGGCCCTGAGCGGAGGTGAAGGCCGTCAGTTTGTCCCGAGAGATCCGGGTGAGCCCGCAATCGGCGCTGACAACCCAGAGGTTGTGTTCCGCGTCCTCGTGCAGGTCCATTACGTGGTCGCCCGCCAAGCCCTGCGCCTTGCCGATGGGCGGCAGGAAGTGTCCATCCTGATAGCGTTGAAGCCCTCTTTCCCCGCCTACCCACAGGCTGCCATCCGAGTGCTCGATGACGGAGGTGATGAACGGGCTGGCCACCGCGAACTCGACCTTCTGGCCGTTCTGGAACCGGAACAGCGCCCGATCGGTGCTCACCCACGTCGTGCCATCGCGTTGTGCGTAGATTGTCCGGACCGAACCGGGAAGCGGCCATCGGCGGCGGGCGACGGGGTTCTTCAGGTCCCCACCGCGGTAGCGATCGAGGACTCTGTCCTCGGACCCGACCCAGAGGTTGCCCAGCGGGTCGCGTACCACGGGCCAGATCAACTCGCTGGCGAGTCCGTCCTTGGCCGTGTAGTGGGTCAGCCGCCCCGCTGTGATTCTGGCCAGGCCGTTGCCCGTTCCCAGCCAGACGTTCCCCTGGGCGTCCTGGAAGATCGAGCGGACCATGTCGCTGGGCAGATCCTCGCGCATGGATCGAACCGTAAGCCGCGTCTCCTTCAGCCGGTTCACTCCGCCGCCGGCGGTGCCGAGCCACAGGCTGCCTTCCGAGTCTTCATAGATGCAGCGGATAACCTGGTTGGAGAGCCCATCCCGGGTCTGGTATGAAGTGAATCGGCCTCCGGAATAGCGGTTCAGGCCGCCGCCGTCGGTGCCGATCCAGAGGTTCCCGTCGCGGTCTATGCGAAGCGCGACCAAGGAGTTTTGAGTCAGCCCATCGCGGGTGGTGTAGGTGTGAAAGCGGCCCTGGCGCAGCACGCTCAAACCGCCGGGGCGGGTGGCGATCCAGAGCGCTCCGTCCGCGTCCGCCGCGAGCGCCCAGACGCCATTGCTGGCGAGTCCCTCGCGCTCGGTGTAGGTGGTGATCCTCGCGCCCTCGATTTTCCTCAGCCCGCCGCCGCTGGCTCCCACCCACACGGTTCCGGCGGGATACTCGAGCACACACTTCACGTTGGCTTCCGACCCCGTTGCCTTGAAGATCTGTACGAACTTGCCTTCCCGATACTTGGTGAGCCCGTGTTCGGTCCCGATCCAAACCGCGTTGGCCGAATCCACCATCAGGGTTCGCACGATCGGGTCGGGGAGGTCGCTCGGCCCGCCGATCATGCTGAACTTGCCGTCCCGAAGCCGAACCAGCCCGGCGCCCACGGTTCCGATCCACAGCGTGCCGTCCGGGCTGGAGGCCAGCGCGGCAATGCGGTCCAGCGGCAGGCCAGGGCTGTTGGCCGCGTTGAAAACCGTGAAACCGACACCGTCGAACCGCGCCAGTCCGCCGAAGGTGGCGAACCACAAGTATCCGTCAGGTGTCCGGGCTATGGCGCGGACGGAGTCTTGCGGGAGGCCGTTGTTGCTGGTCCAGACATCGTGCCCGTACTGGGTGATGGCCAGCCTGGGGTCGAGTCCCCAACACGCCGATGCGATCGAGAATGCGAGCCATAGCCGCCAGCCAAGCACGTGAGTACACAGCCCCAATTCTTCAGATCGTCCGGCGCCGGGATTCCGTTAAGCAAAGGGTCGTGCACCGCCCGAAAGGCGCGATGCAACGGGGCGGCCTCAATGGGATGTCAGGCAATGAGCGCGAAGGATTTCAGGTGCCCGAGCAGCTTGGCGGTGTCGATGGGCTTGGTGAGATAGGCGTCGCACCATCCCTGGAATGACTCGAGGAGGTTCTTCGTGTCCTCGAGCCCGGTGGTCATGATGATTATCACTGCGTCGCCGGACAAGGTTCCGGTGGCTTCTTCCAGTGCGCGGATCTCCCGGAGCGCCTGGTGGCCGTCCATTTCCGGCATCATGATGTCCATGCAGATCAGATCGAACTTCTTGCCTTCCTGCTTGGCCCTCTGAAACGCCTGCACCGCTTCTCTGCCGTTGACCGCGACGTGGCACTCGCCGTAGTCGGAGAGAAACTTATGCAGCAAGAGCCGGCTCGTGAAATCGTCCTCGACGATCAGTACTCGCAAGCGATCTTCCGTTTCTGGTGTTGGGTTACGCCCACTGGGCCCGCTTCAGGGTGGCCTTGAGTTCGTCGAATTGTTCTTCCGGGCGGGGGGTGCATGCGAAAGGCAGGCCAGGTTCTGTGACTGTGGGGAGATGATCGGCGGTGACCCGCCGGAACTTTAGCCCGTACCCGCGGAGTGTTATGGAAGATCGGGTTCGGTCGGACTGACGGTCTGCGTGTCCGGCGTTGACGGCGTCGAGCCAGGCGGGACAGGCTAGGGATCGGGCGGTGCGTGCTCAGCGAGAAGGCAGGCCTCCGGCGCCGTTGACTTCGACAAGCGCCAATAGGGCACGCTCACCCTCTTCCAGCGATAGCGCCACCTGGCGCCGGTGCACACCTGGAGTTCGCCGCAGCGGATGGCCAGCCGCACCCAGAAGGAGGATGACGAACCCGAGCCGCCGCAACTTCCCGAGTCTCGGCGACAGCCGGTTAGGCGTCAAGCGGAAACAGTAGTAGTTCTAAGGCCCCCTCCTCACGTCGGTCCTTTGTTTCCAAGGAATGAGGATGCCAAACTGAAATGCCTGAGGCGGTACTGACTAAGGCGCCTCGGGCCACCCCGCAATGCGAGCGATAGTGCTATCCTGTGCTCAGTCGTTTCACTTGTTGGAGCATCTCGAATGGGACTCAACGAAAGACGCAAGATCAAGGAACTTCAGGAAGTCACCTTTCCGGGGCGCGTGAAAGAGATCCAGGAGATCTGCGGCGCTCCGATTCCCTATGAAGTCGACTGGGAGAGCCTCAGCGACGACCTGGAGGCGCTGAACTTCATCGACAACCTTTCCTGCCATCGGCTGAACATGGCGCTGCGGGTCATCTGTCAGGACGATCTGGGCAAGGAAGCGGTGCGCGAGGGGCTGAAGAAGATCAAGCTGAAGAACGTCAAGGACAAGGCGGCCATGGCGATGACCTTCGAGGGTGGAGTCCTGGAGATGCACTGCGCCTACGCACTGCGCACCGAGGGCATGTTCCGCGACGACGACATCCGCAAGCTGCTGGTCCAGAAGCTGTAGGGCCGCTAACGCTGCCAGGCGCGCAGGTGCATGCCGGGCGCGAGCCGCGCGCGGGCGAGGTCGAGATCGTCGGCGGCAAGTGGGACCAGGGCCTCGACCACGGTGGGCTCGGCGGGGTAGGAGGGCGTGAACGAGATCCTGATGGTATGCTTGGGGCCCTCGAGGAGGGAGACCGTGCGCTCTACGTCCGCATAGGAGCGCAGGAGCCGCGCGCGCTGGGGATCGTCGCAGGTGATGAGCGCTTCCCGAATCACCCGCTCCGCGGAGGCATAGATGAGGACGCCCACGACGTGCGGTTCCTTGAGACGCGCATCCGGAGTATCGTCGGGCGGCACTTCCAGGCCGATGTAGCGCGGGGTCAGAATCTCACGCGAGAGGGAAAACTCGAGAAGCGGGACATAGGTGTCGAACAAGTGCCCGCCGTTGCCGAGCTTGTGGATCGACCACCAGCTTACTTCCTCGGTGCCGCGCTCGAACACCAGGAGGGCGTTGGATGTCACCCGGACCTCGACGCCGTCGAGGGTGATGGAGTAGAGGGGCTTCTGCTCGAGTCCGAGGCCGAACGGCCAGGCCTCCAGCGTCACGGCGGCTTGCATGCCTATGTCGCCGAGGACTTCCTTGGTGTGCGTAGTCGTGCGCAGCACCAGCCGCTCTTCCGGCGGCCGGCCGGGGATGTGATCCCCGGCGACCTCGTAAGCGACGTTTTGGATCTCGACGGTCTCCTCCCCGTTGGCGACGCCGTACAGAATGGTCGAGGAGGCTTGCGCCCGGAACGGCTTGCGCGCGGTCTTGGTATCGGCGGCCGCTGCGAGCGGCACGAAGAGCGCCGGCGCAACGGCGATAGCGATCAATTCGCGGAACATGCGGAATGGCCCCTTCCAAGGGTACACCAGAGGCTTGGGCGGGGGATGGTAGCACGAATGTAAGATGTGTGCTACGATTTCAGTCATGCGCATCCTTTTTTCCGCAGTTCTTGCCGCCGCGAGCGTTGCCTGGAGCCAGGCTGCCTCGACTCTCCGGCTGGCTGTGGTCGACATGCATGAATCCGCCGTGCCAGGCGCGCGGGTCGAGGTGCGCGCGTTGCGGGGCGGCGGCGACGCCGTGGCGCACCCGACAGGCCCGGACGGCGCGGCGGAGTTTGCGGTTGACGGCCCGGTGGAGGTGCGCGTCCGCGCCGAAGGATTCGAGCCGTTGTTCCGGCGCCTGGAAGCGCCCGAGGCCTCGCCGCTGGTACTGCACCTGCAGCCGGCGATTTTGCGGACGACCGTGAACGTCACAGTGCGAGACGATGCGGCGCCTCTGGGGACGGCCGGGTCCACCCTGGAAATCGATCGCACCGCCGCACGCACCGTGCTCGACGGGGTGGATCGCCTGGTGCCCGGAGCCTTTGTCACGCGGCGCGGGGTGATGGGATACGGCATCGCCACCAACGGGACGGGGGGACTGTCGATCCGCGGAGTGGGCGAGTCGCCGAATGCGGGCATCCTGATGGTTGTGGACGGACGTCCCGATTACCAGGGCTTGATGGGCCATCCGCTCCCGGACTTCTACAGCCTCTCGGACGCGGCCACGGTGACGATCATCGAGGGACCGGCTTCGGTTTTGTACGGCAGCAACGCCATGGGCGGAGTCGTCGAGATCAAGCCGTGGGTTCCGGCCGCAGGGATGAGCACGCGGCTGACAACCAGCTTCGGCTCGTTCTATACGGGACAGCACCGGCTCTCGCACGGCGCGGCATTCCGGCGGGGCTACTACTCCGTGAATGCGGGCGTGTCGCACACGTCCGGCGATCGTGCGGGCTCCGCGTTCCGCGCTCAGGACGGCACGGTGACGGCGGGGCACGACCTTTCCCCGGTCTGGCGCGCGTCACTGGAGGGACGGTACGGGCACTTCCATGTCGAAGACCCCGGACCCATCAGCGCTCCTCTCACCAGCAGCTACGCCGACGTGGGCCGAGGTGGATTCAGCGCCGAGCTGAGCGACGCCACGGCGCGCGCCTGGGGCTACCTCCGCGCCTATTCGAGCTACGGGCGGCACATCATCACGGACGGATTCCGGTCCACGGACCGGACCACGGGAGTGCGCCTCGACGAGAACATTGCGCTGTCACGGACGCTGACGCTGGAGGCGGGCTCGGACGTCGTGGACTACGGCGGCGTCGCCCGAAACGTCGTAGGGGGGCTGGACTACGGCTCTCACGCCCTGACCAGCGCCGCCGGATTCGCGCGCGTGCAGTGGTCCGCGGCAAGCAGGCTGCGGCTGTTCGCGGGCGGGCGGTACGAAAGCAATTCGCTCTTCGGCGGAACGGGGGCGCCGGAAGCCGGAGCGGTGTGGACGCCGCGGGAGCGCGTCACGCTGTCCGTGGAAGCGGCCAAGGGCTACCGCAACCCGACCATACGGGAACTGTACCTGTTCCCGGCGCCGAACCCGAGCCTGAAGCCCGAACGCATGTGGAACTACCAGGCATCGGTCCAGGTGCGGCCGGCGGATTCGTTTACCGCAACGGTGACCGGATTCTATGCCGATCTGTCCAACCTCATCGTGACGGTCGGGCGGTACCCCAATCTGGCGTTGTGGAACACGGGCGCGGCCCTGAACCGCGGAATCGAGATCGCGGGCCGGTGGCGGGCATCGCGACGCGTGGCCATTCAATCGGGATACGCCTATCTGCGTTCGACCAACCTGGCGCCCTACGTGCCCTGGAACAAGTTCAACTATGGCGCCGACATGAACCTGGGCAAGGTGTTCGTGTACTTCGGCGGCATGGTGGTGGGAGAGCGCTGGGCGGACCTCCAGCACTCGCTGAAGCTGGCCGGCTATCCGCTCGGCGAATTGAAGCTGACCGTGCCGGTTCGGGAAGGCTGGCGCGTTTTCGTGCTGGTGGACAACCTGTTCCACCGCCAGTACTCCGTGGTTTCGGGATATCCCATGCCGGGCATCAACGCCATGGGCGGCCTTTCCGTCTCGTTTTGATGCGTAGAATCGAAAGAGCCATTTGGGAGGAACAATGACGAGGAGAATTGCAGCGACCAAGATCGCAAGCGCGTCGCTCGGGCTGTTTCTTGCCGCAGTGCCGCTGTCTTCGCAGATGTCGCGCCCGCAGCCGCTGACGCTGCCGCTCGACTGTCCGAAGGGAGACTGCGCGCTGCTCAGAGGCGCCCCGCAGACGACCGGCATGCGCAGCGGGTTCGTCCGCCTGAAGCCGGGTGAAACGGTCGGCTGGCACACGACCAATCAGAACGAAGAAGCGCTGGTGATCCTGCGCGGGCAGGGCGAAGCGCTGATCGAAGGTCAGCCGAGCCTGGCGATTAAAGCCCCAGGGCTCGCCTATATCCCTCCGGTGACGCGCCACAATGTGGCAAACACCGGAAAAGAGGCGCTCGAATACGTCTACGTGGTCGCGCCGGCGCAAGCGCCGAGATGAGTCTCGGCGCGGCAGGCACGAGTGTCCGCGCCACAACAGCGTTCAGGAGCAAGAAGCTCTCAGCAACTGGCCTGCGGCCGGGGAAGGGTGAGTTCCGGTGCGCGGGGCGCCGAAACTGAAAGTTGTTTGCGGTTTTTAAAAACTGATTGACAGATGTAAAACCGAGTGCCAGAATAGGGCAGGTTAGGGGTGTGGAGTGAGTAGCGGCTCCCCATCCAACCGACAAAAGGAGGCCTCATGCACCGGTTCAGCGTCCGATGCCTTTTGCTGTTTGTTCTCTGCGCCGGGATCGCGCTGCCGCAGTTTAACAGCGCGATTCAAGGAACCATCACCGACAGTTCGAAAGCCGTGGTGCCGGATGCCGCGGTCGGCGTAACCAACGTCGACACGGGGATCGCGCGCGCGGTGAAGACCTCGGACGACGGCTTGTATCGCGTTCTCAGCCTGGGTCCGGGGACCTACCGGATCACTGTGCAGAAGCTGGGATTCGCCGACGTTTCCCGGGATTCCGTAGTGCTGGCCACCGGGGAGACCCTGCGGGTCGACTTCACACTCCAGGTAGGCACGATGGCCGAAAAGATCACGGTGGAAGAGCAGCCGCCGCTGGTGGAAACCGAGCAGGGACGCGTTTCCGGCCAGATCGACCAGACGGAGCTGAAGGAGATTCCGCTCAATGGCCGTAACGTGTTCAACCTGCTGGCCTTGCAGCCGGGGATGATCGGCCGCAGCCGAGCCTCGGCCAGCGGAGGCGGGGGCCGGTCTGGGAACGATCCGTTTGCCGGTGAAGCCGGTCCGACGATGTATGCCAGCGGCCAGCGGCAGGAAGCCAACAGCTTCGCGATGGATGGCAGCAGCATCAACTCTTCGGTCAGTCCGGGCTACACCAACCTCACCCCGACCGCCGAGGCGGTCCAGGAAGTCCGGGTGGTGGTGAACAATGTTTCCGCGGTGGACGGGCGCAACGCCGGAGCGCAGGTGGAGGTGATCACGAAGTCCGGCACCAACCAGTTCCACGGCGGCGCCAACCACGATTTTCAGAACAACACGCTCTCCGCGCACAACGAGTTCGAAACGCGCGTGGCGGTGTTCCGCAAGAACCAGTTCGGCGCCCAGTTGGGCGGCCCGATTGTGCGCAACCGCACCTTCTTCTTCATTTCCTATGAAGGGCTGCGACAATCCGGGGGCCGCGGCCAGGTGGTCACGATGGAGACCTCGGCGTTCCGGGATTTCGTGGTGCGGACCCGGCCCAATTCCATCGCCGCGAAGCTGCTCGGCAGCTACGCGCCGGCGGTCTATCCGACCTCCAATTTTAAAGACCTGGGCAGTCCCGCGACAGGAGTCAACGTGATCGGGCCGGCGGACGGAATCATGGACGTCGGCAGCGCGAACTACATTCCGGACACGGGGCACAGCGGGGATCAGATTCAGGGCCGGATCGACCATGAACTCCGCCCGGGCACGGACCGGCTGTACGGCAGCTATTACCTGAACCAGGATTCCTCGTTGGATGGGAACGTGAGGCCGGCATTCAACCGTCCTTTCCGCGAGCGGTCGCAATTCGCCGACATCAACGAGACCCACATTTTCAGCCCGACGACGATGAATGAATTCCGGGCCGGCGTCATCCGGCTGCGGGGAGGCAACGACAAGCCGCAGCACCTGGATGTTCCCGGCATCAGCATCAGCGGCATCACCGGAATCTCATACGGCCAGTTCCCCAATGGGTGGTGGCAGACGAACTGGACGTTCAAGAACGTGTTTTCCTGGGTTCGCTCCGCCCACACGTTCAAGATGGGTGGGGAGTACCGGCGCGAGTTCGCCAACAACGTGAACACGGGCAACTACATCCCGGCTTACAGCTTTGCCAGCCTGCTGGATTTCGCCGACGACGAGGCGCTCAGCGAGTCGCGCTCGGTCAACCCCCGCACCGGAGCCCCGGCTACGGTCTACGTGGGGCTGCGGGACCGCTCGTTCGCAGGGTTCTTCAACGACGACTGGAAGGTCAGCCGCCGGCTCAGCATCACGATCGGGCTGCGGTACGAGTACTTCGGACCGATGACGGACAGCAACAACCGGGCGAGCAACCTGATCTGGGGCGCGGGCAGCACTTATGCGGAGCGGATGGCCTCGGCGCGGGTGGACCTGATGTCCCCGCTGTACCGGGCGGACAAAACCAACTTCGCGCCGCGGTTCGGATTCGCCTGGGACCCCAGCGGGTCGGGCCGCATGAGTATCCGCGGCGGCTACGGACTGGCCTACGACCACATCTACTCGCTCAAGGCCGGCGGCTACGGCTCGAATCCGCCGCTGATCGGGTCGGCGACGTTGGGGTCGCAGTACGGCACGACCTTCGGCTACACGCTGGGCGACCTGACGAAGCCCAACTACGGGTATCCGGTCGACCCGGGGCTGCTGCTGGGCCTGGATGACCGCAATGGGATCAAGGGCGCGCGCGTGTCGGTGAGCGCCATCAACCCGAGTCTCAGCACGCCCTATGTACACAACTGGTTCTTCGGCATCCAGCGCGAACTGCCCGGGCGCATGGTGGCGGAAATCAACTATACCGGGACGGCGGGGCATCACCTGCTGGACACCTACGCCGCCAATCGCTACGCGGGCGACATGCTGGACAACGTGTTCAACGGCTTCAACCCCAGCTTCGGGAACATCCGGGTGGTCGAAGCGGCCACGAATTCCATCTACCACGGAGCCAGTCTCCGCGTCAGGCGGGAGTTCCGGCAGGGCTTCCTGTTCCAGGGAGCGTATACCATCGGGAAGACCATCGGCGAGATCGACGACGGGTCCATTTCGAACAACTTCCAGGATGCGAACAATCACCGCATCGATCGTTCGGCGGCCAGCTTCGACGTTCCGCAACAAGTGAGCCTGGCGGGCGTCTGGAGCCTGCCGTTCCTGAAAGGGGGGCAGCACTGGACGTCGCGGGTCTTCGGCGGATGGCAACTCAGCGGCACGGCCATCCTGCAAAAGGGGATGCCGTTCAACATCACCAATGGCGCCTCCTGGCCGAAGGGCGACTACAATGCGGACAATACGACCCTCGACCGGCCCGACGCGCCGGCGGCCTCGGTCCCACGGGCAGGATGGAGCCGGTCCGATTACCTCACGGGCCTCTTTCCGGCTTCGACGTTCCCAGCGCCCGTTCGGGGGACCAACGGCAATCTCGGACGCAACGTCTTCCGCGGCCCGGGCTTTGCGCAGACCGACCTGTCGCTGGCCAAGAACTTCAAGATCAGGGAGAAGCTCTCGAGCCAGTTCCGCTTCGATGCTTTCAACGCCTTCAACCGGGTGAATCTGAACAACCCGGTCTCAGACCTGAACAACAGCAACTTCGGGCGATCGACGGGCGCCGACACGCCTCGGGTTTTCCAGGCGAGGATTCGGCTGGAGTTCTAACGCAGGGACTTTTCCGGCAGCCCTTTAAACGACTTTGGCGAGCTCCCGCGCGGTTTCGAGGAGGCGCTGGATGATGCGCTCTTCCCGTCCGGCGGTGCAGCGAGAGACGGGGCTGGACAGGCTGATGGAGGCCACGACGCGGTGCCCCGGAACCTGGATCGGCGCCCCGATGCAGACGCCGCCTTCCGAGGCCTCCTCGCGGTCCACGGCGTAACCCCTGGCGCGGATTTCCTCGAACTGGGCGAGCAGCTCACGGCGGTTGGTGATGGTGTTCCGGGTTCGCCGCAGCAGCCCGTATACTTCGAGAATCTGGTCCGTCAACTCCGGCGTCTGAAATGCGGCAATGGCTTTGCCGAGGGAGCTGCAATGGGGCGGCAGAACGCGGCCAGGCTTGTTGATGAGGCGGACCTCGTGCAGGGTATCGACCGAATCGAGCACCTGAATGCGGGTATCGAACAGACAGGCGAGGCTGGCGGTCTCATTGAACTCGCTGGCCAGCTTTCGCAGATAGGGGCGCGCCACTTCCTTCAGGCGTTCGGAGCGCTCATAGAGCTTTCCGAACAGGACCTTGCGGCTGAGCCCGTAGGCGCCGTCGCCGCCCTGGTCCAGGTACCCGCGGTGTTTGAGGGTCATGAGAATCCGGAAGAGCGAGGCTTCCGGCGCCTTCAGGTGCCGGCTGATTTCGCGCAGAGAGAGGGCGTCCTGATCGTCGGTGAAACACTCCAGGATGTCCAGGGCCCGGCCGATCGATTTGGACTGGTAGCGCTGGCCGCCTTCCACCTCCGCGCCCTTGGGCACCCCTTTGGGCCGGCGGCGATGAATCGTAGTAGCGCGAGGCATGAATAAGATTCTCCCTCTAACGGGGCGCCGGGGCGGGTTGCCGCGGGGCGTTATGCAGCAGGGAGACGGTCTCTTGGGATTTTTCCATCAACAGGGAGAGGTCGCTGCCGACCCCGACCAGCCGCATTCCGCTCTCCACCCAGTGGAGCGCCTGCTCGGAGCTGCGGCACTGGATTCCGGGAACAACCCTTCGCCGTTCGCATGCCGCGATCAGTCGCGCCACCGCGTCCGCCAGGACCGGACTATCGAACTGGCCGGCCACTCCGAGCGAGATCGAAAGATCGGAAGGCCCGATCATGGCGACGTCCACGCCCGGCACCGCCAGCAACTCTTCGCAGCGTTCAATTGCGGTTCGGGTCTCGAATTGTACGACCACCAGGGTGTTGGCGTTGAGATGCTCCATGATCTCGGGGAAAGTGCGCCGCTCGTAGTCGAGCAGCGGCGGCATGATGCCGAAGCCGCGCTTTCCGTGAGGGGGGAAGCGGGTCCAACTGATCGCCTCTTCCAGGAGCTTGGGGCATTCGACGCGAGGAAAGATGAGGCCTTGCGCTCCGATGTCCAGGACCCGCGCCACCAGTGAGTACAGCAGCTCGCCCGGGCGCACCAGGGGTGTGATGCCGGCCTGCGCCGAGGTGGCGACCATGTCCTGGAGTGTTTCCAGGTCGAAACCGGTGTGCTCGGCGTCGATGAAGACGTAATCGAAGCCCGCCGCCGCGAAGACGCGCGGAACCTCAGCGGAGCGAAAATGCTGCAATGCGCATCCATAGACGGTCTCGCCGCGGAGGAGCTTGTCTTTGGTGTGATTGGTACGCATGGGATGTCAACCAATTTGACTATACACCAAAATTGAAAATTAGTTGTGGTTTTTAAAAGCTCGATGCAAAATGTGGAGACGTGGAGGCGGCAGCGGCCTGTTCCAGAGGACCGTGAGGCCTGGGTGATAACGGGTTGCTACAGGTGCCGGACGAGTTCGCGCCGCTTCACGCCGGCACTTCGATCTCTTTGGTTTCCACCGGAGCGGAGATGGGGGCTTGCGACTGCTCTTCCATCATGAGTTGGTAGGCGTCGCGGATGTTCTCCTCCAGCTCGTCCAGCGTGGCGCCTTGGCTGAACACTCCGGGGACCTGGGGCAACCGGCCGACGAACCAGTCGCCATCTCTCCAATACTCCAGCCGGAAACGAAGAGGATGAGACATCGTATGATTCCTCGTGGTGGAGGCGGCGGGAGTCGAACCCGCGTCCGAGAAGGTCCGCTGTGGGAGCCTACGTGCGT
>JBEKWU010000123.1:0-14425 GCA_049512775.1 Bryobacteraceae bacterium
CCCCTGATCTTATCGAGAACGAAGGCCGCCTGATGATACTGATCGTGAATGAAGTCCGTAGGCGTGTAAGAGGAACTCCATTCGGTGAAGTGCAGTTCCAGGTTCGGCCGCTTCGAGTTCCGGATCAACTCGCGCGAGTGGAGCATCCGGCCGCGCACGGCGGCCGGGTCGGCGTCGAGCACCGTGCCTTTCGCTCCGCTCTCGTCGAAGTAGCCCTCTTTGACGCCGTAAGCGTGCGTCGAGATGAAGTCGATCGGCACGTTGTCCGCAATGCAGTATCGCAGGAGTTCTTCCTCGAACTTGTAGGGCACGGCGGAGGCCGGACCGCCGACGCGGTAGTCGCTCGATACGCGCTTGACGGCCTCCGCGCTGGCCTTGTAGAGTTTCAGGTACTCTTTCAAGTCCGCGGTGTAGAAAGGCGGGATATCGGGCTCGTTCCAGACCTCGAAGTACCAGGTCTTCACTTCGTCGTGCCCGTACCGTTCCTGGAAGTGCATGGTAAGCGCCCGAATGAGGGCCGCCCATTTGTCGTAGGATTTCGGCGGCGTGATGTTGCCCTTCCACCAGAAAACCGTCTCCTTGCCGCTGGCCAGGTCCGCCGGCATGAAGGCCAGCTCGACGAACGGCTTCAGCCCCACGCTCAGCAGGAAGTCGTAGAGTTTGTCGATGTACTGCCAGTTATAAATGGGATTGCCCTGGCGGTCTTCCTTGTAGACCCCCATGTCGTCGTGCAGCAGGCCGTGCATGCGGATGTACTTGAATCCGAGCTGCTTCTGGACCAGCGCGAGTTGCTGCTGCCAGTCCGCCCGCAGGCCCTCGTTGGCCCGCCCGGCCCCGATGCACTCCTTGAAGACCTTGCTGTGGTTCCCCCGGACCTTTCCGTAATCGACGGCGATCGCGCGGGGTTTGGCCGGGAGCGGTTGGGCTGGAGCCTGGGCGGCGCAAAACGCCGCGATAGAGAGAGCGATGAGGTTGCACAAGGTTCGCATAGACTGATGATCCTCCGACCCTTTCGGCCGCGGGGCGCAGCGCCGGCGGGACCGGCCCCGCGCCGCCAGCGGTTGTTTCCACTACGCCCACTCTAGCGAACGCGCGCCCGCCGTGCCAGTCGCGCTGCGCCGAAAGGCGGAGGGTGGGCCTTCAAGGCCGCGCGGGGCCTTCAGTCCCGCCCCAGCTTCCCGAGAGCTGCACCCAGGCGCTGCTTGACAAAGCCCGACCCGGAAGAGACGATGTGGAGTGCATCAGTCTTGTCGGGCAGGTTGGAGCCCGAGGACCGCAGCGTGGAGCTCAAGCTGGCCAACGAGCTGGGGATCGGGACCACCCGAGAAGCTCCTGGCCTCGATTCAGTTCTTCTGTGAGCGGGAGGAGCGGCTGCTTTTCCGGGAGGCTGCCGGTCAAAGTCGCCCAGAACCTGAGTGCAGCGGGGGGCGCGCCCTGCCGGGGACGTCCCCAGTGAGACGCATGGCTTTGCCGAGGAGCTTGACTTTACGATCAGAAACGGAGCATATTGTTTGGGGCGACAATTAAATGAAGCGGGTGGATCTGACCAACCTCCAGGGCGCCTCCAGCGAAGTTGCCCGCGACATTAATCGGCGGATCGTTCTGAACCTCATCCGCAGCCGCCAGCCCGTCTCGCGGGCCGATCTGGCCCGGCTTTCGGGCTTGCAGCGGAGCACCGTCTCCCTGATTACCGAACAACTGATCAACGAGCGCTGGGTCATCGAGGGACCCAGGGGACGCCTTCCCCGAGGGCGCCGGCCCACTTTCCTGCGCTTGAACGTCCAGCGGCTCATCGTGGGCATCGACATCCGGCCGGTCAACACCACGGTGGTGCTGGCGGATGTGAACGGCCATTTCATCTCGCAGGAGGTGATGGCGACCCCAGCGGATCCGAAGATCGCCATCGACGAACTGATCTCGCGGCTTCGTCACCTGATGGCCGCGCGTGCGGACATGATGTTCGAGGGCATCGGAATCAGCCTCCCCGGCCGCTTCGACCTGCAGTCGCAGAGACTGGTCTTCGCTCCCAATCTGAAGTGGCCGGATTACGACCTGAAGACACCCATCGCCCGCGCGACCGGCTTGGACGTCGAACTGGAGAACGCCGCCAATGCCTGCGTGCTGGCGGAAGTGTGGTTCGGTGAGAGGGAGGGCATCCGCGACCTGGTCGTGGTCACGGTTTCCGAAGGCATCGGCACGGGCATTTTCATGAATGGCCAGTTGGCCCGGGGTCTGCATGGCATGGCCGGCGAATTTGGCCACGTAGCACTCGACCCCTCCGGCCCGGCTTGCACCTGCGGCGGACGCGGCTGCTGGGAGGTGTTCGCCTCCAACCGCGCGGCCCTGCGCTACTATATGGAGTCCACCTCCCATTCCGGCGGCCCTAGTTTTCAGGACCTGCTGGCTCTGGCGGAACAGGGCGACTCCATCGCCTCCAACGCCTTGAACACCATGGCGCACTACCTCGGGCGCGGGATGCGGATGGTGGTCGCGGGGGTGGCGCCCGAAGTGATTGTGGTGGTCGGCGAACTGACCCGCTCGTGGCATCGTTTCGGCCCGGTCATCGAGTCCGAGGTGGCGGCGCAGATTCTGGCCGGCCCGGCGCCTCGAGTGGTGCCCGCGCTGGAGGGCGGCATCGCCCGTCTGCGCGGAACCGTGGCCCTGGTCTTGGAGAAGCACTTCGGAAGCTGCCGGCCGACAGGGGGATAAAATCCGTGCGACCCCAACAGTGGGAATCATTCAAGAAGGCGGCCAAGCGCCGTCCCGGGGCGGGCACGCCGGTGGCCCTGATCATCGACAGTCCCTGGATTCCGGGTTACCTTGGGGTCAGCCACCTGGACTATTACCTGGACCCGGAGCTCTGGTTCCAGGCCAACCTGGGGATCCTGCGCGAGTTTCCCGAGATCATTTTCTTTCCCTCCTGGTGGGTGGAATACGGCATGGCGATCGAGCCCTCGGCGTTCGGCAACCGGATACACTTTTTGCCGGACCAGCCGCCCACGCAGTCGGCGGTTCTGATGCGTCTGGAGGACGTAAGCGGGCTGCCGGAGGTGGACCCGTACAGGGACGGGCTGATGCCCTTTGCGTTGCAGCGGTACCGGATGCACAAGGAACGGATTCTGGAGGTGGGATACACCATTCCGGTGGTGGCGGCGCGGGGTCCGCTGTGCCTGGCCTCGTTTCTGCGGGGCGTACCCGAGTTCATGCTGGACCTCACCGAGAGCCCAGAGGGGGTTCACGCGCTGCTGGCGCTGACCACCCGGACGGTGATCGGGTGGCTGAAGGCGCAAGCCGAGGTGATTGGGGAGACGGTGGAAGGGATACTGGTGCTGGACGACATCGCGGGATTCCTGTCGGCGGGCTGCTACCGGGAGTTCGCGCACCCGTACCTGAAGCAGATCTGCGAGGCCTTTCCGGCGGAGTGGGTGAAGGTGTACCACAACGACGCCAACGTGCGACCGTTCCTGGCGGAGCTGGCGGGCGCCGGATTCGACGTGCTGAACTGGAGCCACAAGGTGGACCTGCGGGAAGTGCGGGAAAAGACCAACGGGCGGCTGTGCCTGATGGGGAACGTGCCGCCGCTGGAGGTAGGGGTGCGGGGCACGCCGGAGATGGTGCGGCAGTCGGCGCGCGAGGTGTTGGCCAAGAGCCAAGGCCAGGGCCTGATTCTGTCGGTGGGGGGCGGAGTCAGCCCGGGCATGCCGCGGGAGAACCTCTGTGCTCTCGTGGAAGCGCTGGCGCCGGCTTGAGCCTGCGGCTTTCCAGTCGCGCCGGCGGGTTTCCTATAACCGCCTCAAAAGGTCCACCTTAACGGCAATTCGGCTCCCCGGAGCAAGATGCCGGGCAGGGCCGGGATCTAGTCTGCCGCAGGGTTCCCCGAGGAAATTCTTGACACAGACGACGAGTGAGCGTATATTGTTTGGGACGACAACGAAATCTGCGACGAGCGACTTGCAGCGGATGCAGGCTGCTTCAGGGGCGGCCTAGCAAAGCAGCTAGAGGCTAGCCCGGTCCAACCCCATCCGCCGGCCGCATCAGTCTCCCGCGCTGGTTTCACTTGATACGGGCGGAAGAGCCGCATGAGGGTGGCTGCTCCGCTCGAGGGCATTTTCTGAAAGCTTTTGGGGGTCCCATGCGAACATCCATTGAAGTTCAACAACCGCACCGGCATGCCGGCCGAATCCGCGAGGTTGCACCGCTGATTCTGCTGGTTGCGCTGGCGCTTGTCCTTGGCCCCTGCGCAGCCAATGCGCAGGTTCTCTACGGCTCGCTGACAGGTTCCGTTGTCGACGCGAGCCAGGCGGCTGTGCCTAACGCGACCGTCGTGGCCCTGAACGTGGGGACCGGGGTTTCCAGGCAGGTTTCCACCAGCACCCAGGGCGTCTACCTGTTCACCGGCCTGCTGCCGGGTGTTTACAAAGTCACGGTCTCAGCGGCGGGTTTCTCGAAGGCGGTGAAGGATGGCGTAGACATCGTAGCCAACCAGATCGTCCGCTTCGACGCGACGCTGCAGGTTGGCCAAATGACCGAGTCGATTGAGGTGACGACGGTGGCGGGGGCTCTCCAGACCGACCGCGCCGACGTGAATACACTACTGGAATCAACGCAACTTGGCAACCTGCCGATGACCTCTTCCGCGGGGCGGAACTTCCAGGCGCTCTACAAGCTGATTCCGGGCTTCAGCGCGATCACCGAGGGAGTGAGCTCGGACGGGGGGAATCCGCAGCGCACCATGGCCGCCAACGTTAACGGCGGTTCCATGCAGAACAACCTGACGCGAATCGATGGAAGCGCAAACACCTATATGTGGTTGCCATTCAATAGCGCCTACGTGCCGCCGACGGAATCAATCGAGTCAGTCAGTATCGTCACGAATTCGTATGACGCCGAGCAAGGCAACTCGAACGGAGCGGCAGTCAATGTGGTGACCAAGACCGGCACAAACCAGTTTCACGGAAGCGCCTTCGAGTACCACACCGACAACGCGCTCAAGGCGCTGAACAGATTCCAAGCCGTGGGTATCCGCAAGCCGAAGTATATCATGAACCAATACGGCGGAAGCGTCGGCGGCCCGATCCGGAAGAACAAGCTGTTCTTCTTTGCGGACTGGGAGAAGACGGCGCGGCGGATGCTCGCCAGTGCTACTAAGACCGTGATTAATCCGGCGGGCGTGTTCGATGGCAGCGGCAACGCCAACCTGGCGGCCGCGGTAGGCGCTAACTGCGCGGGGTGCGTTTACGACCCCAATACCGGCAACTCCAACGGCACAGGCCGCACGCAGTTTTCGGGCAACATCGTTCCAGCCAGCCGGATCGATCCGGCGGCGAAGATGATTCTTAGCCGGATCAGCACGGCGGGCTTTCTGAACAGCGATGGTGTGACGGCTAACAACAACTACCAGTCCACCGGCTCCGCCGCGCTCGATCGCAACACCATCGACGTGAAGATCAACTACTTGCCGAGCGATAAGACCACGATATTCGGCCGGTACAGTATTTCGCCGACTACGCTCTATGATCCTCCGGTGCTGGGCCTGGCGATGGGCGGGGCGACCGGCGGAGGGCAGGTGGGTACCGCGCCCTCAAGGATCCAGAACATCGGGCTGGGAGGCACCTACACCGTATCTCCGACCATGCTGATCGATGTCAACGCCGGATACACCCGGCAGCGGCTCGGCGCCACGTATGCCCCGGATCTCGACCTGGGTAACTACGGGGTCACCGGGCTGCACATTCCCGGCACCAACGGCGATACCTACTTGGCGGGAGGCACACCGGCCTTCATTGTTACGAACTGGAACTCCATGGGAAATTCGGACACCGGCAACCCATTCCTGTTCCGGGACAACCAGTACGTAGCCAACGCCAACCTGAGCTGGACGAAAGGGCGGCATGGCCTGCGGTTTGGCATCGAGCACACCCGCAGCGGGATGAACCACTTTCAGCCGCAGGGCGGGGCCTTCCAGACCCCGCGGGGCTCCTTCCGGTTTCTCGGAAGCGTGACCGCCTTGAGCGGCGGGGCGGCCGCGAACAAGGCCAACACACTGGCTCAGTTCCTGCTGGGCTTGCCCGACGAGGTGGGCAAAGCCGTTCAGAACGCAAATCCAAATTCACTTCGCTGGAAGACCTGGTCCATGTATGTGCGGGACAGTTGGCAGGTCAATTCCAAGCTGACGGTGAACTACGGCGTGCGCTGGGAATACTATCCGTTTGCCACCACCGACCACGGAGGGGTAAAGCTGTTTAATCCCGCGACGGGCAACGTCCTCATTGGCGGGTACGGCAGCACCCCGCTGGACGACGGCGTTAACGTGGGACACGGACTGTTTCTTCCACGCCTGGGAATCGCCTACCGGTTGAACGACAAAACGGTGATCCGAGCCGGGTACGGGATGAGCGCGGATAGCAACAACTGGCGGTTCTTCCGCAACAATTACCCGGCCACGACGAACTCGGACAACACGAGCACCTGGATGGCAGCCGGTACCTGCCCCACCGCGGTGTATTGCCCTGCCGCGAGCCTTACGGGCGAGACGCTGGGTACCTATCCGGGCCTCACGGCGGGAATACCATCCGTGGCGGTTCCGGATATCAGTTCGGGAGTGATTCCGCTTCCCAACAACGTGGGTCTCGGCGGCGGCACGGTACCATTTAACTTCCGGCGCGGCTATACCCACTCGTACAACCTGACCTTGCAGCGCGAGTTCGCACATGTTTCGGGTGAGGCGGCCTACGTCGGAAGCCGGGGCATACGGATGCTCACGAACGAGAACATCAACGCGGGGCCCATAAATGGCGGCAATGCCGGCCGCCTGTTGTATCCCGTGGCTAACAAGAACTGGGGAGACGGGAACAGCCTGTCGCCTGACGCGAACATGTACTATGATGCGCTGCAAACCAAACTTACGTGGCGGATGAAAGGTGGCTCCGTGATCGGAATGAATTACACGTTCTCGAGGGCCATCAACTGGGACGATAACGAGGAGGTGAGCGGAACATTCGGGGTCGCAGGCGGCTACCTGTTTTGGCCGTATCCGGACTATCGGGGTCGAAACAAGGCGCTGGCGAGCTTTGACCGCACGCACAACTTCTCAATGTACGGAGTATACGAGTTGCCGTTCGGGGCGAAGAAGCAGTGGGCCAAGAGCGGGATAGCGGGCGCCATAGCCGGCGGCTGGCAACTGAACTGGTTGCTGACCCGGATGAGTGGGAACCCGATCACGCTCAGTGGTGGAGGTACTCAGGTCAACGCTCCGGGAAATACGCAGACGCCGGATCAGTGGGGCCCGCTGAGTATCCTGGGCGGGATTGGACCCGCGCCAGTAACCGGAGCAAGCGTAAGCTGCGCTCCCACGGACATGTCGTGTCACTACTTCGACCCGACTGCCTTCGCCGCGGTTCCGGCGTCGCAGATTCGCTTCGGCACCACCGGACGCAATATCATCCGGGGACCGGGTTTCTTCAACTGGGATGCCAGCATCTTTCGCGACTTCCGGATCACCGAGCGCGTGAAGTTCCAGATCCGGGCGGAGATGTTCGGATTGACGAACACGCCGCACTACAATAATCCGGGCGTCGATGTCACGAATACCGCCACCTTCGGGGTGATTACCTCGACGTTGAACCTGGCCGGGCGAGGATCGGGAACCGGCGGGGAACGGCAGACCTGGTTTTCAGCGAGGGTGAGCTTCTAGTCGACCGTTTGCGTGTCTGACGCCTCCTCGTTTGGCTTCGTCACAGGGTCAAACGGGGGGCGGCGTCAGATCCGTTTAGCGGCGGACGTGTTCTTCCGAGTTATTGGCAGATCGGTGTGGCCCAGGCTGACTGGGCCACACCTTGTTTTTTCACGAGTCTCGAATCGTCTGGCAGACCACGGGATTCGCTGGCGATCCAGGACGAATTAGCGCGTTTCCCCCGGCCGGAAGGACCGACGCGTAACTCATGCGGCCCGAACAGTGGGAATCATTCAAGAAGGCTGCCAAGCGCAGTCCCGGCGCTGGTACGCCGGTGGCTCTGATCATCGACAGTCCCTGGATTCCGGGCTACATCGGGGTCTCCCACCTGGACTATTACCTGGACCCGGAGCTCTGGTTCCGGGCCAACCTGGGGATCATGCGCGAGTTTCCCGAGATCATCTTCTTCCCCTCCTGGTGGGTGGAGTACGGCATGGCGATCGAGCCCTCGGCATTCGGCAGCCGGATTCACTTTCAGCCGGACCAGCCGCCCACCCAGTCGCCGAGTCTGCTGCGGCTGGAGGACGTGAGCACGCTGGAGGAGGTGGACCCGTACAGCGACGGGCTGATGCCCTTTGCCTTGCAGCTCTACCGGATGCACAAGCCGCGCATCTTGGAAGCGGGATACACCATTCCGGTGGTGGCGGCGCGGGGTCCGCTGTGCCTGGCCTCGTTCCTGCGGGGCGTGCCCGAGTTCATGCTGGACCTCACCGAGAGCCCGGAGGGGGTTCACGCGCTGCTGGCGCTGACCACCCGGACGGTGATCGGGTGGCTGAAGGCGCAAGCCGAGGTGATCGGGGAGACGGTGGAAGGAATCCTGGTTCTGGACGACATCGCGGGATTCCTGTCGGCGCGCAGCTACCGCGAGTTTGCCCACCCCTACTTGAAGCAGATCTGCGAGGCCTTTCCGGCGGAGTGGGTGAAGGTGTACCACAACGACGCCAACGTGCGGCCGTTCCTGGCCGATCTGGCCGGCACCGGATTCGACGTGCTGAACTGGAGCCACAAAGTGGACGTGCGGGAAGTGCGGGAAAAGACCAACGGGCGGCTGTGCCTGATGGGGAACGTGCCGCCGCTGGAGATAGGGGTGCGGGGGACGCCGGAGATGGTGGCACAGTCGGCGCGCGAGGTGCTGGCCAAGAGCGAAGGCAACGGCCTGATCCTGTCGGTGGGGGGCGGAGTCAGCCCGGGCATGCCGCGAGAGAACCTGCGGGCTTTGGCGGAGGCGTTGGTGCCGGCCTGAGTGCTCGCCTCCCGATACGGGCGGAAGAGCCGTATGAAGATGGCTGCTCCGCTCGAAGGCAGTTCCGGAAGCTCTTGGGGGTCGAATGCGAACATCTACATCCGAATTCCAACAAGAGCACCGGCATGCCGGCCGAATCCGCGAGGTTGCACCGCTGATTCTGCTGGTTGCGCTGGCGCTCATCTTTGGCCCCTGCGCAGCCAACGCGCAGGTTCTCTACGGATCGGTCACAGGGAACGTGACCGATCCCAGCAACGCTCCGATTCCGGGTGTCAAGGTGACGGCGCTCAACACTGGAACAGGCGTCAGCAGCCAGGGAACCACCGATGATCGGGGTGTTTACCGGTTCAACAACATCCAAACGGGGGTTTACAGGATCACGGTCTCGGCCACTTCGTTCAAGACGGTTGTGACGTCGGACGTCCCGGTGAGCGCCAACGAAGTCCGGCGCGTCGATTTCTCTCTGCAAATTGCCGTGACCAGCGAGAGCATCGAAGTGACCGCCGCGGCTGGCAACCTGCAAACCGATAAAGCCGATGTGCACGCGGAAGTCTCAGCCCAGGAAGTGGAAGAGCTGCCGTATTCCGGCGGGGAAGGCAAGAACTTCCAGAGCCTCCTGTACCTGATTCCCGGCGCCGGGATACCCACTAGCCGCGAGGCGAATTCGGAGGCCGGCAATCCGATGCGCGCGCAGACGCTGTTCATGAACGGCGTCTCCTCCACCGGCAACAGCACCAAGCTCGACGGCGCCACCGTGGCTTACCCCTGGCTGCCGGTCAATGTCGCCTACGTGCCGCCGACCGAAGCCATCCAAGAGGTCAACGTCTCCACCAACGCCTTCGATGCCGAGCAGGGCGAGGCGGGAGGCGTGGCGGTCAACGTCCAGATCAAGTCGGGAACCAACAAGTTGCACGGGACGGTGTTCTGGCGCCATCAGAGCAACGCCATGGTGGCGGTGAACTACTTCAGCCACTCCAGCCCCATTAACAAGAACATCTTCAACCAGTTCGGATTCGCGCTGGGCGGTCCGATCTGGATTCCCAAGGTCGTCAACGGCAGGAACAAGCTGTTCTTTTTCGTGGACTACCAGGGAACCAAGCGCAGGCAGTACGCATCCACCCCGGGCCTGACGCTCCCCACCGCGGCCATGCGCACGGGAGACTTCAGCGCCACCGGCGTGACCATCTACGATCCGCTCACGGGCAACTCGGATGGCACCGGCCGCACGCCCTTCACCGGGAATGTTGTTCCCTCGAGCCGTATCGGCTCGGCGGCCACTACTCTGACGAGCCTTCTGCCTTCGCTAACCAGGCCGAGTGCTTACACCAACAATTACGACGCCTACGGCGGCACGCAATACAACCGCGACAGTTGGGATTTCAAGGTCAACTATAACCCCTCCAACAAGTCCATGATCTGGGGCCGCTACAGCATGTCGCCGATGGATATCGTTGCGCCGCTGGTATTGGGGAAGGCGGGTGGCGACGCGTTTGGCGGCGGGAACCCGGGTCACGCGGGCGGCCGGGTTCAGAACACCGCGGCCGGTTTTACTTATACCCTTTCGCCGAGCCTTCTTCTGGATGGCAACCTCGGCTACACGCGCCAGAACATCGGCGCCAACGGCGACCCCGAGGACGGGTATTACGGGTTGGAGGTGCTGAAAATCCCTGGCACGAACGGTATCGGTCCGAATTACATGGGCATCCCGGGATTCCAGGTCGCCGGTGTCGCGAACATCGGGAATACGAACACGGGCAGCCCGTTCCAGTTCCGCGACAACCAATACACCGGCGGGATCAATCTGAGCAAAGCCATGGGAGCGCACTCCCTGCGCTTCGGCTTCGGATACGATAAGTACGCGCTCAACCATTTCCAGCCGCAAGGCGGAACCTTCGGCACGGCTCGCGGCACCTTCGGGTTCGACGGCACGCTGACCGCGTTGAAAGGCGGCGCCCAAGTGAATCTTGGCGGCGTTCCGGCGAACTCCTGGGCCCAGTTTCTGCTCGGGTATCCCTCCCGGGCCGGAAAGATCACCCAGTTCCAGAACCCCAATGCGCTTCGCTTCTCCGATTGGGCGCTTTACGTGCGCGATCAGTGGCAAGTCAGCAGTAAGCTGACCCTCACCTACGGCCTGCGCTGGGAATACTATCCCATTTTCTCGCACAACTGGTACGGCGCCACCCGTTTCGATCCCGTGACGGCCAACATTCTGGTCGGCGGCCAGGGCGGTGTTCCGTGGGACACCGGCGCCAGCGCCAGCAAGAAGGGTTTCGCTCTGCGCATCGGCCTGGCGTACCGCCTGGGGACCAAGACGGTGATCCGCACGGGTTACGGCATCAGCGTCGATCCGGACAACATGCGCAACCAGCGGAACGCTTACCCATCGGTGGTCAACCAGGACTTCACCCCGGCGAACACCTACCAATTCATCACCTACCCGAACTCGACGCAGCCGTTAACGCTGGTAACCGGCCTTCCGCTGCCGAACTTCCCGGATATCACGGTTGGCACGATCAAACCTTCGACAACTCCGTCCTTGACGACGTACTTGCCCACTACCGGCATCGGCGCCACCTTCCCGCAGTACATGAACCGGGGAACCATTCAAAGCTGGAACTTCTTCATCCAGCGCGAGTTTTCGCCGACCCTCACGGCGGAAGCGGGATACGTGGGCACGCACGGCGTCCGCATGATGATGGCCGTCAATATCAACGGGTCGGCCCCCGGCACGGGCAACGCCGGCCGCCAGCTCTCTCCTTACGTGACGAGCAACGACGTCAACTCGATGGCGCCCTTCGGCAGCTCGAAGTACAACGCATTGCAGAGCAGGCTGAAGAAGCGCATCGGCGCGTCGCTGATCGGCGCGAGCTACACCTTCTCCAAGGCCCTCGACGTTGCCGTTGGCGACAACGGCGATGGTTATTTGTTCCGCACCTACCCCATGTCGTACCGCCTGAGCAAGGGCCTGTCGGGCTACGACCGCACGCACACTTTCCAGCTTTACCACGTCTACCAGTTGCCGTTCGGCAAAGGGCACACCCTGTTCAGTCACGGCCTGGAGGCCCACATCTTCGGGGGGTTCCAGATCGCCGGCACTCTGAGCAGGTTCAGCGGCGTGCCGTTCACGGTTGGCGCCTCGAACAGCACCTTGAACGCGGGCGGCCAAACGCAGTCGGCGGACCAGCTCAATCCCGTGGTGAAGATCCTGGGCGGGCACGACTCCCTCAATCCGTATTTTGACGGGACCGCCTTTGGTCCCATCAGCACGGCGCGCCTGGGATCGACCGGCAGGAACATTCTGCGCGGTCCCGGCTGGTTCAATATGGACGCGAACGTTTCCCGGACCTTCAGCTTCAAAGAGGGGAGGCTCAAGCTGCAGTTCCTCGGCGAGGCCTTCAACGTGACCAACACCCCCTCATTCGCCAATCCGGGAGCCACTTTTGCGACGCAGACGCTGAACGCCGACGGCAGCAAGAGCTACGGTGGCTTCAGCGTGATCACCAGCACCTATTCGAGCCCCCGCCAGTTGCAGGTGGGAGCAAACCTGCGGTTCTGACTTGGCTTGGCTGTCCGTTGCCCTGTCCCGCGGATAGGGCAGCGGACGGTGTTTTGTGTGGCAGTTCCCGTGGGCAGGCTTCAGCCGGTCAAGGCGGCGACGGCCCGCCCATGCTGTTTTCGGGAGTTCTTGCGATGCGAGCACTGGTCCCTGCCCTCCTCACGTTGACAGGCTTGCTGGCAGGGGCGGCCGCCTGGGGGGAACAGGAAGAAACAGCCGCGGCGGCCGCCTCCCAAGGAGGCCCGCAAAGCCTTCGATGCGGCTGCCAAGGCCGCGAAAGACAAGAGAACCGACGACGCCCGCCGCGGTTACGAAAAGGCCGTGGAACTCTACCCCGGTTACGCGGAAGCCTGGTGTGAACTGGGCAAGTTGCAGATGGGGCAGAAGCAGCCGGATGCGGCGCGGAAGTCGTTCGAGTCGGCCATCAAAGCCAACCCAAACTACGTCACGCCCTACCTGGAGCTCTCGGCGCAAGAGTATGCCTCGCAGAATTGGCAGGCCTTGGCGGACAGCACCGGCCGGCTGATCCAACTCCGCCCCGCCGACTATCCGCGGATCTATCAGCTCAACGCGATTGCCAATATCAACCTCCGGAACCTGGAGGCCGCCGAGAAGAGCGCGCGGGAAGCGCAGAGGCTGGACCCGCGCCACAAGTTCCCGGCGACCTGGCACGTGCTGGGCGTGATCCTGGCGACTCGCGGGGATTTCGCGGGCGCCGCGGAACAGCTCCGGGAGTACCTGGGGTTCATGCCTGCCGACCCGGACAACGGGGCGACGCGCCGAATGCTGGCGGAATTGGAACGGAGGGCCGGTCCGCTTCCGCCGCCAGGTGCCGCCACCTTCCGCGCGGAATCCAATCTGGCGCTGGTCCACTTCCAGGTAAGTCCCCAAAAGGGCAAACTCATGAGCGATCTTCGTGCCGAAGATATCGAAATCCTGGAAGACGGCGTCCCGCGGAAAACCGCTTTGTTCGAAGGCGGCCGTTTCTATCCCCGCACCGTGCCTCTCGAGATCACTCTGCTGTTCGATTGCAGCGGCAGCGTGCAGCAGGCCGGCACGCTGGATCCCCACGTGTTCCACCAAAGCCTGCTGGATGAATACGTGAACGCGAGGATCGCCATCTACGCGTTCGCCGACAGGTTGACCCGTCTCACCACCCCCACGCGCGACGGCGCGGCGCTGATGAAAGCGATGAACGGCGTGAGCATCATTCCTTCCGGCGGGACCCCGCTGTTCGGCTCCATCGCCGAAACGGCTCGCGACGTCGCCGCCAGCGGCGGCAACGCCGTCCGCATGTTGGTGATTTTCTCCGACGGAGAATCCACGGCCCGGGGCGACGATATCCGTGACGAAGAGGCCATCCAGGCGGCGCTGGATCGCGGCATCGCTCTGTATCCGGTGACGCTATCCAACAGTCTCGCCGGCGCTGCGCCGGTTCGGTCTACCGCGCCTCCCGATCCTGCCGGCGCGGTGTATTCCAATTGGCCGATGCGGAGGGCGGCGTCCATCAATAAGTTCGAACAACTGGCGGCGGCCACGGGAGGAATGAAATTCGAGGCCATCTCGAACGCCGATGTCCTGCCCGCCATCCTCAAGAAGATGGCCAGGCACATTCAATACGACTACGTCGCTGGCTTCTACCCCCCCAGCTCCGGCGGGACCGCCCGGCACAAGGTGGAAGTCGTCTTGCGCGCCAAGGACCGAGGTCACATCCTGGGCGGCACCCGCACCGTGGTGCACTGAACCGGCAGAAGTCATTGCGGGCGCTGTACTATTAATCCGGCCATAAGTAGGTAGACATCGAGTATAATGGGGTATGACCCGACGAGATGGCCGGTCTTTGGATCACAAGGCGCTGGAAGAGATCCGGACCCGAGCGGTGGAGCAGGTTCAA
>JBEKWU010000124.1:0-39235 GCA_049512775.1 Bryobacteraceae bacterium
CCACTCTGGCACAGTCCGGATTCCAGGCTCATCGACCATTCGAAACCAAGGCCGTTTCCAGGCTCAGCCTGTGTTGGAAATAAAATCAGATTCCAGGCTCATTCTTGGATTGGAAAATGCTCCGTCACCGCGCCACCGCCGCCTCAATTCTAGTAGAATGGCCCTGGGCCGAAGAAAACACGCTGCGGGGAGATTGTTTTGATGGAAGCGATGTTGGCGCTGATCGCGGGAGTTGCCGCCGGAGTACTGGCTGGGTGGCTCTATTTCCGCTCCCAGCGCGCGGTGCTCGAAGAACGCCTGTTGGGCAGGGAACGCCAGATCCAAGACCTGGATGCGCGGATCATGGAGTCGAAGGGCCGGATCGACGCGCTGGAGAAGGAGAGGACAGAGCTTAAGGTCTCGGAGGCGGAATTGAAGGCCCAGCTTACGGCTCTCGAGGACGCGCGGCAGAAGCTGGGCGAAGCGTTCAAGGCGCTGTCCGGCGATGCGCTGAAGAGCAACAACCGGGCCTTTCTGGAACTAGCGAAAGAGACGCTCGAGAAATACCAGGTCGGCGCAAAGGGCGAACTGGAGAGCCGACAGACGGCGGTTCAGGAACTGGTGAAGCCAATCAGCGAATCGCTGGAGAAGGTGGATCGAGAGCTGCGCGAACTCGAGAAGAACCGCGTGGACGCCTATGCCGGGCTGAGACAGCAGGTGGAGTCGATGGCGGGCGCGCAGTCGCGGTTGCAGGCGGAGACGGCGAACCTGGTCTCGGCGTTGCGCACGCCCCAGGCTCGCGGGCGGTGGGGCGAAATCCAGCTCCAGCGGGTGGTCGAGATTGCCGGCATGGTCGAACGTTGTGATTTCCTGCGGCAGGAGTCGGTCAGCACGGAGGAAGGCCGCCTGCGCCCGGACATGGTGATCCTGCTGCCGAACAATAAGCGCGTGGTGGTGGATGCGAAGGTGTCGCTCAAGGCCTATCTGGAAGCGCTGGAGGCGCCCGATGAGGCCGCCAAGGCCGAGCGGCTCACCGAGCACGCACGGCAGGTGAAAACGCACATCACGGCGCTGGCCGGCAAAGCCTACTGGGCGCAGTTCACCCCGACGCCGGAGTTTGTAGTGATGTTCCTGCCGGGCGAGGTCTTCTTCAGCGCGGCACTCCAGAAGGACCCTTCGCTGATCGAATACGGCGCGGCCGGGCGCGTGATTCTGGCCACGCCGACCACCCTCATCGCGCTGCTGTGGGCCGTGGCCTACGGCTGGAAGCAGGAGAGCCTGGCAGAGAACGCGCAGGCGATCAGCGACCTGGGCAAGGAGCTATATGGCCGGCTCGTGACGCTGGACGAGCACTTCGACGAGCTCCGCAAGGGGCTGGAGAAAGCGGTGGAGTATTACAACAAGGCGGTGGGATCGCTGGAATCCCGCGTGTTTGTGAGTGCGCGCAGGTTCCGCGAGTTGAAGGCCGGTTCGGAGGAGGAGATCGAACCGCTCCAGACCATCGATCAAGTGCCGCGCGCCCTGGTCATGCCGGCCTCAGGCCCAGGCCCGGGCGGTCTGGGAGAATGAGTTTGCCGCGCTCGACCTGGACACCGGAATAGGGATCGTTGGCGATGAGCAGATTGCCGTCCAGGTCGGCGTAGTCCACCAGCGGTGACAGATGAGCCGCCGCGGTGACGGATACCGAACTCGAAATCATGCAGCCCAGCATGGTCTTGAGGCCCAGCGACTTGGCGACCTGAATCATGCGCCAGGCTTCCAGGATGCCGCCGCACTTGTCCAGCTTCACGTTCACGCCGTCGTAGATGCCGGCCAGCTTGGGAATGTCGGCCGGGTGAAGGCAGGCTTCGTCGGCGATGATCGGGAGGTGCACGCGGCTGTGCACCCAGCGCATCTCCTCGACCATGGCGGCGGGCATGGGCTGCTCGACGAACTCGACACCCTGCTTTTCGAGCCAGTTGATCTTGCGGACGGCCTCCTCTTTGTCCTTCCAGCCCTCGTTGGCGTCCACGCGCAAGGGCTTGCTGGTGACGCTGCGGACGGCCGCGATGGTGGCCTCGTCGGTATCCAGCCCGACCTTGATCTTGAGGACCGGGAAAGGCTCGGCCTCGCGCACCTTCTGGCGGGTGATCTCGGGCGTGTCGATGCCGATGGAGAAGGTGGTGACGGGCGCATCGCGGGGGTCCAGGCCGAAGTAGCGGTAGAGCGGCACGCCCAGCTTCTGGCCGATCCAGTCCAGCAGCGCGATGTCGATGGCGGCCTTGGCGGCGAACTGGCCATCGACGCGCCGGAAGACCTGGGCCATCAGCTTTGAGAACTGCCAGGGATCGGCGGAGTCGAGCAAGTCGCGGACGGAGTTGACGGCCGCCTGGGCCGAGTGGGCGTCCTCGTGGTAGCGGACGATGGGCGCGCCTTCGCCCAGGCCGGCGACGCCGTCCCGGGTGTAGCGCAGGTGCAGCGTCGCCCGGTACTGGCTCGAGGACATCGTGGTGGTCCAGGCATGGCGCAGGTTCAGCCGCACTACCTTGGTCTCGACCGTCGCGGCCTGGGGGGCGCCGCGCGCCGCCAGCGGGACGGCCGCCAGCGTTTCCAGCCACTCTCTGCGGTTCATTTCAGCCTCCGCGCGGCGACGAATCGCTGAGACCAGTATGGATCATCGAGGCGATCGATGCGGACCACGGGCTGGTTGTGCGTAGTGGCGCTGATGAACTGGCCGTCGCCCAAGTACATGCCGGCGTGGGTGATCTTCCCGCCCGGCTGGCCGAAGTAGAGCAGGTCCCCAGGTTGCAGGTTGTCGCGCTCGACCGGCACGAAGCCGCTCCAGCCGGCTTGCGGATGGGCGTCGCGCGGGATGATGACGCCGCGGCGGCGGCAAAGCATCTGGACGAATCCCGAGCAGTCGTAGCCGAAAGTCGAGGTGCCGCCCCAGAGATACGGCAAGCCAAGGAAGCGTTTGCTGAGGGAGATGAGGGCGGGGAGGGGCATTGCGGCACCCTCGAAGGCAAGGTCGCCGCGCTGGACCCAGGCAGCGCCGCCGTCCACCAGGCGCACTTCAAGCCAGCGCGGGTTGTCCTCCGGCTCGGCGAGGATCTCCAGGCGCGTCTCGAAGGGCAGGGTCAGCGCGGGCTGATGCCTGGTGACGTCGGGTTCCCGGTAGAGGTTGGCGAACAGGGCCTCGACCTGCGCCACGCGGCCCTCGGTGGCATAGGGTTTCCGGCCTGCCGCCACTCTCCGGAAGGAGGTCTCGGGCATCCAGCCGATGTAATCGTCGGCGGTGCGGACCTTGGCCCAGCCGCCCTGCTCTTTGAGCAGAACGATGCTGTTGCCGTAAATGGCCTGGGACACCACATCGGCCTGCTCGGCAGCCGCGGAGTACATGTTGGCGACCGGCTGGCGCACAACGCCGCATGGTTCGGCGGCCCCGAGGGCCATCGCCAGAAGAAACAGCATTCGAAGCGCCCTACCGGTCCTGCACTATGATGGCGTAAGACGCGGAAGTGCGGTAGTCGACAGACACGGTCAGTGGTTGCAGGCCGGCCGGAACCAACTCGGAAAGCAGGATCAGGATCTGGTGCTGCCCTGGCGCATCAGGCACGGGCACGGCCGGCCCTCCAAGCTGGTGGTCAATGCCGCCCACACTGACGTGGAGGCGGTCTGCGGCAACGGTCACTCCGGAATCCGCGAGACCGGAAACCCAGACGATCAGCAGTTCACCCTTGTAGGCGGGGTGGTTGGAGTCCAGTGGCACGCCGCCGTCGAGCACCGCGGTGACCGCCGGGGGCGGGGGATCGATCCAGACCGCAATGGGATAACTCGCTGAAAGGCCGACATGTAGCTGCAACATCGCGTTACCCGGGCTAAGGCTCGTGGGCACCTGGAAGGTGATCTGTTCCTGGCCCAGCGCCACCACGGGGGCCGCAGCGCCGTTAAGCGTTACGGTCGGACTGGTATCGGCCGGCAAATTCGACACCGACAGCAGCGCCATGGCGCCAGGATACACCCACGGCTCCCGGGTCACCGCGTTCACCAAGTCGGAACTCGCCACCACGGCCAGAGGATTGCCGGGCAGAATCTGGAAGCCAGAGGGTTGCGAGATCACCTGGAAGCCCGAGGTCACGCTGACCAGGGTGGTGCCGGTGGATGCCGCAGCGGAGACGACCACCTCGGCGCGCAACCGTGTTGGGCTGAGCACCCACAGCCGCTTGACCCACACGTCGCTGGATCCGAATCCGAGCCAGGTCTCGCCGTCGGTGAAGTCCGTGTTCACACCGGTGACGTCGATCATCGCTTCGGCGCCAGCGGGAAGGTGACTTAGTAACAGGGAGATCGACGGCGGGCCGCCCGGATCGTAGGTGTACGTGGGCGGGGCTTGGGCGAACAAGGAGGTTTGGCCATCGCGGTTCAGCGCGACAATGTTGGCGCGGTAGTTGGAAGCCCCCGGCGGCGGCGTGACCACCAGGGCGCCGGTCGACTCGTCAAAACCGTTCACCGTGGCGAGCAGTCCATCGAACAGAATGCGCGTATCGGCGGCGAAGGCGCTGCCGGAGACCGTCACCACGCGGGCGCCGGTGGAATCCACGCCCGGCGCGACGGAAGCGATCCAGGGCGGCGGCTGGCTCGCCAGGGTGAAGCCGGAGGGCAAGACATAGACCTCATCCCCGGCCGAGAACACCAGATGCCTGGGACCCTCCCCCGAGAACGGGGTGAACAGGAGATTCACCTGAAGATAATCGTTGGGATTCAGGGAGTACGGATACACACCCTTGGACGGCACAGTGGCCGTATTGCCGAGCACCGAGACGCCCAATCCCGGCGTCGCCGCGCCGTTGGACAACAGTCCCGATCCCGTGGCCACCAACCATCGGCTGGGAATGTCGAAGTTCTCGTAAGCCGGATGTACCGCACTCCAGACGGGGAAGCTGAAAGTCGTGATGCCGTAAAGCGTGGGAGCGGCCCGGCGGTCGACCGAAAAATCGATTCCGGAGGTCGTCGCCCCGGTGCTCACCGGCACCCTGACGGCTTGCTTCTGATCCTGGGTGGCGGGATAGAACTGCGTACGGAAGGAACCGCTTGCGGGAATCGACTGGCCAGAGGAATCCAGGGGCAGCACAATATCCGTGGCACCGAGGTCCAACTGCGCCGAGGGAGGCAGGGTCTGAACGTAGACGTAGTACTCGGAGGGATAGAGGCCGTCGATGCGGTAAGTGCCGTCCGGGTTCGTCAGTGCGCTCACCCCCTCTCCGGAGGGATGCAATGCCACAACCGAAGCCAGACTGACGCCGCTGCCCGACATGGTGATCCGCCCGGAAAGGCTGCCGAACTGGGCGCCCCACTTGGCATTGGGATATAGCAGGGAGAGGCCCGCGATGTCGTCATCCTTCACCGGACGGGCCCTGGTGGTTGCCCGGGTGACCTCGGTGGACATGGCGCTGGAAGTGAGCGTGTGCTGCAGGCCCAAGGCGTGACCCATCTCGTGGACGATGATCAACTGAGTGTCGTCCGGAAAGCCGCCGTAGCTGGGGAGTCCGGAGAGGTCGCGGGGCAGGATCACGACCGAGCGGAGGATGGGAACGAAGGAGCCATCGGCTCCGGTCGCCATGTCGGCGCGGGTGGTGGGTCCCCCCATCCCGAGCAGGCCGGGAGACAGCTCCTCGAACAGCACTTCCATGTGGGGCGTGGACTGCGCGACGCCCTGCGTGAACAGCCCGCCGTAGGCCACCCGCAGATCCGAGGTGCCGACCGCATTCCAGGTCTCGCCCGCCCGCCGGATCTGGCTCAACAGCGCCGCGAAGCTGTCTCCGGCGGCCATCCGGGACGGGCCTGCACTCGAAACAAAGTAGTACAGGGTCTTGTTGCGCAGGGCGGAAAGATCGAACTTCTCGGGGATGGGGCTCGACGAGCCCGAAGCGTAGTGCACGAAATGGTAGTACGCGGAGGCGGTTGCAGCCAGTCCCGCGAGCGCCAGCGCCATCGTTCCGGCGCGCCTGATCAGGCGAAGTGCAGGAGTCACTTTTGGCCTCCTGAAGCCAGGGTGGCTCTCACCTGCTTGCGCAGGTCGCTCAGGCGGAAGGTCACGGATCGATCGCTCACGCTGAGGCCGTTGGCGGGGTCGATCATCCTCTCGGTGGAAGCCCCTCGCGTGGCCACGCTCTCCCCACTGGTATTGAGGCTCACCTTGAACAGTCCTTGCGAGAGGCCGATGATGTGCGTCAGCCCGCTCGACCCGGTCCACAGGAAAAGCACCAGATCGCCGCCCGAGACGAGCTGGGGGGCTCCGGAAAAGGTCTGCCGCACGCCGCCGGCCGAGCCGCCTGGCACCACCACCTCCAGAGCGGTGGCGCCCGAGCTCTTCCACCACTCGGATACCTGGAGGCGGTAGTGCGTGTAGATGATCGGGCCGTGCTGCCCAGCATAGGAGCTCAGGACCCGGGCCCGCACGATGGCGGTGGACTTCTGAATCATGTCGTCCAGGCTGAGCTTCTGAAGCGTGGCGGCCGGCAGCAGAGCGGCCGAGGAGGTCGCCAAAGCTGCATACAGGACTATTCCGCGCATAGTAGCACCGACTAGCAAGGAGCAATCCGGTGGCCATCAATAATGATGCAGAATCAACCCCGGAGGCGCCCGATCTGTGTCCCCCCGACACAGGGCCGGGACAAAGCCGCCCCGTCCCGGCCAGCGTCTACTGGTCGCGCACAATGAGGATGGGGGTATCGAGGGCGTGGCGGACACCGTTGATCGTCTGGCCGAAAACCAGGTCCTGGATGCCTGTATGGCCGTGGGCGCCCATCACCACGAGGTCGGGCTTAATCTGGCGCGCAAAGCGTACGATCTCCTGTTTCGGATCGCGTGAATAGCCCACAGCGACTTCCACCCGAATGCCCTGGGCGCGGAGGGATTTCAGGGTCTGATCGAGGTACTTGGCGCCCTCCTGGATCTCCGCCGTCGAGGCCAGCGATCCGTAGACCTGACTGGTTACATCTTCTTCTATGTGAATCAGATAGAGTGTAGCGTCGTGGAGGCGCGCCAGCGCGGCGGCGTGGGCGATGGCCGCGCGGTCGCGCGCGGAGTGGTCGAGCGGGACCAGGATGCTGCGGTACGCCGGGACGGCCAACTCGCCCGCGGAGGGTTCGGGCAGCGCCACGGCCTCCTGGCGCCTGGCTCTCCAACGTGGCAGCCAGGGCTGGAGGGCAATCCACGCGAGCAGCGCCAACAGGCCGACGAGCAGCGGGATCACCGTGAACAACAGGAGAGGGCGGTAGCGTCCCGCCGCCTCCAGCCACCCACTCATCGTCAGCCATGCCAGCCGGATGTTCAGGCCGACGACGATCACCGCGGCCAGCCATGCCAGCAGCCGGACCCAGCCGGAGTTGGCGAAAGCACCCATCCGGCCGCGGTCGTTCGTGAAGTGGATCAGCGGGATCACTGCAAACGGAAGCTGAAGGCTGAGAATGACTTGGCTCAGAATCAGCAGTTGAAAGCTGCCGTGGTCACCGGCCACGTAGATGGTCAGGGCCGCCGGAGTGATCGCCGCCAGCCGCGTGGAAAGGCGCCGCAGCCAGGGGCGCATCCGGATGCTGAGGAACCCCTCCATGACAATCTGGCCGGCCATGGTGCCGGTCATGGTCGAAGACAGGCCCGAACACATCAGAGCCACGGCGAACAGAACGCTGGCCAGGGCGGTCCCGAGCAGCGGCGCAAGCAACTGAAAAGCCTGCTGGATTTCGGTCACCACGATGTGGCGCTTGAAAAACAGGGCGCCTGCCAGGACCAGGATCGCGATGTTCACCAGCATGGCGCCGTTCAGCGCCACCAGCGAATCGATGAGGTTGAAGCGGCAGGCCGTCGCCTTGTCGGAATGGCTGTCGCCGATGCGCCGGGTCTGCACCAGCGCGGAGTGCAAATACAGGTTGTGGGGCATCACCGTCGCGCCCACGATCCCGATGGCGATGTAGAGGTTCTGATTGTTGAGCCGAGGGATCAGGCCGGCGGCAATCTCCGAGACCACCGGCCTGGCCATGACGATTTCCACGAAGAAGCAGGCCCCCATCACCGTGATGAGCGCCAGCACAAAGCCCTCGATCAACCGGATGCCGAACCGCGATAGCCAGAGCAGCAGCAGGCTGTCCAGCGCGGTGACGAGGACCCCCGCCAGCATAGGCAGCCCGAACAGCAGGTTCAGGCCGATGGCCGCGCCCAGCACCTCGGCCAGATCGCAGGCGGCGATGGCAACCTCGCACAGAGCCCACAGCGCCAGGTTCACGGCACGTGGGTAGCTCTCGCGGCAGGCCTGGGCCAAGTCGCGGTGGCTCACGATGCCCAGCCGGGCCGACAGGGTCTGAAGCAGAAGCGCCATCAGGTTCGACAGCACCAGCACCCAGAGCAACTGGTAGCCGAAACGCGCGCCGCCCTCCAGGTCCGTGGCCCAGTTGCCGGGATCCATGTAGCCCACACTGACCAGGTAGGCGGGACCGGCAAAGGCAAACATGCGCCGCCACATCGAGTGCTGGGACACGCCTACCGAGCCATGCACCTCGGGCAACGACCGCGACGGCTCGCCAGCGCCAATCATAGGTTCTGTGAAAGCGGTTTAAGCGTAGTTTACCACCATGCCAGACCCTGGGGAAGGCGCTCGGGTTGCGGTAAGGCTTCAGGCCGCCGGAAGACTCGAAGAGCAGCCATCACACGTTACTTGAGATCTTATCGCTAGTACTAAGTAAATAGAGAGGATGAGTGTCGCAGATACGATCATGACGAGGCTGGCCGCCACTCGATAGAGCCGGATTCGTCCGCGCAGTAACTCATCAATTCCACAAGCGGTTAAGACAGTAATTACAAAGTGGAAGATGAAGACAGCCCCGGCAGGCTCGCTGGTCCAGCCAAGTTCGCGGCGAGGATGTGAGCCAGCCGCTCGCTTTCGATCAGGGTGGTGGTTTTCAGCCACCGGTGCGAGCTGCTAGGATTCGACCATGTGCAGTGAAATCAACAAGTTGAATGTTTGGCCTGGAAAGTGCCCCAATCCGCGGCGGAGTGGAAGGAGGATGACCATGAAGCGCATGCTGTTGACGCTTTTATCTGTCGGCTTCTTCCTCCCCTGTCTCGCCTGGGCCCAGGAAGACTCCCCCGAGCGCGGGGTGGCTCGCATCAGCCTGATCGACGGCGATGTTTCGGTGCGCCGCGGCGATTCGGGCGATTGGGTGGCGGCTGCGGTGAACGGTCCGCTGGTGGTTTACGACGGCGTCCTCACCGGTCCCGGGTCTCGAGCGGAGATCCAGTTCGATCATGCCAACATGCTCCGTCTGAGCTCGGAAACCGAGGTTCGCATCTCCGAGTTGGAGAACCAGCGCTACCAGGTGCAGGTGGCGCGCGGCACGGTGATGCTGTCCGTCCTCCGCGACTCCGATGCACAGATGGAAGTGGATACGCCCAACGTTGCGGTGCGACCGGTCAAGCTGGGGATGTACCGGATCGGGGTGGGTCCCGACGGCCAATCTGAAGTCACGGTCCGGGAAGGCGAGGCCGAGGTGTTCACGCCCAAGGGTACCGAGCGCGTGCATCCGGGCCGCACCATGCTGGTCCGGGGCCCAGCCACCGATCCTGTGTTCCAGATGGCGCGCGCGGCCGATCCGGACGACTGGGACCGCTGGAATGAGGGTCGGGACCGCAGCCTGGAGCGCTCCCAGAGCTATCAGTACGTGAGCCGCGACATCTACGGCGCCGAGGACCTGGATTCTTACGGGCGCTGGGTCGATGTGCCCTCGTACGGTTGGGTCTGGAGCCCGAACGGTGTTGCGACCGACTGGGCGCCGTACCGCTACGGCCGGTGGACGTGGCTGGATTGGTATGGCTGGTCCTGGGTGAGCTACGATCCCTGGGGCTGGGCGCCGTTCCACTACGGGCGCTGGTTCTACGGCGCGCCGTACGGCTGGTGCTGGTTTCCAGGCCCGATCCATGAGCGCTATTATTGGCGGCCGGCCCTGGTGGCGTTCTTCGGGTTCGGCCGCGGAGCTGGTGTGGGCATCGGGTTCGGGTTCGGCAACGTGGGCTGGGTGCCACTGGCGCCGTATGAGACCTTCTATCCCTGGTATGGGCGGCGCTACTACGGCGGGTACAACCGGACCACGGTGATCGTGAACCACACGAACATCACCAGCCTTTACCGCAACGCGCGGGTGGCCAACGGTGTGAGCGGGATCGGCTCGAACGAATTCGTGCACGGGCGGATGGCGGGGGCCGTTCGCGTTACCGAGGCCTCCCTGGTGCGCGGACCGGTACCGGTCACCCCGGTCGCGGAGAGCCAGCGACTCACAGACCGCCAGGTCCGCGTGGCCAATAGGCTGAGCAATCCGCGCACGAGCTTCTATTCGCGGCGGGCGGCGCCCGCAGTCCAGCGGATCCCGTTCGAGCAGCAGCGCCGCGGCATGGAGCAGGTGGTGCAGAGGAGCTTTGCCGGGAACGCCGCGGCGGCGGGCCGGCAGGGCGAGGCCGTGCAGGGCGGGGCAGCGGCCATGCGGACGGGCGCCGAGCAGAGCTCCAGCGGATGGAGACGCGCCGGGCAGCCGGCCAGCGCCCCCGCGGATCGGAGCGCCAGTTGGCGGCAGTTCGGGGAGCCCTCGAATCGTGGGTCGGCGTCGACGACGGTGACGCCGCGGAGTGACGGCAACTGGCAACGGTTTCCGAGCCGGACCAACGAAGCGCAGCGCGCCGACCGGCCATCAAGCGGCGTGACGCGCTCCGAGCCGATCCGGATCAACCCGCCCATCGTGCGTGAGCGTTCCGCGCCGCGCTACGAAAGCCGGGGCAGCGTGAGCCGGGCGACATCGAGCGCACCCAGGACCAGCAGCAGCGGTGGTGGCGGATCCCACAGCATTGGTGGCGGCGGATCCCACAGCAGCAGCGGCGGTGGTGGATCGAGCCACAGCGGAGGAGGGCATGGCGGACATTCCCGCTGAGCCAAGCGACAAGGTTTCTTCCCTCAGGCCTGCTCTTTGGAAGCCCACCATGGAGCGGGCCATTTTTTTGTGGCCAGGCACGTCACCAGCTTTTCGGCTTCAGTTTCATCCCGTCCAGCACGACTCCGCTTTCCGACCGAACCAGCTTGAGGCGGCGCAGCGGCGGGCCGCTATCCGCACGACCCCCGACAACCGTGCTTCGGCTGCCTGCGCCCGGCGTTACGAAGCCCCCGGCCTCCGCTGCCGGCCTCAGCTCGACCTCCTCGCCGATCACCTGGAAAGCGCCGCGCTCGGAGTTCCGGACGCTGGTACCCGCGCCCGCAGCGATCCAAGTGTGCAGATAGCTGCCATCGGCGTGGAAGTCCCAGGTATGCAGTGTCCGGCCCTCGTAGCCGAAGTACTTGCCCGCAAAGCTACGGCCCGATGGGGCAGGAGACGCCGTTGCGGCAGCGGGGGATGGATCGGCGAAGGCCTGCTGGTTCTGCGATTGTTCCGCAGCCGCCGCGGACAGGAAGGCGGCCGTCGAGCGCTTCTCGTCGCCCTTGTCTGCGCAATACCGACCCAGTTTGCGCTGGATTCGGGCGGCGTCCTGGAGGTCGCCCCAGGTGTGAGTGGCGATCATCTCCGAGATCTGCTGCTCGATGAAGTTAGTGGGCCGGCGCGGCATTCCGCAGGTGTCGAAGTCCTCGGCGCGGCGGGACTGAAGGGCGAGCAGGGCGCAGGGAACCAGGAGAACTGCCGTGAAGACGCGGGCAGTGGTGCTCATGGATGCCTCGGTACGGAGATCGGCGGAGGGATGGGCGGACTTGAGCGGCGGCGGCTCCCAAAAGTTTACATAATATCCGCAGCCGGCACCTGACGCACCTGGCCACCAGCGGGAGAACCCGAAAGGAGGCCAGCTACGCGAAAGCTCACCGGGTCAAGACACATTACGCTGCAGACCGACGCGATCGACGTAAACGCGCGTGACTTCCTGCTGCTGTCCCAACACGGCGGCGTCCTGGCGCACATCACCTACGATTCGCTCATCCAGCATTCCGCCGAGGATCCCAATAGAACACTGGCCACGCTGTACATAAGGAGCCTGCGGTTACCCGCGGAGCCATCCCATGTGGGTCTGTAAACTCATCAAGCACGGCCACAGCCGCGGCATCACCATACCGCCCGAGTTTCTCCGGATGCTCGGCTGGGGGCTAGGTGACCTGATGACCGTCGACGTGGAAGACCGCACGCTCCGTGTCCGCCTGTTGCACGACGTGAAGCCAGAGCTCAAACTGCGCGCCCCACACCGCGAGGACCATCCCCATGCCGAAGCGTGACGGGCAGCCCCAGTACGCCCTCGTGCCCCTGAACAAGATCGACCCGCCCGCCCTGGCTATGCGTCAGACCTTCGACGAACAGAAGCTCGAGGACCTCACCGAGTCGGTGAAGAAATTCGGCGTACTACTCCCCATCTGCCTCGCCGCCAACGGGTCTCGATACCAGATCCAAGACGGCCATCGCCGCTTTCTCGCCGCCACGCGCGCCGGCCGTGTGGACATTCCCGCCGTGATCCGCACTACCGCGGGGACAAGCACAGAGGCCGTGAAGGTCCACGCCAACCTCTTCCGCGAAGACGTGAACCCGGCCGAGCAGGCGGTCTACTTCGGCACGCTGCTCACCGAGCATTGCGCCGGGGACGTCGACCGCCTGGTCGAGCTGACCGGACTCAAGCGGCCGATGCTCGAGGATCGTCTCAACCTGCTCCTCGGCGACGACGCCGTATTCGCTGCGCTCAAGGAAGGCCGCATCTCCCTGGCCGTGTCCAAGGAGCTGAACAAGGTGCGGGACGACGGCTACCGCGCCATGTACCTTGACGTAGCCATAGCCGGCGGGGCCAGCGCTCGCCTGGTGATCCAGTGGCGCACGCAGTCCGACGCGATCGCGGCCGTCGAGGCCCCGCCGGCGGCCGGCGGCGAGAATCAGTTCACCACGCTGCCGGCGCCCATCACCACCATGACCTGTATCTGCTGCGAGAGCGCAGACCGCCCCTGGGAGATGGAACTCATCCCGATGCACCGCCAGTGCCGCGCCATGTTCATTGACCGCGCGCTTGCACGGATCCGTGCGGCCCTCGGAGAGGCCGTACAAGGAGTGCCCCACAGTGGAACGACTGGGCCAACTACTTCACACGCTTAATACCGTCCGCCGCCAGGCGGACACGCAACTCGCCGCCGGCGCCGGCGCGCCGGTGACCGCGCACGAAATCATGGGACTCGACTTGCCGACCGGGGCGCGAGTCCTAGACTTGGTAACCGGCCAGTTTGGAGTCATCGTCAATGCCACCAGAGTCAACTATCTCGCTCCGCCTGCCGGAGGGTAAGAGCGTCGACGTGTACCTGGTCCGCCTCGTGGACGGGCGCATCGTGTCCCGCACGCGCGAGGAGCTCGAGGAGTCGCCGCCAGGAATCGGCGCCCAAGTTCTCGGTCCCGCGCGACCGGAGACAAAACTATGAGTCAGCCCGCCAACTGCCCCTTTTTCGGCTACCACCGCGGCATCGGCCCATCGCCGCTGGTGAAGCAGAACGGCGATGAGTGTGGTCTTTTCCCACCGCTCGGACCGTGCTTAGCCTCATCGTTTGGCGAGGTCCTAGACATCATGACCTGCCCTATAACCCACAGAGACCAGCTCCTCGGCCACCTGCTCACGACGGGCTGGGCGATTGTGCGGGGCGGGGAATCCGGGCAGCCGCCGGAGCCAGCCGCCGCGCCCGAGGGAGGTTAACCATGCTGGTCTGGCAAGCTGCCGCGCTCGCTGAAGCGCGCCGGATACAGTTCGGCAACCCGCAAGACATCGAGGCCGCACAGCTACTCGGCTTGTACGCCGAGTGCGTGCGAGCGGTGAGTAAACGCCTACGCGTGGACATCCACGTCCAGAAGAAGCTCGTGGAATTATGGCACGCCGACCGCGCCACGCTCGAAGCGTACCTACACCCCGGCATCGCTAAACGCGAGGAGGTTCCCTGTGGCGACTGATATGTCCGAGGTAGTCGGCGAGGAGAACATGAACCCGGAGGCGAAGGACACGGTGATCGAAAAGCTGAGTGGCCTACCCGTGCTCGCCGCGGAACTCAAGCACGCCTTGTTTGCATGGGCGCGCCAGTCCGGCCACACACCCACCGCCGCGGACGCCCTCCGCGTTGCCGGCATCCGCAAGAAGAGAAAGCCGTGATAGCCACCATGGCGGGTTTCACCACAAGCAATATGCCCGAGATCGAGCGCCACCTCCGCGGCGCGCGCATCGAGCGCGTGTTGATCGGGCGCCAAAACGGTGTCTTCCACCTGGTCGTGGCCACTGATCGGATAGACCCGGAATTCGGGCAGAAACTCAGCCTGGTGGTCTCAGACCCCGCAGAGGTGTGCGTCGGCACGTTCGTGGTGCTCCCGATCGCCAAATCCCCCGAGGCATCCGCATGACCACCCCGGCGCCCGGCGGCAGCGCTGTAGCCAACCCAGCGAACCGTCCGATCGCCACCGCGGTCGAATCCGTCAGGGGCGAGCTCGAGATCCTCAACGGTCACCTGGTGGAAATGATCGAGCTACTCCGCGACTTCCTGGGGCTCGAGCAACTCCGCGGCCGGATCAATGAGTGGGAGTGGGAGGAGCGCCTCGGAAAACCGCACCGACGCGACGGCGCCAAGAGAAACCCCTGATGCCCCCACCGATCAACCTTGGCCTGCTGCTCTCTCAGATCCAACTCCCCGGACTGACCTACGTTGAAAGCGACATCGCCAAAGCCTGGCTGAACGCGCATGGTGCGGAGTACGACCAGATCTGGTTCAATCCGCGCCTGGGAGAGGGCACGGATCCCGGTGAGGAGTACACGGACGAGATCCGCCGGATGTCCATACTAATCACTCAGAAACGCGCGGACATCGTAGCGCGCATCGGCGACCAGGTGGACATCATCGAGGTGAAGGTCCGCGTGGCCTTCGGGGCCCTCGGCCAGCTCCTCGGCTACCGTACCCTTTGGCGCATCGCGCATCCGGAGCTGCCCATCCGCCGGCTTATTGCGATCGCACGCGCGGTAGTCCCGGACTGCCAGGCCACGCTCGACGAGCACGGTATCGTCATCCAGACCTACCCTCGCCCCGGATAACCGATGCAGACCATCCACGGCCGACGTGTGCTTGGCAGCACCCGGTTGCTGGTGGCCTTCAGCAAAAACCACACTCTGACACGGGGCGCAAAACTGTGCTACCTGGTCATGGCCGGCTACGGCCGCGACTCGGGGGAATGCTACGCCTCGACCTCCACCCTGGCGGCCACCCTGCACACCGTAAAACGCCAGGTAAAACGGTGGGTCAACGAGCTACGCGCCGCCGGCTTCATCGCCTCCAACCGCGTCGCCAGCAAGCCCAGCCACCACGTTTTCCTGTGGCACCCGGACTTCGCCGTGGCCGTGGCCACATGGGGTGTCGCCAATGTCCCCGAGGGGGTGTCGCCAGCGTCCCCAGGGGGTGTCACCAATGTCCCCCAGATGTATCGGAATCATCGAAGGGAATCTACATCGTCGGCAGGACCAGCCGTATCCCGTCAGGACAAGGAAAGTGTGCCCCAGCGAAGCAAAGGCGAAACCGCCGAGACGACGACGCGAACCTTCCAAGCTGTGAAGGCGGAAATCTGGGGGTACATGACGGGTGAGCGGAAGACACCGGTGCCACCGCCGCCTGACGCGATCGTGAGGCAGTGCGTCGCCGAGCTTCACGGCCACAGCACCGACGAGCTACACCTGTTTCTCCGCCAGCGCTTTCTGAATGGGTACGCCCCAGGCTCTACAAGTGGACCGCGCGGATACGCTTGGTTTCCGCCCGTGATCCATAACCAATTCGGCCGTTGATCCGTTGTCACTGTGTCTACCAGTTCGGCCGAACTGTTGTCTATCCCACTAAATCGGCACAAGCTTGAGACGTACAGGAGGTGTTATGTGGCCATCAAGGTGAAAGACGCAGCAGCGTCGGCCATCAAGTTTTCAACGCGCGCGTCCGCGGCCGCAGCGGACTACGCCACCGGCGTAGCCGCAGCGGGCCAGGACTGGCAGACGGCCACTACAGCCGCCGAGCCAAACTACGATGCCGCCATCCAGGACGCCATCTCGCGGAAGGCATTTTCGCGCGGGGTGACCGCCGCCGGCGGCGCCAAGTTCGCAACCAACGCATCGACCACCGGCGCGCAGCGCTTCCCACAGGGAGTCCGCAACGCGCAGGGCACTTGGCAGAACGGAGTGGCTCCGTTCCTGGCAACTATCGCGGCCGTGCAGCTCCCGCCGCGGCGCCCCAAAGGGGATCCGGCCAACATGGCCCGGGTCCAGGCCGTCACCGACGCGCTTCGCAAGAAGAAACTCTCCGGTTGAGGCCGGCCGAACAACCATGGGAAAAGCACTTGAATGTCTGTGCGGCTTCGCCACCGCACCCGGCACCACCCCAACCAACCTCACGATGGCCATAGGCAACAGCTTGACCATCCGTAACGCGCCACTCACTTCGCTACCGCTGCTACTCGCCGTCTGGACTAACCAGTTCGGCGCCGGCGTGCTGCGCATCAAGTCGCCGCGCTTGCACGACAACGTGCAGGGCGTCAGGCTCAACACACTCGCCCTGAACCCGAATGCACTGTGGCCGCTCGGCATCACTCAGAAGCTGGTCCCTCAGGACACGCTCACCGAGGATCTTACCGGCAGTGCCACCGCCGGCAAAATCGAAAGCGCGTTCAACCTGATCTACTATCCCGACTGCCCCGGCATCGCCGCTCGCCTGGCATCGCCAGCAGATGTGCTCAGCCGCATGGCGAACATCGTCGGCGTTGAGATCGACTGCAATCCGGGCGCCGGAGGCGGCTGGACCGGCGCGCGCGCGCTGAACTACAGCTACGACCTCTTGAAGGCCAACACCGACTACGCCCTGCTCGGCTACATTCCGAGCGTGAACTGCGGCGCCGTGCGCTTCACCGGCGTGGACACCGGCAACGTCGGCGTGGCCGGACCCGGCAACATCACCCTGCCTGGGCTCACCTCGAGGTGGTTCCTGGAGCTCTCGGAGAAACTCGGCTTGCCGCTGGTCCCGATCCTGAACTCGGCGAACCGCGCCGGCATCTCCGTGGATGTGTCGCAAGACCAGGCCGCCACAGCAGTCAACGTGACCGCCATCCTGGCCGAGATCGGCAGCTCGCCCAGCGCGACGCAGCTCGGCACGTAAGCGCGAGAGGAGCGCGCCGCCATGAGTAGCGGAGTCTTTACTCCACGTCCGCCCGACGTGTCCTTCGCGGCCGCGGGCGTGCAACCGCAAAGCCCGATGTATGTCACTTGCGACGATTCGCTGGAGGTGGATACTTTTTCCAGCGCGGCGCCCGTGAACCTCTCCATCTCTGCGCGGGTGCTCACGCCGCAGGGCCGGATCGATATCCAGAATTGGTCCCACACCCCAGCGACCAACCGCAGCCAAGCCACCAGTTGCTATCCCCTGGCCGAGGGCTGGCTCCTCTCGGTGGTCGTTATGTCGGCGGAGTTGGGCTATTTGCGTGGTCACTGCTGGTGTGTAGTGAGCATCCTGCACGGCGCTGCAGATGTTGGGCTTATTACGGCCGTGCTGCTGGGGGACTACGCCACCGGCAGCGGCTGGCTGGGCTGGCCTGGGGGATTCATCCGCAGTTCGGTGGAAGGTCCTGGCCGCGTGTACAGTCTCATCGGCAGCGCGCCGGCGGCCGGCGCGGAGATCAGCCAGGCCGTGCCGACGAATGCACTCTGGCGTCTACTCGCGCTCGAATTCGGCCTGACGACCGGAGTAGCCGCAGCGACTCGTTTGTGCCGCCTGGTGATCGACGACGGAACCAACGACTTACAGCGGGTGGAGGCCGCACAGACTCAGGTCGCCAGCCTCACAAAGACGTATAGCTGGGGTCCGGGGATGCCCTCTCGTGTGGCTGTTACCAGCGACAACCTGGCGCCCATTCCGCAAGACACACGGCTGCCCTCGGGCTTCCGGATCCGCACTGTCACCGACTCGATCCAGGCCGCCGACCAGTACACGGCGCCCCGCTTCCTGCTCGAAGAGTGGATCCAACCTTGACGACGGACACCAGCCTGGCGGCGATCGCGGCCGCCGGCCAGACACCGGCGGCGGAGGCCGCCGGCTTTCCGTTCGTGGTTATTCCCCCGCAGATTAGTTTCCTCACGAAAAACGTTCCACCCCCATCGCCCGCCTACGTCGGCAGCCAAGACCAGCTCATGTTCGTCGTCTACAACGTGATCCCGGACCAAACCATCACCATCCAGGTCCGGATGCTGATGCCCTCGGGTGAGCTGAAGCAGAACCGCTGGGACTTCCCAGTGACTTCCGACCGCGCGCTCAACTGCTTCATGGCCCCACTGGCCGAGGGTTTCCTCCTCACCATGAGTGTTTATGCCCAGGGAGGTTCGCCCCCCGGCTCCTGCTACGCCTTCGTCTTCCTAATGGCTGCTTCCGCCGGCGAGGCACCTATAGCGCAGACTTTGGCCTACGGGTACCTCACCGACGCGGCTGGTCTCGTTTGGCCGTACCCGCGCTGGACCCTGATAAACGAAGGTCCAGGCAACATCCGCCTGATTCAAGGTACCAACCCGGCTCCGCAACACAACATCTCCGAGACCGTTCCAACCGGCGCGCGGTGGCGCCTGATTAGCGTGTTCTGCCGGCTCTCGACCTCCGCCACTGCTGGGAACCGATACGTCGGCCTCTGGGTAGTAGATCCTGCGGGTACTTTCGTGTCGATACCGGCGGTCGCCGGCCAGCCGCCCAGTCTAGTGTGGAGCTACACCTGGGGCAGTGGCCTGGCGGCAGCGTTTGACTCGAACTGGGGCCACGCCACGGCACCGCTGCCCGACTACCTCTTCCTGACTAGCGGCCAGAGCTTCAGCGCGTTCTGCTATCCCTTTCAGGCCGCGGACGACTTCACCGCGCCGCTCTACCTAGTCGAGGAATGGCTGGTGCCCTCATGATCTGGCAATGTAACTCGTGCGGAGGAACGTACTCGGACACCTGCGCCGGTGGGTTGGCCTACTACCACGCCTGCCCGCCACTCACTGGCACGATACCGGGCCCCCTGGCCGACCAACCCAACAAACGCGACGAGAACCTCGCAAGCACAGCGCGCGGTACTACGCGCGCGATCAAGGCGGAGGGACTCGGGCGGACTCTCGCGGAATTGATCCCGCCACCCGCCCCTCCGCCGCCAGAGGAACCGGGCATCTTCGCCCGACTCTGGAAGACACTGACCGGAGGTTAGGCAAAGGAGCACATCATGAACTGGAAGGCTTTCTTCAAATCGCTGGGGATGGCCGCCGCCGCCGGCGCCGCCACAGCCGGAGTATCACAGATTCAAACCGCGGTCCCGGCGTCGATCGCTTCGCCCATCGTGGCGGCGATCACCGCCGTGATCGCGTACTTCATGAAGCCGCCGCACAAGTAGATGCAGCCTGGACCCATCGTCCCACTGGACCCGGCCCACTACGACCTGGTCGTGGATCCACCGGAGTTTGGCGACGGGGCGGCCGCGGACCTGGCCGCCCTCGATCCCGAGGACCAGGTCCAGGTCGATGCCTTGAACACCGCGACCGGCCTGGCCGCTACACCCGTGGACCAGCTCCTCGGTACAGGCTTGGATGACGCGGCGGCCGCACTGGACTATGAAGACGCCCAAACCGCCGCGGAACCGCCCGATACCTCGCAGGATGAGCTCGACGTGATCGCCGCCACAATTACCGATGCCTATGTCGAGATTCCGGGGGAAGCCTGGGAAGAACAACCGCTCCCCTTCAGCACCGGATCTTTCATCCCCTCCGCGCCGACCGAGCCACCGCCGACGCCGCAGATTCCGCCACTCCCGCCCGGCGTCCCGCAGCCGCAGACCCCGGAGTGGCCGCCCCCGCCGTGGGTGTGCTTGACCAATATGACTCACCCCGGACAACCCTTTATCAAGGGTGACCTGTGGCAGATCACTGTGAAGGGCAACATTCACAGGATCGTCAGCATGAGTGGAACGCAGAACGGCGTGGCCTTTGCGCCCGTGGACCTCGGGACCACGCGCGACGACGGGTATTTTCTGCTCCAGGGGCACATGATGAGAACCGAACTCGGCACCTGGACTGAAGAGTGGTTTGTGGCCGGCCAGAAGTGCTGGCCAGGGACCATCACGTTCACTGTAACCGAAAGCTAGGAGTTAACCATGACCGACTTACCCATTACGATCGTGCGCATCACCGAGATGACGAAGCTGGACAGCAACCAGCGGCCGCAGCAGGTGGTTTCGGTGGCGTGGAAGGCCGGGGAGCACGGGCCGTTTACCCATGAGTTCCCGCGGCAGGACTTCAACCCGATCACCGCGCGCCAGGTGCTCGAGCACTTCGCCCGAAACCTGGCCACGCTGATGACCTGATCGGAGGCCGCGCACAATGACCACTCATCCAGAGCCACCTGAACCCACCAGCGGTCCCTTCGGGATCGTCGAGATGGGCCTCGACATCATCATGAGCATCCTCGGCGTGGGTGGTGGCATAACACTGCTGGACCTGGCCGAGCGCATCGACAACCTGCGCATGAACATGTGCTCCGAGTTGGATAAACTCACGCGGTTTGGCTGTCGGATCGTGCGAGCGCTCGGGCGGATGCTGAACGCCCTGGCCGCCGCTTGGCAATGGTTCCAGGCTCACGTGCTCGCGAAGCTCCAGAAGCTCGCCAACAAGCTCGGCCGGCTCATCGACAAGGTGCTCAAGCCCTACCTCGACTTCATGCGGAAGATCCGCGAAGCGATCATGCGCATCTACAACACCTTCTTCCGCCCCATCATCCAGCTCATCGAGAGCCTCCGCCGCGTGCTGGCCATCTTGAAGCTCTTCCACATCAAGTGGGCACAGCGGTTGGACGCGCGCCTGGCGCGCCTCGAGGGGCGCATCATGGCCCCGATTTACGACTTACTCCGACACACCTCGATCGCTGGCTCGTGGATGAACCTGCTGCTCACCCTCCACTACACGCTTCAGCGCCCCATCTTTGTCCGCACCCTTTGGGCCTACCAGGGCGACGTGGTCCGGACCTTTTGGAGCTCGCAGAGTATGTTCCCTCCGGCCAATCCACCGACCGCGCCGACGCCGCCGACGTTGGACCAGACCGGGCGGCAAGCGACCCAGGACCTCCAGGACTATCTCACGGCAGACAGCGGCCCCCTGGCCGCCTCGATCCAGGCGGGCATGACCTACCTGCAAAACCTACCCTCAATGTGAGGTGACCCATGATTGCACCCGCGACCCCCGGCGACCCCGCGCCCTCTGATCTGCCCGATGTGGAGGTACCGGCCCCGGACTTCCTCACGGTCGGAAAGCAGCTCGAGACCGGCAAGCAGGCAGCGGGACCCGACACGGGCTTCTTCGCCGCACTGGGCACGATGCTCCAGAACGTGTTCGCCTGGCTGATCGGCATGATCGTCCAGGCGGCGATGTGGATCGCGGCGAAGCTGGCGGGCATCCTCGCCAAGGGCGAGGAAGGCAACCAGGCGGAGTTCGGCGAGCTCGCGGCCGCGTCGATCAGCAATCTCTTCGGGGTCACTGTGGCTCCCAGTGCGATGGGCGCACGCGGCCGGATCGCCAGTCGCTCGGAGGTGTACAAGCAGGTCGGCACGGCGATCATGAACGCAATGGTAGGCGCCGGCGCGACGAGCGGAACCAGTACGCTCACGCCCAGCACGGCCGCGGCGGAACAATACCTTGCGACCGTGACGCACCTCGCCATCGAGGGATGGATCGAGGAGTGGCTGGTGGATGCCACGTCGCTCCACGTCCTCGGTCGCTTTGGGGAGCTGAAGGACACGCTATCGCATGTCCTGGGGCTCGGCAGACTCTCGCACGAAGCGCTCAAGCCGCTGATGCAAGTGATCCTACAGACGCCGCTCAGTTGGGACCTCATGAAGCGCTACCGGCCGACGCAGCTCGGCGTTGGAGACTGCTGGCGGCAGTTCGTCCGCGGGAAGTGGACTCAGGCGCAGATGGAGGAGGAGCTGGCCCGTCAAGGTCTGGACAGCGAGCGGATGGAGGCCGTTCTGACCTCGCACCGCAAGCTGTATTCCGACACCGACCTCGATTACATGATCGCGCACGGCTTCTGCACGCTGGACGAGGCAATCGCGAGCCTCAAGGACCAAGGGTGGGAGGAGCCCGTGGCGCGGATGCAGCTCGCGCTCAATGGGGACCGCCGGCTGGATACCTACCGGCACTCGATGGCGACTGAGCTTATGGGGGCCTACGCGGACTACGACATCGACGACAGCCAGTTCAACAGCCTGCTGTCCTTGCTCTACTTGCCGGACCGCGAGATGCAGATGACTCGCAACCAGGCGCAGGTCCGGCGCGAGCTGAATGTGACCAGGCTCACGCTGGCGGAGATCGCGACCCACGTCAAGCACGGGATCCAAACGGTGGACGACTTCCGCGCGCGGATGACCCAGATGGGCTACTCGGTCGACGATCAGACCGCGCTCGAGCTCGAGCTCCTGTACGAAGTGAAGAGCGCGCTAGATGCCGCGGCCGCGAAGAAGACGATCGCGGACCAGAAGGCCGCGGCCGCGGCCGCGAAGACGGCGGCGGCAGAGGCGAAGCGGCAAGCGGCGCTGGAGGCGCTCGCGCTCAAGAAGGTATCGCTGTCGAAGGAAGAGGAGCTGGTCTTGCGGGGGATCCGCACGCTGGACAGCTACAGCGACTGGCTTCGCGCGCATAAGTTCCCGGCTGCCGACGTCGCCGATCTCACTACGTTACTCGGAGACAAAATCAACGCCGCGCACGCCGCCGCGGACAAGAAGGCTGGGCTCACGCAACAGGCCACACAGCGGAAGCTCTCCATTGCCGACCTGGAACGAGCGGTAAAGCTCGGCCTGATGAGCGTGGACGAGTATCGGTCTCAACTCGCGGGCGCCGGGTTCTCCGATGCTGACCGCGACCTCCTGGCAGCGATGCTCCAGAAGGAACTCGACCAGGCCGCCGCCGCCGCAGAGCTCCGCAAGGAGGCGGAGGCCAAGCTCGCCGAACAGCACCTCAGCCTGGCGGACATGGAGCTCGCAGTGCGCGAGGGTCTGCACAACGTCGATTGGTACCAGCAGCAATTGACCACGCGCGGTTTCGATGCCGACGACGCGGCGCTTCTGGCGGACGAGCTGCGCAAGCAGCTCGAGAAGGACCAGGCGGCCATTGACCGCCACAACCAGATCGCGACCGCACTCAAGAAGAAGAAGATCTCCCTCGCGGACCTGGATAAAGCCGCGCGCGCGGGACTCATCACGATCGGCGACTACAGCGCGGCGCTCGCGGCGGACGGGTATCCTCCGTCCGACGTGGATCTACTGGTGGGCTTGCTGCAACTCCAGATGCAGGCGGACCAGAAGGCCGCGGATGCGCACGCCGCGGCGCAAGCGCAGCTCGCGCAGAAGAACATCAGCCTGGTGGACCTGGAGCGGGCGGTGAAGCTGGGAGTCACGGACATTTCGACTTACAAGGCCGCGCTCACGCGCGAGGGGTTCAGCGCAGACGACCAAGCCATCCTGGTACAGTCACTCCTGGCACAGATCGCCATCACCAAGGCCGCGCAACAGAAGGCGGCCGAGGCTGCGAAGAAAGCGGCCACCAAGAAGATCAGCCTCACTGATCTGGCGAAGGCGGTACGGCTGGGGCAGCGGTCGCTGGCGGATTACCAACAGACGCTGGCCGACCTCGGGTATGGAGCACCCGACCAAGCCAGCCTCGTCGCTTTGCTGCAGGAGCAGATGGCGCAGGATCAGGCGGCGCAGGCGAAGCGGGCGGCGGCGGCGGCGAAACTTCAGGACCGCGGTCTGTCTCTGTCTGAGTGGGAGCAGACGGTGGCGTCGGGAATGCGGACGATGGCGCAGTTCCGCTCGTGGCTGCTGTCCCAGGGCTTCGTTGCCGAGGACGCGGACGCAATTTGTGCCTTGCTCGCTCTACGGTTCCCTTCACCAGCTCCTGCCGCGACTCCTTGACCGCATTATCGATCGCCTTGTCGGTTCCCTTGCGGTCGAACAGGCCGCCGAGGAATAGCAGCAGGATCAGCAGGCCGAACAGCGCGAACGGGAACAGCGCGAGGATCAGACACCCCTTGAGGATCTTGTTCACGGGCTTTCTCCTTCTCCCGGCACCAATGCTGCCGCAACTCGCGGGCGCCCATCATGCGCCCACAGTGCGGGCACGGCCGATAGACTTTCTCTTTGCCTTTGTGGTTTTGCCGTAGCGCTTGTAGCGCGCGACCGAGTTCTGAGGGGTCCACAGTGCCTCCTGGCATCTGGGCCAGTAGCCGGCGCAGGCATCGGGGACAGCGCGGGGGTCGGAGCCAGATCCCGCGGGCGCGGCACCAGACGAAGTTTGAGAAATCCTTGCAGACCGGACACGGCATCCGGCTAAGGTAGATCGGCCGGCTGATCTCGGCCGATGCCAACAGGGTACGTGGCGCGGCGGCCATGGGTTTGTGCGCCTACACTTGGATCGTTGCACATCTGCGTAGATGTGTCAAGCCTTAAAGTGGCCAGGCCGCCACCCCCACCCCTGGTCGCACTGGCCACACGCGGCAAGAGACGCCCCAGGTCGCGCCGGCGCGGCGGGTGATGCCCCTGCCAGCCCTGGCCGCCGGCAGCCGCAGGGTGCACGCGGCAAGCACAGCGCGGGGCACGCCAGGCACGAACGGCGCCAGCATGGCCAGCCAGGCGCCCTGGCGTTGCCAGCCAGGTCCCGCGCGAACCGACAGCAGGGGCCAAAGGTACCGTTCAGATCCGCTCCGTAGATGCAGGAGACCCCTTTCCTACCGCGGTGGGAAAATTCGGCGGCGCTCGAGCTCCGCGTCAAAGGCTGGCGGTGTGATCGCCGGAAAGCCCGGAAACCCTTTGAAACGAAACCAAATCCTCGACCTTTTCTCGGTCGTGGAAGCCGCCGGCGAACGGCCAAGGCGCGCGGGGCGGGGCGAAGGAACCGACTCAAAACGCTGTTGACACTGTTGACACGCCAGGACCTGTGGCTGTAAAATCGCAATCTGAAGCTGTAGAAGCATCTGATGGCTGGGTGCGTAGGGTCCGCAAAGTTTACATAATATCCGGAATGGGACTCAGGCTATCATGGAATCAGCCATGGCTATCGAGTCCGAACAGCAGCAGCAACTCCTCGACCTGGCACAGCGCCTCTCCCCCGAACAACTCGATAGCGCCCTCCGCTACATCCGCCTCTTGCTCCTCGACCCCGTTTGGCTATCCATCCTCACCGCCCCGCCCGACGACGAGCCCTATACCGAAGAGCAACAGCGCCGCGACGCCGAGGCCATCGCCGCCATTGAGCGCGGCGAAGGCATCCGCCATGAAGACGTGCTCCGCGAATTCGGCTTACGCGAATGACCATCCAGTGGTCACCCCACGCCCGCGCCGACCTCCGCGCCATCGACCGTGAAACCGCTATTCGTATCCTCCACAACCTCGCCCGCTACGCCCAAACCGGCCAGGGCGACGTCAAGGACCTCCAAGGTCAGTACCTCGGCCAGCGCCGCCTCCGCAGGTGACTGGCGTATTCGTTTCCAGCCCCGCGCCACCAACACCATCCGCATTCTCGCCATCGATCACCGCGGCCAGGTCTACCGCTGAGCCCGCCAAGCGCCCAAAATTAAAAACTGCAAAGAGGTCGAGCAACGTCTCCTCGCCATCGAAGAACAACTCGGCCACCGCCAGTAGAACCCGCGCAAGATACGCGCGCACCGAGCGGCAGGGGGGCTGCGCCGTGTTTGCCGGTGGCTATTGGCTTATAATGACTTCATGTTAGTCCCCACCGACAAGATTTGGCACAACGGAGAGTTCATCCCCTGGAGCGAGGCCAAGATCCACGTTCTTTCCCATGTTGTGAGCTATGGCAGCTCGGTGTTCGAAGGAATCCGCTGCTACGACACGGCCTCCGGCCCGGCGGTTTTCCGGCTGCGTGAGCACGTGCGGCGGATGATCGAGTCGGCCAAGATCTACCGCATGGAAATCCCGTTCGCGGCGGCGCACCTGTGCGACGCGCTTTGCGAGCTGGTACGCGTCAACCGGATGAACGCCTGCTACCTCCGGCCCATCGTGCTGCGAGGCTACGGCGAGATGGGCGTTTACCCCGGACACAACCCGGTGGAGGTGTACTTGGCGTGCTGGGAATGGGGCCGGTATCTGGGCGAGGAGGCGATCGCGCAGGGCGTGGACGTGTGCGTGTCGAGCTGGAACCGGCTGGCGCCGAACACCCTGCCGGCGCTGTCGAAAGCCGGCGCCAACTATATGAATTCGCAGCTCATCAAGATGGAGGCCCTGGCCAACGGGTATCAGGAGGGCATCGGTCTGGACACGGCGGGCTACGTGAGCGAGGGGTCGGGGGAGAACATTTTCGTAGTGCGCGACGGGAAGATCCTGACTCCTCCGCTGGGCGCATCGGTGCTGCCCGGCATCACCCGCGCGACGGTGCTCCAGTTGGCGGAGGACCTGGGCATTCCGCTGGTGGAGACGCTGATCCCGCGCGAAATGCTCTACATCGCCGACGAGGTGTTCTTCACCGGCACGGCGGCCGAGATCTCGCCGATCCGCTCGATCGATCGCATCCAGGTTGGAGCGGGCCGTCGCGGGCCGGTCACCGAGAGGCTGCAAAAGGAGTTCTTCGCCATAATCGACGGGGCCAAACCGGATCGTCACGGCTGGCTGACGGTGGTGAATGCAGCGCAGCCCGCCGAAGCGAGCGTTTGAGAGACCGGCGAATGCCGATGGGAGAACGGAACCCTGTGAGCACGGTCCGGACAACCACCTCCCCCGAGATTTTCATCCGGACCGGGCTCGCAAGAGGCAATCCCTTTTTAGCAGGGCGGCGGGTGGGAATGCCAGAGCGAAGAGCGACCTGGCGCCGCTTATCAACAACTTTGATTCCCCGTGTTTGTCTGGAGTTAGCGGGCTCGAGATGTGGGAAAGCTGTCGATAAATCAGGATCGCGATGAATTGTTCCGGCATTGACGCGCTCAGCGGCCGCCCGGCCGAGGTCAATTTCCAGTCCAGAATCGAGTCGGTGTCCCCGGCGGAGGGCGGAGAGCGGTACCTGGCTCCGGGGTGGATCGATTTGCAGGTGAACGGATTCGCCGGGGTCGACTACAACTCCCCTGCCGCGGCGCAGGAAGAGATCGGGCGCTCGATTCGGGTGCTTTTCTCGACCGGAGTGACGCGGTTCTACCCCACGGTGATCACAGGATCGCCCGAGGACATGCAGGGCGCGTTGCGGAACCTGGCGGCGGCCAAGGAAGGTCTGGCGGAAGGAGAAGCCATCGAGGGCTTCCACGTCGAGGGCCCGCACATTTCGCCGGAGGACGGCCCGCGCGGCGCGCATCCGCGGCGCTGGGTGCGGCGGCCCGACGTGCACGAATTCCACCGGATGCAGGACGCCGCGCGGGGGCACATCCGCCTGGTGACTCTGGCGCCGGAATGGCCCGAGGCGCCGCGCTACATCGAGACCCTGGCCGGCGAAGGGATCGTGGTGGCGATCGGACATACCGATGCCAGCCCCGCGCAGATCGCCGAAGCGGTCCGCGCCGGGGCGAGCATGTCCACGCATCTGGGCAACGGAGCGGGCGCGGTGCTGCCGAGCCGTCCGAACTACCTGTGGGAACAACTGGCGGAAGACCGGCTGGCCATTGGGCTCATCGTGGACGGCATCCATTTGCCGGCCTCGTTTGTGAAGGTGGCCTTGCGCGCCAAGGGGATCGATCGAAGCGTGCTGGTGACCGACGCGGTGATGCCCGCCTGCTGCGCTCCCGGGCGGTACAAGCTGGGCGAGCAGGAGGTGGAGCTGACGCCCGAGAATCGCGTGGTGCTGGCCGGGCAGACGCGGCTGGCGGGATCGACGTTGCGCATGTGCGACGGGATAGCGAACCTGGTGTGCCTGGCGGGTCTCAGCCTGGCGGAAGCGGTGCGCATGGCCACGGTAAACCCCGCGCGCGTCGCTGGTATCGCGGCACGCCAGGCGGGGCTGGCGCCCGGAGAACGAGCGGACCTGGTGGAATTCAACTTCGACGCGGGCGCCCGGCGGATCGGGATCGCGAAGACGTACCTGGGCGGGAGGTTGGTATATTCAGCCTGACCAGCCGTCACCGAGAGCTGCGACCGACTACCAGCACCGGGGACCAGGTGGTGCCCCAGCCGACCAGCACGAAGGTCTTCTGCGTGCCCGTGACGTTCGGGTCGTAGCCGCCCAAAGCGGACAAATCGAGGTCGAAGGCGTTCTGCTTCTTGGGCAGCGCAAAAGTCAGCGAGCTGAGCGAGCGGGTGCGGAAATCGAGCGCCAAGATTCTGAGCATGCTCTGGCGAGCCGACGGTGCGACGTTGCCGTAGACCTTGGAGCCGTCGCTGCGCAGGGCAATTCCCTCGTCCGCGCGCGGCGTCTGGGCAGAGGTCCCGAAGTGCACGCCGATGGAGGCGGCATCCACGGGTTTCGGCGCGCTTTCCGTAGAGGGCTCTCCGGGCACTTGCGCAATCCGGACCGGAGACACCAGCTCATCGAGCCAGGCGAATACGGCGTACTTGGCGGCATGCACTGGCAGGCCCAGTTGGACCCTCAGGTCGATATTGAAGTAACATTCAACCTGGTCGTCGTGGGTTCCCGCGGGCTGCGCCTGAGGGTCCGGATTCAGGACCGCGGAGAGCGGAACCGCATTCCTGGGTTCGGCGTAGCTCTCAAACATGGCCCCGGTGCGGAGATCAACAGCCACGATCCGGACAGCGCCGTCGATCCGCCCGCGATAGATCTCACCGTAGCGTCCGGGGACTCGCGCCGCTCCGATCAAGGCCAGGGTGAGCCCCCTGGAGCCAGAGGCGCGGACCAGCGCGAAATCCAGGCCAGAACGTCCGGGGGCGAAGCTCGGCGATTGGGGCTGGGCGCCGCTCCAGGGTTGCTTCTCAATCACTAGTACATCCGCCTGGAGAGGGGCTCCCGGGGCGGCGGGCGCAGCCAACACAAACAACCCCAGCATAGCCATCATCACTCGCATCAGAACTCTCCTTATTGCTTACCATTATGCTCCGGTTGCGGGCGCGAGGGGTAATTTCGGAACGCGGTATGGTATCTGCTATGTCGGTTGGTACTTCAGTTTGGTGACCGTCCTAGTACTGCCTCTGTCGTCACCACGCGTGGGGTGGTGGAGTGGCCGCAACGGTGCGAGGTAGCGCCAGAGACGCGGGAGTCGCTATACTGCCAAGTTCGGGAGGGCAGACCGGACGTGCGAGTCGGAATGATCGGGACAGGCGCGATCTCTCACAAGCATGCCCAAGCTTACTCCAACATCGGATACGAGCTGACGGTCTGCACGGATATCAACGCGAAGGCGGGTCGCGCGTTCGCCGAGAAGTACGGCGCGGAATTCGTGGCCGGCTACCAAGATGTCTGCCGTCATCCGCGTGTGGATTTCGTGGATGTGTGCACGTTCCCGGACTTCCGGCTGGAGCCGCTGGAGGCCTGCGCGCGGCACAAGAAGCATATCCAGGTGCAGAAGCCCATCGCGACTGGCCTGGAGACGGCGCGGGCGATGATCACGGCGGCGCGCGAGGCGGGGATCGTGCTGGGGGTGGTGAGCCAGCACCGCTTCGACGATTCCAGCCGGTTTCTGAAGCAGGCCATCGAGGACGGTCGGCTGGGCCAGATCCTGGAAGCTGACACCTACGTGAAGTGGTATCGCTCGCCGGAGTACTATTCACGGCCCATCAAGGGCAGTTGGGCGACCGAGGGTGGCGGGGCGCTGATCAACCAGGCGATTCACCAGATCGACGTGCTGCGCTGGCTGATCGGGCCGGTGAAGGAACTGTTCGGCTTCTGGCAGCTTGGCGCGCTGCACCAGATCGAGTCGGAAGACGTGGTCAATGCCCTGCTGAAGTTCTCGAACGGCGCTACCGGCGTGATTCAGGCCTCGACGGCCTTTCGGCCCGGCTACACCGAGCGAATCGAGATCCATGGCACGAAGGGCACGGCCATCGTCTCTGGAGACACGCTGACCGCCTGGGATGTCGAGAACGATGCGGGCGAGCCTGCGCCCGTCGAAAAAGAGGTGATGTCAGGCGCCTCCGACCCGATGGCGATTTCGCTGGCGCCGTTCGAGCGGCAGTTCCTGGATTTCGGCGACGCCATCCAGGCCGGCCGCGAACCGCTGGTCTCGGGCGAGGCGGGTTATCAGGCGCTGGAGATCGTGCTCTCGGTATACCGCTCGTGCCGCGAGGGCCAGAAAGTGACACTCTGCTAAAGGATGGCCTGGGCCACTCTCAAAGTCCCGGCTTCAAGCGCCAATCTGGGCCCGGGGTTCGACGCCTTGGGCCTGGCGCTGGGGGTCTACCTGGAGTGCCGCTTCCGTCCCAGCGCGAAGCTCGAGATCCGCGTCTCGGGGCGTGAAGCCGAAGCCATCCCGACCGGCGAGGACAACCTGATCTGGCAGACGGCGCAACTGGTGGCGGCGGATGTACGCGAAGCGCTGGCGCCGATCGAGCTGGAGATCCATAACGAGATCCCGATCGGCAAAGGGCTGGGCTCGAGCGCGGCCGCGCTGACTGCCGGGGTGGTGATTGCCGACAACCTGCTGGGACTGGGCTGGAAGCGACTTCGGATTCTCGATGAAGCGGCGCGCATCGAGGGCCATCCGGACAACGTCGCGGCGTGCGTGCTGGGCTCGATCGTCGCCAGCGCAATCGATTCCGGTGGCGCCGCGCGGGCGGTACGGCTGGACCTGCCGGCGCGCTTTGGCGTGGCGGTGGTGGTGCCGGACTTCGACCTGCCGACCACCAAGGCGCGGTCCGTGCTGCCCGACTGCTATTCGCGCGCCGATGCCGTTTTCAACGTGCAGCGCGCGGCGCTGCTGATTGCGGCGGTGGCCACGGGAAGCACCAGCGCGTTTCCGACGGCGCTGGAGGACCGCTTCCACCAGTCCTACCGCGCCCCGCTGGTGCCCGGCCTGGATGAAATCCTCAAGCTGCGCGCGCCGGGGCTGCTGGGCTGCGTGCTGAGCGGCGCGGGGCCGTCGGTCCTGGTTTTCTACGAGAAGGGATACGAGCCGGTCTGCGATCTGGCGCGCCAGGTCTTCGCCCTCCACGGCCACGCCTCGGAGATCCTGTGGGCGCAAATCGCCGAGAAGGGCTATGAGTTGATTCTCTGAGCACTCCCACATGTGCGCATTGCGGGCTGCCAGTACACGGCCGCACGGCCGAAGGGCCGGTGTATTGCTGCATCGGGTGCGCGATCGTCGGAGCGGCGCTAGGCACGGCAGACGCGGAGACGCGGCGCTCGCGGAGCTTGCTGTTGCGCATCGGCCTGGCGGGCTTTTTCAGCGCCAACGTCATGGTGCTGAGCCTGTTCCTGTACTCGATGGAATCGGCGCCGCCGGTGGCGCTGGCGCTGGTTCGCGGCCTGCTGTTGTGCTTCTCCATCCCTGTGTTCGCGATACTGGCGCCGCCATACCTGGCCGGCCTGGTGCGGGACCTGCGGCGGAGACGCTTCTCGATGGACAGCCTGATCGCCGTCGGCGCGGGAAGCGCCTTCGCGTACTCGTGCGCGTCGGTGTTCGCCGCGAGCGGCCGCGAGTACTTCGATACGGCCACGATGGTGCTGCTTCTGGTTACCGTCGGGCGGTTGCTGGAAGCCAACGCGCGTGTCCGGGGCCGGCGGGCGCTAGCGAGCCTGCTCGAATTGCAGCCGCCGCAGGCGCGGGTGTGGCGCAATGGCGGCTTTGTCATGGCCGAGGCTGGGTCGGTGGAGGTTGGAGAGCGCGTCGAAGTCTGGAGCGGGGAGCGAATCCCGGTGGATGGCCGAATCGTCGCGGGCGCCGCCAGCCTGGACGAATCGATGCTCACGGGTGAGCCGCTGCCAGCCGAGCGCGGGCCGGGCGAGACGGCGCGGGCGGCTTCGATCTGCCTGAACGGAGTAGTTGAGATTGAGGCCGCGGGCGGCGTGCCTCTGGTGGCGCGCATTGTCGCCAGCGTGGAGGAAGCGCAGCGGTGGCGCTCACCTCTGGAGCGCGTGGCGGACCGCGCGGCCGCGGCGTTCGTCCCATTCACACTGGCGCTGGCCGGCGCGGTGACGGCCTGGTGGTGGCGATCGAGCCCCGAGAAGGCGTGGCTGAGCGGCCTCGCGGTGCTGGTAGTGGCGTGCCCGTGCGCGCTGGGCATCGCCGTCCCGCTGGTGAGCGTGCTGGCCCTGGCCGGAGCGGCGCGGCGGGGCATCCTGGTGCGATCCTCCGAGACGCTGGAGCGGCTGGCCGGCGTCCGCACGATCGTGTTCGACAAGACCGGCACCGTCACGCGCGGCCAGGTCGAGGTGAAGGGCGTCGAACCCGCCAGGGGGCAGGACGCGCCCACGGTGCTCGAAATGGCGGCGGCAGCGGCGGCCCACTCGGTTCATCCGGTGGCGCGCGCGATCGCCCGGGCGGCGCGCGCGAGCGGCATCACGCCGGCGCCGGTCCGCCACGTCGAGGACGTCCCCGGCCTGGGAGTGGCGGCGGAACTCGAGGACGGTCGGCGCGTTCTGCTGGGCCAGCCGCGGTGGGTGACCGGCGAGAGGGCGGAAATCGAAGGCGGCGTGGCGTGCTCTTTGGACGGAGGACTGCTGGGCGCGATTCTGATAGACGACCCCGTGGCCCCCGAGGCAGTCGAAGCCGTGGCGGCGTGCCGCCGCATGGGGTACGAATTGGCGCTGCTCAGCGGCGATCGCCAGCAGGCGGTCGAGAGCGCGGCCAGGCGGCTTGGAATCGATGACTTCGCGGGCGGCCTGCTGCCGGAGGAGAAGGCTGCCTGGGTTCGCGAGCGGCGTGACGCGGCCATGGTCGGAGACGGCATCAACGACGCGCCGGCGCTGGCCGCCGCCGAGGTCGGAATCGCGGTGGCGGGCGGGACCGACGTGGCCCGGGAGGTGGCCGGCGTGGTTTTCCTGGAGTCGGGGTTGCGCCGGTTGCCCGAGCTGCTCGAGCTGGCGCGCCGCGCCCGGCGCATCGCGCGGCAGAACCTGGGTTGGACGTTGGCCTACAACTCGACGGCGCTCGCGCTCGCCGCCTGCGGGCTGCTTCGGCCGGTCTGGGCCGCGGCGATCATGCTCTCGAGCAGCGCGCTGGTGATCGGCAACTCGCTGCGATTACAATTGAAATCGTGCCAGTAGTGCCGATCCAACTGCTGCGCGTCGCGCTGGGCTTCCTGGCGGTGTTTTTTGCCTACGCTTTGGGCCGGGTGGCGGCCCGGCTGCACCGGCAGGATCAGCCCTACAGCAAAGCCCTGACCTGGGCGCTGCGGGTCTCGGTCTGTGTGCTGGGGGTGTTTTGGAGGCGGGGGTTCGATGCGACTTCCATCGCCACCCTGGCGCTGGCCGCCGTGGGTCTCGGATTGGGCTTGTTCGTGGAACAACGTCCGCGCCACGTCGAGGAGATCCACCTGTTCCGGGAGTAGCGGGAACGGCGCGCCCGCGAGAATCGTAATTCTGTTCAGGAGAACAAATGAAGAGTTTCTTTTCGGCGGTACTCATAGTCTTGGTGGCGGCGCTGCTGGCGCCCGCACAGAGCAAACCGACCGGCTCCGGCCACTGGGAGGGGGCGATTCAGCTTCCGGACCGCGAACTGAAGATCCTGGTCGACCTCGCGCAGAACAACAAGGGCGAGTGGATTGGCAGCATCGATATCCCGGAGCAAGGCTTGAAGGGTTTCCCGCTCTCGAAGATCGCAGTGAAGGGTGCGTCGGTCGAGTTCGCGATGAGCGGCGTCCCCGGCGACCCCAGCTTCCGGGGCGACCTTTCGCCCTCCGGCAAGGCGATCCAGGGCGGTTTCACCCAGGGTGGCGCAGCGCTAACCTTCGAGCTGAAATGGACTTCGGAGCCAAACGTAAAGCTCCCGGCTAAGAGCACTCCGATTACCAAGGAATTCGAGGGCACCTGGGAGGGCGCGCTGGCCGTGCCAGACGGATCCAAGCTGCGCCTTCGCGTGAAGCTGGCCAATGGCGCCGACGGCACAGCGACCGGCACGCTCAACAGCCTGGACCAGGGGGCGGTGGATATGCCGCTCGCGACCATCACGCAGAAAGGCTCCGCAATCACGCTGGAGCTCAAGGTTGTCGGCGGCACGTTCGCGGGCGAGCTGAAAGGGAACGAGTTGGTCGGCACCTGGACGCAGGGTCCCGGTTCCCTGCCCCTGACCTTGAAACGCGGCGCCAAGAACTAGCCGAATCGCAGAAGGCAGGTTGTAATTCAGAACCAAGGGATAGTTGTGTCTGGAAAGGCCAATCTCGAGAAGGTCCTGGGCCGGGAGGAGGTCGCACGGATCGTGTGCGCCGGCCCGCAGGCGGCCGAGCGGAGCGAGAAGCTGGGCTGCATCTGGGAAAGCCTGCTCGACCTCTACGACCCACGGCGGGCCGTTGACTGGCTCGAGACCGCCCTCCCCGCCTTGGGCGGCCGCAGCCCCGCCGAGATCATGTGCGAGCCGGCCGGTTTGGACCGCGTGCTCGACTTGATCAGCCGCATCACCTGGGGCCTCAGCGAATAGCCCGCAGCGCCTCTTATCCCTGCCAGGATAAGGCGGAGCCTTATCCTACTTGACGTCCGGCCGATTGGGATGGAAAGATACTAACTTCCGATGAACATCCCGCCCTCTGTCCTGGTGCTGGTTGCGGTCGCCCTGGCAGGCGCCGCCGTGGCGCTGGCCGCGTTCGTCTGGGCGGTGCGCGACGGGCAGCTCGATCCCACCAACGCCGGCGGCTCGGTGATCTTCCGAGACGACGAGGAGCCCCGATGAGCACGGTCCCCGGGGACAGGCCCGACTCCCTCCTGCCGCTGCGGCGGCAAATGGACGAACGGGCTGCGCTCCCGGTGTTGCTCTACTTCGGAACCGGCATCCTGTGGCTGTTGGCCGGGACCGCTCTCGGAGTCGCCTCCTCGCTGAAGTTCAATGCGCCCGAGTGGCTCGGTTCGATCCCCGCTCTGACGTTCGGGCGCATCCGCCCGGCGCACCTTAACGCGGTGATGTACGGCTGGGCGTCGCTGGCCGGGGCGGGCTGCCTGGTCTGGCTCACGTCGCGACTGTGCCTGGTTCCCGTCCAATGGCGGGCCTGCCTGCTTGCCTCGGCCGCCCTGTGGAACGCCGGACTGGTTTACGGCGTCGGTTCCATCCTGCTGGGATACTCCGCCGGAGTCGAATGGCTCGAGTTCCCGCTGCCCGCCGTTGCTCTGATCGCGCTGGCGTTCCTGCTGTACGCGGCCTCGATCCTGCGCACCTTCAGTTTGCGGAAGGTCGATCACGTGTACGTGAGCCTGTGGTACGTCCTGGCCTCGGTGGTCTGGTTCCCGCTTCTGTACGTGGTGGCCAACCTCCCGATCTACTCGGGGGTGGTTCACGGGGTGGTCAACTGGTGGTACGCTCACAACGCGCTGGCGGTGTGGTTCACGCCGGTGGGCCTGGCGCTGGCCTACTACTTCATCCCCAAGATCATCGGGCGCCCCATCTACAGCTATTACCTTTCGCTGCTGGGCTTCTGGACCTTCGCCCTGTTCTACAACTGGAACGGGGTGCACCACCTGGTGGGCGGGCCGGTGCCCAACTGGCTGCAGACCATCTCGATTATCGCCAGCGTGATGATGGTGATCCCGGTGCTGACGGTGGCAGTCAATCACCACTTGACGACGGTTGGGAACTTCCGGATGCTGCGCACCAGCCTGGCGCTGCGCTTCACCGTGTTCGGGGCGATGAGCTACACGGCGGTGAGTTTCCAGGGCTCGATGGAAGCGCTGCGAAGCGTGCAAGAAACGTTGCACTTCACGCACTACACCATCGGGCACGCGCACCTGGGCGTCTACGGGTTTCTCACCATGATCCTGTTCGGCGCGATGTATTACATCACGCCACGGGTGGCGCGCTGGGACTGGCCGCGGCCCGCCTGGATCGAGGCGCACTTCTGGCTGACGGCGGCCGGCATCGCGGTGTACGTCTACGCGACGTGCTGGGGCGGGTTCCTGCAGGGCCGCGCGCTGAACAACGCCGCGAAGCCGTTCACGGACGTGATCGAGCTGACCCGGCCCTACCTGATGCTGCGCAGCGTATCCGGCATCCTGATCGGCGCGGGCCACCTGATCTTCGCCGCGTTGTTCGCGCAGGTGCTCCGCCGCACGGGACCGCGCCGGGAGGAGGTTGCCGCGCCATGATGTTCATCCGCCTCTGGGTGTTCTTCGTCGGCGTTTTGGCCGCGCTGTTCCTGGGGTGGGCCGCGCTGGTCGGAGTGCCTGGGGTGCAGATCGCCGCGGTGCCGCCGCAGCCGGGCTTGCGGCCCTACACCTTCGAGCAGGCGCATGGGCGCCAAGTCTACATCCGGGAGGGCTGCATTTACTGCCATTCGCAGCAGACCCGCCCCGAGGGGTTCGGCGCGGACCAGCCGCGGCGCTGGGGCCGGCCCTCGGTTCCGGGCGACTACTTTTACGACCAGCCGCACCTGTTGGGCACCATGCGCACCGGCCCGGATCTGCTGAACATCGGCGCACGGCAGCCCAGTCGCGACTGGCACCTGGCGCACCTGTACAACCCACGCCTGGTGACGCCGCAATCGCTGATGCCGCCGTTCCCGTGGCTGTTCGAGGAGCGGACCAGCGCGGGACCGTCGGATGCCGTCGTGAACGTGCCGGGCAGCCGTGCCGTCATCGTGGCCAATCGCGACGGCCTGGACCTGATCGAATACCTGCTGTCGATGAATCGAACCTATCCGGTGCGATGAGAGACGAGAACCAAAACCCGGAAGCCCTCCCGCCGCTGCTCGGGGATCCTGAGCGCGAGGACGTCTACCAGATCCACCAGGCGCTCCTGGAGCGCGAGCAGGTGGAGCCACAGGACGGGCTGGAACCGACGCCCTGGTGGGTTTGGGCGGTCTCGGTCGTGGTGATCTTCGCGATGGGATTCTACCTTGGGCGCTACGGTGGTTCGTTCTCCACCGACCCGGACGAACTCTACCGGAAGAGCGGGCCGGCGCAGGCACCTGCGGCGAGCCCGGCGCCCTCGGGCGAAATGGTATTCTCCACCGTGTGCCTGCCCTGCCACCAGGCGGCGGGCGCGGGTCTCGAGGGACAGTTTCCGCCGCTGGCGGGATCGGAGTGGGTCGCCAAGGACGCGAGCGCCGTGGTTCGCATCCTGCTCGACGGGCTGAGCGGCCCCATCCAAGTCAAAGGTAAGAGCTTCAACAACACCATGCCGCCGATCGGCGAGCAGTTGACCGACGCCGAGATTGCGGCGGTGCTGACCTACGTGCGCTCGTCCTGGGGAAACAAGGCCGGGCCAGTGGATGAAGCGCTGGCGAAGAAGTTGCGCGGGGAGGCGAAATGAGGGCGCTGCTAGTGGTGGCGTTTTGCTCCCTGCTTCAGGCGGCTGAGCCCGCGCAGCCCATCGCCTTCAGCCACAAGATCCACGCCGGCGACTACAAGATCGATTGCCAGTTCTGCCACAACGGCGCGCGGCGCTCGACCGTTTCCGGGATTCCTTCGGTCCAGTTCTGCATGGGCTGCCACAAGACCGTGGCCGCGATGAAGCCGGAGATCGTGCGGCTGCGCGGATACTGGGACCGGAAGACGCCCATCCGCTGGACGCGCATCGTCAAGGAGCCGGATTTCGTTTTCTTTAACCATTCGCCGCACGTCATGAAAGGTATTCCGTGTCAGGAGTGCCATGGCCCGGTGGAGACCATGGTTCAAGTGCGGCTGGATCATTCTCTGAACATGGACCGCTGCGTTTCCTGCCACCGCCAGAGGCGGGCGTCCATCGACTGTTATACGTGTCACCGATGAGCACCAAGCGGCGCGATTTTCTGAAGATTCTCGGGATCGGCGGCGCGGCCGGGTTGACGGGCTGCTCGACGACTGCGCCCGACGCGCTGGTGCCCTACGTCGTGCCGCCGGAAGAAATGGTGCGCGGGCACGCGCTGTGGTTCCGCTCGACCTGCCGCGAATGCCCGGCCGGGTGCGGCATCGAGGTGCGGGTGCGAGAGGGGCGCGTTCACAAGGTGGAGGGCAACCTGGAGCACCCGGTGAACGGCGGCGGCCTGTGCGCGCGCGGGCAGGCGGCGGTTCAGGGCCTGTACAACCCGGACCGGCTGCGCTCGCCGCTGGTGCGCGAGGGCGGGAAACTCAAGCCCGCGTCGTGGGACGAGGCTCTCAAGCGTGTTCAGGCCGGTCTGGCCGGCAAGCCGGTCACGGTAATCACAGGCTCGGTGACCGGCGCGATCGAGGAGCTGGCCGGGATGATCGGCCGGCACCTGCAATTCGAGGCGATCGACTACGCGACGCTGCGCGAGGCCAACCGGATCTGCTTCGGCATCCCGTCGCTCCCCGTGCTGCGGTTCGCGGAAGCCAAGACGATTGTCGTTTTCGGCACGGACGTGATCGAGACGTTCGTTTCACCGGTGGGCTACGCTCGCGGGATCGCCGAAGCCCGGCGCGCGGGTGCGCGCATGATCTACGTGGGATCGCGGTTGTCGCTGACCGGAGCGCGCGCGGATGAGTGGATTCCGGTGCAGCCAGGAGCGGAGGGGCTCGTTATCGCGGGCCTGGCGAAGGAGCTGCGCGCGGGGCCGTCGATCGTCGTCACAGGTGGAACGGCGTGCTGCGACCAGAACGGCTTGTTCACAGCCGTCGCGGTGAACCGGCTCAATGCGGCCATCGGGGCTCTGAACCGCACGGTGCGGTTCGACCGGACCTCGGCGCTCGGGAAGCTGGCGTCGCGCGCTCAGCTTCAGGCAGCGACGGAGGCCGTGGTGGTGGCGGGCGCAAATCCAGCGTACTGGATGCCGGATCTCCTCAGCAAGACGCCGTTCCTGGTGGCGCTGGCGTCGTTCCCGGATGAGACGACGGAGACTGCGCACGTGGTGCTGCCAATCCACACGCCGCTCGAAAGCTGGGGCGACTACGAGCCTTGGACCGGCATCCATTGCCTCCAGCAGCCTGCGATGCGGCCGGTTTTCGATACGCGCGACTTGGGCGACGTTCTCCTCCGCCTGGCCAACTTCAAGCCCGAAACGACCTTCCGGGAATTCCTCCGCAATCGCTGGCGCGAGCCGGAGGATTTCACGGCGGCGCTCCAGCGCGGCGGCTACTGGCGTGACGTGCCCGAGGTGCGGGTGACGCTGAAGTCCGACGTTGGTGTGGCGCCGGCGCTCGAAAACAAGCCCTATGTGCTCCAGACCTATCCCTCGCTGGCGCACTTCGACGGGCGCGGGGCGAACCGGCCCTG
>JBEKWU010000125.1:0-21914 GCA_049512775.1 Bryobacteraceae bacterium
CAACGGGTCGACGCTTCCACCGCCTTGCGACGCTCCGCGCCGCCCCGGCCAACGACGTCTATCAATTCGGTAACATTGCTTGGTGAGGCAACACGGCAGGGAATTCTAATTGTCGCCGAACACCGAATCAGGTCGTTTGCAGTGATCCGGGCGTCTTGGTCATGCCGTTACCGTCACCCGCTGAATACCGATGAGTTCAGGACGCTATGTAGCCGTGCCCTGAACCTCCAGGCACAACCCGATGGCTTGCCGAATGCGCGCGAGCCGCCGGCCCGGAGTCTCTACGCTGCGCGGGATGGGCACGAAGTCCGCGTTTCCCGGTCACATCCGGTCCCAACCGCCTTTTCCCGCCCTGCCAACAAATTCGAGGCCCCGAAAGCCGCTTATGGTGTCCCCTCACGCTATCCTGAGGCAGGCATGCTTGCGTCGTGTGTCACAGCCATTCGCGCCCCACGAGAGGCGAAAGGCACGCGAAGTGCCCGTCGTCCCGCCCCTCCGGCTCCGAAAAGCAAAAAACGCCGTTCGAACCCAATCCCAATATCGGACACTTCAGAGAAAGCCGGTGATAATCAATGCATTAGGCAGTGCAAAACCTGCAAGACCAGGGGATGCCACCCGCTCGACCACGGCGCTATCGCCCTATCTGAGATTGTACTTCTTCATCTTGTAGCGCAGCGTGTCGCGGGTGATGCGCAGCAGCCGCGCCGCCTGGGTCTGGTTCCCGCCGGTCTTCTCCAGCGCGCGCGCCAGCAACTGCCGCTCGTTGTCCACCAGCGACAAACCGCTGTCCGGAATCTCGACCTGCGGCTCGGGTGCCGGAATGTGCTTCGCGTCCGAGTGGCTGATGGCAATGGGCAGGCTGGCCGCGCCGATGAGCGAGGATTCTTCCAGGATCATCGCCCGTTCCAGCGCGTTGCGCAGCTCGCGCACGTTGCCCGGCCAGTCGTGCGCCAGAAGCAGGTCCAGCGCTCCCCGCGAAACCCCTTCGATGCGCCGCTTGAACTTCCGGTTGTAGTGCTCGATGAAGAACTCCACCAGCGGCGGGATATCCTTCTGGCGCTCGCGCAGCGGCGGAATGACGATCTGGATCACGTTCAGCCGGAAATACAGGTCCTGCCGGAACGCCCCCTCTTTCACCGCCTCCCGCAGGTTCTTGTTGGTCGCCGCCACGAACCGCAGGTCCACCAGGATGTCTTTCAATCCGCCCAGCCGCCGGAAGCTCTGCTCCTCGAGCACCCGCAGCAGCTTGGCTTGCAGGGTCAGCGGGATCTCGCCGATTTCGTCCAGGAACAGCGTCCCTTTGTCCGCCAGCTCGAACAGCCCGCGTTTCTGCGCCCGCGCGTCGGTGAAGGCGCCTTTCTCGTAGCCGAACAGCTCGCTCTCGAGCAGTGTCTCCGGTATCGCCGCGCAGTTGATGGGAATGAACGGCTCGGCCTGCCGGGGGCTCTCGTCATGCAGGGTTTTGGCGATCAGGTCCTTGCCCGTCCCGTTCTCCCCTTCCAGCAGAATGGTGGTCGCCTCGCTGGAGGCCACCTTCCGGACGAAGCTCAGCACATCGCGCATGGCCGCCGACTCGGCAATGACTTCCCGCTTCATCGGCGTCACCTCTTCGGTGACGTCCTTGATGGTGGCCGCCGCCCCTTCCATTTCGCCGTCGTCGTTCAGCACGGGTGAGGTGCGGATGAGCACCCGGCGCTCGCGCCCATCCTCGGTGTGCAGGCGCACCATCCCGTGGTGCACCGAAGCAGGGGAGTTCAAGCCCTCCAGCAGCCCGCAGCCGGGTTCGCAATCGCCGCAGCGAAAAACCTCCCGGCAGCTCCGCCCTACCATGTCCTCCGCCTCGATCCCGAACAGCCTCTCGGCCGCCCGGTTCACCCCGGTGATGTTCTGTTCGTTGTCGTAGAGGACCAAGGCATCGGAAAGCTGGTCGAAGACTGCTTGCAGGACGTTCGACTGTTGCCATCGGGGTACGAGTCTTGACATGTCTCAGTTCGCCATGACCGAACCGCCCAAGCGGAAACTGTGGTTGCGGAAGGCTGTCAGGTTGCTCCTATGATAGCGCAACGGGTGGGTGAAATCACCCAGGGGGCCGGCCTGCGGCGGAATTGTTTACATTCTCTACCGGATCGTTCGAACTGGGTCACCTTGCGCAATCCGCTTCGAGCTTGGGTCTCCTACCCCCGCCGGCATAGGGGCAAGCGCGCCGTCGCCGCTCCGCCAAAACGCCCCGTTTCGGCCATTAACCTCCGAAAATCGAGAGGGATACGTTTCCGGCACCGTCCCGCCGCATGTGGCTATTCGATTGCTATACCCATCCCGGAGGAGAGCTGACGAAGCTCAACGCCGGTTGGCTGTGAAGCGACGCGATCGGAGGGCTCCGTGAAGAAGTGCGGGGACATGGAGACAGTTCAACTCACCATCCATGACGCTCCTTACGCTTCGGCGCTTCGGGAGTTGCTCGAGCGCAACGGCACGCTTCAGGTGCGTTGCGTCGAAGCGCCGGACCCGGGCCGGGACGGCGTGATCGTGGTGGATTCCTATGCCCTGGATCGCCTGCCCCTTCCACTGTCGAACCCCGAGCGGGTCGTCCTGATCACCAGGAATGATCCCCAGCATCTGGCGCAGGCCTGGAACGCAGGCATCCGCTCGGTGGTGTTCAGCGAGGATCCATTGAGCACCGCGGTCCTGGCGATCATGGCGGCCGAGTTGCGGGTTCCGAAGTCCGACCCGCGCTGCGCGGCTCCCAATTCCTCGCCCGCTTCCCGGGAAAGGAGTAGCTGATATGAGGGCCCGCGTCAACTTCGAGGAGCTGGCGGATATCCTCAGAAAGCGGATCTGCCCGGTTTGCGGCGGCCAGAACGCCGGGGGAACCTGCGAAACGCTGGAACAGAACGAGTGCAGGTTGTTCCAGCTTTTCCCCTTGGTGGCCCAGGCCATCCTGGCGACCGAGAGCGAGGAACTGGAGCCGTACCTTCGGGCCATCGAGGAGAACGTCTGCGCGGTCTGCATCGATCAGTCGCTGGACGGGACCTGTGCGCGCCGCGGCCATGGCTGCGCGCTGGACGGGCGCCTGCCGGAGATCGTCGCCGCCATCGAGGAAGCGGCGGGCAGATCCTTCGACGCGAAGCCGCGGCCTTAAGGAAGCGGACATCCGGAGAATGGGAGAGTTTATGAGCAACTTGATTGTGAACTTGGTGATCTGGGCCGTGCTGGCCACTGTGCTCGTGTTTCTGGCCCTGTATCGCCGGCGGATTTACCTGAAGAGCGACGAGGTCCTGCACGTGCTGGACGCCGAGGCGCCGCTGGTCTCGAATCAGGCGGAGATTGGCAAGAAGCTCGAGAAGATCGATCTCTGGGGGAAAACCCTCACCGTGATCGTGGCACTATACGGACTTGGCATTGCGGGCTGGTATCTCTACAACCTGTTCGCGGATACGTCGATCAAGATGGGTTGAGTTCACAACCATGCGTGCCCCAATCGTGCTCACGATCCTGGGGTTCGCCTTTTGGGGAACGGTTTCCGCCGGGCGCGGGCAGACTGCCGGGAGCGGGTGTTCTGCGTGCCACGACCAGGGTAAGAAGCTGGCCGCCTCCGCTCACGCGGATCTGAGTTGCGTCTCCTGCCACCTAAGACACGAGGCCTATCCGCACCCCGCGGGCGTTCCCAAGCCGGCTTGTTCCCAATGCCACCCGGAGATTGCCGCCCAGCACGCCCGCAGCGTCCACGGCCAGGCGATCCGGAAGGGCAACTCCGCCGCTCCCGACTGCGGCGTCTGCCACGGCAGCGCCCATGAGGTCAAGCGGACTACCTCGGCCGAATTCCGCAAGGGCATCCCGGACATCTGCGGCATGTGCCACACCGAGGTCGCCGAGCAGTTCCACGCCAGCGTCCACGGCCAGGCGGTTTCCAGAGGCGTTGGCGCCGCTCCGGTCTGCACCACCTGCCATGGTGAGCATTCCATCCTGGCGCCCAACAACAGGGCCTCCTCGGTCAACCCGGCGCACATCCGCGAGACTTGCGGCCAGTGCCACGCCAATGTGCAGCTCTCGCGCAGGTTCGGTCTTCCCGCCGACCGGATTGTCAGCTTTGACGCCTCCTACCACGGGCTGGCCGCCAGGGCCGGCTCCCAGTCGGTCGCCAATTGCGCCAGTTGCCACGGTTTCCATAACATCCTGCCCTCTTCCGATCCGAGGTCCTCGACCAACGTCAAGAACCTGCCGGCCACTTGCGGGCGCTGCCACCCCGGCGCCGGTACGCGCTTTTCCATCGGTCCCGTGCATGAGGCCATCGGCGGCGGGGAACCGGAGGCGGTCAAGTGGGTCCGGCTGGCCTACGCGATCCTTATCCCGCTCACCGTCGGCTTCATGCTGTTGCACAACCTCGGCGATTGGGTGCGCAAGCTGGTAGCCCTGCGCTTCCGGCCGGTGCGGCGCGCCCTAGCGTCCCGCGCGGCGAAGAAGGAGATCCGCATGTACGGCTTCGAGCGCATCCTGCACGCGCTCACGGCCCTCTCCTTCCTCGTGCTCGTATGGACGGGTTTTGCATTGAAGTATCCCGACCAGTGGTGGGCGCGCCCCCTGGTCTCCTGGGAGCGTTACTTCCCCGTGCGCGGCACCGTGCATCGCATCGCCGCCGTCGTTCTGATGGCCACCGGCGCCCTGCACGTGGCTTCTCTGGCCGCCAGCGGCCGCCTGCGCCGCCACTGGAAGGAACTCTGGCCGCGCCGCCAGGATGTGCCGGAGGCCCTCTTGAGTTTTGCCCATAACCTGGGTGTGCTCTCGAAAAAGCCTCCCCTCTCCGCTCACAGCTACATCGAGAAAGCGGAGTACTGGGCGGTGGTTTGGGGCACGGTGGTGATGGGCGCTTCCGGCATCCTGCTCTGGGCCAACAACTGGGCCTTGCGCTGGCTGCCCAAGAGCGCCATCGACGTGGCCACCGCCATCCACTTCTACGAGGCCGTGCTGGCCACCCTCGCGATCGCCGTCTGGCACTTCTACGCGGTGATCTTCGATCCCGACGTCTACCCGCTCGAGACCGCGTTCCTCAACGGCGTCTCCGTCAAGCCGCACGATGACAGGCCCGCCGAAGGGAAAGGGACTTCCGAATAGCCCTATGGGTGCTCCCCGCCCGGCCTTCGAAAAGCTGATTTCGCCGGTCATCCACCTCAGCTCGAACTGGGTGAGCCGCATCGGCGTGATACTGGTCACCTCGGCGGTGGTCTTCTGGCTCTTCCTCTTCCCCATGAGCGTCCGCGGGGCGGGCGCGCATCCCTATCTCGGCATCCTCGAGTTCCTCCTCATCCCCTCCATGTTTTTTTCCGGGCTGGGGGCCATCCCCTTCGGGATGTGGCTGCGCGTCCGCCGCGAGCGCAAGAGCGGCGCCTACCCCTCCGGCGTCTCTCCGCTGGCGCTGCGCCGGACCGAGCTGCGCCGCCTGCTGATTTTCGTCGGCGTCACGACGGTCGTCAACCTGATCCTGGGCAGCCTGTTCACCTACCAGGCGGTGGGCTACATGGACAGCGTCACGTTCTGCGGCGAGACCTGCCACAAGGTCATGCACCCCGAATTCGCGGCCTACCAGAACTCGCCCCACTCCCGGGTGGAGTGCGTGGCCTGCCACATCGGCCCCGGCGCCTCCTGGTTCGTCAGGAGCAAGCTGTCGGGGGTCGGCCAGGTCTTCGCCGTCGCCTTCAACACCTATCCGCGCCCCATCCCCACGCCGGTCCGCAACCTGCGCCCGGCGCGCGAAACCTGCGAGGCCTGCCACTGGCCGCAGAAGTTCGGCGAGGACCGCCTCCGGGTCATCTACAACTACGCCGACGACGAGACGAACACCCTCACCAAGACGGTCCTGCTCACGCGCATCGGCCGCATCCACCGCACCCACCTCGACCCCGGCGTCGCGATCCACTATTCCCCGGCCGACGAAAGCCGGCAAACCATTCCGCGGGTCGAGTACCAGAACAGCGTCACCGGACGCAAGGCCGTCTTCGTGGCTGCCGACGCCAAGCCCGACGCCCTCAAGCAGCTTCCCACGCGCCTGATGGATTGCATGGACTGCCACAACCGGCCCACCCACACTCTGGAACTGCCCGAGCGGGCCGTCAACGAGGCGCTAGCCTCGGGCGCCATCTCCCCGTCGCTGCCGTTCGTGAAGAAGAGAGCCGTCGAGCTGCTGAAGAAGACTTACACCAGCCAGGAGGAAGCCGCCAGGGCCATCCCCGCCGCGCTCCGCGAGGCCTATCGAGACCGCCAGCCCCCCGAGGTCGCCCGCGCCGCCCAGTCGCTGGTGGCCATATACAGCCGCAACGTCTTCCCGCAGATGAAGGTGACCTGGGGAACCTACCCCAACAACGTCGGCCACACGGACTTCCCCGGCTGTTTCCGCTGCCACGACGATAACCACAGCGCCGCCGGCGGCAAGAAAATCGTCCAGGAGTGCAATACCTGCCATGAGTTGCTCGCCATGGACGACCCCGCCCCCAAGATCCTCACCGACCTGGGGCTACAGTAGCCGCAAACCGCGTTACAATTGGTGCGGAGCCGTTCGCCATGTTCCCGCTGACCAAGATCCTGTTGCCGGTGGATTTCTCGGAACGCTGCCTGGGCGCTACTCGATATGCCGAGGCGCTGGCCGCGCATTTCCACGCCGAAATCACCTTGCTGCACGTCCTGGAGCCGATCCGCTACGAATTCAGCACGCTGGAATTCGGCGGAACGGTGATGAACGACCTGGTCGCCAGCCGCGCCGCGCAGGCCCAGGAACAGATCGATAGCTTCCTCCAGGAAGAGCTGGAGGGCGTGCGGGTGAAGCGGGTGCTGCTGGGTGGCGACCCCGCGCAGAAGATCGTCAGGTACGCGCACGACGAGCGGATGAACCTGATCGCGCTGCCGACCCACGGCTACGGCCCGTTCCGGCGCTTCATCCTGGGCTCGGTGACCGCCAAGGTGCTCCACGATGCCGATTGCCCGGTATGGACCGGCGTCCACCTGGAGCAGGCGCCGAAGGTCGGCGCGATCGCCTTCCGCAACGTCGTGTGCGCCCTCGACCTGGGCCCGCAAAGCCGCAAAGCACTGTCTTGGGCCGCTGAAATGGCCTCCGAGTTCAAGGCTCGCCTGGTTCTGGTCCACGCCCATCCCTGCATCGAGTCGAAGCCGGGAGAGTATTTCGACCGTGACCTGTCGGCCGATCTCGCCAAGAGCGCTCGCGAGGAGTTGGAGCAACTCCGCGACGCCGCCGGCGCCGAGGCGGACATGGTGGTGGAGGGAGGCGATGCGCCGCACGTGGTCTGCCGCGCCGCCCAAGCGCACAACGCGGACCTGCTGGTGATCGGTCGTGGCTCGGCCGCGGGTCTGTTCGGCCGCCTCCGCACCAACGCCTACGCCATCATCCGCCAGTCGCCGTGCCCGGTGGTGAGTGTGTAGCGGCTTGTGGCTTGTAGCCTGTGGCCTGTCGCCGGCGCCCGCTTCAACAACGTTGGGTGTGTTGGTACTGCACAAAGGCCGAGATCCTGCGGATCAAGTCCGTGATCTTCCCCGGCAGATTGTCATCGGTCGCGAATCCCAGTGTGCCGGCGACTTCGATGAGGGTGTCGAGCTCGTATAGGGATCCGAGCGCAATGTGCGCGAACCGGGCTGCCTCGCCTGAAGTGCCGCGGCCGATGCCCTCGGCCAAATTCGACGGCACCGAGACCGCCGCTCGCCGCGTCTGTGCGATCAGACCATAAACCTCCTCTTTGGGCCAAGCCCGGGTGATCTCGTAAACTCTCTTGACCAGTTCAATCCCTGAGCGCCAAATCTCGAGGTTGCGGACACTTCCGGGTCCCGCCGCCGATTGCACGTTCACAGTAGCGTAGTGTCTGGTAACGGGCGAATCTCTCAGGGATCAACAGGCTACAAGCTACAAGCTACAAGCCGCCTATTTGTACGCAAACACCGACGCGTAGATGATCAGGACAATCAGCAGCAGGCCGATGGTCAGGGCGGTGAAACCGAGGCGGCGCCAAAGCTGGACCGCCAGCGGCGCGGGCGGCGGCATCAGGAGCTGTTCGAGCTGGCCGCTCTCGACCAGTTCCCGATAGATGGGAAATTTCTCCGGACGGAAGTGCGTGTTGAAGAAATGCACGGTAAAGATAAAGCCGACCGCGAGCAGGGCTTCGTCGCTGTGGATGGTGGTGGCGACGTTGATCATCGAGCCCGGCAGCAGACGCGTGAAGAATGCCGGGAACCAGAGCAGCAATCCGGTGGAGCCGATCACCGCCACACCCCAGAACACCGCGAAATAGTCGAACTTCTCCCAGTAGGTCCAGCGGCCGTACTCGGGTCGCGGGCCGCGGCCGAAGAACCACTTAAGCGCGCCGACCAGTTCGTGCCAGTCCCGGCGGTTGAACAGCATGCTCTTGGAGCTCCAGATGAACTGCCACCAGCTCCCGCCGTGACGGCTGCGGTGGCGGTAGAGATCGAACAGGTGCAACCCGAAATAGGCGAAGGTGAGCACGGCGCAGAAGCGGTGGACCAGCCCGGCGCCCTCAAAGCCGCCGAACAGGCGAGCCAGCACCCTGGCCCAGCCGGCATACGAGAACTTGAGCAGCATCCCGGTGAGCGCCAGGCCGAGGAAGCTGGCGATCACCACCAGGTGCAGGTTGCGCTGGTAATTCGTGAAACGGCGCACGTACGGCTCATCGCCGCCGCCGTTGTGGGCGGCCTTGAGTTCCCGGCGGTACTGGAGCGAGCGGGGCAGCCAGGCCAGGGTGTGGAGGCCGGAGATGACCAGTGTGCCGATCAGCAGGGAGGTCATCCCCCAGAAGGTATAGAACAGGAACGGATACTTCGCCGGGTCGTGGTGTGTGGCATGCGTGAGGTAGCCGGCGAAGCGGCGGTTGGAGCCGCTGTGGCATTGGCCGCAAGTCTTGACGATGTTGGCGCGGCTCAAGTGCGAGCGCGGGTCGGTGACCGGCAGCACGTCGTGGGCGCCGTGGCAGTCGTAGCACTTGGCCGTCTTCACGTAACCCAGTTTGGAGACCTTGCCGTGGTAGGTCTCGAAGTAGGCCTCGGTGATCTGCTTGTGGCAGCGGCCGCACTGATCCATGATGTGCAGCCTGAAGTCGGAACGATCGGTGCGCTCGATGCTATGCGCGGAGTGGCACTCGCTGCACACGGGCAGCGGTTTCGAGGTCTTGGTCACCTGGGGAGAGTGGACGCTCTTGGTGAACAGCTCGTAGATGCCACGGTGGCACTGCGAGCAGGTGCGCGCGATGTTGGCGGGGTTTACGCTGGAGCGCGGATCGCGGCTGGGCAGCTCGCGATGGGGGGTGTGGCAGTCGGCGCAGTCGGCGGTGACGGTGAGGCCGCTTTCGAGCAGCCCCTTGCCGTGGATGCTCTCGATGTAGTGCTCGACCACGTCGCGCTGGGTTCCGTGATGCGCGTTGTAGCGGACGGCGGCCTTCTGCCCGGCGCGATGGCACTTGGCGCAGAGGGCCGGCACGTTGCGCGAGTAAGTGGGCGCCTGGGAGTCGTTCCTGGTCTGGACCGCGTGCGCGTGGCCGTGGCAGTCCTGGCAGCCGGGGGCATCCGGGCTGCCCTCCGAGGCCAGCGTTCCGTGGGTGCTCTCGCGATACTGCACCACCTGGTCGGCGTGGCAGATGGAGCAATCGACCTTGGCGGTCATGGTGCGGCAAGGGCGCACGTCGGAGGGCGTTCCGCCGGTGTGGCACTGCACGCAGGCCTTGCGCGCGTGGCGGGACTGGTCGAGCTGCGCCTGGTCGACGAACAGCGATACGGTCTTGCCGCCGCGCGTGACCTTGAGCGCCGTGTCGCCGTGGCAGCGCATGCAGTCCTTGTCCGACATGCCCTGGGCGTAAAAGACGCGGCGGACCTTGTGCGGCTCATGGCAGTCGACGCAGGCAGGAATCAGGTGCGGCTGCTTCTCCCACAACTCGCCGCGGATCACCTTGCGGTGGACCGATTCGATCTGCGCGTGGCAGCGCGTGCAGGTCTTCGCGATCGCCTGTTTGGAAATCGAGGAACGCGGGTCGGTGTGCGGCAGGACGAAGTGGGCGGTGTGGCAACTGGTACAGACTGCCGTGACGGTCAGGCCGCGGCGGAACAGTCCCTCGCCATGGATGCTTTCGGTGTAGTTCTCAAGGATGTGCGACTGCGGGATGTCGTGCGTGAGCTGCACCGGCGAGCCTTCGTGATGACAGCGGCCGCACAGGCGCGGAATCTCGATGATGGCGATGGGCGAGCCGGGGTCGGTGCGTCGCAGGACGTTGTGCGTGCCGTGGCACTGCTTGCAGGTGGGCGCCAGCTTGTCGCCGCGCTGGGCCGCCTTCCCGTGGAGGCTTTCGGCGTACTGGCGCTGCTCATCGAGGTGGCAGCTCCCGCAATCCACCGGAGGCAGCTTCTCCGGATGGGGGAGTTCCTTGCCGGTGCGGTGGCAGCTCTTGCACTCGAGGGTGGAGTGCGGAGAAAGGCGCAGCGCGGCGTCGTTAAAGACCGGCGGCACACCGGGCTCGCGCTTGGCGACGCGGCGGCCAGCCTCGTGGCAGCCAGCGCACTCTTCCGAGCCGGGAAGGGGTTTGGATTTCTGCGCCAGCGCGGGAGCCAGGGTGAGTGCGGCAAGGAGGAGGAGAGGAAGCATCGGGCGCCCCTCAAACCTTCTTCAGGAGGGCGGCGTGGTTGCGGCGGATCGAGGGGCGCTCCGCTACCTCGAAGCCGGCTCGGGACGCAACCTCCAGCTCAGCCTCGAACTGCGTGGGGTTCACGTGCCCGGCGGGCTCGACCAGAAGCAGGCAGGCGCCCGGTCGCAAGGCTGCGGCGACCTCGCTGAAGAAGGGGCCGGCGGCAGGCAGTTCATGAACCACGGCGAAGGCAAGCGCGAAGTCGGCCGCGCCGGCCAGGTCCGTCAGGCCCATGGAATCGCGCGAGACCAGGCGGGCATCCACGCGCTCCAGAAGCCCGGCCCTGGCAGCCCGCGTCTTGAGCCCCTCAAGCATCTTGGGCTGGATATCGACGGCCACCACCCGTCCACGCGCCCCCACCCGGCGGGCCAGCTCGAGCGTGAAGAAGCCCATGCCCGGTCCAGGCTCGAGCACCGTCATGCCTTCGTGGACGTACGAGGCCAGGATCTTGGCCGGGGCATTCATCAGCCGCCGCAGCGGACATGCCAGCATATAGCCGAGCCACCAGGGACACACGCGTTGAGCCATGCCGCTCCTCAGTATCACACAGGTCGCCGGCGGCTGTAAGAATTTGCCCCGAGTCGAATCTAAAGGGGTGTCATGAAGAACGCAATCGCCACGGTCACCCGATCGCGCCAGGCTTCTTGCCATGCTGGATGATCGGATCAAGGGATTCACCGGCCCATGAAACACCTGGAGAAAGAGCGGCTGTTTGTGGGGTTGTTCGAGGAGAACAAGACCCGGGTTCTGCGCCTCTGCTACGGCTACTTGAACTCCGAACAGGAGGCGGAGGACCTGTTCCAGGAAATCATGACCAACGTCTGGAACAGCCTGGACGGCTTCCGGCGCGAAGCCAAGATCACCACCTGGCTGTACCGCATCGCGGTCAACACCGCGCTGATTTACCGGAGGAAACTGAGGCGCGGGCAAGCCCTCGTATCCGGCGGGGCCGCGCCCGACACTGCCGCGGCTCCGGCGCCGGCCCAGGACGATGAAGAGCGCCTGCGCGCGCTCCGCGCTTCGATCGCCGCTTTGCCCAGCCAGGATGGCCTCATTGTGACCCTGTTGCTGGAGGGACTCAGCTACAAAGAGATCGCGGACGTCACCGGAATCACGATCAACTACGTGGGATTCAAGATCTCAAGAATCAAGGAAGCGCTCGAGAAACTCATGAAAGGCGTGAGCCATGGAACAGCTTGAAGAACTGCAAACGCTCTGGCGGAAGCAGCGCCTGCTGATCGGGGAGATGGCGCGGCATCAGGACAGGCAGCTCCGGATCACCGCCGCCAAGACCATCGCTGTGGCGGTGCTCCTGATTCCGCTCTGCTGGATCATGGCCCGCCACCTGCGCTCGCCCCTGGTGGTGTGCGGGATTCTCTGGATCGTGGCCAGCGTCATCGCCTTCATGCTGGCCTACTGGAGGCGGCAATTCCGCGTTTCCCGCCTGGACTTCTCCGCGCCGGCGCGGGATTTCGCCGCAACCGCCGCCGCGAGGCTGAAGGAACAGCATCGGCTCTTTGGCGCACCTTCCCTGGTTTTCCTTCTGTGTGTGATCGCGGGTCTGAATCTGACGCTGCTTGGCGTGTCAGCCGGGCTGGCTGCGCACCTGATCTACTCCGCGGAAGTGGCCGTGTTCGCCTGGATCGGCCTCAGAATCAGAGAGCGGCGCTTCCAGCGTGAATCCCAGCCGCTGATCGATCGGCTCGCCGCGGCGAGCGAGGATCTGGGCGAAGGTGGGAATCCTGGGTAAGTGAGAGAATGGCCGCATGCCTTCAGAGGATGTGCCCGAATTCTTCCGGTCGATGGAATCGATTGCATCGACTCTGCCCGACGTGCCGGAGGACGTGGTCGAAAGCCAGTTAGTGACGTTCGACGTGTTCATGGGCCTCATCGGAGAGGATTGGCGCGACTCCGCGGTGGCGCTTTTGCGCGGCGCCGCCGGGCGCTGTGCCGATCCCCAGCGGCAGAAGCGGGTGCTCGAGGCCGCCGACGCGGTTGCGAAGCGAGAGCCCTGCGCGCTCACCCCGGAAGGGCGCACCTGGAAGCAGGCCGCGGAAGCCAGCACCATCACGGCTCCGGCCGCCATGCCTGGCCTGGGCCTGTGGGACATGTTTGCCGGGATGGTGGTCCGGGTCGGTCAGGCGTTTCGCGACTACGATGGCACGGAGATCCCCGCGGGCCAGATCCTGCACTTCCTGAACGGCGACTACTTCGCCTACGACGACGGCCACACGCTGACCTTTCGGGAAATGGTGATCCGGCTGAGCGGCAATGTATCCGGTGAGGACCTGGTGATCCAAAACGCGGGCAACGCCTGGTTCGAGCCGGTTCCGGACATCGAGTCGTTGCAGTCGTGCTGGGAGCTGATCGATCGCCAGTGGAACCGGCTCGACATGAGCGGAGTGAAGCAGGCCGCGGAGATCCGCGCCGAGATCGACGCGTGCGGCGCCTGGCTGAGAACGACGGGGAATCGAGGCCCGGCGCCCATGTGCGTCACCGGGCTCGCAGCCGCCGCCGCGTTTGCAGAAGGGCGGACCACGTATGAGCTCGGCTTCCGGATCCCATTCCTGTTCGCCGGGATCGGAGCTTGCAGTTAGGGCTGTAGGATCGGCCGCCCCTCCAGGTAGCCGAACTCCCGCGCCGCCGAGAGCAGTTCCTCCTGGAACTTCGGACCGGCGATTTGAATGAGCGCCTCGGCGCGCTGGCGCAGGCTCTTCCCGTGCAGGTAAGCCACGCCGAACTCGGTGACGATGTAGTGGACGTCGCCGCGCGAGGTGACCACCCCGGCGCCCGGTTTCAGCATTGGGACAATCCGGGAGACCGCGCCGTCCTTGGCGGTGGCGGGCAGGGCGATGATCGGAACGCCGCCCTTGGAGCGGGCCGCGCCCCGCACGAAGTCCACCTGCCCGCCGATGCCGCTGAAGAGCAGCGTGCCGATGGAATCGGCGCAGACCTGCCCGGTGAGATCGATCTCGATGGCCGAGTTGATGGCCACCATCCGGTCGTTCTGAGCGATGATGAACGGGTCGTTGGCGTAAGAGGTCGGGTGGAACTCGAAGATGGGGTTGTCGTGGATGAAATCGAACAGCGGCTTGGTGCCGAGCACGAACCCGGAGATCACCTTGTGCGGATGGATGGTTTTGCGCTCGTTGTTGACGGCGCCGGATTGGATCAGATCGATGATGCCGTCGGAGAACATCTCGGTGTGGACGCCGAGATCCTTGCGGTCGCGCAGCATCGCCAGGACCGCGTCGGGGATGCCGCCAATGCCGGTTTGCAGGGTGGCGCCATCGGGGATGAGGCCGGCCACGTGGCGGGCGACGGCGCGGTGGAGATCGGTGACCTCGCACTTGCGGTATTCGGGCAAGGGATGCGAGGCTTCGACGATGGCGTCGGCCTTGCCCACGTGGAGGAAGGAATCGCCCAGGGTGCGGGGCGCCTGGTCGTTCACCTGGACAATGACATGGCGGGCGTACTGGGCGGCGGTGAGCGCGATGTCGACGCCCGCGCCGAGGCTCATGTAGCCGTAGTCGTCCGGCGGGGTGCACTGAATCAAGGCCACGTCGAGGGGCATGGCGCCGCTGCGGAACAGCCCTTCGATCTCGCTGAGGAAAATGGGGATGTAGTCCGCCCGGCCCTGCTGCACGGCCTCGCGCACGTTAGCGCCGGTGAAGAACGAGATATGGCGGAAGTGGCCCGCGTATTCCGGCCGGGCGTAGTCGGCGGTGCCCATGGTGGCCATGTGGACGACTTCGACGTCGTGCAACTCGGGGGCGCGCTTCAGCATGGCGCCGACGAGCGCTTCGGGCTCGGAACAGCCCTGATGCACGTGCACGCGGTCGCCGGACTTGATGACCGCCACGGCCTCCTCGGCGGTCTTGATTTTGGATCGGTACTGTTCCATCCATCGCATGGCGATCACCGGGGCTCGGACAACATGTCGGCCAGGGGACGATGGGGCGCTTTGAAGGCCGCCGCAAGTTGCGGCTGGACGCAGGCGCCGCGATACGTGTAGACGCCGCCGGCCAGCTCGGGGCAGCCGCGCAGGGCGTCGTCGAGGCCGTCTCGGGCGATGCGCAGGAGGTAGGGCATGAGCGCCTGGGCCAGCGCGATGCTGGTCGAGCGGCCCATGTCGGCGGTGAGGTTGGGGACGCAGTAGTGCACCACGCCGTTGACCTTGAATGCGGGCTCGCGGATGGTGGTGGGACGGCTGGTCTCGACGCATCCTCCCTGGTCGATGGCCACGTCGATGATGGCGGCGCCCGGGCGCATGGCCTCGACCATCTGCTTGGTGACGACGTGCGGCGTCTTCGCTCCGGCCACCAGCACCGCTCCGATGACCACGTCCGCCGAGGCGACGGCCGCGCCGATGGATTCGGCGTCGGCCAGGGCGGTGGCGACGTGCGGGATGTGCTCGATCAGGCGGCGGAGCTTCTCGCTGTCGATGTCCAGCACGGTGACGCGCGCCCCGGCGGCCACCGCCGCGCGGGTGGCCCACGTTCCGACCGTGCCCGCGCCCAGCACGACCACGTGAGCGGGCGGCACGCCGGGGCTGCCGCCCAACAGGATGCCGCGCCCGCCCGAGCTCGAGCGCAGCAGGTGAGCGGCCAGCGGGATGATCATCTGGCCGGCGATCTCGCTGACCGGCGCCAGCACGGGAAGCCGGCCGTCGAGGCGCCGGATGATCTCGCAGCCGATCGCCGTGATGTGGCGCTGGAGCAGGGTCTCGAAGATCGCAGGGCTGGCGACGGCCATGTGGTAGAAGGCCATCAACGCCGCGCCGGGTGGGCTGAGATCGAGCTCGGGCAGCGTCGGCACCGAGATTTTGACCACCAGCTCCGAGCGGTGGATGACCTCGGCCGGCGAATAGGCGATGTGGGCGCCCGCGCGGATGTATTCATCGTCGCGGAACATGGCGCCCTCGCCGGCTCCGGTCTCGACCCAGACGGTAGCGCCGCGCTCGGCCAGTTTCCGGACCACGGGCGGCGTCACCGCCACCCGCCGGTCCAGCGGGTTGCCTTCTCGAAGAATGCCGATGTTCATGGTTCACTCCATTCCGCCGGGCAACCGCAGGCCCGGCGCGCATCCCTCACCAGATGTCGAAGGTCAGTGTGTCGAGGCGCAGGGTCCTGAGCTTCGCATTCTTGGGAACCTCGAAGGCACACTCGGAGTCTGCGCCCGGTGAGAGACTCACCGTTGCGTCGGCGCCGGGGTACTTCTTGCCGTCGGCATCGATTACCTCGGAGCAGGCTGCGGTGACCGGTCCCTTGTAGTCCGTGGCCGGCAGGACCCTAAAGCGCACCACTGCGAACTCCCAGCCCCTCCGCTTCGGCCCCCGTACGATCGCCAGCGTGGGAGTCGACGCATCGGTCTTGAAAACGATGCCGGAGCGGCCTCTGGGGCGGTCCTCGACTGAAATCGAAGCGCCCTTGGCTGCCCACTGCCGTCTCCACTCGTCAACTCGAGCGACCCCGCCGAGCGTTAGGACCACGGCTTGATAGCTGTGCGACTCCGGGGCGAGACTAGCCGCGAGTTCGCGCACCTGCGGCTCGGGATCGAGTTTCCGGATTTCGGCGACGGCGTTGCGGTCGGTCAGTTTCCTGAGCGCGTCGCAACGCAGGTTGGGATCCTGGGCGGTCTTGGCGATGGCGGCCAGCAGCGCCTGATCCGTCAAGCTTTTGACCGCTCGCTCGCGCGTGTCCTGGTCGGCGGCCGTCCTGGCGATGTCGGCGAGCTGCGTCTGGCCGGTCACTGTGACCAGACTCTCCAGATCGGCCAGTCTCGCGGACGCGGCTCGGCGGACCGCCCATATGTTGTCGGTCTTGGCGATGGCGGCCAAGAGCGTCTCATCGTTCAGCCTCTTGACCGCTCGCCCGCGTATGTCCGAGTCGGCGGCGGTCCTGGCGATGTCGGCGAGCTGCGTCTGGCCGGTCACCTTCTGGACCGCCTCAAAGCAAACACGCCACGATGGGTCCGTCTTTGCGATCTTGGCCAGGAGCTCTTGGCCGGTCAGCTTGCCGGCTGCGACCGCGCGCACTCTGGGGGAGCTATCGATCCTCGCGATCTGTGCGAGAATGCTCTGGTCCGTCAGCTTCTCGACGGCAGCGCTGCGGACATTCGGGTCCGGATCTTCAAGCAGCTTGACGCAGGCCGGCTGTTGCCCAGCCTCGCAGTCTGTCTTGAGTTGGCCGGTTTGCGCACCCGCCAACAGGACGGGAATGAGCGGAACCAGAAGGATCTTCATGAGGACCTTCCTGTCGACCGTATGAATCGCATTCAATGCCTGTACAAGGGTTAGTGGCGCACGCAGCCGTCCCAGGCGTCGCCAGGAGTGGCGACGCGGCACGCTGAAGCGTGCGCCACGGTTCCAGGTGGACACGATGCAGCTCCTGAGGAAGCGGCATTCAGTATCCCTCCTCCTCCAGCCGGACTTTGCCGGCGAAGTGGCGGTAGACAAAGATCGTGTAGCCGGCGACCAGGGCCATGCCGGGAATCCACCAGGCCAGGCCGACGGCCAGGCCGTGGTGGGCGGTGGCGGTGTTCCAGATGGTCAGGCCCTGGGCCGCATTGGTGTTCGAGGGCAGCACGTAAGGGAAGACGCCGAAGGCGGCGCTGGTCAGCATGCCGACGATGTAGGCGCAGGAGGCCAGGAAGGGCTTCAATTCGTCGCCGCGGCGGCGGAAACGCGTCGTGCCCACCAGCCCGGCCAGCGTGAGCGCTGGAAAAACGTAGCCCCAGGGATGCGCCCGGAGGTTCTCGGCGACCTGCGGCTGGATGCGCAGGGTGACGCCGGTGACGATCATGGTCAAGCCGGCGACGCCGTACCAGGCCAGGCGCGCGATCTTCTGCGCCCGCTCCTGGAGGATGTCCTCGGTCTTAAGCACCAGCCATAGAGCGCCGTGGTGCGTCAGGGTGAAGAACGCCAGCAGGCCCACCAGCACCGTGTACCAGTCCAGGATGCCGGCGTCGGCGCCGGCGCGGAAGTCGGTCCACAAGGGAAGGAAGAAGTAGCCGGACTGGTCCAGCGGGACGCCGCGGACCACGTTGCCCAGGGCCGCGCCGTAGAAGATCGCCAGCAGCGCACTCGATCCCGTGAAGACGAAATCGAAGAAGGGGCGCCACAGGGGCGAATCCAGGTGGTTGCGGAACTCGATGGCCACGCCGCGCGCGATGAGCAGCCACAGCACCATCATCAGCGGCAGGTAGAAGCCGCTGAAGCTGGAGGCGTACAGGGCGGGGAAGGCGAAATACAGGACGCCGCCGCCCGCCAGCAGCCAGACCTCGTTGCCGTCCCAGACCGGGCCGATGGATCTGAGCACGCGCCGGCGCTGCGATTCCGTGCGGCCGACCCAGAAGTGGACTATGCCCGCGCCGATATCGAAGCCGTCCAGGACGACGTAGCCGGCGATCATGATTGCGACCAGGCAGAACCAGAGGGTTTCCATGTCCGCCTCCCTAGAGCAGCAGCGATTCGGCGCCGTGGACAATGCCATCTGGCGTGGCGGCCGGTGCGGGACCGTGCTCGATCTCGCGGCGGGTCAGGAACAGGAACAGGATCGCGAGCAGAGAATACAAGCCCATGAATCCGAGCAGCGTGAAGAGCGTATTGCCCGCGGAAACGTTCGACGAGGAGCCAACGCCCGTGCGCATCACGCCGTAGATCAACCAGGGCTGCCGGCCGAGCTCGGCGGTCAGCCAGCCGGCGGTGTTGGCGATGAACGGGAATGGCATCATGAGCATGAGAATCCAGAGCCAGCCGCGGGCCCGGTAGAGCCGGTCTCCGCGAAACAGCCAGGCGGAGACCAGCATGACGGCGATGAAGACGGTGCCCAGCCCGACCATGATGTGATAGCTGTAATACAGCAGCGGAACGTTGTCCGGCACGTTCTGATTGGGGAAGGCGTCCAGGCCCTTGACCTCGGCGCTCCACCGCTTGTAGGTCAGGAAGCTCAACATGCGGGGAACGACCGCCGGGTTGTCCAGCCTGCGCTTCTCGGTATCCGGCTGGCCCAGGATGGCGAGTGGCGCGCCTTGCGTGGTCCGGAAAAGTCCTTCCATCGCGGCCAGGGTGGCGGGCTGATGCTGGGCTATCATGCTGCCCTGGCGCTCACCCGTGGGGAAGAGCATCAGCAGCGCCGCAATCGAGCCGCAGACGACCCCCAGGCGGACGAAGGTGCGGCCGTAGTCCTCGAACCTGCGGCTGAGCAGATAGAACGCGCCGATGGACGCCATCGTGAAAGCGGCAGTGACCACCGTGCCGATCATGTTGTGCAGGTACATCCAGCCCAGCCAGGGGTTGAACAGCACGGCCCAGAAGCTGTCAAGCACGGCTTCGTCGGTGGGGCCGAACCGGAAGCCGACCGGGTGTTGCATCCAGGCGTCCGTGGCGACGATGAAGAAGCCGGAAAGCCAGGTGCCCAGGAACATCAGCAGGGAGGTGACCCAGTGGGCGCGGGCGCTGAGACGCCTCTCGCCAAACAGCAGCAGGCCGAGGAAGGTGGACTCGAGGAAGAAGGAGAATACCCCTTCCATGGCCAGCGTCTGGCCGATCACGCCGCCGGCGGTCTTCGAGAATCTGGCCCAATTCGTGCCGAACTGGAACTCCATGGGGATGCCGGTGACGACGCCGACGGCGAAACTGATGGCGAAGATCCTGATCCAGAAGCGGGCGGCGCGGTGGTAGTGGTCGCGGCCGGTCCGGAGCGCCATGGTTTTCAGGATGAAGATCAACAGCGCCAGCCCCATGCTGAGCTGCGCAAAGAGGTAGTGGAAGGTAATGGTGAAGGCGAAATGGAAGCGGTGCATCGCTAAGACAGAATCCATGGCCTGAACATCCCCTGTTCGATTATGTCGAGGTGATTGGCTGCTCGCAAGTGGCGCCGGGATGCGGTGGGCCGCGGCGACCGGGGCCGGAGGGGCGAAATTGGGTTCGTTCGGTGGGCCGGCTGAGCGCGGTCCTGGGCCGGGCAGATGGAGGTAACACCCAGAGAATACGTGGGATTGGGCGCGGCTGGGGGATTTTGGCGGCGGGCCGAAATTGGCTTCGTTCGGTAAATTGTGCTTTTCGGGGGGCGCGGTGGTCCCGTGCGACCGAACGGCGCTGGAAGCAAGTGGCGCCGAGATGCGGCGAGCTGCGGTGACCGGGTCCAGAGGGGCGGAATTGGGTTCGTTTTGGCGGGGCTGCCGAGCGCGATTCTGGGCCGGGCAGGCAGAGGTAACACCCAGAGAATACATGGGATAGGAGGCGGCTGGGGATTTGGGCGGCGGGCAAGTGGCGGGAGAGCCGGGGAGTATTCTGGCGGGAGGAGCGTCACTGCAAAAGGTTGCATCGGTCGGCGGCCCACCCGCTTCCCCGTCCCCCGCCTGCGCCCGGCCGCCCGACCGATGCAACCTTTTGCAGTCACGGCGAGTGGTGAAATTTATCGCTTGTCTTTTCAATGCCTTAGGAGGTTGATGGTCGCTGCTGAACGGCATTGGGAGTGTAACGTGGGAGTAGATGAAGGCAATACTACATTGGTGTTGCCGGAGTCCGAAATGCCACTTCTTCCCGCAACGTCGGCGGAGTACACCGGGTATCTCACCGTAGTAGGAGGAGTGTCTTTGCTCGTAGCAGGACTCGGATATGTCCTCAAGAAGGCTGTAGATATTGGGGCAGACCTCTTGAAAACCCATTTGCTGAGGGAACGGCCGAGGGAGTACACTAAAATCTACGGACCTGATAAGAAAGTAGTCAAACGGGTAGAAGTTGATTCTCGATAAGATAGCAAACTATCTTGGCTCGCGCGTCGGCCTGGGTGTGGGCAGTACGTTGCCAGCCGTTTGGATTCTTTCCTTGCTTTTTGGAGCCGCTGGAGGTACAAAGGATGTCAATGCCGGATTACACAGCTCAGCTTGACCAGATTGTGAAAGCGCTCCATCGGCCGGGGGTGTCTCCCTGGGTGCTTGCATCGTTCTCTGTCTTTCTTGGTGTCATTGGCGGGGCAATCGGCCGCGCAATAGAACAACCGATTCATGATATCTTCCGTAGGCACAGAATGCGGAGAGTGTTGTATGTTGACATGGCTGAGAACTTAATGCTCCTCATTGATACTTTTGGTGATAACTGGAAAGACACCGAACAGGAATGGACTACTCTTAGGCACTATCTGAGCACTGATACTGACAAGTATATAGCTGCTAACCAAGAGGTGTTTACACAGCTACAGGAGCGACCCCACTTTACTATCATTTTTGAGCAGTTTAAGCTCGTCATCCAGGAGCAGGATAAGCGGGCTGTAGTGGAAAGAATGTTCCAGATATTTGACACGTTTAAGCAGTCATTGGAAGGTGACGGATTCAAGAGACGATACCTCCGAATGGCACTGGGCAAGTGGAGAGCAAACAACTTGATTGAGTCGGCCAATGATGTTATAGAACAACATCCAGCTATGTTGCGGGCGTCAGTCTAGATCAAGCTGTTCTCTGTCGCATAGCAAAGAAGTTTAGCCCGTGCGTCGGCTTCAGTGACGGCACCTTCCACTTGTGTCTTATCCTCCTGATAGCAAAGATACCCGCCATTGTCCTTTCCGTTACCTTTGGACCTGCCCGAGCGGAATTCGGCAGGTAACATCTCCTCCAGCTCGGCTACGGTGAAGGCGGAATAGCACTCTTCTTCCTTGGTGTCCATTCTCCAAGTAGATGGCTTCACACTAGCAGCCCGTGGATAGAATCGCCGAAACATATTGATGTAAGAATGTTTTGGCCCGATAATTGGGTATGGCGCTCGGCAAGCGGAGGCAGAAGCAGACTTCCTTCTGGGTGGAGACCAGCCAGTTGCAGGCTCGCGGGCCGCACCCCTTCTACAGCCGGCTGAACGAGGTTCTCGACCGGGCCAAGTTCGACACCTACGCGGAGCGGATCTGCCGCAAGTACTACGCTCCGACGATGGGCCGTCCTTCGATCGCGCCGGGCGTCTACTTCCGCTGCTTTCTGGTCGGCTACTTGGAGGGGATCGACTCCGAGCGCGGGATTGCCTACCGGGTATCGGACTCGCTCAGTCTGCGGGAGTTCTTGGGCTTGAGTCTGGAGGAGCAGACGCCGGACCACTCGACGCTGTCCAAGACGCGGCGGCTGATGAGCCTGGGGACGCACAAGGCGGTGTTCCGATGGGCGTTGAAGCTGCTGGTGCGAGAAGGGTTGCTGAGCGGGAAGAACCTGGGTGTGGACGCCACCACGCTGGAAGCGAAGGCGGCGCTG
>JBEKWU010000126.1:0-15012 GCA_049512775.1 Bryobacteraceae bacterium
CCTGAGGTGTATGTTTTTCGGGCCGACCAACGGGAGGCCCGATTGGTTCTTGCCTTTGCATTCGCCCCCTTTCCCTCTTCTCAGTAGAAGGGTTTTCGGAACGGCCCGGAGCCGTCATAGGGCGGCGCTGCGTGCGCGGATGAGCGCACGTGTTGAGCGCCGGCGGCAGCGCACCCTTGACGGCGAGGACCGTTCCGCAAGGTTGAGGAGGAGGGAAGGGGGGCGCCGGGTCGCAGGGGCGCAGCCCCCGCGGGGTTCGGGGCAGAGCCCCGCGTAGCCAGGCTGGGTTCCCGTTTCATGCCATTCCCACCGCCCGGCGCCGGCCGAGCACGATATCCGGTCCGCGCTGGTGCCGCCGCAGAACCACCGGCAGCTTCGCGTCGGCCAGCTCAAACAGCTCACGCCGCAGCGATTCCAGTTGCCGGTGCAACGCCGCCGGGTTCAATGAGTCATAGGTCGCCCGCAGTTGCGCCGCCACCTTGCGGCTGATCTGGCCGCTGGCGAGCAGGCGTTCGTACGGGGTGCGCGGCTCATCATAGACCCGGTGAATCCGGCCGCCCACCCGCGTCTTGCTCTTCAGCTTCATCACCGGTTGCAGGTAATTCTGAGACAACCGCGCCACCGCATAGATCTCGTTCAACAGTGCCACCTGGCGCATCGTGTCGTACCGCCGATACCCCACCACCTTGCGCACATGCGTCCAGTTCTTCTGCTCCACCCAGGCGTTGTCGTTCTTCTGATAGGGCCGCGACCGCGACATCCGGATGCGCTCCGCCCGGCAGTAGCGGTACAGCAGATCATTGATCAGCCCGCTGTCGTTGTCCGGGTGGATCTCGCGAAACCGGAACGGACAGCGCTGACGGATCTGGTCCAGCCCTTGCCCGGTCGCCCCTTGCGACCGGCCTGGGATGGCCTGGCCCTCCCACCAGGCGCTGGCGATGTCCACCGCCGAGATCGTGTGCGCGTACTCGCCCCCGCTGGAGCGCCCGCCGTGCGCCACGTAGTCTACTTGCACATTGCCCACCTCATGGGTGTCCCACTCCGAGGCCACCTTCACCGGTATCTTCTGGTACAGCAACGGATGGGTGCTCGGGTTGCGTGTGCGCTGGAGCTGGCGCACCTGCTTCTCCCGCGCCAGCAGCCGATCGGTCGTCTTGGGCGAGATCTGCTCGAGTTTCTCCGCCACACCAGGTCGCTACAGCGCAGCTCGCCCAACTGCCGCAGCCGGTCTACCTCGCGGCGCAAGATCGCCACCAGCCGCTGGCCGCAGGGGTAGGCGAAAACCTCCCAAATCCAAACCAGCGCCGCCAGCACGCTGAGGTCGTACTTCCGCCGCCGTACCCCCCGCCGGCGGCGCACCACCCTCGGCGGCGCCGCCCGATTCAGCAACCGGATCAGGTACTTCCGGTTCAGCTTGGTCCGTCGTTGTGCCTCCTCCAGCAGCCGCCCTCGCTGGCCCTGGTCCGCTTTCTGGTACTCCTTCCGTACCGCTTCCAAGTACTGCTTCTGCGCGTGCATGTCCACTCCTCGAAGGTGTCATGCCCCGCGCCCACTTGGGTTACATTTCTTCGTGACCCAACGGATCGAGTCCTGGTGACATTTTAAGCGACCCAATTCGTCGGCTTTCGCTTTGGCCCCTGGCGTGCGTATAATACGACTGCGCTTTGCGATAGCCGCTTATGGCAAAAGGCAATGTCACGATCAATGTTGAGCGATGCAAGGGCTGCGCGTTCTGCGTCGAGTTCTGTCCCACCAAGGTGTTGGCCCTCTCCTCGGCGTTCAACTCCAAGGGATACCATCCGCCGCACGTCGTAGCGCTTGAGAAATGTAGCGGTTGCGACCTTTGCGGAATGTACTGCCCCGACTTCGCGATCTTCGGTTGGCGGATCAAAGAGGCCCCGGGCCAGGAGGCGTCCGATGCAGGCTGATCCTCGCGGGGTGTTAACGGGAGTGCATTTCCTGGATGGCGACCACGCCTGCTGTGAGGGTGCTCTGGCCGCGGGTGCGCGATTTGCCGCAGGATACCCCATCACACCGTCCACGGAGGTGGTCGAGCGGTTCGCCGCGCGCATCCCCACGGTGGGTGGCACGTTCATCCAGATGGAGGACGAACTGGCGGCCTCGATCGCGATTCAGGGAGCGGTCTGGGCCGGCGCGAAGGCGTTTACGGTGACCTCGGGGCCCGGCTTCTCGCTGATGATGGAGCATATCGGTTTCGCCGCCATGACCGAGACGCCGTGCGTGTTCGTGAACGTGCAGCGCGGCGGACCCTCGACCGGCTTGCCGACGCTCCCGGCCCAGGCCGACATGATGCAGGCGCGCTGGGGCTCGCACGGCGATTACGAGATCATCGCGCTCTGCCCCAACTCGCCGCAGGAGTGCTTCGACCTGACGGTGAGGGCCTTCAACCTCTCCGAGGAATACCGCACCCCGGTCATGTTCATGATGGACGAGTGCGTGGGGCACATGACCGAGAAGGTCGTCATTCCGCCCGCCGAGCAAGTCGAGGTCTACCCGCGCAGGCATACCCACCGCCCGCCGGGCGCCTACAAGCCGTACGAGCCGGAGGCCGACCTGGTGCCGGAAATGGCGCACGCCGGCGAAGGATACCGGTTCCACATCACCGGCCTGACGCACGACGAGTGGGGCTACCCCGGGATGAACGTCCCGACGCAGGACCGGCTGGTGCGCCGGCTGGCACAAAAGATCCGCGCCGCCGAAGACCGGCTCACCATCGTGGACGAGAATGGGGTCGAGGACGCCGAGGTGGCGGTGGTCTCCTACGGCATCACTTCGCGGGTGGCGGAGCGGGCGATCGAAATGGCGCGACAGAGAGGCGTCAAGACAGGGCGGTGCCGGCTGATCGGCGTCTGGCCGTTCCCCGACCGGCATCTGAAGGCGCTGGCCGCGCGGGTGAAGGCGTTCGTGGTGCCGGAGATCAACCTGGGCCAGATTGCGCGCGAGGTCGAGCGGGTGGCGGGGGGCGCGGCCCGCACCATCCCGGTGACCCACGCCGGCGGGGGCGTACACCATCCGCAGGAAATATTCGAGGCCATCATGGAGGCTGCACGATGAGCGCACTGCCGGAAGTCATCAACCCCGTGGAGCCGTTCCTGCGCACCGAGCGCATGCCGCACATCTGGTGCCCCGGCTGCGGCATCGGGACCACGGTGAACTGCTTCGCGCGGGCGCTGCTGGAATCCAAGCGCAACCTGGACCGCGTGGCGATTGTCTCGGGCATCGGCTGCTCGGGCCGCGTGGCGGGCTACGTCAAGCTGGATTCCTTCCACACCACACATGGGCGGGCCATCCCGTTCGCCACCGGACTGAAGCTGGCCAATCCGTCGCTGGAGGTGGTGGTCTATTCGGGCGATGGCGACCTGTTCGCCATCGGGGGCAACCACCTGATTCACGCGGCGCGGCGCAACATCGACATCAAGGTGATCTGCGTCAATAACCTGATCTACGCGATGACGGGGGGGCAGACGGCGCCGACCACGCCTTTCACCGCGATCACCACCACCGCGCCCTACGGCTGCTACGAGCCGTCGTTCAACCTGTGCGCGCTGGCCGAATCGGCCGGGGCGTCCTACGTGGCGCGCTGGACCACCTTCCATGTGCGGCAGCTCACCAAGTCCATGTCCGAGATCCTGCGCAAGCGCGGGTTCTGCTTCATCGAGGTTCTCTCGCCCTGCCCCACGCTCTACCAGCGCCGCAACAAGATGGGCGACGGCCTGGACACCATGAAGTACTACAAGGAGAAGAGCAAGGTGCGCCACGGCGCGCCCACGGGCGAAGTGGCGCTGACCAAGGACGGCGAGATTGCGGTGGGCAAGTTCGTGGATCGCGAGCGGCCCGACTACATGGAATTGATGCGTGGCCGCCTCGCGGACCAGTTGGGCGAGCGCTACGTGGAGATGGAGTGTCCGGTATGCCACTGACCGAGATTCGCATCGCCGGGTTTGGCGGCCAGGGCGTGATCCTGTCCGCCATAGTGATCGGCAAAGCCGTCTCGATTTTCGAGGGCGCTCACGCCACCATGACCCAGAATTTCGGCCCCGAGGCCCGCGGCGGCGCGTGCAGCGCGCAGGTGGTGCTCTCCGACCGGCCCATCGACTATCCCTACGTCACGCGGCCCGACGTGCTGGTGGTGATGTCGCAAGAGGCCTACTCGCGATTCACGCCGGAGCTGAAGGACGGCGGCATTCTGATCGTCGAGGAGGAGTTGGTGCGGATCTCGGGCCTGAGGAGCGGCATCCGCGTCTTCAGCGTGCCCGCCACGCGCCTGGCCGAAGAGCTGGGAAGGCGGATGGTGCTGAACGTGGTGATGGTGGGTTTCTTCGCCGCGGTGACCGGCCTGGTGACGGCCGACGCCCTGCGCCAGGCGGTCGCGGACTCCGTGCCGCCCGCCACGCGCGACCTCAACCGCCGCGCCTTCGACAAAGGCTACGAGTACGGCCTGGCGAAAGCCGGCGCCGCCATCGAAGAGCACCACCACGCGCCGCTGGAAGTGGAGTAGGCGTGGGGGGCTACAGGTTCCACGTCTCCCACCTGCGTCTCCAACGGTTCCCGAGTTTCTCCCAGCTTGAATCAACGCGAACGCACGGAAACATCTTCTTCCTCGTGCCGTCCCGGACTCTCTTGCGCTGCTCCGCTTCGACACCCCTAACCCCAGCTCTTGCCTCGCTACCTTTGAGCATAAAGCCCTCGAACTTCTTCTCGCTCTCGACCCAGCGGACAAGAACATAGTAGTCGTCGGGTTCGGCACGGACCATTTTGGATGGAGGCGTCGGCCAGTATTTAACCGACTTCTGGGAGGTCTTCACTTGGATGTTGGCATGCTTCTTCCCGTCTGGAGTCACCACGATGATGTCGTAACCCGCTGTGTTCCGAATTGTCGGCAAGGCGATGAGACCTCGGCGGGACAGTTCGGCGGCGACATAATGAACCCCGGCTATTCCCACAAGAGCATTGGAGACTGTCTTCTTCATAAAGCGCTCTCCTTGTCGTCGAGACCTGGAACTCCGGGACACATTCTACCAGCCAGAATCTGACCCTGAACGGCTCGATGCGCTGCTCGCCGGCTGGGAAACCATGCTCGCGAAAGTGGGCCCGCTCAAGGATCTGCCCAAGTAAATCACCATACGTACAGGAATCCTGTACAATATGGGTGAGGGCATCCCATGGCGATCGAGACGACGTACACGAGTCTGCGCAACAACCTCGCTGCAGCCCTGGACCAGGTGGTAGAGGACCAGGAAGTCCTCATTGTGCGCCGCAGGGGCGGAAGGGAAGTGGCGTTGATTCCAGCGGCGGAACTGGCTGGTCTGATGGAGACCGCGCACCTTCTCCGCTCGCCGAAGAACGCCCGGCGGTTGCTCGCCGCGTTCCGGCGGGCCGGCGCCCGGAGAGGGAAGCCGGAATCCATCGAGAAATTGCGCCGGGAGATGGGGCTTGGGACCGGCCGCTGAGCGCGAGGCCGTGTTCCACCCGGGGTTCCGGGAAGATCTTCGCTACTGGGTCGGGGCGGACCGCAACATCGCCTTGCGCATCTTCCAACTGATGGAAGCAGTCCTGAGAGATCCGTTCCGTGGAATCGGCAGCCCCGAGCCGCTCAAGCACATCGTGGCTGGCGCGTGGAGCCGGCGAATCACCCAGGAGCACCGGCTCGTCTACAGGGTCAGCGGAAACAGGATCGACTTCCTGCAAGCGCGCTATCACTATTGAGGCGCAGTACGCCGTCGCGCCGGCTCAAGCCTGCCTCAAAGTACTCTGACCATGCTCACGCTATACTCATCGCATGAGTAAGCGACTCCAGGTGCTTCTTCCCGATCCGGAGATGGACGAGATTCGCCGTCTGGCTCGCATTGAGCGGGTCCCTGTCGGCGAATGGGTACGCCGGGCGCTGCGCGCAGCCCGTTCCCGCCAGCCGGTCAACGAACCCGAGGTGAAACTGAAGGCTGTGCGGAAGGCGGCCCAGTATTCTTTTCCCACCGCCGACATCGGGCAGATGTTGGAGGAAATCGAGCGGGGATATCAGCAGTGATCTTCGTCGATTCGAACATCCCGATGTACCTGGTTGGCGCACCGCACCCCGACAAGACCGAAGCACAGATACTGCTGGAACGAATCATTGCCTCGGGCGAGCGGCTGGTGACAGACGCTGAGGTGTTGCGCGAGCTTTTGCACCGCTACACGGCGATCAGCCGGCGCGATGCGATCTCCCCCGCCATGCAATTGACGCTCGACATCGTCGATGAGGTCTACCCGATCGAGAAAGCCGATGTCTTGCGCGCCAGCGAGATCGCTCAAAACCCGGCTGCACTTTCCGCCCGACATGCAATTCACGTGGCCATCATGGAGCGAAACGGGATTCGATCGATTCTCAGTTTCGATTCCGACTTCGACCGGTGGCCAGGCCTTCAGAGAGTGCACCAGATCTGAGGCGCATCGGACCCTCAACCCATCTCCACTACCACCTCGTTCTCGGGCAGCAGTTTCTCCGCCGGAATGAGGTTCCCCTCCAGCAGAGCGCCGTTGAGCACGAGCTGGCTCACCCCTTTTTGAACGCCGGTGGGGTTCCTGACTTCCACGTTCAGCCGCTTCCCTCGGAACACCCGGATCATTCTGAATCCCTTCCAGGCGGAGGGGATGCAGGGATCGATTCTGAGTCCTTCGTATTCCGGGCGCAGCCCCAGAATGTATTGGGTCGCGGCGAAATAGGACCAGGCGGCGGACCCGCTCAGCCAGGGGATTCGCGAAGCGCCGGCGCGCGGGCTGTACTTGCTGTGGGTGAACTGGCAGTAGACGTACGGCTCGATCTGGCGGACTTCGGCCCTGGTGTTGTAGGCTGCCGGCAGGTAGGCCCTGAAGTACTCATAGGCCCGGTCGCCGTGGCCCAGCAGCGTTTCCGCAATGATCGCCCATCCCTGCGTATGGCTGAAGACGCCCCCGTTCTCTTTCATTCCCGGATTGAACAGGGCGGCCAGCATGACGCGAAAGTCCGTTTGGACGAAGGGAGGGTCGCACAACATCAGACCCCACTGGGTGGCCAGCCGCTGGCGGACCGACTCCATCACCTGTTCGGCCCTCCCGGCGCGGGCGTGTCCGCTAAACACGGCCCAGGACTGGGGGTTCAGAAAGATCTTGCCTTCGGGGTTCTCGCTGGAGCCGAACTTGTGACCGTCGGCCCGGTAGGCGCGCAGATACCATTGCCCATCCCAGGTGTGTTTCTCCAGGTCATCGTCCAGCCGGGCCAGTTGTGCCTGCGCCCATTTCTCCTCCTCGGTCTTTCCCAGCAACTGGCAAATCTCCAGATACACCGCCAGCGCATAGCGCAACTGGAAAGCTACGAAGACCGATTCGCCGCGATGCCCCAAACGGATGCAATCGTTCCAGTCCGCCCACAGGCCGCACGGCAGCCCATGAGCGCCGGAACGCTCCAGGCTAAACTCGATGGCCCGCTTCAGGTGGCCCAAAACGGTGTCTTCCCCCTGGTCCGCGTAGGGCAGCAGCTTGCTGTAAAAAGAGAAATCGCCGGTCTCCTTGACGTACGCCGGGATGGTATTGAACAGCCATAGGGCGTCGTCGGAACGGTACTCTTCCTCCCTGGGGGGAGCCTCGGATCCGGGGCGATGGGCAAACTGCTTGACCACGGGCATCGCGCCGCCTGTCGAGACCTGCCCCGTGATCATTAGCTCGAGCCGCTGGCCGGCTTCCGCGGGAATGGCGTGCAGGACCCCGAGTATGTCCTGAACCGTGTCCCGATATCCCAGCCCATCCCGCTCGCCCGCGTAGATCAAGCTGGCGGCGCGGGACCAGGCATAGGTCATCAGGCAATTGAATGGGCTCCACATATTCAACATGCTGTTGAGCTCAGTGTCCGGGGTTTCCACCGTGAGCCCGGCGACGCGCTCGTGCCAATAGCGCTTGAGCCGGGCCAGTTCCTCGCGGACTCTCTCCATGCTGCCGAACTCCTCGACCGCCCGCTTGCCCGCGTCGCGAGCCGCCCCGACGCCCAGAAGCACCAGGAACTCCTTGGTCTCACCCGCATCCAGCTCGATGTCGACCTGGAAGACGCCGCAGCCGTTATCACCGGCGGCCAGGGAGTTTGTGCATTGTCCCCGCTCGACCACCACCGGCCTGGCGTAGCTGCCGTAAGCCCCGATGAAGGCGGTGCGATCCGTGTCATAGCCGGACACTTCGGCGCCGGCGACGGCCAGAAAGGTGTGCCGCCCCTGGTCCTTCTCCTGGAAGTTGTCGGGCATATAGGGGAGGTTCACATTGGTGCCGTGGTCGATGATGTTGCCGGCCACGTCCATCTTGAGAATGTGCTGGGTGTATTGAAGATTGATCAGATCGTGGTAGGCATCCCAATTGCCGGCATATTCCACGTAGGTGAACGCGCTCAGGTGGCGAGGTCTTGGGCCCAGGTTGGCGAGCTTGACGCGCCAGCACTCGAACACCTTCCCCAGGGGAACAAAGTATGTTGTTTCCGCTCGTATCCCGCCGTACTCGGAAGAGATGACAGTGTAGGCCGTCCCATGGCGGCACTCCGACTGGTAGCGATCCAGGGGCTTGCCCACCGGCTGCCACGAGGCCGACCAGTAGTCCTGGGTCTCGCGGTCGCGCAGGTAGATGTACCGCCCCGGCTGATCCATGGGGAGCGAATTGAACCGCAGGCGCAGGAACCGTCCCTGGGCGGCCGACCTGTAGAAGCTGTACCCACCGGCATTGTTAGTAATGATGGCGCCGTATTCGGTGGTGCCCAGATAATTGCTCCACGACTTGGGGGTGTCGGGGCGGGTGATGACGTACTCCTTGTTGTGATCGTCAAAGTACCCGTATTGCATTGGCGCACTCCTCCCTCTCAGGCTGCCTGGACGGTTCCGGGAGTTCCCAGAATACCAGGAGTGGGAACTACGGAGCAGTCGGCGTTATGGGCAACCGGGGACAGCCTGAGCCGTCCCCACAGCGGACGGCCTAGGCAGTCCCTCGGTTGCGGAACGGCCGCTAGGCCGTCGCGCCGGCGCGCCGGGCGAAGGAGAGGATGGCCGGGTTCACCAGGCGCTGGAAATCGCGGAAGTGCATGTGGATGACGTCGCGGTGCGTGCCGCCGTTGAAGGTGATCGTCTCCTCGCCGGCCAGGCGGCTGTCAGCGTAAACCGGCAGGCTGAACAGGTTCCCGAACGGCGGCATGGCGCCCAGCTCGCAGGTGGGGAACAGTTCGCCGAGCTCCGCCTCGGTGGCCAGCCGCAAGCGGGACAGACCCAGGTCCAGCCGGAGCTGCTCCAGGTCCACCACGCTGTCAGCAGGCAGGACCGCCATGCCGTAGCCCTGCTCGCTCAGGAAGATCACGGTTTTCGCCATTTCGCGGGCCGGCACGTGCTCGGCGGAGGCGACCTCCCGAGCGGTGTAGGCCAGCGGATGAACGGTATGCGTATAATCCACCTGGTTCTGATCCAGGAATTCGCGCAGCTTGGTGAGAATCGGCATCGGGAACCCTCCTTTTACGCGCCGGGCGCGAAGAATCCCAAGCTGAATGTACTGCAAAAAAAAGGCCGGCGCAAGGGGCGGTCAACTCTTGCCGATGCCGATCAATACGATTCCCAGCACGATCAGCAGCAGTCCGAAGAGCTTGTTCCGCGTGATGCGCTCTTTCAGGAACAGCGCCGACCACAGCAGGGTCCAGATGTAACCCAGCGAGACCAGCGGGTAGAGGACGCTCAATTCCCCATGCCGGATTCCGACCACGTAAGCCAGCGACGAGGTGACGAACAGCGTCACCCCGAGCAGCAGGCGGCCGTTCAGGATGAGATAGCGCAGGCCGAGGTTCAGCTTGGCGGCGCCGGTCTTCAGGTAGAGCGCTCCGAAGGAGCCCACGAAGGAGGCAATCCCCACCAGCACCATGGACTGAACGGGAGTGGCCGCCGCTTGCGCCGTCATTTCTTACCGTCCTTGCCCAGCACGCCCACCCCAGCCACGATGATCAGAATGCCCAGCAGCTTGGGCAGGTTCATGGTCTCGCCGAACAGCCATATCGACAGGGCCGCCACCCAGACGTAGGTGAGCGAAATGACGGGGTACAGGATGGACAGCTCCTCGTCGCGCAGGGCGAAGATGAACACCACCGTCATCAGCGCGTACAGGGCATAGCCGCCGATCAGGTGCGGGTTGGTGGCCATGGCGTAGAGGTTGGTCCAGACGCCGCCCACGGTCGTCCACGGCGCAGAAGTCGCGGAGGCCTTGGCCCCGGTCTTAATGAGGATTTGGCCGGCCGCTCCGAGCAAGGTGCATAGAAAGACAAGCCCGACGGATTGCCGGCGGCTCAACGCCTTCCGTACGGGCATACCAGTAGCAGACGCTCCAACGCTCAAGAAACCTCCCGAAGTTCCTATGATACCCGACGTCGACGGCGCCGCAGGATTCCGAGCAGCGCGATGGCGCCGCCCAGCGTCAGCCACGTCGAGGGCTCCGGGTTCGAGACAAGGATCTGGCCGGTGAGGCCGGCCGTGTGAACCGCTCCGTCTCCGCCGATGCCGGGCTCGGAAACGGCATTCCGCACCGTATAGCCGGGGCCGATCCCCAGCGTAAAGCCGTCGCCCAGGTTCAGCAGCCGGATCCGCGCCGCGTCGTTGTAGCTCCCGATGTTCGCTCCAAACAGGAGTTCGGACGTTGCCTCAGAGATAACCACAGTCCCGGAGATCACAGCCACGTCGATCGGAGGATCGCCGCCGGCGGCGAAGCTGCCCGGCGTCACCAGCAGCGAGAACGGAATGGAAACCGTGCCGTCCAGCGACTCCAGCCAGCCCTCGAACAGCGATCCCGTCCCTGGCTGCCCGATGATTTCCAGGCCGATCTCGGTGGGATACGGGGAATCGCCCGGGTTGTTCCGGCCGTAATTCCAGACGCCGAACAGGATCTCGATCTCGTCGCCGGGAGAAACGTAGGCGAGGGTTTCCGCGGTGACGTCGATGGCGTTTGCCGCCAGCGGAATCGACGCGGCGAACAGAAGAGCGCACAATCGGGCAAACGGCTGCATGGCTTGTCGGCACAAGTATGGAATGCCGCATTGCCCGCTGGAATGTACCTTCTCTCACAAACCGGCGAGACCGGAAGTACTGGAGCGATGGTCCTGAGGCGCCCGCCGCGCGCGTCACGTCGTCTGAATGGTGACGGAGGCGGGCGGAAGGCCGGCGGCGGTGGCAGTCACACGGATGGCGCCCGGGTTCCTCGCGGACTGCACGATGACCAGGCAGCGGCCCGCGCGCGTGGTACGCAAATTCCCCTGGTACGGCTCGAGACTGCGCAGGTCGCCGCTATCCACTCCGATGATCGCGCCCGGGCCGCTCAGCTCGAACTGGACGGCGCGGTCGTCGTCGGGCACGAGAACGCCTTCGCCGTCGGTGAGTTGCACCTGGATATGCGAAACGTCGCGCCCATCGTCCGCCAGCGTCTGGCGGTCGGGCCGGAGGACGATGCGGGCGCAAGGCCCCGCGGTGCGCAGCTCGTGCCGCGCCACGATCCTGCCGCCGTTCCTGCCGAGGGCCTCGATTCTACCAGGCTGGTAGGGAACGTACCAGATCACCGCCCGGTTGAGGAAATCGGCCGACCGGCGCTGGCCGTAGGATGCGCCATTGAGCACCAGCTCGACGGTCTCGCAGTTGGTCTGAGATTGCAGGCGCAGCAATTGCCCCTGGCACTTCCGGAAGTTCCAGTGCGGGAGCATCTTGGGCGCCTCCCAGGAGGAGGCGGGCGTCCCGGAACCCAGGGATTCGTCGAGGACGCTGAGGAACACGACCGGGTCCGCCCGCCAGGCGCTGCGCTGGAACCAGCCTTCGGGCTTGAGGAAGCCGCAGGTGTCGATGATCCCGCTGGTGGAGCCTCGATTCGGCCAGGCGCCGGTTTCGCCGAGGTAGTCGATGCCGGTCCACAGGAACTGGCCGGCGACGTAATCGTGTTTGAGGACGTCCCACCACGTGTTTGTAGGATCGAAGGCGTGCCGGAGCTGTTCGCTGTTGCGCCAGTACTTGAACGCTTCCGTCCCCACGATGACCAGGTTGGGGTCGGCCTTCTTCAGATGGGGGTAGAGCGGTTCCTGGTAATTGAGGCCCGCGACATCCATGAGCTTCGAGCTGGAGAGGACCTGGCTCACCCGTTCCTCGAGGGTCTTGCCGTGCGGCAGGATCAGCGCGCAGGTGACCCGCCGCGCCGGCTCCTCGCGGTGAACGAAGTCCACGAGCGTCTTCAGCGTCGGGTTGACCTCGCCGGTGCCCGGCTCACCGGTTTCGTTGCCCACGCTCCAGAGCACGACGCAGGGATGATTGCGGTCGCGCTCGAGCATCGAGCGGAGGTCCTGCTGCCACCACGCGGGGAAGCTGGGGCTCTTCATCCACCACTGGCGCGGGTCCTCCTGACCGGCCCACTTGTCGAAGGCCTCGTCGATGACGACAAAACCCATACGGTCGCAGAAATCCAGCAGCTCCGGCGCGGGCGGGTTGTGGCTGCACCGAATGGCGTTGCAGCCGATGGACTTGAGGATCTCGAGCCGGCGCTCGAGCACTCGGTCCGGCACGGCGGCGCCCACCGCGCCGGCGTCGTGGTGCAGGCAGACGCCCTTCATCTTGACGGCGCGGCCGTTCAGGAGGAATCCCTTGTCGTGGTCGAAGCGGACCTCGCGAATGCCGAAGGGGGTGACGTAGTCGTCCACCGGCTGGCCGTCCACAAACACGACGCTGCGGGCGGAGTAGAGCGCCGGGTCTTCCAGGGACCACAGCCGCGGCCGCGGCACGGTGAAAACCTGGGCCACGTCGGTATCGGCGGTTCCCGCAGCGGGCGCAGCGGCAACCTGGCGGCCGTAGGGGTCATGAATCGTGGTCTCGAGCCGGAACCTGGCCGGCGCCTGGCGCGAGCGGACCAGCGTGCGTACACGCACCTCCGCAGCCTCCGCCGAGATGTTCGGCGTAGTGACCGAGGTTCCCCAGTGCGCCACGTGCACGGCAGCGGTCCGCGTGAGCCAGACGTGGCGGTAGATTCCCGAGCCCGAGTACCAGCGGCAGTTCGGCTGATCGGAGTTGTCGACCCGGACCGCCAGGACGTTCCTGGCGCCGAAGGCGAGGTGCGGCGTCAGGTCGTAATGGAAGCTCACGTAGCCGTACGGCCTCCGGCCCAGGTGCGCTCCGTTGATCCAGACATCGCTGTTGTGGTAGATGCCGTCAAACTCGATCCACACGGTTCGGTCCCGGCCGGCGGCCGGGAGCTCGAATTCCTTCCGGTACCAGCCGACGCCGCAGGGCGAATACCCGCCCGACCCGCCGGAGGCGGCGTCCTTCGAGAACGGCCCTTCGATGCTCCAGTCGTGGGGCAGATGGACGTCGCGCCAGGCCGCGGCGGGGAACCCGGGCCGCTCGGCGCCGGGCGCGTCACCCCGGAAGAACTTCCAGTCGAAGTCGAAACTGGCGCGCGAACGGAACTTCGGATCCGGGCCGCTCAGGCCCTCAGCCGGTGCCGGGGAGGGAAGCAGCAGGGCCGCCCCGGCGCACTCCAGGAACGTCCGTCGATGCATTGCCCCATCCTACCAGCGCGGAACGGTCTGGTCATCGGCACCTGGTTTTCGCTACAATGGCCCAAACTGAAAGCGAGGATTCATGTTCAAGGAGTTCAAAGAATTCGCGGCCCGCGGCAACGTGATGGATATGGCCGTGGGCATCATCATCGGCGTGGCTTTCGGCAAGATCGTCAACTCGCTGGTGAACGACATCCTGATGCCGCCGATCGGGGAACTGACCGGGAGGGTGAATTTCAAAGACCTGTCGCTGGCGCTCGGCGGGGTGAAGATCAACTACGGCCTGTTCATCAACACGGTCATCGAGTTTCTCATCGTTGCGTTTGCCGTGTTCCTGCTGGTGCGCCAGGTCAGCCGGCTGCGCGGGCCGGCCACGAAGCCAGGGGAGGCGCCGGCGACCAAGGACTGCCCGTACTGCACGCTGGAGATTCCGGCGAAGGCGATCAAGTGCCCGCAATGCACGGCGCAGTTGAAGCTGTCGTAGAACGCTGAACCCATGGGCGAACTGAGCCGGATTGGCGTGGCGATCGATTCCGACCTGCTGAAGAAGTTCGACGACCTGATCGCCAAGCGCGGCTACACCAACCGCTCGGAGGCTTTCCGCGACCTGATCCGGGAAGAACTGGTGGAACAGGCCTGGGAGTCGCCCGAGCGCAAGGTGGTCGGCACGGTGTCGATCGTTTACGACCATCACGTGCGGCTGCTCAGCGAGCGGCTGACGGATCTCCAGCACGAGTACTATCACCACGTGCTTTCCACCTTGCACGTCCACCTGGATCACGACCACTGCCTGGAAGTGCTGGTGGTGCGCGGCAAGGCCGGCGAGGTGAAGAAGATCGCCGACACGCTGATCGCGACCAAGGGGGTCAAGCACGGCCGGCTGACCATCACCACCTCGGGGGCGGAGCTGTGATCGTCGGCACGGGGGTCGACCTGGCGGAAGTGGACCGCATCCGCGCGGCCATCGAGCGCTACGGCGCCCGTTTCGTCGAGCGCGTGTTCACGCCGCGCGAAATCGCCTACGTCGAGCGCAAGGCCAACCGGTTCGAGAGGTACGCCGCCCGGTTCGCCGCCAAGGAGGCCGCCATGAAGGCCATCGGGACGGGCTGGAGAGGCGGTGTGCGCTGGCAGGATTTCGAGGTGGCCAACCTGCGCTCGGGCAGGCCGACGCTGGAGTTCCACGGGGTGGCCGCCCGCGTTGCCGAGCGCCTTGGCGTGAAAGCCGTATCCCTGTCGCTCACACACACCGCGAACACGGGGATGGCCCTGGTGATCCTGGAGTCGTAAGGTTAGCCCAACTTTCGCAGTTCGGGGGTTGGGAGCAGGTTAACTCCTTATTTTTCAGCGGAGGCATTGAAAAGGTCTGCCCTACAGACGGAGCCTTTCGGCGGGCTCGCTCTGGGCGCGGACCTTGATTCTGGGCGGGGGCTGGGCAGGCAGACTGAGCT
>JBEKWU010000127.1:0-13719 GCA_049512775.1 Bryobacteraceae bacterium
GTTTGTAACACACAGAATGCAAGGGACTTCGGCCCGCACCCACGAGCCGTTCGAAATCGCTGAAGACGAGACGCACGCCGATTGCAGTATCGCACGCGCAGCGTCCGCCGCGCCAGCGGCTTGGTTCAAACGGCGATCTGGGAAGTTCGGGATCGAAGCGCCCGGTCACCTGGACGGGAAACGCCGCACCCGCAGACGTGCAACCCTAACCCGTTCGCTGCCCTCCCCACTTCTTTTCTCCCGCCCCCGCAATGCCTTAGCCACAAACTCGCTCCAAGAGCCAGTCCGCTCGTGCTTTTCTGGAGTCGGCAAGGCACTCTATGGTCCCCGGTCCCGAGATCAACTCCAACCATCTCAGGGTACAAAACGAACCCAATTCCCCTCCCGCCCCGCCAGGCCTCCCGGGCGCTCGACCCCCGGAACCAAACAAACCCAATTCCCCTCCCGGCGCGGCAGGTCTCCAGGTCGCTCAACCCGCCGAACCAAACAAACCCAAACCCTCTCCGGGCGCGACAGGCTTCCACGCAACTCAACCCGCGGAACCAAACAAACCCAAATCCCCTCCCGGCCCGCCAGGTTTCCAGGCCGCTCAACCTGCGGTGCGAAACAAAGCCAATTCCCTCGTAACCCATTGCGCCGCCAGCCACTTCTCCCATGTCCAGGAGCCCACTGGGCAGTCCCTCCGGGACAAGCCTGGAGCCTTACCCCACCCCCTAAGATGTTTAACTGCATTGATGGTTAACTGGGTTAAGCAACCTAACCCCCTCGCCATTTCCCCCACTCCACCCCGCCCGCCCCAGCCGCCCCGCTCGCGTTATCACAGACTTACACCTCCTTTTCTCCTGGAAGCCAAAATGCCCCCTAAGAAGTTTCCGGGCGGACCGGTTTACCGAATGGCAATCACCGGCGAGAACTTGATCGAGAACTTCCTCGGCAGCACGCACGTCTTCGCGCTGGCGCTTACCCACGTCCTGGAAGAGACTCTGCTGCGCGACGTGGCCGCCGGGCAGCTCACTCCGGCGCAGATGAAGGTGCTGAAGCTGATTCCCCAGGCCAAGAGCCCCACGGTGGGCGACGTGGCGACCTTCCTGGGCGTCAGCGACGCGGCCGCCAGCAAAGCCATCGACCGCCTGGTGCGCCGCGGCTTCCTCAAGCGCGCCGCCGGCAAGGCCGACCACCGCGCCAGCGAACTCGCGGTCACCCCCGCCGGACAGCGCATGTTGGCCGCATTCGAGACGGTCAGAAGCCGCCGGCTGGCCGAGGTTTTCGACCGGTTCTCCCCGGAGGAGCTCCACCGCACCGCGGAATTGCTCGATCAACTCGCGGCCAGCATCGTGGCCACCAGCGCCAACCCCGCCGAGGTCTGCCTCCAGTGCGGGGTCTACTTCAAAGAGCGCTGCCTGCTCCACGAAGCCTCCAGTCGGAATTGCCAGTACCGCCAACGGAAATCCCGGCAGGCCGCTCGTCTGCCCCACGGAGGACAAACCGAATGATGCAGTTTCCAAGGACCATGAAGTTTCAGCGGGAAGCCGATCCGCAGTGGTCCGAGCAGGTTCTGAAGTTCCCCGGATGCGAACGGGTGTCGTCGTGCATACAGTGCGGCACCTGCTCGGGGACCTGCCCCCTCTCGATCTACATGGATTACACCCCGCGGAAAGTCATCGCGCTGATCCGCGAGGGATTCCGGGAGGACGCGCTGAGCTGCCGCACCATCTGGCTGTGCGCCTCGTGCTACTCCTGCGCGGTGCACTGCCCGCAGAACATCCACATCACCGACGTGATGTACCACCTCAAGCGCGACGCCATCCGCCACAACCTGTTTCCCAGCCGCTTCCCGATCCCCGTGCTCGCCCAGGAATTCTTCAAGATCGTGAAGAGCCGCGGGCGCAACTCTGAGGTGCTGCTGGTTCTGCGCATGGCGCTGCGCTCGAATCCCTTCATCCTGTTCACCATGATCCGTTCCGGCTGGCAGTTGTTCCGCGCCGGAAGGATCTCGCTCAAGGGCGAGCGCATCGCCGAAGTGGCCGAGCTCAACCGCGCGCTGTCCGCCGCCAGGGAGGCCAACGGTGCCTGAGAACCGCGGTTACCTCTACTTCCCGGGATGCTCGCTGCGGGCGACCGGGGTGGCCTACGAAGAGAGCCTGCTCGAGCTGTTCCGCGTGCTCGACATCCCGCTCCAAGAGCTCGAGGATTGGAATTGCTGCGGCGCCACCTCCTACATGGCCGTCGACGAGGGCTCGGCCTTCCTGCTTTCGGCGCGCAACCTCTCCATCGCCGGCCAGAAGGAGAACCACGACCTGATGCCGCCGTGCAGCGCCTGCTACCTGGTCCTCCGCAAGACCCAGGACTACGTGGCCCATTACCCCGAGGCGCGCCGCATCGTCGAGGAGGGCCTCAAGGCCGCCGAATTGAAGCCCTTCAACGGGGTGCGCGTGCGCCATCCGCTCGAGATCCTTTACAACGACGTGGGCCTCGCCAGGATCAAGGCCCAGACCGTGCGCAAGTGGCAGGGCGGCAAGATCGCGTGCTACTACGGTTGCCAGGCGGTCCGGCCCTACGACGAGGTCGACCGCCCGCACGACCCCATCCGCATGGACGAGCTGATGCGCGCGGTGGGCGCCGAAACCGTCGATTACTCGCTAAAGACCAAGTGCTGCGGCGGCAGCCTCACCGGCACCATCCACGACGTCGGCGTGTGGCTAAACTACATCCTTCTTAAGGAGGCGGTCCGCAAGGGAGCGGAAGCCATCGTCACCATCTGCCCGCTGTGCCAGTTCAACCTGGACGCCTACCAGTCGGAGATCTCCAAGGAAGCCGGCAAAGCCTTCGACGTTCCCATCCTCTACTTCACGCAGGTGCTCGGTTGGGCGCTCGGCGGCGACCCCAAGGCTCTGGGCCTGCATCGCTCCATCGGCGGCCGGGGCCTGGTCCGCAAGTGGTTCTCGGTCAGCCAGGAGGTGCTCGCCCATGCCTGAGCGCAACGGAGCGGTTCGAGTCGGCGTCTACGTCTGCCACTGCGGCTCCAACATCGCCGGAATCGTGGACTGCAAAGAGGTGGCCGAATACGCCGCCGGCTTGATCCACGTGGTCGTCTCCCGCGACTACAAGTACATGTGCTCCGACCCCGGCCAGGACCTGATCCGCAACGACATCCAGGAGCACAAGCTGAACCGGATTGTCGTTGCCGCCTGCTCGCCGCACCTGCATGAGCACACCTTCCGCGTCGCCACGGCCAACGGCGGGCTCAACCCGTACTACATGACCATGGTCAACATCCGGGAGCAGGACTCCTGGGTGCACACCGACCGCCAGGCCGCCACCGAGAAGGCTAGCGACCTGGTGCGCGCGGCCATTCGCCGCGTGGTGCTGCAAAGGCCGCTCGAAAAGGCGCGCGTCCCCATCGATCCCAACGTGCTGGTGGTGGGCGGCGGCATCGCCGGCATCCACGCGGCCTTGACGCTCGCCAACGCCGGCAAGCACGTCTACCTGGTCGAGCGTGAAGCCACCATCGGCGGCCACATGGCCATGTTCGACAAGACCTTCCCCACGCTGGACTGCGCCGCCTGTATCCTCACCCCGAAAATGTCCGCCGTGAAGGCCCATCCCAACATCACGCTATGGGCCTACTCCGACGTCGAGAAGGTGGACGGCTACGTCGGCAACTACAAGGTGCGCGTCCGGCGCCGCACCCGCTACATCCGCGAGGACCTCTGCGCCGGCTGCCAGGAGTGCATCGAGGCCTGCGTCTACAAGCAGCCCAAGTTCGCCGACGAGTTCAACCAGGGGCTTGGCAAGCGCCGCCCCATCTACCTGCCCTTCCCCCAGGCCATTCCGCAAACGCCGGTCATCGACCGCGACACCTGCATCGAGTTTAATGAGCCTCGCAAAATACGGTGGCTGACTTCGCTGTCCCAAGGCGCGTTTTCCGCGCCGCGTGGACAGTGCTGTCTGTCACCGCATTTTGCGAGGCTCTGGAAGAGCGGCAAGTGCAAAAAAACCTGCCTGGAAGCCTGCGGCGACCGCCATGCCATCGACTTCAAGCTCCAGGACCAACTGGAAGAGATCAAGGTCGGCACCATCATCCTGGCTACCGGGTTCCAGCCCTTCGACGCCAAGCGGATTCCGTACTACGGCTATGGGCACTATCCGAACGTCTACACCTCGCTCGAGATCGAGCGGTTGGTCAACGCTTCCGGCCCCGCCGCCGGCGAGGTCGTGCTGCGCGACGGCAAGACCGTGCCCAAGAGCATCGGCATCATCCACTGCGTGGGTTCGCGCGACGAGAACACCAACCGCTGGTGCTCGCGCGTCTGCTGCATGTACTCGCTCAAGCTCGCCCACCTGCTCAAGGAGCACACCGGCGCCGACATTTTCAACTTCTACATCGACATGCGGACCCCCGGGAAATCTTTCGAGGAGTTCTACCAGCGCCTGCTCAGCGAGGGCGTGCACTTCATCCGCGGCAAGGTCGCGGAAGTCACCGACTGGGTCTTCGATCCCAGCGAGGAAGGCAAGCTGACTCTCCGGGTCGAAGACACGCTGCTGGGCGTGGTGCGGCGCATCCCCGTGGACATGGTGGTGCTCTCGGTCGGCATGGAAGGCCACCAGGACGCCCAGGACGTCCGCCGCCTCTTCAACATCACCTGCTCCACCGAGGGCTTCTTCCAGGAGCGCCACCCCAAGCTCGCCCCCGTAAACACCTTCACCGACGGCATTTTCCTGGCCGGCTGCTGCCAGGGCCCCAAGGATATCCCGGACACCGTGGCGCAGGCTGGTGCCGCCGCCGCAGAAGCCCTGGCGCTGATTTGCGCCGGATACGTCGAGCAGGAGCCGAATTGCGCCTACGTGATCGAGGAAGAGTGCTCCGGCTGCAAAACCTGTATTCCCTTATGCCCCTATTCCGCGATAAGCTTTCGAGAGGATAATAGAGCGGAGGTCAACCCGGTGCTTTGCAAGGGTTGCGGCACCTGTGTGGCAGCCTGCCCCTCCGGGTCGCTCCAGCAGCGCATGTTCGAAGACGATGAGCTGTTCGAAGAAATCGAAGGAGTGCTTGTCCATGCTTGAAACCGTCAAGGAAGCCAAGAACCAAGAAGCAACTGCCTTTGAACCGAGGATCGTCGCATTCTTCTGTAATTGGTGTACCTACCTGGCGGCCGACCTGGCGGGCACCTCGCGCATGAAGTACCCGCCCAACGCGCGCGTGATCCGCGTGATGTGCTCGGGCCGCCTCGACCCGCAATTCATCCTGAAGGCCTTCGCCGACGGCGCCGACGGCGTCCTGATCGGCGGCTGCCACCCCGGCGACTGCCACTACCAGGAAGGCAACTACAAATGCCTGCGCCGCTTCCACCTGCTCAAGCGGGTGGTCAAGGAGATGGGCATCGAAGACGGCCGTTTCCGCCTGGAGTGGATCTCCGCCTCCGAAGGCGACCGCCTGCGGACGGTCATGATTGACATGGTCGAGAAAGTCCGGGCGCTCGGACCGCTCCACTGGAACGCGCCCGTCGAGGAGGTGGCCGTTTCATGAAACCCAAGGTCGCATTCTACTGGTGCGCCTCCTGCGGCGGCTGCGAAGAAGCGGTTGTCGATCTCGCCGAATCCATTCTCGACGTAGTGGCCGCCGTCGATATCGTGCTCTGGCCCGTGGCGCTGGATTTCAAGAAAGCCGATGTCGAGGCCATGGAAGACGGCTCGATCGCGGCCGCCTTCATCAACGGCGCCATCCGCACCACCGAGCAGGAGGAATGGGCCCACCTGCTGCGCCGCAAAGCGCAGACAGTCATCGCCGTCGGGGCCTGCGCCCAGATGGGCGGCATTCCGGGCCTGGCCAATTTCTCCAACCGCGCCGGCGTCTTCCAAACCGTCTACCAGGAGTCGCCGAGCACCGTGAACGCCGAAGGCGTCGTCCCCGAGACCACGCACCGCGACAACGGCCACACCCTCACGCTGCCGGGCTTCTTCGACACCGTGCAAGCGCTCCACCAGGTGATCGACGTCGATTACTTCATCCCCGGTTGCCCGCCCACGCCGCAATTGCTCGCCGACGCCGTCGCGGCGCTGCTCGCGGGCAAACTGCCGGAAAAGGGAGCGGTGCTCGCGCCCGACCAGGCCCTGTGCCTGGACTGCCCGCGCAAAGACACCAAGCCCGAGCGGCTGGCCATCTCCGAGTTCAAGCGCCCCCACGAGATTCTCATCGATCAGGAGAAGTGCCTGCTCACTCAAGGGCTGCTCTGCCTCGGCCCGGCCACGCGCTCCGGCTGCGGGTCCCGCTGCATCGAGGGCAATATGCCCTGCACCGGCTGCTTCGGCCCCACCTCCCGCGTCCGCGACTACGGCGGGAAGGTGCTCTCGGCCATCGCTTCGGCCGCCGACAGCAATGACGAGGACCAGATCGTGAGCATCCTCGCCGGGATCCCCGATCCGGTGGGAACGTTCTACCGTTACTCGCTCCCGGTTTCCGAGCTTCAGCGCAAGAGGTTATAGGAGGCCGCCCATGCCAGAATCAACCAGCACACGAAGAATCACCATCGACCCCATCACGCGCCTCGAGGGCCACGGCAAGATCGATATCTTCCTCGACGACGCCGGCCAGGTCGAGCGCGCCTACTTCCAGGTGCCCGAGCTGCGCGGCTTCGAGAAGTTCGCTCAGGGCCGCCCGGCCGAGGACATGCCGCAAATCACCTCGCGCATCTGCGGCGTCTGCCCTACCGCCCACCACGTGGCCTCCGCCCGCGCGCTCGACAACCTTTATAAGGTCACGCCCCCGCCCGCCGGCCGTAAGATCCGCGAGCTGGTCTACTCGACCTTCATGGCCGAGGACCACGCGCTGCATTTCTACTTCCTCGGTGGCCCGGACTTCGTCGTCGGGCCCACCGCGCCCCCCGCCGAGCGCAACGTGCTGGGCGTTATCGCCAAGGTCGGCGTCGAGGTCGGCAAGAAAGTCATCTCGATGCGCCGCAGGCTGCGCGAGCTTACCTCGCTCGCCGCGGGCAAAGCCGGTCACCCGGTCTTCGGCCTGCCCGGCGGAGTCGCCAAGCGCCTCACCGCCGCCGATCAGGTGCGCTTCCAGACCGTTGCCGCCGAGGCCGTCGAGTTCGCCCAGTTCACCCTCGAAGTCTTCGACAACATCGTCCTGAAGAACTCCGACTACGTCAACCTCATCCTCGCCGACTTCTTCACGCACCGCACGTACTACATGGGCCTGGTCGACGACCACAACCAGGTCAACTTCTACGACGGCTCGCTGCGCGTGGTCTCGCCCGAGGGCAACGAAACCGTGAAGTTCGCTCCCGAGAAGTACCTCGACTACATCGCCGAGCGCGTCGAGCCGTGGAGCTACATGAAGTTCTGCTACCTGAAATCTCCCGGCTGGAAAGGCTTCACCGACGGCGCCGAGAGCGGCGTCTATTCCGTTGCCCCGCTGGCCCGCCTGAACGTGGCCGACCGCATGGCCACGCCGCTGGCCCAGCAAGCCTACGAGAAGTACATCGGCACGCTCGGCAAGCCCGTGCACCATACGCTCGCCAATCACTGGGCGCGCGTGATCGAGTTGCTCTACGCCGCCGAGCGCATGAAGGAGCTGGCCGATGACCCCGAGATCATCGACCCCAACGTGCGCACCATTCCCACCGCCGTCCCGACGGAAGGCGTCGGCGTGGTCGAGGCGCCCCGCGGCACCCTCATCCATCACTACCAGACCGACGAACGCGGCCTGATCACCAAGGCCAACCTGATCGTGGCCACCCAGAACAACGCCGCCCGCATCGCCATGAGCGTCGAGAAGGCCGCCAAAGGGGTCCTCTCTGGCAAGCAGGTCTCCGAGGGCCTGCTCAACATGGTCGAGATGGCCTTCCGCGCCTACGACCCCTGCCTCGGCTGCGCTACCCATTCGCTGCCCGGCTCGATGCCGCTCTCGGTGCGTGTGCGCGGTCGCAACGGCGAAACGCTCAGCATCCTCGAGCGCGACTCCGACGGCGCCATCCGCCGGGCCTGATGCATGACCGCCAGGGTTCGAGTCCTGGGGCTGGGTAATGAGATCCTCGCCGACGACGCCCTGGGCCTCCTGGCCGCCCGAGAGCTGGCGAAGCTGTTTCCGCCCGACGAGGTGGAGGTGGTCGAGAGTTCCGAGTCCGGCCTCCACCTGCTCGATTACGTGACCAACGTTTCCCGCCTCGTGGTGATCGACACCGTGCAAACCGGCCGCGCCGCCCCCGGCACCATCTTCGAGGTGCGCGAGCAAGACGTGCGCGCCGCCCCCGGAAACTCAGCCCACGGCACCGGCCTCTTCGACGCCCTGGCCCTCGCCCGCAACCTCGGCCTCCCCGTCCCGAATGAAGTCGTGATCGTCGCCGTCGAAGCCGCCGACTGCCTCACCCTCGGCGGCCCCATGCACCCCGCCGTCGCCGCCGCCCTTCCTTGCGTCGTCGAGCAAGCGAGAGCTATCATCGCGAAGCTGTGAGACTCGGAACGACTTGGCCTCTGATCGGCGTTTTTGTTGCCGGAACGACGCCCGTTTACGGACAGGGCGCCCCGCTCTATCCGTGGCTTGCCTCCGCTACCCACGAAACCATCGAAACGCGCATCGCTCCGCCGGCCGGTTTCCGCCGCGTTCCCGCGCCGTCGGGGAGCTTTGCGGAGTGGCTCCGCGGTCTGCCCGTCAAGCCGGGGCAGCCGCCGGTTCGGTTGTTCGACGGCAGGCTGAAGGCGAACCAGACAGCGCACTACCTGGTGCTGGACGTGGACGTGGGCGCGCGCGATCGCCAGCAGTGCGCGGATGCCGTGATCCGGCTGCGCGCCGAGTATCTGCGCGCCGCCCGAGCGGAGGACCGGATCTGCTTCCGGTTCACCAGCGGCGCACCCGCGCGCTGGTCCGCCTGGCGTGAGGGAATGCGGCCGCGCATTCGCGGCAACGCGGTTTCCTGGGAGCGGCGCGCGCAGCCGGATGCGAGCTATGCTTCCTTCCGCCGCTACCTGGACTTGGTGTTCGACTACGCCGGTTCCTTCTCGCTCGCCCGCGAGTTGGAGCGCGTGCCCGATCCCCGGCGCATCCAGGCCGGGGACGTCTTCATCCAGGGCGGCTTTCCGGGTCACGCCGTGCTGGTCGTCGACGTAGCCGAGGACGCCGCCGGCCGGCGCGCCGTGCTGCTGGCCCAGAGCTACATGCCCGCCCAGGATATCCACGTGCTCCGGAACCCGGGCGCTCCGCAAACCCCGTGGTATGTCATCGACGGCGACGGCCCCCTCGCCACCCCCGAGTGGCGGTTCCCGCCAGGCTCCCTCCGCCGCTTCAGCGACACCGGCTGCGGGGCTTCCCCGCGCGTCCCGTAGGCGGTCGAGCGGACTGATTCCTCCACCGGCGGATGCGAGTTCTGGCCCAGCGATAGTGGCTGCCGCTAGCAGCCGCGATCCATCTCGACAACGGCAATACGCTCAACCAGGAGTATAGGCCCTTCTGGAAAAGCTGTTTCTCGGGCAGAGCCTTCGTGAGTTTCAGTATTCTCCTGTAACTCGCATCCAGGTCGCGAAGCACCGCAGCTAGCGGCACATCTTTCCACTTCTGGTAGATGCGTTCGTTCAGGACTGGCGTTTGACTCCACTTCAAGTCATCCGCCGGAGTTTTGGGTTTCTCGCCCCGGAGGCCCGCCTCGTACCAGCCGAAGAACATCCTCTCCCATTCCACCAGGTGGGCCAGCACGTCCTTCACTGACCATTTATGGCAAACTCCCGGAGCCGTCATCTGCTCGTCGCCAAGCCCTTCGATGATCTCTTTCAGCAGCCGGAACTCCAATTCCATGCTGTCGAGAAGTTCTTGCTTGGTCTTTGCTATTGGCATGCTTCACAGCTCCACTCGATTGTTGCGCAGCGTGATCTCGGGGAGATCGCCGCTGCTCTCCACCGTCACGCTGCCTCCCTTCCAGTCCGCGTTTGCCGGGAGAGACAGTACGGCATCGGCGGTCTTGGGAATGAGGTCCGCCGGCGCCCTCAGCGCGGGAACACTCGCGCTGGCCACGACGCGGCCCGCCCGATCCCGCAATACCACGCGCGATGCGGGCGCGTCCACGGCGCCGAGGCTGTGGACCGTCACCTGCATGCGACTGCCGTCCACGCGGATGTCCTCCCCGGTGATCCCCAGGTCCGGCCGGGACCAGTACGGAACGCCCCTGGCGACCAGCCGCAGGCGGATCTCCGTGACCGCCTGCGGCGCGAAGGTGATCGCGACCTCCTTGGTGCGTTCGAAGTCGATCGTGCGGGTGCTGGAACCGCCCTGCGTCATCTCCCACTTGCCGGGCTCCACATCCCAACCCGTCATGAGCGCTCTCACCGGCGCCCGATCCAGGTTGTAGGCGATGATCTGCACGCGCTCCGGCGTCGATTCGGGAATCAAGATCGCGACACTCTCGTCGCTGGCGGGAGCCTCGAACTTCCAACTGACCACGTGCCCCGGAAAGATGGAGTTCCGCACCAGCGCAATGCCGCCCAGCCGGGCCCGCTGAAGCTCGGCGTTCTGCACGCCGACGCGGTCGATCCATAGGCTCCCCTCGGTGTTGATGTACTCCCGCAGCGCGGCCGCCTCAATCTGGTTCCCGTAGAGCTGCTCCAGGAATCGCGTGTCGCCGCTCACCTGCCAGGCGAGCTGCAGGTCGGCTGCGGTTGACGGCACGATCTGCCGGCCCCACGTGTTCCGGAGGTCCAGCGTGTCCAGCGCGTTCGCCGGGATCGTTCTCAGCGAGGCCGGTCCGGCATCGAGGAACGGCTGAAGGTACTTCGTGTCGCCGGTCCAGCGCCAGGCGGCCCAGAGCGCGGGCCAGGACCGGCCCATTCCGGTGTCGATGTCCTCGTCCGTGCGGAAGTTGATGGTTGAGTGCACCGAGTACGTCCCGTCTTGGCCCAACTTCCGATGCGCCAGCAAGCCATCCGCCAGTTCGACGATCAGCTTGCGGGCCGCCGACGAACCGTTGAACCGGACCAGCTCGAGCGCCGGATGAAGAATGAGATAGGACGGCGGCTTCGACCATCCCCAAACGCCCTCCTCCGACATCTTCGCGCCGCTGAAGTAGCACGTCTTGATGTGCCGGTGGCCCGCCGCGTTGACGCCCGTCAGCGATTCCAGCCGGCGGGCTGTATCCATGGCCCGTTCAAGCTGCTTGGGGCTACCGAAGTCCAGCAACAGGGACTGCCCCAGCGCCTGAATGCCTTCTTCGTAGCTGTGCAGCTCGTCGGTCTGGATGGTCGAGAGGCCGTTGGTGAACATGCCCTCGGCATAGAACGCGTCCAGCTCCTTCAGCAGCGAGGCCCGGATCTTCTCGGGCGCAGACCCCATCAGCGCCGCGCCCGGCCAGAAGTTGGTGAGGTCGCCGTCGTCCGAGAGCCCGCCGCCGAACTCTCCGTTCTCGATCTGCCGGTTGTCGATGTACCAGTTGACGAAGCGCTTCAGGTAGCGCAGGGTCTCGACCTGTCGAAAGGCCCACAGCGGAACGCCCTCCGGAGGAGTAGGCTGCCGGAACGCCGGCTTGGCTTGCTCCTTGTTGGCGTCGTACCAGTAGTTGCGCCCCGGATAGTGGTCCGGATTCACCCGCAACAGGTCGGTGATGTCCGCGTCGAACCGCGCGAACAGGCGGAGGCGCTTGGTGTTGGTGTGCTCCTCGACAAACTGCGCGTAGTTGTCGCGAACCTGCGTGAAGCGGTCGAGTTCATGCTCCTTGGCCGCTTCTTTCCACGGTTTGAAAATGAGCCGCACCTCGGCGCCCTCCAGTGCCTCGGGGCCGAAATCGGCGCCCGCGCCGGCGACGGTCAGGTACAGGCTCTTGCCGTTGGGCAGAATGCGATCGCGCGTGTCCAGCCAGAGCGTGCGCGGCTCTCCGGGTCTCACCGAGAAGCTGAAGTCGAGCATGTTCCGCATCGGCCAGAGCGGGTCTTTCACCTGAATGTTCAGCGGGAAGCGCCCCCCGTCCGTCAGCTTCACCTGGAGCGATGGAAGATCGATCGCGATGCCGTCCAGACCGGCCGCCATGTTCTCCCAGGTATACGAGAAACCGCCGCGCGCCTCGCGGAAATCGCACGGAATCAGGATGTGCACCAGCGGCAGACCGGTCTGCGCCCCTCCGCGAGAGGTTCTGGGAGCGCCGGCGGGCAGTGCGACCATAGTCATCCGCTCGTCCGGCGGGTAACGGCCGTCGATGAACTCGATCAACGGTTTCAAGGTGGGGTTGTCCGGCTCCACCTTGCCGGTCAGCTTGTACTTGAGCTGCGCGATGCCGTCTGGCTCCCTTCCGGGGTGCACGTAGTAGGCGGAAAGCTCCCCGATCGGCGTCTCCTGCTCCACGTTGGTGAACCGGATCTTCTGGCCTCTGACGGCGCGATCCAGCCGGTGAAAGGTCCGCTCCTGCCCGCGCGGCCGATCGAAGAGGTTCTTCCCGCCGTTCAGCGTCATGACGCCCCACGCGCCGCCCGAAATCTCGAGGTGGTTCCACGGCTCGTCGGGCATGAAGAAGGTCACCGACTTGCCCGACAGCGAGTAGCAGTCCCAGTCCGGCAACTGGAAATAGTCGTTGCGGCCGGGCAGGCGCGACCGGTTGTAGACGCCCGGCCAAGTGGTCTCCCGAATGCCGTCGGTTGCCTTCCACCACCAGCGCTTCAGGTCATAAACGTCGTGGATCTCCACCTTGCGGATGGTGGTGTGCAGAGACTCCAGAGCGGGCGGGACATCGTTCCGCCGGTTCCAGCCGTAGCGATACCACCACTCCTGGCGCCATTGGGTCGATTCGAGGCTCCGCTCGAGCGCCGGAATCGTTCGCGGCGCCTCGCCGCGCGCCAGCGCCCCAATGTTGTCGCCGGAAAGCATCCGGTCGTAGATCCGGATCTCGTCGATGTCGCCGCCCCGGTCGAAGTTGTAGGCGCTCTCGACCTGCATCGGGTTGATGGCGCGCGAATGCGGGCCGAACTGATCCAGCGCCGCGTCGAACATGCCGGTGGCCGGCGTCTCCGCCACCATCCTTCCGTTGACGTAGAAGCGAATGCCGCGCGTCTCATCCCAGGCGAGCGCCAGGTGCAGCCACTCGTCCGGCTTCGGGAACGCCGCCATGGCGTGCGAAACCCTTGTCCGCCCCAGGTTCACATCGGTCACGAATGCAGCGAAACCGGGCTTGCCGTTGTAGTCGATGCGCAGCCACACCATGTCCCAGCTCGAGTGATCGCCATAACCCACGCGGAAGACCGGGAATTCCGTCTCGCCCACCGCTTCCCGCGAGCGCCAGTAAAACGACAGCGTGCCGCGCTGCGCATAGATGTTGCCCGGGGCCCAATAGGAAAGCACCTGGTGGTGCCCGCACTGAATGTAGGAACCCTTGGCGCCGCCGGCGACGATCTTCACCTCATCGTTGGCGAAGTTCGGCGCCGGATCGCCGCCCGCCGCATAATCGGCGGTGAGCCCGCGATCCCCCGACAAATAGAACAGCAGCCCGGGTTCGCCCGGCGGCGGTCCACCTCCGAAAAGGAGCGGCAGCACAAGGGCGGCCACTCCAACTGCGGCAACGGCCTTCATTCTGTCGATTATCGTGCAAACGACGGAGAGGCGCTGGGTGGGTTCGTGGCGTCTCGCTCTAGTCCGAAGTTCCTGAGCCTGCCGTAGCATTACTCCCGTCGTTGGAGCAAGTTGGCCTGCAATTCGAGTTCCATGTGTAGCCACTAAAATGGTCTCGCCAGACCTTGCAATCTGAATGC
>JBEKWU010000128.1:0-13562 GCA_049512775.1 Bryobacteraceae bacterium
GAACCTGCTCCACCGCTCGGGTCCGGATCTCTTCCAGCGCCTTGTGATCCAAAGACCGGCCATCTCGTCGGGTCATACCCCATTATACTCGATGTCTACCTACTTATGGCCGGATTAATAACACTGTACTCCAAGGAACGATCGGACACCAGGTAACTGGTGCGCTCGATCTCAGCCCCATAGGAATCGATGCGGTCAAGGACAATCGGAATGTCCCCATCCGAATCCTCTCCGTCATCGCTCCCCCAAGCTTACCGCAACCTCTCCCTCACAAGCCTCCGCCGCCCCGCCTGGAGAATCCCCTCCCGCAGCTCATACCACGAACTCGCCCGCTATTGTCCATGTCGCGATCCCGATGCCAAAGAAATGTTGGCGTCGAGGGCGACCATCATTGTTTGCGGTTGCGCCGGCGCGCTCTCTTGAACTCCTCCACAAGCTCGTCCTCGGCCACGCCCGCAGCCTCCAACATGGCCTCGAGTCGAGCGGCGGCGGTCCTCAACGCCGTCAAATCCTCATCCTTCGGCTTCCTGCGCGTCGGAATGTAGAATCCAACCGTCTCGCCATGCCGGGTAATCGCCACGGGAGCATCGGCCTCCAAGAACGACGCCAGCCTCTGCCGAAACTCCCGAACCCCGACTCTGACCGCCTGCATATGTACCTCTGTGTATACATGATGTCACGTTCTCCGGTAGAATCGATCACCTCGAAGACTCCCTTCGATCGCGAACACCGACAAACGCAAGCCCATCGGCCGCACCGCCAACGAGCTTTCCGCCGTCTTTCGCGATTTCCCCGCGCATCCTTCTGCTTCGACATCGGCCACGCAAAGCAGGTCGACAGCACCATGACCGAGGCCTACCTCATGTTGAAAGCCTTCGGCGCCCGCCTCCGCCAGGTCCACGTCAGCGAGGTGAACACTCGAAGCAACCACGACCCCCTCTCCTTCGGCTCCATCCTAGCCTTCCGCGAGGTTGCCCACCTGATCCCCGAACACATCCCCCTCATCCTCGAGACCCCCATCCCCGAACCACAGATCGACGCCGAAATCGACCGCGCCCTCTCCGCCCTCCCCCTCTGCCAGCAGCCACTCCTCAGCCGCTGACAGCACTCAAACCCGCCAAGTGCCGAGTTGGCGGCCGCTGCTGCCCGGAGTCGAGCACACGGATGCCGGGCTTGGTAGACTTGTTGTGTCGGGAGCGCAGCCATGGAGAATCGGGGCGGGCATCAGTCCGTAGCGGACCAATACGCGCGGGAAGGTCATCCGTCCATCGAGGAACTCGTCGCCGAACAGGGCACCGTTTTTCCGAGCGACCCGCGCGAACTTCTGGGCGACTTCTGGCCGGAAAGCGAATCCATCGAGGACTTCCTCACCGCGCTTCACGAATGGCGAGGTCACCTCCGGACTGATCGCGCTGCATGACCCCGTGTGTAGTCGACACCGACGTCGTTTCGTTTCTCTTCAAGAATGATTCCAGGGCGCAGCACTATCTGCCATATCTTGCCGGCCGCCAACTGCTGATCTCATTCATGACCGAAGCCGAGCTTGAGCAATGGGTCCTGCTGGCCAACTGGGGCCCTGAACGCACCAGCCGCTTTCGTGAGTTCATGAATCGCTTCGCTTCGGTCCCGTCCTCTCGTGACCTCATCCTCAGGTGGCCAACAGTGATGGTCGCAGCAAGGGCCGGCGGTCGGCGGATCCAGGCGTCGGACGCCTGGATCGCCGCAACAGCGTTGCTTTACGCTGCGCCCTTGGTGACGCACAACGCGCCGGACTACTCCGCAGTCCCCAACCTCACCATCCTCAGCCGCCGCTAAACGCGATCTCACACCCTTCTCGCGCCGTGGTAAGCGCGCCCCGCCGCGAATTCCGCCTCCTCTCCCTCCAACAAGACCTCCGCGGCATCAATTCAACCACCGATCCTCTTGCCGCATGGAGCCCGGATGCCCACCGAGACCTGGTCCTCTCCGCCACACGCAAGAAACGCCTGGAATGCGGGCTTCGCGCTTTGTCGATCGATGTCGTCTGCAACATGCTTCACCGCGTCGTCGTAATGCGTGGCGGCAAGCCCTGCCAGGTCCGCACCGGCGGAGAAACCCATCACCCCGACCCGCTGCGGGTCGATTCCCCATTCCGCCGCGCGGGCGCGGACCGTCCGGATCGCACGCTGCATGTCGCCCAACGCAGTTCCCTCGATCGTGTAGCCCGATCCTGCTTCTCGCGGCAGTCGGTACTTGAGCACCAAACCGCCAATCCCGTGCTGGCTAAGCCATTCCGCCACCCGGTAGCCCGCGTGCGTGATCCAAAGCTCACGGTAGCTCCCGCCCGGCGCCACAATCACCGCAGTCCCGGTGGCCGTCGCTCCCCTGCGCCCTGACTTTCTCTTCGTCGCTCTTGCCTTCCGAGCCTGGAGCGCCGCCGGGCCAAAGCAATACCACTGGGTGCTGGGGCGGGGGCGCTACCTCCGGCGCTGCGCTCTCAGCGCTTCGCCCGGCATGCGGCTGTGCCCATAAAGCGAGTACAGTGGCAGGGTGCGGATTCCGACGATGTCGATCAGGCCTTCCGACTTGATGTCGATCGCGCCAGCATCCGTCAAGACAAATGTTGTCGAGTCGGTTGCTCTGCCAGTTGAGCTACGCGCCCGACCTGTTCGACGATTGCCGCGGGAATCCGCGGCCCTGTGGTCGCGTGCAACGCCGCCGAAACCAAAGACCCGGCAGGGGGGTGACAGCGCGCTGCCGGTTGCGTATAGTATCCATTAGCTTCTTGCTGATGAGCTGATTCGCCTGGAAAGGACACGAGATGCGTCTGGTTCAACCAACGGCACCATGCTTTCGTTACTGCCTCTTCCTCTCTTCTCTTCTCTTCGCGGCCGCGCCGGGGTACGCGCAGCCGTCCGGCGGGCCCTACGGTCCGATCGATCGGCGCTACGAGATCCCGAAGGCCGCGCACGTCTATTACGTCGCCCCCGACGGAAAGGCCGACTCCCCGGGGACGGCGCTCGAACAACCGACGACGCTGGAGACGGCCATCGAGCGGGTCGTCACGGGCGACGCGATCGTGATGCGCGGAGGCGTCTACCGCACGGGCGGCCTGATCCTCAACCAGGGCATCGCGCTGCAGCCCTACGCCGACGAACGGCCGATCCTCAAGGGCACCGAGGTCGCGACCAAGTGGGAGGCGCTGCGCAACAACGTCTGGCGGACCTCCTGGACGCGGCTGTTCCCGGCCGCGCCCCAGGGCTGGTGGCGGCGCAACCGCGAGGGCATGCTGACGCCGCTGCACCGCTTCAACAACGACATGGTGTTCGTGGACGGCGAGCTGCTGAGGTCGGCGGGTTGGGAGGGAGAGCTCGACGCCCATTCCTTCTACATCGACTACCAGGGCGGTTACGTGTACATCGGCGTCGATCCCACCAATCGGCTGGTCGAGATCACCGCCTTCGACAGCGCGCTGGTTCGAACCAGTGGTCCGGCCCACGGCAAGACCTCGGATCGCAAGGGCCCGGTGATCCGCGGGATCACGTTCACCCAGTACGCCTACCGCGCGCTCGAGGTGGAGGGCAAGAAGCGCTTCACCGCCGCCGAAGAGCCCACTGACGAGCCCGTGGGTCCAGCGGATCCCGCCACCTTCGGCAAGGAGGTGGTGGGTACGGTGCTCGAGAACGTGACCATCACCTACTGCTCGCGCGTGGCCGGCTACTTCCGCGGGGACGGCCTCGTCATCCGGAACTCGCTCGTCAGCGACACCAGCACGGAAGGAATCTACGTCATGGCGTCGTCCGACGTCCTCCTGGAGAGGAACATCGTCCGGCGGAACAACATCGAGCAGCTCACCGGCTACTACCCGGCCGCGATCAAGATCTTCAACCAGACCCGCCGCGTCACGTGCCGCGACAACCTCATCATTGAGCAGCCCTACTCCAACGGCATCTGGTACGACGTCGGCAACCGCGACGCTGTGTTCGTGAACAACTGGATCGAGGGGGCGCTCGTCGGCTTCTTCTTCGAGATCTCACGAGGGGCGACCGTGGCGGGCAATGTCTTCGTTCGCTGCGGAAGGGGCCTCTGGGTGCTGAACTCCGCGGACGCGCGCGTGTACAACAACACCTTCGTGGACACGCCGGCATCCTTCGGGCGCACCGAGCGGAGCGCGACGGGGGACCACTTCGGCTGGCATCCCGCCACGGGCCCGGACGTGGACCAGCGCGAGGGCCACGTGTTCGTGAACAACCTGCTGGTTGCGAGCGAGGCCTACCGCGGGCCGCTGCTGCAGTTCGAGCAACCGGGGTCGCTCTGCGCGAAGCTCCAGCGCCCGCAGGCGAAAGAGGTCGACGCCAACGTCTACGTGCGCGCAACCTTGCCGGGCCCGACCGCCGCTCCGTCGCCTCTCATCGTGTGGAGCCCCGCGGCCACCGACACCTGCGTCTCCAGGCTCGGGTCGCTCGACGAGTTCCGCAAGCTGGCGCCGCCGTTCGAGGCCACTGGACGGCAGCTCGATCGGACTCCGCGCTCGATCTTCAAGGGCCCGGACCTCGGCCGCTACGAGCTGCTGCACGCGCTTCCGCCAACGCCGGGAGGCGAGCTGCTCCCCGCGGACGTCCGCAAGCTCCTGGGCTGGAGCGAGGAGGACGCGCGCTCGCCGGGCGCCTACCCCTTCCGGCCCTGACGCCGCGCCCCCTTCTTGTGGCGCACGCACTCGTGTGTGCCGCGTCGAGACTTCCGCTTGCGGATCCGTTCCGGACATCTCGACGCCCGCGGTTGCGAATAACCGTCAAACTGCATGACGCACTACACCAGCGCCGCGTGGTTTTCAGATCGAACACACAACCGGCGGCGCCCGGCGACTTCCATTGCGCTACCCTGGTTCCTATGCCGATTTCGAAAGACCGCGGCACCCGGCGGGGGTTCCTGGCGGGCTCGCTTGGGCTTCCCACGCTGGCGAGGGCCGTCCAGACCGCCAGCTCGCCCTACCGGCGGCCCAAGCTCAAGATTACGGACATCCGCACCGGCGACGTGCGGGTCCATGGCCACCAGCAACGCCTTAGAGCCGCCTCGCCGCCAAGCGTTGACCCACCGCATCACAGAACTGGGCGCACAATGAATCCGCCCTCCGACCTCATTGAGAGACAAGCCGGTCTTCCGCAACGCCAATGCTCGCCGCCGTCGGTCTTCGAGCGGATCGGCGCCACCCTTCGGCCCGGGCATTGGTGCTGTGCTCCCCAGTACCTGGTATTGCATTATTTAAGACGCTGTGTATACCTGCCAGACAATGTTGGTAGTATCAGGCGGCTCCAAGTGCGGCGTCTCCGGCGGTCAAATCTGCCCCGCGACCACCCGCGATTGCGCTTCGTGTGCCAACTTTCGATCAGTCCCTACTTCGGAGAGGCTTCGGTGCTGGGGCGCGGTGTCTCCGCCTCAGCCGTGAATCCGCTCCATACTAACTTGGATTGCGCGGAGTCCCATCGCACAGCCGCGTTATCGCCGAAGGTGTAATGGATTTCGAAGGTGGGCTGATCCAAATTGTCCGGACGAAAGCATTGTAGTCGTGTTTCCCCCTTGGCGAAGCGCAGAACCCGGCCGGTTCGTAGCGCGTTCGCGAACAGATAGCGCATGTGGAGGATCAGCTTCCCATGATCGTTTATGATTTTCATTTCGATAGGAAGGCCCGCTTCAGATGCTGCGAGGAAGAAGTCTACCTTCGTGGATGCCACAACCATGTTAGAGTCCTGCGCTGGAACTGGCGCCTCGTCGGGAAACGTGACGTGCCAGGTGGGGTCCGCGTCCTGCACGATGATACCCCGAATGTTCTTTACTGGCTTGCCATGCTCGACGGTATTGACAGCGTGAACGCTCACCAACCGCCCGGGCAGCGGAAACACGTCGAGCATCTCAGTAATATGCACGACGGCCATGGTTACTCCGCGCTCGGCCTTGGGCGGCTTCTTTTTGTCGGCGGCCGACGCATGCCAGAAGGAGAGGACTGCGAATGCAAGAAGGAGCTGCACCATTACGGAACCTCCGATAGGTGATCCAGCACTTGTCATGCGGCATTCCCCTTTGGGCTCCCCGCATCCGCATCAGTATACACCTAAACGGCGGCCGAAGCGCTTCATATTTTCGGCCCCCGCCGCAACCTCCAGTTGCAGGGCTTCGCCGGGCGCGCCGCCACCACCACGATCCACGACGCCACCCGGACGGGTGTCTCCATCTCGGGGATCTTCCTGGCGGCCGAGGCTTTCGCGGTTCTGTGGCTCTACAGCGCCTACGACTTCTTCAACCAGCCGCGCCTCAAGCATCTGCCGCGGAGGGGCCTCTCCGGGCTGCAACTGGAGTTCGACATCGAGTACGACGACGCGTTCGACGGTGCCCCCGTTCGCGTTCAGATCGAACACAGAACCGGCGGCGGCGGTTCCTGGTCACCGGCACGCTGGCGGGAGTGCAGACCGGCCTCTGGAGCGTCGTGCGCCAGTATGACGCCAACGGCGACGACTGGACCTCGGGCGATATCCTTCTCTGGGGCGCCTGCTTGCAGCAGGGCGCGGACCCGAAAAAGGGATACGCCAGCACGTGGGCCTTCCAAACGGCCAGTGTTGCGGCCTCGCGGCACCCGGCGACTTCCATTGCGGTACCCTGGTTCCTATGCCGATTTCGAAAAACCGCGGCACCCGGCGGGGGTTCCTGGCGGGCGCTCTTGGGCTTCCCGCGCTGGCGAGGGCCGTCCAGACCGCCAGCTCGCCCTACCGCCGGCCGAAGCTCAAGATTACGGACATCCGCACCGCCGAGGTGCGCGTCCATGGCCACCAGCTTCACATTCGCGTGTACACGGACCAGGGGATCGTCGGGCAGGGCGAGGCCACCGACGCCGTGCGGGGCGGGGCGCCACTCGTCAGCCAATTCCGCTTCCTGATGATGGGACAGGATCCCCTGAACGTCGAGGCTCTCTTCGAGCGCGCGCGGACGATGGGGATCTTCGCCGGCGCGCAGGCCGGGCAGTACGTCGCGGCGCTCTCCGGCGTTGAAATCGCGCTTTGGGATCTCGCCGGCAAGGCGCTAGGTCTGCCGGTCTACCAGTTGCTCGGAGGCCAGGTGCGCAACCGCGTGCGGCTGTATTGCGACTCGGGCCGCAACCCGGGCGGGGAGCAATCCAAGGCCGGGGCGCGGCAGATCCAGGAGATGGGTTTCACCGCGGTAAAGATCGACCTGGACAATTTCGCGGATCCGGCCCGCTTCGACCGCGTGAACTGGACCGCCTCCAACGGCGAGATCGAGCACATGCTGGCGAAGGTCGCGTTCACCCGCGAACTCTACCCCAAACAGATCGATCTGGCGGCGGACATGCACGGCCGCTATGACGCCACCACGGGCAAGCGGGTGGCGAAGGAACTCGAACCGTTCAAGCTGATGTGGCTGGAGGAACCCGTCCCGGCGGAAAACGTCGACGCCATGCGCGACATACGGCAATCCACCAGCACGCCCATCTGCTGCGGCGAGAACCTGTACCTCAGGCACGGGTTCCGCGAGCTGCTCGAAAAGCGCGCGGTGGACATCATTATGCCGGATCTCCAGAAAGTAGGCGGGCTGCTCGAGGGCCGAAAGATCGCGGACATGGCGCACACTTACTACGTACCGTTTGCGCCGCATAACGTCACCTCTCCCATCGGCACCATGGCTTCGGCTCATGTCTGCGCGGCGGTTCCGAACTTTCTGGTCCTGGAGTGGCACTGGATCGACTCGCTGGCACTGTGGCGGAGTTGGGTCAAGGAAGGCGAAATCATCGATAAAGGATTCATTTCGATCCCGGAGCGGCCGGGCATCGGGGTGGAGATGGACGAAGCGGCCGCGCGCAAGGCGCAGGTGCCGGGCACGCCGTGGTTCGAACCATCGCGAGGAGTGTAAGGTGGACAAGGCGAAGACGCATTACTGTGCCGCGGCGGCGGCCCTTCTTCTGGCGGCGTGCGCCGCCGGCCAGCCGGGCATCCTGACCAGGGAGGCGCTCATTCAATACACGCCGGAATGGAAAGGGGAGCGCTTTGCGGACGGCCGCCCGAAGGTCCCGGACGAGATTCTCAAGCGGATGCGGAACGTCACTCTCGAGGAAGCGTGGGCGGTTCTGCGCAACGAGGGATTCAATCACCAGTACGAGGACGGGTGGCTCTCGATTCATCCCGGCAAGGTTCTGGTGGGCCGCGCGCTCACCGCGCAGTGGCTCCCGGGCCGGCCCGACATTCATCGAGTGATCGCCGAGCAGGGGAAGAAAGACGGCCGGAAGGGAGGGCAGAACGCCTGGCCCGTGGACATGTTGCAGCCGGGTGACGTCTATGTCTGCGATCACTTCGGCCTGAAGCAGGACGGCCCGTCGGTCGGCGACAACGTGGGCAACGCGATCTACGCGCGCTCGGGCAACGGCATCGTGTACGACGGGGCGGTGCGCGACATCAACGGCTTGAAGGAACTCGAGAACTTCACGTCGTTCGTGCGGTTCTACGACCCTTCGCATCACTTCAGCGCGCTCGGCGAGCGGCTGAACTCGACCATGATCGGGATCAACATCCCGATCCGCATCGGCCAGGCGGCGGTGATGCCGGGCGACGTCGTGCTCGGCCGGGATGGCGGCGTGCTGTTCATTCCGCCGCAGCTCGCCGAGAAGGTGGTGCGGACCTCCGAGGTGGTGCAACTGCGCGACCTGTTCGGGCATCAGCGGTTGCGGGAAGGCAAGTACACCGCCGGCCAGATCGATACGCGGTGGGCGGCCGAGATCGAGCGGGACTTCTCGCAGTGGCTCGAACAGAACATCGACAAGCTGCCGGTGCCCAAGCAACAGATTCAGGAGCTGCTAAAACAGCGGACGTGGTAGGGCCAGAGGAAACGTGCGCCGGACGACTACCGCTCGTTGACGCTCGCGGCTCGGAACCGAGCCACGACCGTAAGGGAGTGGTTCCCCGCGAAAGCACATCATCACACGGTCAGAACGTTACGGCCGCCCCCCGGGGATGGCACCCGGAAACACGTAGGCGTACATCAACACGATCAAGCCCACGATCAGCGCCAGCGCTACGCTGTGAACCGCGACCTTGCGGAACAGCAGGCCTTCCTTGCCTTCCTGTCCGGTGACGGCGCAGGCGATCACCAGAGATTGCGCCGCGATCATCTTGCCCATCACGCCGCCGGCGCTGTTGGCCGCTCCCATCAGGATCGGGCTGAGCCCGAGCTTGTTCGCGGTGATCACCTGCAAGCTGCCGAACAGCGCGTTCGATCCGACGTCCGTGCCGCTGAGCGCGACTCCCAGCCAGCCGATAAGCGTCCCGAATAGCGGGAACAGCACGCCGGTGCGCGCCAGGGCCAGGCCGAGCGTGGCGTCCATGCCGCAGTAGCGCGTGAGGTAGCCGAGGCTGAGCATGCCGAGAATGGCGACGATGCTGAAGCGCAGCCGGAAGAGCGTGCCGAGGAAGATGCGCAGGGTCGCACCGAAGGAGAGGCCCAGCAGCGGTCCCACGAGAAGGCCGGCAAGGAACGTGCCCGTGCCGGCGTTCGAGAGCCAGGACACATCGTAGAACGCCGGCTCGGGGCGCGGCGCGCCGACCGCGGGCGGCTGCCGCACAACCTGTAGATGGAGGCCGGGGACCGGCGCCTTCCAGGAGAACGTGTCGAGGAAACGTGCGACGGGAGGCGCGCCCCACAACACCACGAACAAGGACAAGACCAGGAACGGCGACCACGCCTTGAGCGTCTGGCGGAAGGTGGGCTTGGCCCCGCCCGGCTGCGCGGCCGGAGGCTTGAGACCGGGAACCAGCCACACTTCCTTGGGCCGCCACACCTTCGCGAAAAAAACCGCCAGGACGAGCAGCGTGCCGATGCCGCTCAGGATGTCCACCAGCGCGGAATCCACGTAGTTCGACCAGAAGAACTGGATCGAGCCGAAGGTGACGCCGCCGAGGACAAGTCCGGGCCAGACGGCCAGCGTCTCGCGCGTCTTGGCCATCATACGCACCAGCCAGAACGGCAATAGGAGTGTTGTGAGCGGCAGGATGCGGCCCGCCATCGCGCTGAACTCCATTTCGGGCAGACCCGTGACCGCACCCAGCGTCCGTATGGGATTCCCCAGCCCTCCGAACGCCACGGGGGACGAGTTGGCGAGCAGGCACAGCGCCGCGGTTTGGAACGGGGGGAAGCCGAGCCCGATCATCATCGCGGCAGTGACCGCGACTGGAGCGCCCGCGCCGCCCGCTCCCTCCAGCAGCGCCCCGAAGGCGAAGGCGATCAGCAGCAACTGGAGCCGTGAATCGTCCGTGACCCCCGCGATGGACCGCTTCATGGTCTCAAACTGGCCCGTCTCCACCGCGATGTCGTAAACGAAAATCGCCGCCACCACGAGCCACGTGATGCGGAACCAGCCGAACACGAGTCCGCTCGAGACGGCCCCCGCGATCATGCGCGGGGGCATGCGGAAAATCAGCCACGCCACCGCCACCGCGGCGGCGCACCCGTAAAGGGCGGCCTTCCAGGCGGCGCTCCGCCAGACCGCCAGGAAAAAGAACAGGGTCAGCGCCGGGACGGCCGCCGACAGCGTGGAAAGCGCGGCGTTTCCGAGGGGGTCGTAATGCTGCAGCCAGGGCATTGCCGAACTGAGTAGGCTAGCACACGGCGGGCACAGGCGTGCCGGCGCGATCAAGCCGGCTAGCCCCAATACTGCTCGCATTGTCTTCGTGGGGCGGATCTCTGGTCCGCGGGCCGACGTCCAGGGGGGACCGCCAGTGCGACACCCGCACCTTGGTTCTGCGCGATGGCTCCGGCGGCGCGTCCTTCGCGTATCTGGCGGCGAACCATCCGTGGGCGTACATGGACTTCCACTTTCAATCGCTCGAGTGTGGAGCGTTTCAAACCGTGGGCGGCGCCTTCGAGAACATGGCAAAGTACGCCGAGGACTTCACCGCCGCGACCTGCGACAAGAACGGCGGGTCGTGCCCGGCAAGCGCGACGCCGTGTTCGTGAACAACTGGATCGAGGGGGCCATCATCGGCTTCTTCTTCGAGATCTCACGAGGCGCGACCGCTTCGGCCGGCATTCCGCCACGGGCCCGGACGTGGACCAACGCGAGGGCCACGTCTTCCTGAACAACCTGCTGTCTACGTGCGCGCAACCTCACCGGGCACGGCCGCCCCCGCCGCCGCCTCTCGTCGTGTGGAGCCCCGCGGCCACCGACAACTGCGTCTCCAGGCTCCCCTCGCTCGTCTTGATGGCCTCCGACGCCTTTATTCATGCGGGTTTCAACGCGATGAAGACGCTCTCGAGGTCAACACCCGATGGGTGAGAAACAGAATCAGCCCCTTCAGCTCTCATTCAACGCCTCGTTGAAGGTCGATTTCCAGGGATCGCGCGTCACGTCGGATGGCGGCCTCATCCTGGTGCGCGAGTTGGACGAACGTTTGGGCTTCGGCGAACTCATCGCCCGGCACCTGACCGACTCACGGCAAGGGAGGAACACGCAACTCCCGCTGGCGGACCTGTTGCGCCAGTCCGTCTACAGCCGCCTCGCAGGCTCTGGGGATGTCAACGACGCCGAGCGGCTTGCGCAAGATCCGACGTTCCGGCTGATCGTTTCCGAGAAGATTTGGGCACGGAAAAACACAAGAACCTTGAAAAATGAGCGGGGCATGTTCTTAGTTGACATTCTCGCCCTGGACGCCAGCGGAGCCTATGTAGTGGTCGAATTGAACATGCATCGAGCGTCGTCGCCATTGGATGTCGGACCCTGGCCTGTTGACGATGCAGTGATCGGCGGTTCGGTGCCAAGAAGTCGCCGAAGAAAGCCGTCTTACTCTTAGAGAGCCTTGAAATCGACCACTTCCGTCGTGGTCTGACTATTCTGGGTTGTACTCACGCTTTTCACGAGCGATCCCGGAACCTGCTCAGACGTCCAGGTCTTGCTGAGGATCTTCATGCCGCCTGCGTCTGTTTCGATCTCCATGGTCTTGCAGCTTAGCGGCTTCCCGGCAATCGTGATCGTGTCGCTACCGGTCTTAGGAACCGATGCGGGCTGGGCTGCGGCTGCACGACCCGCGGAAGCCTTCAATGGCAGGTCCGCCCTGGTCTTTGTCGTTTGTCCCATGACCGTCATTTCTGTCTCGATGACCACCTTCTCCGCCGTCTTCTCCAGCATCGTCATCTTAGTCTCGAGAACGCTGGTGTTTTTCGTGCCGGCAATCTCCATCACGGTAGTCGATTTCATCTTCACCCAGGAGCCCACATTGAAGCTGGCCCAGGGGTGCTTGGCTATGACTTTTGCTGCGGGTTTCGGGGAAGCCTGTCCGGCTACCAGGGCGGTAGTGCCGAAGGTAAGCGACAGGGCCAGGGCCAATGCGCAGGTCGTACCGATCTTCTTCATACTGAGCTCCTTTGCTAAACGAGGCCAGACCGCTGATCCGCCCTCGCCAGCCTACCGAGTATACTCCAATCACCCGAAGCAAGCATGTCTTTCAGATCCGTGCCGGTAGCCACGATTGGTCGAGTCTGAATGCCTTCCTGAACTGGATCTCCTCAACCGCCCCCATCCGCCCCGAGAGGGCCAGTTCCACGCCTTCTAAGGGTCCTCGAAACCCATGGCTCCGGCCTTCTCGACCGGTTCTGCTGAAACCTCTCCGTGGCCCTCTCCTTTCCTCGCCGGATTATCCTCTGCCGCCAGCGCTCTCTAGCCCGCTGGCACCGGCAATCGTTCGATCCGCCGCAGCGCCGCCCCAAACAGCCGCCTGGTCAGATGGTTCTCCGCCAGGATCAGCCAGTAGTACCGCGCGTGCTTCATCAGCCTGCCCCCAGTCTTTACCAACCCTTGCTGCAAACTCGTCAGCGACCAATTGTCGATCCTCTGCGGCAGGGAAGCAAACCGGGCGAAGGAGGGAGGGGACGGAACGGAAATCCTGGTTCAGTTCTTCGATGGGAACCTTTGGAGGGTGCGCTTTGCGCTGGCCTGGCGAACCGAAACAGCACGACTCCGGTCCGTCCGCTCTCCACTAGCACCGGCCCGCGGCGTGGCTGGCATCGCCCAGAGTCAGGCCCGCCTCTTGCATCGGACAAGCAAAGAAAGCGATACTGAGCCTGGAGGGTTGTTATGCCTTTTCGCGCAAAAGCTAAACTTGCTGGAGTTGTAGTACTGTTTCTGGCTTCGGTAACGCCGGCCGCCTATGGACAACGCATGGGCAGGTGGGAACGCCTGGGCACAGCGCATGTAGACGGGAACGTGGATCACGACAACATCACGGTCGGGGTCCGGGATGGGACATTTCGTGCGATTCAGCTCCGAGTGAGGGGCGGCGCGATCGAGTTCCAGCGGGTTGTGGTTCACTACGGCAATGGAGAATCTGAGGAAGTTGCTGTGCGGGAGCGAATTCCTGCCGGGGGCACGACGCGAGCCATCGACCTGCAAGGTAACCGGCGATTCCTTCGAAGCGTCGAGCTTTGGTATTCACGCGGCGGGTGGCGCACCCGACCCGAAGTGGTGCTTTGGGGCAGGCGCTGAGACGGAATCCGACTCTCGTTCCGTGAAAAGCTGAAGGTTCGGTTGCCGTTCC
>JBEKWU010000129.1:0-24728 GCA_049512775.1 Bryobacteraceae bacterium
GACGTGCCGGACTTCGAGCCGCCGTATTTCCTGGAATAGGGGACGCGCGCGACCTATTTCACCGGCCCGAGGGCCACCTGCTCGCCCGGCCTTAGACCGGTGAGCACCGCGACCTGGGTTGTGGTGCGCAGGCCCAGCTCGACCGGGCGCTTCTCGAAGCCCTGCCCGCGCTTGACGAAGACCACCGTGCGGCCGCCCTCCGAGCGCACGGCTTCGGCCGGCACGATGGTCGCGTTTTCCTGGAGGTCCAGGTGGACGTGGGCCCAGGCCGACAGGTCCGGGATCAGCCGCGGATCGCTGCCCTGGATGGCGATCCGCACCGGCACGTTGCGGATGTAATAGGTGTCCCACATCCCCTTGACCGCCATGGCGCCGATGCTGTAGATCTTGCCCGAGAACTGGAGCCCGGAGAATGCGTCCAGACCCACGGTGGCGACCTGCCCGATGCGCAATTCAGTGGCGTCGGCCTGGCTCACCGAGGCCTCCATCTGCATGCTGCGCGTATCCACGATCTTCATGAACTGCATGCCGGGATAGACCTGGTCGCCTTCCTGGATCTGCTTCATCTCGCCGCCCCGGAAGGTCTGCGACATCACCACCAGCCCGTCCATGGGCGCCCGTATGGTGAATCTCTTCAAGTCGCTCACATGCTTGTCGCGGTGGATCTGCTGCTTCTGCACCGTGATTTGGAGGATGCGCAGCTCGGCCCGGTCGGCGGCCTTCTTGTTGGCCTCGTCGCCTTGCAGCTCCTGGTAGGCCGCCTCGGCCTCATCGGCGGTGAGCTTCAGCAGCTCCCGCTCGACCTCGGTTTTCACCTCGCCGCCCGACAGGTCCAGTTTGGCCTTGTCCCGCTCGGACTTGGCCACCCGAAGGTTCTGCTGGAGCGACTCCCATTCGACATCCTGCTCGGCCTTCTTTTTGAGCACATCGTTTTCGGCCTGCGCAACCTGGTCGTTCACGTCGTCGATGTGGTCCTTGAGGGCCTGCGCGTCCAGTTCGGCGACGGCGTCGCCCTTCTTGACGAACGATCCCGCCTTGACGACTTTCATCAGCGTCAGGTCCCGGCCCGAATCCGGCCCTCGGAACACCGGAACCATGATGGAGGCGAAATTGCGCGCCGAGGTCTGCCCCGCGACGCGCACCACGCGCTCGAGCGGGCCGCTGGTCACCCCCGCGGTTGGCACCAGGTCACCGGAGCCCATCTTGGGCGCCGGGCCCGGCTGCCGCAGCAGGTACAACGCCCCGGCCAACAGTCCCAAGAGCAGGATCAGCAGCGGCAGACGCCACCGCGGCCGCCGGGGTTCGGCTGGCGGCGGGACCGGCACTGGGCCCGGGGCAGGTTGCCCCGGTGGGCGAATCGGGACTGGGACCGGCTGGGTGGAGGCAGGCATGGAACTCCTCAATGGTACTAGACGGCGGTGAAACTAGAAAGGCGCGCCCGGGCCCCAAGAAGTTACGGGAATCCGTGAAACTGAGAAGCGGGGGGCTAGCCCCCCGCCTCCCGCCGCGCTTTGATCTCGGCCAGCAGCTTCTCCACCTGCTCGTCGCGTTCCAGCGCCGTCAACTGGTCGTCCACGTTGTCGGCCAGCATTTCGGCCTTGGCCTGGCTGACCGCCTCGGCTCTGGCCACCTTGTGCTCGAGACGGTCGAAGGTGGTGCCCTCCGAGTTGGTGCGCATTGCCAGCTCCGCGTCGCCGGCCCTGGCCAGCGCCCGCGAGCGCCGGTGCTGCGACACCAGCACATCGGCCCGCGACTGCGCCTCGGCCAGCTTCTGCTCCAGCTTGCGCAGGACGGTTTTGAGGTTCTCGACCTGCGCCTTCTGGTCGGCCAACTGTTGCACGAAGCTCTCCATCATCCGCTGGCAGCTCAGGGCGCGCTCCAGGGCCGCGCGCGCCAGGTCGTCTTTCCCCTTGCCCACCGAAAGGTCCGCCTTACGCATCCACTCGGCGTGCTTGTCGGCGTTTTCCTTCCGGTTCTTCTCCAGCACGTGTTGATCCGCGATGGCGATGGCCACCTGCGTTTTCACTTGCAGCAACTGATTCTGCATGTCCAGAATCACCTGCTTGATCATCTTCTCCGGATCTTCGGCCTTGTCGATCAGGTCGTTCAGGTTGGCCCGGAGCAATGTTCCAACCCGTTCCAGTAATGCCATTTCATGCCCCTTTCTCTTGCTGTCCCATGGTTTTTACTTTCGAGAGCAGCTCGGAGATCTTCATCCCCGAGAGGGTCTCGAACAGCGCCGGGATCTGGGCCGCCATCTGGGCCATATCGCCGGTGATTTTGTGCATCCCGGCCGTGCCGCCGTCCCCGGTCGAGACGATGGTGATCTTGTCCACGTTGGCCAGCGGCGCCGCCAGCGCCCGCGCCACTTCCGGCAACCCGCTGATCAGCCGGTCGACCACCGCCGCCTGGTTCCAGTCCTGGTAGGCTTCGGCCTTCACGTTCATGGCCCTGGCTTCGGCCTCGCCTTTCTTGAAGATGATCTCGGCTTCGGCTTCGCCCTGGGTTCGAATCGCCGCGGACCTGCCCTCGGCCTCGGTGGTCAGCCGCTGCTTTTCGGCCTCGGCCAGCGTCTCAATCCGCTGCCGTTCGATCTCGGCGGGCTTCAGCACGGTGGCGATCAGCTCGCGTTTGCGGCGCTCGATCTCGGCGTCCTGCACCAGGACCTGCTGCTCCTTCTCGATCTGCTGCACTTTCACCTGCTGGGCCACCAACTGCTGCTGCATCACGCTGGTCTGGATCTCGTAGGCCTTGTCCGCCTGCGCTTGCTGCCTCTTCACCGTCTCCAGGTAGGTGGCCTTCTTGATTTCCAGGTCCCTCTGCGCCTCGGCCTGCGCCGCCTGCGACAGCGTCTCCGCCAGAACCCGCTGCTTGTCGGCGTCCGCCTTGGCCACCGCCGCCTCCCGCTGCGCCACCGCGCGCCGGATGGCCGTATCGCGCTCGGCCTCCACCGTCGCTACGTCGGCGTCCCGCTTGATGCGGGCCACGTCCGGCCGCCCCATGTTGGTGATGTACTCGTTCTGATCCCGAACCTCCTTGATCGTGAACGAGATCACTTCCAGCCCCATCTTGCTCATGTCGTCCGCGCAGGTGGCCCGCATCCGGTCTCCCACCATCTCCGGCTGTTTGACGATCTCTTCCACCGTGAGCTGGCCGATGATGCCCCGCAGGTGGCCTTCCATCACCAGCCGGATCAGTCCCTCGCGCTCGGGCGGCGACTTGGTCAGGAACTGCTCGGCCGCCGTCTGAATCGATTCGGGGTCGGACTTCACCTTGATTTGCGCCACCGCTTCCACGGTCACCGCCACGCCCTGCTTGGTGTACAGATCCTGCTTCGGCGCCACGTCGAACGACATCAGCTCCAGCGACAGGCCCCGGCAGTTTTCGAACATCGGCGCGATCAGCGCGCCGTGACCCTTGATAATGCGGGTCCCACGCCAGCCGTAGACGATCAGGGCTTCGTGCGGCCCCACCTTCCGGTACAGGCTGGCCCACATGGAAATGATGAAGATAACAACCAATATCCCCAGACCGACGTACATGGCAATTTCTAGTTGGGTTCCACTCATATTCGTGCGCTCTCCTTGCGCTGCTTGGGGGCGATGAGGCGGTGCCTCATTCCAGCCCCGAGTTGGTCATCTCATCCCAGCGCCGGACGTAGGCGATCCCTTTTTCGTAACGCGTGACGATCGCTTCGGTGCCTTTCGGAATCGGCGTTCCATCCTCGCTGCGGGCGCCCGCGCAATGCCGCGTGCCGCCCTGGGTAAACACGATCTCGCCGGTGCCGCCGGCCCGGATCACGCTGCTGATCCTGCCCAGCACGCCCACCATTTCGTAGTCGGCAGGATCCAATTCCTCGTCTCTTTTCACCACCAGTTTGGCCAGGAACAAAAACACACAGGAAGCCCCGGCCAGGCCGCAAAGGCCCGCCAGGCCCAGCGCGAGCAGATACCAAAGGCTGGAATGCCGCGTCAGCAGGTATCCGGCGCCGCCGAACCAGGCCAGGAACGCCGTGATGGTTCCGAAGTTGAGCGGCGATACGTCCCCGCCGTGCACGGCGTGCGCGGCGTGTCCGTGGGGCAGGTGCACGCCGTGGTGAATATGCAGGTGCGGCAGGTGCGGCAGGTGCAGGCCCGCTCCCAGAACCGATACCACGCTCAGGAAGAAGCCCGCCAGAAAGCAAGTCAGATAGAAGTCCGCCCACGTCATCGGGAATGCCTCCCTCCGGCGGCCGGCCCGAGCACCTGCAACAGGCGCTCGGCCAGCCCCGGGTTGTCCAGGATCTCCCCCAGCAGCACCACGCACCTCCGTGAGTCCTCGTGGCGCGCCACCTTCAGCAGCGCCTCGCGCAGCTCCGGATCGTCGTGGAAGCGTTCCGCCCCCTCCCTCAGCAACAGGTCCAGCTTGTTCTCGCTCGCCCCCAGGCCCGAGATCAGCTCCGTCCGGTAACCCTCCGGGTCGTCCACAAGATAGCCCGGCTGCACCTTGAAGAAGCGCGCCAGCAGCATGCGCGTCGGGTTGGTCAGGTGCGGCCGCGCCCCGCTCTCGATCTGCGAGAGATAGGACTGGCTGATGGCCTGGCCCTGTTCTTTCTTGAGCAGGCGCACGGCCTCCTGCTGGGTCAGGGCCCGGCTGAAGCCGCGCAGGGTGCCCTCGACCTCGCGCAGGTAGCGGAGCTTCTCTCCGAGCTTCATATCACAAGCTGCCATATATTAATCACAATTTGCCATGGGCGTCAAGAGCAGCCGCACCCGGACCCCGCCGGCCTCGAAGACGCCCTCCCAGCCGCCCTCCTCGTCCTGCTGCCAGGTGTCGGCGGCGGGCGGGACGTCCACCACCATCTGCGCGCGCTCCCCCGCGTCCACGCGCAAGCTGCTCCGCCACCCGCCGCCGGCGACCTGGGCCGCGCAGGCCCCCAGCGCCACCAGCGCGGCCGTCACCCAGGGCCTCGCTCGGGGCCCCGCCGTCCGCTCCTCCTTGCTTATCGCCATTTGCAATAAGAATATCGCACATTGCAATGCGTGTCAAGAGGTTTTCGATATGCATCATGCATCTCGAATTCTGATGTTTGATGTGTTATCATCAGCCTATGCGCACCACCGTCGATCTCGACGACGACTTGCTTCAGGTCGCCAAACAGCTCGCCCGCCAGCGCGGCGCCACGCTGAGCCAGGTCATCTCGGAACTCGCTCGCCAGGCGCTCGAACCCAAAACCCCGCCCCGGGTGCGCAACGGCGTGCTTCTGTTCGCGCCCAAACCCGGGGCCAAGAAACCGCACCTGGCTCTGGTCAACCAGTTGCGAGACGAGCCATGAGCGTCTCGCTGGTGGACGTCAACGTCCTGGTGGCGTTGTTCGACCCCGCCCACCCCAACCACGAGGACGCCCATCGCTGGTTCGCCCGTCGCCGCAAACGCGGCTGGGCTTCTTGTCCCATGACCATCAACGGCTGCGTCCGCGTCCTGAGCCATCCCGCGTATCCCACCGTGGAGGCTACACCGGCCGAGGTCCTCGCCCGTCTCCGCCTGCTTTGCTCGGCTACCGATCACGAGTTCTGGGACGACTCCGTCTCGCTGCTCGATCAGACGCTGTTCCGCCCCCAGATGATCGCGGGCCATCGGAACATCACCGATGCGTACCTGCTGGGTCTGGCCGTGCGCCACAAGGCCAGCCTCGCCACCTTCGACCGCTCCATCCCGCTCAAGGCCGTGGTCGGCGCCGGCGTGCAACATCTCGAGCTGATCGGACCTTCCGGCCCAGCGTAGTCCCGCCCTTTGCGCTTTTCCCTCCCATCAGTTTCCCGCCAGCTTGATAGGATTGGAGGAACCGGGAAACAGGAGCAGTTTCATGACTCTTGCGCGACGTTTCCATGCGGTGTTGGCTCTCTCGCTCGCGACAGGCGCTTCGCTGGCGCTCCAGGCACAGCAACCGGCCGCCCGCATCAAGATCGATACCGAACGGGTGATCGGCGAGGTCGATCCCCTGCTGTTCGGCAACTTCACCGAGCACCTGGGCCGCTGCATCTATGGCGGCATCTTCGAGGAAGGCAGCCCGCTCGCGGACGCCGATGGGTACCGCAAAGACGTGATGGAGGCGACCCGGCAGTTGGGGGTCACCATGCTGCGCTGGCCCGGCGGCAACTTCGCCTCCGGGTACGACTGGAAGGACGGGATCGGACCGCGGGACCAGCGCCCGGCCCGGCGCGACGACGCCTGGGGCGCGCTCGAATCCAACCGCTTCGGGACCGACGAGTTCCTGCGTTACTGCGAACGGCTGCAAGTGGAACCCTACGTCTGCATCAACGCGGGCCTGGGCTCGATCGACGACGCCCGCCACTGGGTCGAGTACTGCAACGAACCGGGGGATACCTACTGGGCGCGCCAGCGCCGCAAGAACGGACGCGACAAGCCCTGGGCCGTCAAGTACTGGGGCCTCGGAAACGAGATCGACGGGCCGTGGCAACTGGGCCACAAGAACGCCGAGGACTACGCCAAGTTCGCATTGGAAGCCGCCAAGGCCATGCGCCGCGCGGACGAGTCCATCAGGCTGATCGCCTCGGGATCCTCCAATTTCAGCCCCGGGTACGACTGGGTCGTTTGGAACCGCACGGTGTTGGACCAGTTGAGGACGGAAATCGATTACATCTCGTTGCACACCTACATCGGAAACCGCGAGAACAACTTCGAGAAGTTCATGGCGATCTCGCGGGATCTCGACGACCGCATCGAGGTGGTGGAAGGGCTCATCAAGGCGGCGCTGATCCGCTCCCCGCGTCCGCGGCCCATTCACATCGCCTTCGACGAATGGAACGTGTGGTATCGCGCTTTCCGCGGAACCACGGAATACGAAATCGCCTCGACGGGCCTGGAAGAGAACTACAATTTCGAGGACGCCCTGGCCATGGGGATGTTCCTGAACTCGTTCCTCCGCCACGCCGACAGCGTCAAGATGGCCAACCTGGCCCAGCTTGTGAACGTGATCGCGCCGATCTTCACCAACAAGCAGGGCATGTTCCTTCAGACCATTTACTTCCCGCTGGCCGAGTACGCCAAACAGCGCGGCAACCTCGCGCTCAGTGCGCTGGTCCGTTCGCCGGAGTACAAGCCGGACGCCGGCCGCGCGCTGGGCTACCTGGACGTTTCGACAACTTACGATCCCAAAGCCCGGCAGGTCTACCTCAACGTGCTCAACCGCAGCGAGAAGATGGACATCGCCACCCGCATCGACAATGCCGTGGGCAGACTCGGCACTGCGGTCGGCCTCTGGGAGCTCAACGATCCGGATCTCAAGGCGACCCACACCTTCGGCGACGATCGCAAGGTTCGCCCGGCCACCCGAACCTTCGAGGCGTCACTGAGCGAGAACGGCTTCGTGCATACGTTCCCGAGGCACTCGCTGACCATCCTGAAGCTGGCGCTTCAGTGAGTAAAGGGTAAATCAAAAGGTCCTGGCGCAACGAAAGCCGACGTTGAAGTAGGCAAGGTCGGGCCGGATCTCGAGGTCGCGGAACGAGCAGGCGGCGCGGATCTGGTCGCTGAACCAGGAGCCGCCCCGAACCACACGGCGCTCGCCAGACGGCGGCCCCTGGGGGTCGACCTGCCGTCCCGCCGAGTATGGGCCAAACCAATCCTGAAGCCGCTCCCACACGTTCCCTCGCATATCGTACAACCTCAAGGCATTCGGCTTCTTCTGGCCCACCGGGTGCGTCTCGAATCCGGAGTTCCCAAGCCACCAGGCCACGTCGCCCAGGTTTGGAGCTACGTCCGGCTCCTGCCCGCCCGCCCGGCAGGCATACTCCCATTCGGCCTCCGTCGGCAGCCGGTAGCGAGTGTCCTTCTCCCTGGCGTTCAGCTTCCGCAGAAACTCCTGGATGTCATCCCATAAGACGGTTTCCACCGGCCGGTCCGGTCCCTTGAGTTGACTAGGGTTGTTCCCCATCCCGGCCTCCCACTGGGCCTGCGTCACTTCGGTCGCCTGCAAGTAGAATCCCTTGCTCAGTGTCACGTCGTGGACTGGTCCCCAATGCTCCGAGCCCATTTTGAACGAGCCCGGATCGATCCGGACGAACTTCATGTCCACCGAATTGGTGAACTCCCGCGGCGCCTGCGCCATCGCACCCAATGCCAACATCAGCAGCACAAATCCCTTACGCATCTCGCCTCCTTCCAACCAGCCGCTGGCACGGCCCACGCTCACTTTCCCCCGCGCTGCTTCAGCTCTCCCTTCAGGATCTCGACCGCCTTCTCGAGTTGCGCGTCACGCCCGGCCAGGAAATCCTCCGGCGTGTTGTCCATCCACACATCCGGCGGCACGCCGTAGTTCTCCAGATTGTACCCCTTCACGCTCCACACCCCCGAGCCCGGCGTGCGGATGGAGGAGCCGTCCATCAGCCGGTGAGCGCCCGTGCCGATCACCGCCCCGTAAGTGGTCACGCCCACCACCTTGCCCAGCCCTAGCGCGCGGAAGCCGTCCGGGAACATCTCCGCGTCGCTGGTGGATCGCTCATTCTGCATGACCACCATCGGCCCATAGAAGGCCCGCTGCGGCCGGGCGACCTCGACCGAGTCGCGCGGGCGCGTGAGCTGGTATTGCCGCTGCTCGAGAATCTGCAACAGCTCCTGGTCGATTCCTCCGCCCGGGTTGAACCGCTGGTCGATGACCAGCGCCTTCTTGAAATGGTTGTCCACCAGGTCGCGCTCGAACCTGCGCAGCGACTCGGCGTCCATGGCCCGGATGTGCAGGTACCCGATCTCGCCGCCGGAGAGCTTGTCCACCAGCGCCGCCCGGTCCGCCACCCACTTCTTGTATTGAAGCGTGGTGAACGCGGTCGCGCTCGCCGGCTCCAGCTTGGTCTTCCAGGCGCCCTCCTTGGCCGGCTTCGAGTTCAGGGTGAACTCCATCTTCCGCCCCGGCGCCGAGTTGTACAGCTTCCAGTAGTTCTCGCCCGCCTTCAACTCCTGGCCATTCACGGCCAGAATGAAATTCCCCACGTGCAAGTTCACGTAGTCATGGTCCGCCGGGCCATCCTTGTAGACGTAAGAAACCTTGTAGTAGCCCGACGGGTCGGCTTCCAACTCGAAGCCCGGGTAGCGCGTCCGGGTCTCGGTCCGGCTCTCGGGTCCGCCCGCCGAGATGCCGGTATGCGAGGCGTTCAACTCGCCCAGCATGCGGCTGACGATGTCGTGCATCTCCTCCTGGTCCGCCACGTAATCCACCAGCGGCTCGAAGGTCGCCTTCATCTTGTTCCAGTCCACCCCGTGCATGGCCGGGTCGTAGAACTCGTGCTTCATCACGCGCCAGCTCTCGTCCACAACCTGTTTCCACTCCGCCGGGTGATCCACCTCGACCCGCGCCTGGAAGCTGATGCGCTTGCGCTCCGCACCGCGCGATGAACTGGGCCCGGATGGCGCCGCCGACCCGCCGCCGCCCACCTCGACCGAGTAGATGCCGTTGCCTTCGAGGTAGTAGATGGTCCGCCCATCCTTGGAGAACTGCGGGGATGAGATTCCCCCACCGAACCGCCCGCCCGCCGCCGGCGGCCCTTCTTCCCCGGCGGGCCGCGAGGTCGCCACCCGCGTCATCTTCTCGCCGTCCTCCTGAATCGTGTACAGCGCCGAGACCCTCCGGTTGTCCTGCTCCCCGGCCGCGGTGAATGCGTACAGCTTGCTGTCCGGGGACGCCACGGCGGTGTTGACGCTGTCGCCCAGCCGCGTCAACTGCCGGATGCGGCGCCCCAGGCCGTCCCAGTCGATCTTCACCTCGACTTTTCTGGGCGGCGCGGCCGGCTCGGCCCCTGCACCGCCTGGGCGCCCGCGCCTCGCCGGCTCGGCGGTCTGCGCCTCATCCTCGCTGTCGACGCCCCTGTCCGCCGGGTTCTTCTCCTCGCTCACCAGCGACACGCTGTACAGTTGCAGCACGGTCGAGCGCTGTGTCGCCGTCCCGCTTTGCAGCATGCCCGCCAGGAAGATCAGCTTCTTGCCGTCCGGCGTCCAGCGCGCGCCGGTGCCGCTGAACAGGTCCTCGCGGTCGATGAGGTGCTCGGGCCCACCCGCCGCCGGAACCACGTAAATGTGCGGTCGCAGGTTGCGGTCCATCCGCGTGAAGGAGATCCACGCGCCATCCGGCGAGAACCGGGAGTTCGAGATGTTGGCGACGTCGCTCGCGGCCACCACCTCGCTCTTGCCCGTCTCGATCGCCACCCGGTACAGCTTATGGTCCGACGCCGCGTAGAGCAGAGACTTCGAATCCGGCGCCCATCCCAGCGCCGTCTTCTCGGTGTCGGCGTCCGTGAGCTTTTTCAGGCCGCCTCCGCGCTCGTCCGCGATCCAGACCTCTTCCTGCCCGGAGCGGTCCGAGAAGAAGGCGATCCATTTGCCGTCCGGCGACCATTCGGGGTTGGTCTCCCGGGAGTAGCTCTCGGTCACCCTCTGCGACTCGCCCCGGTCAGTGGCGATGGTGAAGATCTCGCCGTGCGTGGAAATCGCGGCCCGCTTGGTGGAGGGAGAGAGCGCGTAGCTGTCCGCCTCGTTCTGAATGGCCAGCGTCTCCACCAGGTTTTCCTTGGCGTCGGAGACAATGTTGAGCTTGATCTCGGCGGTCTTGCCGGTGGCCGTGTCGAGCTTCCACAGCCCGAAGTTCTCCTCGTAGACGATCACCTTGCCATCGCTCGAGATCGACGGGAAGAACAGGTTGCCATCGGTGTGGTGCGTCACCTGGACCGCCCGGCCGCCGCGCTCACTGATCTTCCAGATGTTGTTGACGCTTTTCATGACCTCCGGGCTGCCCGGCTTCACGTTCTTCTCGTTCGGCAGCCGGTCCGCCACGAAGTAGATCTCGCCGCCCGCCCCGTACATCGGCCACAGGTAGTTGCCCTTATACTCGTCGTCGCCCAGATGGGTGAATTTGCGCGTGCTGGCATCCATCACCCACAGGTCGGCCGCGTAACTGCCCCGGTAGTGTTTCCGCCACCACACCATGGGGTGCCGGTTGAAGGCCAGCTTCTTGCCGTCCGCCGAGTAGCTGCCCCAGACGCCCCAGTCGGTCGGGATGGGCTGCTCGAGGCCCCCGTCGATGGACACCTCATACAGGCTCGGAATGCCCGGGAACAGCCTGCCTCGCGAGGCCTGGAAGATCACCCGCTGGCTGTCCGGCGTCCACCCCACCACGATGTCGTTGCCGCTGTGGAAGGTGAGCTGCTTCGGCTCGCCCCCCTGGCTGGGGATGACGTAGACGTCGTAGTTGCTCGCCCGGTTGGAGGAGAACGCGATCCACCGCCCGTCCGGCGAGAACCGCGGGTAGACGTCCCGCGCCTTGTGCACCGTCAGCCGCTCCACCCGGCTGCCGTCTTCCCTGGCAACCCAGATGTCGCCCAGATAGCTGAAGGCGACCTTGCCTTGGTGATAGCTGGGATGGCGGAGCAGTTTCGCTTCCGCCAGAAGCAGCGCCGGCGCACCGAGCAGCACGGCGAACACAAGAAGACTTCTTCGCTGGAACACGTGGAACCTCCTAGAAAGAAGAAGGGCGCGCCCTGCCGCGGCGAAGTTACCCTGATCTAGCCCGACCTTCTCACGCAGGATCGTGACGAGGCGCGTGAGGAGCCCGTGGATACGAGGCGGGCGAGAGGCGACGCCCGCAGGCGTACTTGACAGTACGTCGAGGACGTCGCCCGAGCGCAACGAAGTAGACATGGGCTCATCGCGCGCCCAGAACCGCACGCCGACCCCGGCGCCCCGCACGGAGCCGCCGTCTCGGCCGAGGATGCCGTGTGGCTGGCAAACGTCGACAGCAGCCGCTCGGCGCCGGCCGACTGGCACTTCGGGCAAACCACGGCCGCGTCGGCATCCTGCATGCGCCGCAGTTGCTCGAAAGTGGCGCTGCAACTCGAGCATCGGTATTCGTAAAGAGGCATGTCTACTACTCAGTTTACCCTGCCTACGCCTCCGTCAGCGCACGCGGTGCAACCTCTCCGCATCCTCGAACGCATCCGGTTCTCCGGCGTGGAGCAAAACGAACTTCTGCACGTCCGGGGTGGGTGCGGTCAGGATCACCTGCTTGTCCAACTCCAGGTAGGGGAAGCCGGTCTCCCGGGCCTTCTGCTCGAGCCACTTGGAACCCATGGTCTGAATCTGGAGTTCGTCCCCAGCTACCGAGACCTTGGCGAACAGGTGGCCCGGAATGGCGAGGGATGGCGTGTTCTTCGAGGTCAGGTCGAGGAAGTGGTGATCCCCGAGGCGGACCAGGCGCATCTCGATTGCTTCGCTGTCCGTGTCGGTGGGACAGGTGGCCACGTAGACGTTGCCGTCCTTGCGCACGACCCAGATGTCCTTGGCATCGTCATCGGTCCACTTGCCTTCGAGTTGCAGGTCGGAAGCCAGCTCTTTGTCCGTATACAGCGGGTGCAGGGACAGGGTTACGCCGCAGCCAGTCGCCAGCGCGGCTGCCGCCAGAGTTGCGATCGTCAGAATGCTCTTCATGATTTCCTCCTCACGGAGGAACAGCGACAGTCACGCGCGAGAATTGCAGCCCAGCGGAACGTTTTTCAGGGCGCGGATCGCACCCGGTGGAACTTGCCCACGTCGCTCCCGAACGCTTTGGGCTCGGCAGCGTAGAGCAAGGTGAATTTCTGCAACTCGGGCGTGGGGGCCGTCAGGATCACCTGCTCGTCCTCCACCTCCACATGCGGGAAGCCGGATTCCCGGATCTTCTGCTTGAGCCAGTCGGAGTCCAGCACCTGAATGCGCAGCTCCTCGCCTTCCATCCAGACCTTGGCGATCATGTGCCCCGGGATGGCTAGGGAAGGGGGCTCCTTGGGAGTGATGTCCAGGAAGCGCAGTTCCCCCAGCCGCACCACGTGGATCTCAACCTTCTCGGCGTCGCTGGCGCCCCGAGACGTGGCCTCGAAACCGTCCCCAAACTTGCGGACGGCCCAGACCTCCTCGGCTTCCGCGTCGGTCCACTTGCCTTCGAGCGGCAGGTCGGAGACTAGGTCCTTGTCGGCGTATAAGGGGTGCAAGGAAAGCGTCGGGCCGCAACCGGTCATCAGCGTGGCGGCCGCGAGTGCAACCAGCAGCGAGATGATCTTCATAAGCTCACTCCATTATTGAGCAAGAGCGAGGTGGTGGAGCAGGAATATTACGGACCCCTCCGCCGCCAGCGGGTGAGCGCCAGCTTGAGCGGGGCGTAGCGGGCGGCGGCCAGCATCAGCACCAGCCCGGCAACGAGCAGGCCGGCGGGCCACAGCGCCTTATCCTTGAGCAGGTTCTGCTGGAGCCGCACCACCCCAATCGCCAGGAAGAACAGCCCAGTGGCGAAGAAGTTCTTCATTTGCTTGGGGATGCTGCCGAAGACGAAGCCGCAGGCAACCACGGGAAGCAGCACCTCGAAGAGCCGGGCTTCGAGCCGCATCGCGGGGTTGGCGGGCGACTTCTCCCAGCGCGCCGTAGCCTCCAGGCCCAGCAGCAGCAAGGAGGTCATCACATGCCCCGGAATGACAAACCGGAAGGCCTTGGCCACCGCCCGCATCTGCGCCGAGCGAAACCGCTCGCACAGGCTTTGCAGCGCCAGGTAGATGCCCGCGTTCAGGATGAACAGGTACTCGAGCTGCCCGCGCGTCCAGGGCGCCGCCGAGTTCAGCCATTTCGCGTACGGCTCGTGAAAGCTGACGACCCCCGTGAGCGCCACCATCGTGAACGCCACCGCGAGGGGATAGAAGTATCGTGAGTCGCTGGTCTGGCGCAGCCACTCCAGCGCCATGCCGGCCCCCAGGAACAGCAGCGCGCAGGGGATCAGGTAGAAGTAGGGCTTGCCGGGATCGCTCTCGATCCACTCGAGCATGCCCAGGCGCAGCAGCGTCGCCAGCGCCAGCAGCGCCGCCATCACCGCGAACACCAGCGAGAAGACCGAGGCGCGGGTGAACCGCCGCAGCCAGTAATACGCGGGCAGGGAGAGGAGAATGGCCCACCACAACTGCGCATTGGTGGTGCGCTTGAACGCGGGCAGCTTCGAGAACAACTCCAGGTTTTCTTTGCCTTGCGTGAAGCCGGCAAAAGCGCCGTACTCGCCCATGGCGACCAGCAGCGCGATCGGCAGCAGGAGGCAGAACGCCAGCAGGTAGGCCACCGCAATGCGATGCTGGCCCGATTTCCAGTATCGGATGCCGATCCATACCGTGGGCAGCGTGGCGGCGGACACCACCAGCACGACGGCGCTCCCGGTGAGCTGCGCGTACCGGAACAGCACCATCAGCGCCGCGCCCACCACCAGGATCCAGGCGCCCAGGTACAGGCTCACCTGCGGCAGCGAGAGCCGGCGCACCTCCATGATCCAGGCGTCCTCGCGCTCGGTAAGGCGGTCGTAGCCCTTGCGCAGGGCGTCGTACTCGGAGTCCGAGAGGATCTGGTCCTGCCTCCAGCCCTCCAGTTCCTGGAGATGTTGAGCGACCTTGCCGGCCATGCGCCGGGAGTAGGAGGCCGGCGCCGCCACCACGGCCTCGCCCGCCAGGAACCGCTCGAGATCCGCGGCCATTTCCCGCGCCGCGCCGTAGCGGTTCGCGGGGTCCTTCTCCAGCGCCTTCATGCAGACGTTTTGCAGGTCGCCGGGCAGGGACGGATCGATGCGCCGCGGCAGGACGGGGTCGTCCTCACAGATCTTCCGCATCTGCTGCGCGGGCGTGGCGGCGGGAAACGGGAGCGAGCCGGTCAGCAGCTCGTAGAGAATCGTGCCCAGGGAAAACACGTCGCTGCGGGCGTCCAGCGGCGTCTCGGCGCGCGCCTGCTCGGGAGAGAAGTACTCCGGCGTACCCATCACTTCGCCCGGGTGGGTGAGCCGCCCGGCGCGGTCCGCGACGTCCAGGGCCAGGCCGAAGTCGAGCAGCTTCGGCTCCAGATCCGGACCGGCCAGAATGTTGCCCGGCTTGAGATCGCGGTGAATCACCTGGTGCTGGTGGAGGAACTCGACCGCCAGGGCCACCTTGCGCATCAGCTCGGCCTTCTGGCGAAGAGTGAGCGCCCGGGCCGCCTCGGTGAGCGGGGCGCCCTCGACGTGCTCCATGACGAAGTGCGGCGGCTCGCCGTCCGGTCCGAGGCTGTAGATGCGCGCGATGTGGGGATGGGCCAGCCGAGCCATGGCGCGCGCCTCATGCATGAAACGCGCGCGCAGCGCGGGGTTGTCCGCGTACCGCGGGCTCAGCGTCTTGATGGCGACCTTTCTTCCGAGCCGCTCGTCCAGCGCCAGGTAGACGCACCCCATCCCGCCCGATCCGATCTGGCCCAGAATTCGGTAACCCGAGAGACGCTCGGGCATGGCCGGCGGCTCGGCCGGTTCGACCAGGCGGTCGATACCGGCCAGCGCCTCGAGCTGCGGCCGCAGGTCCGCGGCGAGGTCCGGGTGCAGGCGGCAGAAGCTCTCCGGGTCGAGGGGTTCTTCCCGAGCCTGCCGGTCGAGGTAGTCGGCCAGCGCCGCGGCCAGCAACCGTTCCCGCTCCTCGGCGTCCGGCATCAGGCCTCTCCGGCAAGATCACGGAAGCGCTTCACGGCCCGGTGCACCAGGAGCGCCGCCGCTTCGCGCGACTTCCCCATGCGTTCCGCAAGCTCCGCGGTGGAGAGCCCTTCGATTTTCGCCAGCAGGATGGCTCGCCGGTAATCCTCCGGCAGCGCGTCGAGCCGTTCCAGCAGCCGGGCGACGCTCTCCTTCTGGGCCAGCAACCGGCTGGGTGTCTTGGTGTCGGCGGGCTCGGGGCCTTGGGACAGCGGCGCCAGCTCCGCCGCCCGGCGCTGGCGGGCGTCATAGCGCGCCGCGTCGACGATCGCGTGATCGGCGATCGACGAGAGCCAGCTCAGGAAACTCCCTGGCGTGCGATAGTGGAACCGGCCGATGTCGCGAAAGGCCCGGAGCAGCGTCTCTTGGAGGATGTCATCCACTTCGCGGGAGCCGCGCAGTTCCGCGCCCAGCTTGTAGTGGATCAGGACCGCCAGGCGGCGGCTGTATTTCCGGAACAGCCCCGAGAAGGCCTCCTGGTCTCCGCCCTTGACCTTCTCGACCAAGTCGAAGCTCGATGTGGGCGCACCCATGCCGTTTCGATTCAGTCTAGCGCGGCCAGTATTGCATAATAACAATATGAGCCTGCGATGGCGGGGGTGGACCGTACTGCCGGTGCTGGCAGCGTGCGGCCTGCGCGCGCAGGTCATCGGTTTCGAGTCGGGCGGCTTGAGGTACCAGACGCTGAGCAAGCAAGGCGTCACGGTGATGTTCACCCCCCTTCCCACGCACCTGCGCGATTACGCCATCTTGCAGGTCGGCGTCATGAACGGGTCGCAGGCGACCTGCACCGTCCGTCCCGAGGATTTCAGCTTCCGCCGCGAGGACGGAACCGTCCTCTACGCGGCCCCCGCCCGGACGGTGGTGGATCATCTGCTGGAGCACGCCGCCCGCGACGACGTCATCAAGCTCATCGCCACCTATGAAATGGGACTGAACGGGATCGCGCGGTTCCGCTCGAACAACGGATACGAGCAGCGCCGGCAAGCGTTCCTGGCGGAGATGGGCTCGACCAGGCTGAAGGCCGCCGCCACCGCCTCCGCCATTGCCTTTGTGTCCACCCGGCTGGAACCCGGAGAATCCACCGACGGCGCGGTGTTTTTCCAGTCGGGGGGGAAACCGCTGGGCCCCGGCACGCTGAGGGCGCGCGCCGCCGGCCAGATCTACGACTTCGAATCCGACCCGTCCTCGAGCGGCAAGGTCCTGCAACAGCGTCCGGCCCCGTCCCCGCCGGCGAACTGAAGCGACCCTCCGAGTGCTAAAATACCGCGTGACGCCGCACGGCGATCGCCGGCTGGCGGCGAGCCTGTATGGTTGTTCGTCTCAAGACCGCGCTGCGGAAGATCGGGCGCCTGGAGCGGGTGTTCCTGCTGCTGCTGGCGTTGGCGGTGATCGCCAGGTATCTCTCCCCGGCCAGCGGCACGGAACTGCTGCTGGCGTTCGCGGCATTCGTGGCGGGCGTGCTGGTGGCGTTGCGCTGGCTGATCGTGGTCATCCGGAAGGTGATCTGGAGGCTGCGCTACCGGCTCCTGGTGGCGTACCTGTTCATCGCGGTGGTTCCCATCGTGCTCATCGTGATCCTGGTGTGGTTGGGAGCGGAGAAATTCACCGGGCAGATCGCGGCGTACTTGGTCACCGCCGAACTGGAGCGGCGCACCAACGAGATCTTCGGGCCGGCGCGCGGGCTGGCCTGGACGCCGCCGGCGAACCGCACCGAGCGGGCGAACTGGCTGGCACCGTACTTCTGGAGCCGTTTCCCGGGGTTTGAGCTGCTGATCCGCGATGAGACCTCCTGGCGCTACCCGGAGAATGCTTCGATCACGGCTCCTCCCGAGGCTTGGCGGGACGCGAGCGGCTTAATCCTCAAGAACCATACGCTCTATGTCTGGGCGCACGCCATTCACGAGTCGACCGAAGTGACCATGCTGGCCCCGGTGACCTCGGAGACGCTGGCGAGCCTGGCGCCGGGCCTGGGCGAACTCGCGGTGCGGGACCTGAAGACCCGGCTGGACATCGTGCCCCGGGGCCGGAACCCGGTTCCGCCGCCGGTGAACGTGTTCGATCTGGAAGTCTCCAACATGGTTCCGCTGCCGGTGGCCGTCTGGGAGGCGCCGGGCCAGACGCAGAATCCGGTGCTGATTGTGGTGACGCGCTACTCGGCGGTGCTTCAAACCGTGTTTGGCCAGCGCGGCGAGTGGACCAAAGGGTTCGGGCCGGCATCCCTGGCGCTGCTTTACATCCTGTTCTTCGCGGTCCTGTTCCTGGTGGTCGAGCTGGTGGCGGTGGTGATCGGCATCCGGCTCACGCGGACCATCACGCGCGCGGTGCACAACCTGTACGTGGGCACCCAGCGCGTGCGCGAGGGCGTTTTTTCGCACCGCATCGAGGTGCGGGGCGACGATCAGCTCGCCGAGTTGAGCGACTCGTTCAACCGCATGACCGAGAACCTGGAACGCCTGGTCCAGGTGGCCAAGGAGAAGGAGCGGTTGCAGTCGGAGCTGGAGATCGCGCGCGAGGTGCAGAACCAGCTCTTCCCCAAGAGCACTCCGGTCTCGAAGACGCTGCGGCTGACGGCGGCCTGCACGCCGGCGCGCCTGGTTTCCGGCGATTACTACGACTACCTCAATCTGGAGGATTCCACGATCGCCCTGGCCATCGGCGACGTGGCCGGCAAGGGGATCTCGGCCGCGCTGCTGATGGCGACGGTGCAATCCACGATGCGCACGCAATTGCGCGCGGGACGGGATTTTGCGGCCGCGGGGGGCAACGGCGGGAAGCAGCCCGCGCTATCCACGGCCACACTGGTGTCCCGGCTGAATCAGCAACTCTACGCCTACACGCCGCCCGAAAAGTTCGCCACTTTTTACTTCGCCCTCTACGACGACGAAACCGGCTGGATGAACTACACCAATGCCGGCCACCTTCCGCCGATCCTGGTGCACAAGGGCGTGGCGTCGCGCCTGGAGGTCACCGGAACGGTGGTCGGCGCGTTTTCCTTTTCCGAGTACGGAGAGAGCTCGGTGCGTCTGGAGCCCGGCGATCTGCTGGCCTGTTTCACCGACGGCATCACCGAGCCCGAGAACGAGTTTGGGGAGATGTTCGGCGAGGACCGGCTCACCGAAGTCGTTGTCAAGAACTCCGAGCGAGACACCGGGGAGATCGTCACGGTGGTGATGGATTCGGTGCGCCAGTGGACCGGTTCCCCGAAGTTGCAGGACGACATGACGCTGCTGCTGGCGAGGAGGATCTGAGGCCGCCATGAGCCGGCTGAAGCGGCGCTTCCTTTATCTCGGGCTGGCCATCGCGCTGACCCTCGCCATCGGCACGATCGGATTCACCGTCATCGAAGGCTATCCGCCTTTCGACGCGTTCTACATGACGCTGACCACCATCACGACCGTGGGCTATAGCGAAATCCGCCGCTTGAGCCACGCGGGACGGGTCTTCAACTCCTTCCTGATCGTGTTCGGCGTTACCACAATGTTCTTCGCCATCGGCGTGATGACGCAAACGGTCATCGCCCTCGAACTGGGCGAGTTTTTCGGCAAACGGCGGGTCAAACGCATGATCGACAAGCTAGAGAAGCACTACATCGTGTGCGGCTTTGGCCGCGTGGGACGGAGTGCCGCCGGCGAGTTGCAGCGCGCCGGCGTACCGTTGGTGGTGGTGGACCGGAATCCGGAGAAGGTCGAGCAGGCGTCCCGCGAGGGCATGCTGGCGACGCTGGGGGACTCGACGCAGGACCAGACGCTGGCCGAGCTGGGCGTGAGCCGCGCCAAAGGCCTGGTTGCGGCCCTGGCCACCGACGCCGACAACCTGTTCCTGATCCTTTCGGCCAAGGGTCTGAACCCGGACCTGAAAGTGGCGGCGCGCGCCAACGAGGACCAATCCGAACCGAAGCTGCGCCGGGCGGGCGCGGACACCGTGTTCGCCCCCTACCGGCACGCCGGCCATCAACTGGCGCTCTCGCTGGTGCGGCCGCACGTGGTCCAGTTCCTGGACGTGGCCTCGAAGGACGTGGGGCTCGACGTCGGCCTGGAGCAGGTGCGCGTCCCCGCGGGAAGCGAACTGGCGGGAAAGTCGCTCAAACAGGTGCAGCTCCGGCGGGACCTGGGCGTCATCGTGCTCGCCATCCGCAAGGCCGAGGGCAAAATGCTGTTCAACCCGCCGGCGGACGCGACCCTCGAGGCCGGTGATTTTCTCATCGCCATGGGCGAGCACGAGAACCTGAGCAAGCTGGAGGCGCTGCTGGCGGAGGTGCGCACATGAAAGTCCTGACCGCGGCGCAGATGCGGGAGGTGGACCGCCGCACCATCGAGCTCGGCATCCCGGGAATCGTGCTGATGGAAAACGCCGGGCACCGCGTGGTGGAGTTCCTCGAGGAGACCTTCGCGCCGCTCATCCGGCAGCGCATCGCGATCCTGTGCGGCAAGGGCAACAACGGCGGCGACGGGATGGTGGTGGCGCGGCAGCTCTTCACCCGCATCCGTCCGCGCCGCCTCGACGTCGTACTGGCCGGCGAGCCGGAGGAGCTGAAAGGCGAAGCGCTCGAGAACTTCCGCATGCTGTCGGCGTGCGGCTGCCCCATCGCGCGCCAGATCGCTCCCGAGATGCGCGGCGCGACCATCGTGGTGGATGCGCTGCTCGGCACCGGGCTCAAGGGGCCGGTAAGCGGGCCGATGCTGGAGTGGATCCGCGAGGTGAACTCCGGCTTCCCGCTGGCCAAAGTCGTCGCCGTCGATATCCCCTCGGGCCTGGCCAGTGACGCTGCTACGGGCGAGGGCGACGCCGTGCGCGCGGACTACACCGTAACTTTCACCGCGCCCAAGGTGGGCCAGGTGCTGGCGCCGAATTTCGCGAGGGTGGGCGTGCTGCGCGTCGCCCAGATCGGGAGTCCCCCTTCACTTTACGAGCAGGACGATTCGATTTTTCTCTCGCTGGTCGAGCCGGCGCTGTTCCGGGACCTGTTCGGCCCGCGCAAGCCGTGGGCGCACAAGGGCGATTTCGGGCACGTGCTGGTGGTGGCGGGGTCGCGCGGGAAGACCGGCGCGGCGGCCATGACCGGCATGGCGGCGCTGCGGTCGGGCGCGGGGCTGGTCACGGTGGCGTCGGCGGAGTCGGCGATTCCGGTGATCGCCTCGCACTGCGCCGAGCTCATGACCGAGGCGCTGCCCGAAACCGAGACGCGTTCGATTTCGTTGAGCAGTTTCGACTACAACCTGCTGGCGAAGATCGCCGAAGGCAAGGACGTGGTGGCCATCGGCCCGGGGCTGGGCACGTTCCCGGAGACCGTGCAGACGGTGCGGCGCATCGTGGCGGAGTTCCCGCACCCCATGGTGATCGACGCCGACGGGATCAATGCGCTGGCCGGAACGCGGTTCTCCGGCAAAGGCCGCGTGCGCATCCTGACGCCGCACCCGGGCGAGATGGGGCGGCTGGCCGGGAAAACCGCGGCGGAGGTCGAGGCCGACCGCGTGGGCGCGGCTCGCTCGTTCGCCATCGAGCGCGAAGTAACCGTCGTGCTCAAGGGCTGCCGCACGCTGATGGCATTTCCCGACGGGCGCGTGTGGATCAATCCCACCGGCACGCCGGCGCTGGCCACCGGCGGCACGGGCGACATCCTCACGGGCGCCATCGCGGGCTTGCTGGCGCAGTTCCCCGAGGACCGTGAGGCCGCGCTGGCCGCGGCCGTCTACCTGCACGGCCTGGCGGGCCAGCTCGGAGCGGCGGAGTTGGGCGAGAAGAGCCTGATCTCGACCGACCTGCTGCGCTTCTTCCCGGCGGCCATGAATGCGTGTCTTTGAAACCGCGTCCGAGGAGGAGACCATCGCGCTGGGCGAGGAACTGGCGCGCGAACTTCCCCCGCGGTGCGTGGTTCTGCTGATCGGCAACCTGGGCGCGGGTAAGACCATGCTGGCCAAGGGCATCGTGAAGGGCCTGGGCGCGGGCGCACCGGAGGACGTTTCCAGCCCCACCTTCACCCTCATCCACGAATACGGTGACCGCGTCTATCACATCGACCTCTACCGCATCCGGAACGAGCGCGAGGTGCGCACGCTCGGCCTGGACGAGCTCCTCGACCGCGATGCCGTGATCCTGGTCGAGTGGGGCGAACGCTTCCCGCGGCTCTGGCCCGCCGACCACCTCGAGATTCGGCTGGAAGGGGTCGGCGACGCCCGCCGCATCACGCTTGAGCCCGCGGCGTCCCGGGTATAAAAGAGCAGGAGGAGTCCCATGCATCGCAGATCGTTCTTGACTTCCATCGGTTCCACCTTGGCCGCGCCATGGGTAGCCGCGAATCCCGCGAAGCCTTATGGATCCGGCTCCTTCGGCGAGTGGATCGAAGACGAATTCGGGCTTCCGGCGTTTCGCTACACCTGCGACCAGATCCACGACCCAAGGGCGGTGACCACTCTCGGGCCCGGCATTCTCTCGCCCACCGATCACATCCACCAGGTCGGAAACGACCGGCTCGTGGCGGTTGTTTCCAACTACGGATACGTCGAGGTGCGGCAGGACGAGGGAGGACCGAAGTTCCTCAACGAGCACTCGCCCGAGCGGAGCCAGTTCGGCGGCGGGATCGGCTACCTGAGCGACGGAAAAGAGATCCTGAGCACGTACTATCCAGGGAATGGGAAGAGTTTCGATCGCATCTTCGGCATGGGGTACTTTCGCAAGAAAGTCGCTGCGGATCGCTACTCCATCGACCAGGTCGTCTCGGCGCCCTTCGGCGACGATCCCGTGCTGCTGTCCCAGGTGAACATCCGCAACCATGGGGAAGCCCCGGCCCAGTTACGCTGGATCGAGTACTGGGGCTGCCAGGTCTACGAGTTCTCTTTCCGCTCATTCATGGAGATATTCGGCGGCATGGGGCCTCCCGTGGAACTGCGGCGCCAGTTGGGCGACCGCTTTTCTCACCGCTTTCAACGTCTGCAAGGCGCTGCGGGCCTGATGGAGACGAAGCACTTCCAGGGGCGTTCGCCGGCGGAGGAAAGCGCCTGGCAGAAGGTGAAGTCGGTTCTGGCAACTCGTCCGAATCCATTCATTGGCCCGGTGCAGGAGGGCGTGCCCGGCGCCTCCTTCGACGACCTTCAGCCCCCGGCGACATTCCTGGTCTCGCTGCACGCACCGGCGGACGGGATGACGACGAACGCGAAGAAGTTCTTCGGCGCGGGAGGCGTCGCGCATCCGTCCGGCCTCGACGGCGAACTTGACGGAGACCTGACCGCGAGCGGCGCCGCAAGCGGGTTGCTCCTGGAGCGCAAGATCGCGCTGAAGCCGGGCGAACAGCGCACCCTGTACTTTCTCTATGGCTATCTTCCCGAGGGAACGGAACTGACGACTCTGGTCAACCGATATCGAGGCAAACCCGCGAAGGTGTGGAAGGACTCCTGCGCCCAATGGAGGCAAGCCGGTATTCGATTCTCCACCGGAAGCGAATCCTGGATCGGGCGGGAAGTGGCCTGGAACTACTACTACCTGAGGAGCGCTCTTACCTTCGACCAGTTCTTCGGCGAGCACATCCTTTCGCAGGGCGGCATCTACCAGTACACGATGGGATTCCAGGGAGCGGCGCGAGACCCGCTGCAACACGCGCTGCCGCTGATCTTCAGCGATCCCTCGATGGTCAAGGAAATCCTTCGCTACACGCTGAAGGAGGTGCGCGCGGACGGATCCATTCCCTACGGAATTGTCGGCCACGGCACGATCATGCCGACCACGAGCGACAACTCGAGCGATATGCCGCTGTGGCTGCTGTGGGCGGTGAGCGAGTACGTTCTCGCGACACGTGACGCCGGGTTCCTGAGCGAGCAGATCCCCGCGCGTCTTGTCACCGGCGCCGGGGTGGGCCGGGAATCGGTGCGCAGCCTGCTGAAGCGCTGTTACCGTCACCTGATCGAACATGTGGGAACCGGCGAGCATGCGTTGATGCGCATGCTCAACGACGACTGGAACGACGCGCTGGTCATGGGCTGGGCGCAACGGGCATCGAAGGAGTGCGTCGAGCGTGGCGAGAGCGTTCTGAACTCGGCCATGGCGGCCTATGTGTTCGACTACTACGCGCGACTTCTGGTGTACGCCGGCGAGGAACCCGCGCTAGCCGCGCAGTCCCGCGAGAAGGCCGAGGAGCACCGGAAGGCGGTCCGCGCCCAGTGGACGGGCAAATGGTTCCGGCGCGCCTGGCTGGGCCCCACTCTGGGATGGCTGGGAGAGCAGGGACTCTGGCTGGAGCCGCAACCCTGGGCCATGATCGGGGGGACGACGACACCCGAGCAGGCGCGCGGTTTGGTTCAGACTGTGGACGAAGCGCTTCGCCGCCCTTCCCCGATTGGCGCGATGCAGATGAACCAGAGCCCGGACATCGAGCGCGCCGCCTTTGAGCCTGGCACTTCCGTGAGCGGCGGAGTGTGGCCTTCGCTGAACGCCACGCTGATCTGGGCCTTGGCGCTCGTGAACGGGAGGATGGCGTGGGATGAGTGGGTGAAGAATACCTCGGCGCGGCATGCGGAGGTGTACCCGGACGTTTGGTATTGCACCTGGAGCGGCCCGGATACGGTCAATTCCTCAGTAAGCAAGCACCCGGGGCAAACCGTTTCCGGCGGCTTCCTGCGCTACACCGATTTCCCGGTCATGAACCTGCACTGGCACGCGTGTTCCCTGTACGCGCTCACGAAGCTGCTGGGACTGGTATTCACCGAAGCCGGCCTCGATCTGGCGCCGGTGCTGCCGCTTCCGGCGTATCGCTTCGAGTCGCCGCTTGTGGGACTGATCAAGTCGTCATCGGGCTTCGAGGGCTGGTATTCTCCGTCGCAGCCGGGCGCCTGGACGATCCGTCTCCAATTGCCCCCGGAAGAGGCCAGGCTGCTGACCCGGCTGGAGGTCAATGGAGCCCGGGTGCGCCGTCCTCAAGCGCCGGGCGGAAGGATTGAGTTCCGGGGAAACAGCCCGTTGCGCTGGTCGCTCCGGTCGTAGCCACCTCCCCGTGGGCACCCGCAACCGAGCGACTGCCTCGGCGGTCGGTAGGATAGGGCTCCAGCCCTGCCCCGGGGCTGCCCCAACAAGCGTTAAGATAACGGTTCCTCCGGTTCGATTGGATCGGGTCGAGTGACGGGGATTGCGCCCCGTCACCCTCCCACACCACCGGACGTGCGGTTTTCCGCATCCGGCGGTTGAACGCAGCGGCGTCACAGCACCG
>JBEKWU010000130.1:0-32845 GCA_049512775.1 Bryobacteraceae bacterium
TACTGCTTCTGCGCGTGCATGTCCACTCCTCGAAGGTGTCATGCCCCGCGCCCACTTGGGTTACATTTCTTCGTGACCCAACGGCTCGAGTCCTGGTGACATTTTAAGCGACCCAATTCGAGGCCAAACCAAAGGATGCGGTGATGGTGTACAATACCTCAGAATTCGGGAGGTGGACGTACGAGGCGTTTCTCACGGAACTCCCGATTGGTACGGAGGCCTCATGCCAGATAGTCCCCAACAACCGCCCGGTCAAGTCCAGGCTAAGCACGATGCCCTGGAATTAGCGAAGACGATCCCGTATTGGTTGGTGGCAATTGTAGGTTTGATCTATGCCTCGGGCTTCCTGGTGGTGACGACACACCTGGAGCGGTTTGGGATTCGAGTTGAGGGAACCGACGTCTGGAAAACCCGCTACATACATATCGGTGTGCTCGCGATGTGTTTTCCGGTCATGATCGTTGGGACCGTTTTCGGCATGTGGTATCTCTGGACGATTCGCGAAAGGGAGCGTGCTGAGCAGGAGAAAGTACTCGCGGCGCGTTTCGCTGTGCGCTGTCTTCGGCCGAACGACCTTGCGGCGCAGCAATCTGAGAAACAGCGCCGCCACCTACGTTGGTTGTTCACACTGTCAGGGTTTGTGCTTTTGTTGATGGAACTGGCGTTTTACGCCTTCACGATGTTCATTAGGCGCGGCACTTCGCCTGATCCTGCCAGCACGCGCTGGAAATTGGTGGGTATGCTGGTGGCGGGATTCGTTTTGCTGATTCTAGCCGCGAAGATTGAGAAAGGGGGGAGCGGCAGGCGTTGGCTGGGAATGCTTACCCGTTGGTGTGCTCTCATCGCGGTGGTTGCGCTTGCAGTCTGGGCTGCGAAGCCTTACTGGAGTTGGAACGTGATCTGGGGGTTTCTTCAAAGCAGGGGTGCGGCCTGCACCATGATGGTCTGCTTCCTCGGATTTATCGGGTACATCGTGTTCTCGCTCAAGAGGAACCAGGCCACGTATTCGCCGGCCCGCTGGCGGGCGGCTTGGTTGATTACCATCTGCATCGGCGGCCCGATGTACTATCTCAGTCTGGTGGGATTCGCGCACTCCGTATTCGCCTACATCCCGGCAGCGCGGGACGGAGGCGATTACACTGTCTCCCAGATGGTGAGGATCTCGCGAAAAGACAATGCGAAAGGGGAAAAAGAATGTCCGAAGTGGCAGCGCCTTGTGGAGGAAACCTCCACGGCTCTCTACGTTGCGGACGGACCTGATCGCCAGCCGTGCGAATGGAGAAGCGAATCCCAAAAGATTCCGAACCTTCACTCCATCAGTCGCGATCAGATCGCAGACATTGAGTATAAATTTGAGCCACTCGATTGCGATCCTGAGAAGAGACCCGAGCAATCGCCGAGGCCCGCGCGATCAGCGGTGATGAGATCGCCGGCAGTGGACTCACCTAGAGTACGGCCGAACAAACCGTGATAAATGCCCACAAGTCCGGGCACACCGCCGGAAAGGAACGTGGGACAGACGGCGCGCTCCTGGGGAGCGTACCGATTCTGTCCATCGGTTTCGGGAACGATAAACGCTAGGACCTTATCTGGAGTGACCCGGCGAGAGTGTGCCGGAGCGTGGCGAGAGGCTCACCGCCGGGGCACTGCGGATAAGGACGTTTGAAGGAAGCCGCCCCGAATTTGGCAGGGCAATTGCTCATTGGGGTTTCAATCGGATTCGTGCTACCAAATGCGGCAACTGTGCTACCCAACGTCTGATTGGGCACATCGCAGTTCGCCCGCCGATCAGTAACATCGCAGTTGCCCTGCCAAATAATACCACGCGTAGCGTCCGCCGCTCTGCGGCTTCGTTCAAACGCGCTTATCGCTTTTTGTCGGTTGCCACGTGGCTGGCTTGTCGCCATTGCGGACTTCTGGTGCTGGAGCTGGTGCGGGCGCTGCGGGGAGACAGCGGGTCGTTTGCCAACTGAGTGGACCGTGCTTGCGTGCGAGGTGAGGTTCTGGCGTAGTGCGGCATTCAGATTGACGGTTATTCGCAACCACGTGGCGTGGGTTTCAGCCTGCCGTGTTGGCACTCGTGCCGACAACTTGGCGTCGACATGAGTCTCGACGCGGCACGCACGAGTGCGTGCGCCACGGGTCAAAGTGGACAGTGCGGTTGCGACTATGCCGCGCTATGAGAAGATCGGGTTACTTCTGTTCGAGGGTGAGGCGGTAGACCTCGCGCTTGGAGAGGCCGCGGTCGCGGGCCACGGATTTGATGGCGTCCATGCGGCTCATGCCGGCGCGGATGCGGGCGGCGATGGCTTCGGCGACGGGCGCGTCGTCGTGGGGTGGCCCGGCGGCCTTGCCGATCAGCAGGGTGAATTCCCCCTTGAGCGGAATGTCGGATTGCCTCAGCTCGGCGGCGGTTCCGCGGAGGAACTGCTCGTGAATCTTGGTGACCTCGCGCGCCAGCACGACGGGGCGGGGGCCGAGCACCTCGGCGATGTCCGCCAGGGTCTCGCGGATGCGGTGGGGGGCCTCGAAGAAAACCAGCGTGGCGGGCTCGTCCTTGAGGGCCGCCAGGGCCTTGCGCCGGGGCGAGGAGCGGGCCGGAAGGAAGCCGCCGAAGTGGAAGGCGTCGGTGGGCAGGCCGGAGGCGGCCAGCGCGGCCAGGACGGCGGAAGGTCCGGGGATGGGTTCGACGCGGATGCCGTGCTCGATCGCCTCGGCGACCAGACGGTAGCCCGGGTCCGAGACCAACGGAGTCCCGGCATCGGAGACCAGGGCGATGCTGGCGTCGCTCCGCAGTTTCTCGAGCAACTCGAGCGACCGGGCCCGCTCGTTGTGCTCGTGGAAGCTAACGGTGGGTTTGTGGATGCCGTAATGCTCGAGCAGTTTGCGGGTCTGCCGGGTATCCTCGCAGGCGATCAGGTCCGCCTCCCTGAGGATGCGCAAGGCGCGCAGGGTGATGTCTTCCAGGTTGCCGATGGGCGTGGCGACGAGATAAAGGGCGCCGGGCATGCGATTCCCAGTGTAGAACGCGCGAGGGTTGCGATACGATAGACGTGATCGGCGCGGAGCCATGGACGATCCGTCTGCATACTACGTCTGGGAGGTCGCGGGGAAGCCCGTCGGAGTTCGCTTCTCCTACAACGCCATGGACCGCATTCTCCACGAGGCGGTGCGCGGGCTGGGGCTGTTGCCGCGCCGCGGGGCGGAGGTGGGCGGCCTGTTGTTGGGGACGGTCGAGCCGGGTGAGATTCTCACCACGCGTATCGAGGACGTGGCGCCGGTGCCGATCGAGTATGCGTTCGGGAGGTTCTACGCCTTCTCGGAGAACGACGAGAAGGTTTTCCGCGAGACGCTGCGGCAGTGGGAACCCTCGGTGGACCGGACGCTCCGTGCGGTCGGCTTCTACCGCACCCAGATGCAGGACCTGCTCGCTCTCAGCCAGCACGACCTGCGGCTGTTCCAGAATCACTTCTCCGACCCCGCGCAGGTGGCGCTGCTGATCAAGCCGCGGGCGATGCGCTCGAGCGTGGGGGGATTCTTCATCTGGGAGCAGGGGCAGCTCCGCGGCGAGTCGAGTTACTTGGAGTTCCCGATGCGCTTGCCGAGGCGGGCCGCGCGGCCAGCGAGCCAGCCAGTGCCTGAACCGGCTCCCCAGCCGCCGCCGGCGCAGGGAGAAGTTCGTGCGGAAGCGCCGGTGGATGTGCCGCTGCCTTCGTTCCTGAGCGTCCCGCCGCCGGAGGAAAAGAGGAAAAGGAACTGGAGGTGGTGGAAGCGCGCCGCGAAGGACGAGAAGGCCGCCGAGCCGCAAGCGGCCAAGGAGCCACCGGGCCGGCCACCTCAGCCCTTCTGGACGTCCTGGTGGGTCCAGGTCCCGATCCTGGGCTGCCTGTTGCTGGTGGACGGTCTGCTGGGCTTCGTCTCGGCGCGCCAGTTCCATCCTCCGCCCGCGCGCCCGGCCGCCGCGCCCCGGGACCCCTATGCTCTTTCGCTGCTGGTGGTGGAATACGGAGATAACCTGTCTCTGACCTGGGACCGGAACGCTCCCGCGATCGCCCATGCCGAGCGGGCCGTTCTGTCGATCGCCGATGGCGACCAGAGCCAATCTCTGGACATAGAATTGCCCGTGTTGCAGAGCCAGGGTTTCGGCGTGACGTACCACCGCGTGACCGACCGGGTCAAGTTCCGGCTGGAGGTTTTCCTCAAGAGCGGGCGGAGCGTCAGCGAGACCTGGGAGTTGGGCGCGAGCAGTGCGCCGTCGCCCGCCGAAGCTCCGAGACCCTTGCCGTAAAACCCCTTCCCGGCGGACCGCTGCTTTCCGGGCCGATCCGCAATCGGTTCCTCCCCGCAACCGGTTGATACTGCGTGAGCGAAGGGTTTGCGCAGGGTTCTGTCAGCGTTTCTGAAACATTTCCGAAGGTCCTTTCGGGGGTGGTTGCGCCAGAATTCGGTTGTCATGAGGATTCTGCTGGTTCTTCCCGCAGGCGAGCAGGTGCGCGTCACGAAAGAGCGGCCCCAGGTGCCGAGGCGGGAGATGCTTCGGTTCAGCGTGCTGTCGCTGACGGTGGTGGCCGCGCTGACCCCGCCCGAACATCAGGTTCGGATTGTGGACGAGAACGTCGAGCCGCTCGACTTCGACGCCGACGTGGACCTGGTTGGCGTTACCTTCATGACCGCGCTGGCGCCGCGAGCCTACGAGATCGCCCGCCAGTTCCAGGCGCGCGGTAAGACCGTAGTGGGCGGCGGTTTTCACCCGACGCTGTGTCCGGAGGAGGCGGCGGGGCGCTTCGATGCGATTGTCGCCGGCGATGCCGAAGGGGCTTGGGAAGAAGTGTTGCGGGACATCCAGGCGGGCCGATTGCGGAAGGTCTACTCGAACCATTCCGCCGGTTTCTGCAGGACCATTGCGCCCGCCGCCGGCGAACTGCGAACTCCAATCCCTCGCCGCGATCTGCTCGGGCGCACCCAGAAGTACTACGTCACGATCCATGCCATTCAGGCGGGACGCGGTTGCCAGCATGGCTGCCGGTACTGCTCCGTGACGGCCTTCCACCAGGGCGCGTATCGACGCCGTCCGCTGGCCGACGTGCTGGCGGAACTCCGGACCATCCCGCGCGACTTCCTCTTCGTCGACGACAACATCATAGCCTGCCCGGACTACGCCAGGGACCTGTTTCGGTCGTTGATTCCGCTGCGGAAACGCTGGGTGGGGCAGTGCTCCCTCGAGATTGCGGACGACCCCGAGCTTCTGCGGCTGGCGCACGCGGCGGGGTGTCGCGGCCTGTTCCTGGGCATCGAGACCACCAGCCGGGAGAACCTGGCGGCGATGGGCAAGCAGTTCAACGACAGCCGCCGCTACCGGGAGCGATTGCGGAAGATCCGCCGCCAGGGCATTGGCGTGGTGGCGGGCATGATCGTCGGGCTGGACCAGGACGACACGGGCGTCTTCGAGCGCTGCCTGCGGTTCTTGCAGCGGATGCGAATCGATGGGCTTCAGCTCAACATCCTCACGCCGCTGCCCGGCACGCCTTTGTTCCGCGACATGGAGCGGGGGGGCCGCATGACGGACCATGATTGGAGCCACTACGACTTCCGGCACGTGGTGTTCCGGCCGGCCGGGATGACCGCGGGGCAATTGCAGGAGGGCGCGGACTGGCTCTACGCCCAATACTACCGGCTCGACCGCGTTCTATTGCGGTTCGTGCGCAGCGTTTTCACCTGCGGTTGGGTCCCGGCGTGGCTGGGGCTCAGGCTGGGCCTGACCTATCGCTACGACAACCGGCGCGAGGGGGTCGGGGGCCGCAACCCGGCGCGGGGCGTTCAGCTCCGCAAGTTCAGCAGTCACGCAGCGGGCCTGAAGCTCCGCGTGGGGTGAACCCCACCCCCCGGCCTCGCGAGGAGGCCCCCACTTCCGTGTCGCGCGGCACGGGGGTTGGCGGCGCTATAATGGGTTTCCGAAAAACACGGGTGCCGAGGTCCGTCGATGTGCCGAGTACCGATCATAACGTTATCCTTGTGTGCGCTGATGGCTCCCGCAGCCGCACAGACGGGGGAACCCACCGCCAAGCCCACGTCGCAAACCTCCCTCGACGCAGGCCAACTGGTCTGTGATCTCATTGTCCGCGACAGGCACAGCCGCCCGGTGCGGGATTTGCGCCCCGAGGAAATCGAGATCACCGACGACGGTGTCCCGGCCCAGATCACCGGGTTGCGCCTGGCAGGGGGCGGCAATCCCGGCAGCGGCGCCGATTCCGGCTCGTCCGTCGAAGTTCCACTGGTCTCCTTCGTGTTCGATGAGCCGGACGCATCCGCCTTGAAGCTGGCTCAGCCGGCGGCGATGGGCATGCTGTCCTCCCTGGCGGGCACCGGCGCATACTTCTCGGTTTGGAGAATTACCGACCGCCTGGAGCTGTTGCAGCCGTTCACCAGAGACAACGCCAGCGTGAGCCAGGCGATCGAGGCCGCCACCAGCTCCTCGCGGAACCCCTCGGAAGGGAGCCAACTCGCCCGTGCGCCGGCGCCGGTCGACAACCCGACAACGGCCCTGCTGCCGATCGAGACCCAGTTGGCTCTGAACGCGCGGCTCACCATCGACCGATGGCAGCGCATAGAGCGCGACGAGCCGTCCCGCCCGTCCGTATCCGGCCTGCTGGCTTTGGCGAGGCAGCAGGGGGCTCTCAAGGGGCGCAAAGTGGTCCTGTACTTTTCCGACGCTTTGCAGCTCGGCGCCAGCACGTTCGAGCAGGCGCAGTCGGTGATTGCGAGCGCCAACCAGTCCCGCGTGAGCATCTACGCCGTGAATGCCGGCGGGTTGGCCGGAGCGGCGGAAAAGAAGCCGGGTGCGGACAGCCAGCCGGCGCCGGCCCAGCCGGACCAAACTCACGTCCTCTTCCTTCAACTGCAAACCGGCGCCAGCGCGCCCTCTCCCCTTCAGCAACTGTCTGAGGCAACCGGCGGGTTCTACATCCGGCGCTCGAACGACTTGCCCGCATCCGTCCGGAAGATCGCCGAGGACCTCACGACCTATTACGAGGTGGCTTACTCTCCACGCGCCCAGGACTACGATGGCCGTTTCCGCGCGGTTTCGGTGAAGGTGAACCGGCCGCAAACGCGGCTGCAATCGCGCCAGGGGTACTTCTCCCTGCCTCCGCAAGCCGGGATGGAAATGGTGCCCTTCGAGGTTCCCCTGTTCAAGGCCCTGGGCGCCGCGGAGAAGGCGGAAACCATACCGTTCCGTGGCGAGGTCCTGAGGTTCGGACCGGCGGAAGGCAAGGCGCGGGCCGCATTGGCGATGGAAATCCCGCTAAGCAACCTCACGTGCCGCGAGGATCCCGCCACTTTGCTCTGCGACATGCGCTTTTCCGTTCTGGCGGTCGTCAAGGGCCCGGATGGCTCCATCCTCCAGAAGTTCAGTCAGGAGGTGTCGCAGCAGGCGGCCATGGAACCGCCGCGCCAGGGCATTTTTACGTTTCAGCGGCATTTCGTCCTCGACCCGGGCGAGTACCGGGTGGAGGCCGTACTCAGAGATCACCAGGCCAACAAAGTGAGTTGGAAGGCGATTCCGTTCTCCTTAACGGCGACCGCGGACCTTTCGGTCAGCGACGCCGCTTTGGTGCGAGGGCTGGAGTCTCTCAAGTTCAGCGGCGACGCCGGAGACCCGCTCCTGTATCAGGGATTGCAGGTGGTTCCCCACCTGGGCGCGCAGTGGAGTCGCTCCAATCGCGATCTGCCGGTTTTCTTCATCATCAATCCCGACCCCAGGATCCCGGCGCAACCCAAGCTTCTCCTGGAGTTGAGCCGGGCCAAACGTGTGGTGGCCAAGCCGCAGGCGCCATTGCCCGACGCCCGCCCCGGCACGCCGATCCCGCTGGTGGTGTACCTCAAGAAAGCCCAACTCGAGCCCGGCAGTTATCAACTCCTGGCCAAAGTCACGCAGGGGAAATCGTCGTTCGAGCGAAAACTCGCTTTCGACGTGCAGAACCCGCCCGCTGCTCTTCCTTCCCCCCCGCCCGGCCCTCAGTCCGCGAGCACGATCATGGAAGGCCCCCTGGCGTTCGATCAACCCGAGCCGAAACTGATCGAAAGCGCGGTGAAGCCGACCGAGGCGGAATTGAAGCGCATCCTCGACGCGGCTCGGGAGCGGGCCGTGGAGTACAAGAACGCGCTCCCGAATTTCCTGTGCGTCACCAAGTCCAGCAGATTCGCGAGACGGCGCGGGCACGGCGAGTGGAACCCCGAGTTCTCGACGACCGGCCAGAGGCCCGGAAACTGCAACTCAGTGGCGAGTTTGGAAAGATCCTCAACGTGGTTTTTGCCGACTCCGCCGGGGCGATCGAATGGAGGGGCCTCGCGGACATCAACGGCGCGCGGGTGCATGTCTTCGAGTACCGGGTGCCGCGGAAGATCTCCTCCTACACCCTCCAGGCGGACGCTATGGGGTCGGCGATCGCGACGGCCTATCACGGGCTGATCCATGTCGATGCCAACAGCATGGGGGTGAGGCGGATCACGGCCCAGGCGGAAGCTGTGCCGCCGGATTTTCCCATCCAGGAGTCGATCCTGTCGGTGGATTACGACTACATCCATATCGCCGGCCAGAGAGTGCTGCTGCCGCAGCACGCGGTGCTGGAGATCCGGCAGGGTTCGCGGATTCAGAAACTCGACCGGGTTTTCCGGAACTACCGCAAGTTCCGAAGCGAGACCGAGATCCGGTACGCGGAAGACCTGGGAATTGCGCCGCAAGGCGGCGGTGCGGGGCGCTCGGGAGGCGCGGCGAAGTCAGGTCCGAAGTAGCCCTGGCATTCTGGGGGAAAGGAATGGAATCGGCGTATGCGAAAGAACGGTAGCTTGGCGGTCGTTTTTCTTGCTGGCGGGGTTCTCGGTGGTCTGGCGGTGGCGCAGACTGTTCCTCCCGCCGCTTCCGGCGCCACAATCCGCGCCACCGTGTCCGAGGTGCTCCTGGACGTCGACGTCCGCGACAGCCGTGGGCGGGTGGTAAAGAACCTCCGGCCAGGCGACGTGGAGGTTTACGAAGACGGCGTGAAGCGGCCGCTCCAGAGTCTCCGCCTGGTGACAGGCCGCGAGGCCCGCGAGCAGTCCCCGGCGCCATCCGACGCCTATCGGCTCCCGGTGATGAACTCGGTCTGCATCGTGTTCCACAACCTGGACCAAAGAACCCGCAAGTTCGCGGTGGAAGCGGCGCAGGAGTTCCTCCGCAGCGAGCTGCGGCCCGATACCTATGCCGCGGTCTTCAACCTCGGCGCCCGCCTGACCCTCCTGCATCCGTTCAGCAACGACCGCGCCGAGTTGTTGCGGGCATCGAACCAGGCCTTTACCGGGCGATCGGTGGATTTCGCCAGCGACGCCTCGGCCGGTCTGAGCGCGAGCCCGCTACAGGTGTCGGTGGAGGGCGCGGGAATGACCTCGAACGGCACTCTGGCGGTCCGCGGAGGCGATCTCAGCGGCTCCGCGATCGCGGGTGCGGACGTGAGCTCGGGCCGCGGCGCGGACATCGCGCGGGCCGACCTTGTGGGACAGCGGCAGGCGTTTCTGGGCGCCGAGGGAAGGCGCCAGTTGGACCAGATGCTGATGATGGTGCAGCAACTCGGGCGAGTGCCTGGCCGCAAGACCGTCCTGCTGCTCAGCCCCGGCCTCACCCTCACGGGCGACCCCGACGAACTCAAGAACCTCACCAGTTCAGCCAATCGGGCCAACATCAGCATTTATGCCATCGACGCCAACGGCATGACCCAGAATACGGCGACTCTGGCCTCGAGCAATCTACTCCGGCAGGCCGCGGACGTCAGTTCCACCCAGCGTCAGGACGCGTCCAGCGCCGGGACCAGCGGCCTTCAGATGGCCAGGGAGCAGTCGAGGCAGCTCGATTCCGTGCAGGATGCCGCGCGCACTTCCAACACGCAAGCCGGCCTGCGTGCATTGTCGGACGGCACGGGCGGCTTTCTGGTCGCCACCAACGATCTCAGGAAACCGCTGGCGCGCATTGCCGACGAGATGGACGTGCGCTACGAAGTCACCTATCAACCGACGTCGCAGAAGCTCGACGGGCGCCTCCGGAGGATCGAAGTGAAGCTGGCGCGCCCCGAGCTGAACGTGCGCAGCCGGACCGGCTATTATGCCATGCCGGACCTCGACGGTTCGCCGCTCAAACCTTTCGAAATGGCCGCGCTGGAGGCGCTGAGCGCCACGCCACAGCCACGCGCTTTCGATTATCGCTCGGGCGGGTTTCGCTTCCGGCCGGCGGACGCCGGCTCGCAATGCGCCGTTGCGTTCGAGGTGCCGGCGGCGAGTCTGACCGCCACGCCCGTGCCGGAGCAGAAAAAGCACAGGCTGCACGCATCCCTGGTCGCCCTGGTGAAGGATGCCGGCGGCTCGGTCGTCGCCAAAGTCAGCCAGGACTTCGCGACGGATATCCCGGACGACCAGTTGGCGGTCGTCGAGACCAACACGTTGTCCCTGACACGCTCCATCGAGCTGGCTCCGGGCCGCTACACGGTGGAAACCGCGGTGCTGGACCAGGAAGGGAAGAAATCGAGCACCGGCATGTTCGCTCTGGACAATCCGGAACAAAAGGGGCTGGGCCTGAGCGATGTCGTGCTGGTCCAGCGAATCGAACCCGTCAGCGGCAAGCCGGATGCCAGCGACCCGTTCCAGTTCGAGGGCCGGCGCGTGATTCCGCAAATGACCTCGACCCGGCCCGCCAACATGCAGCCGTACCTGTACTTTGTGGTCTATCCGGATAAATCGAGAACCGACAAACCGGAGGTCACGGTGCAGTTGCTGGTGGATGGCCGCGCGGTTGCGGAACAGACCGCGGATCTTCCCGCCCCCGACTCTTCCGGCGCGATTCCCGTGGTGATCGGGGCGCTTGCCAGGCCGGGCCATTGCGAGCTGAAGGTCACCGCATCCCAGGGCGACGATTCGGTGGAGCAGACGGTCAAGTACACGCTGGCTGCGAACTAGCCCGCGAGTGAAGGACGCCAGGTTCGGGCTGATGATTCGCGGCTCGATCAAGGTGGGGCGGAAGTTGTACCCGGAACAGCCTCCCGGTTGGATTGGCGGGGACGACGAGATTCGAACTCGCGACCTCCGACGTGACAGGCCGGCGTTCTAACCAACTGAACTACGTCCCCGTTGGACTGTCTTATTCTAACACGGATCGGCGTGCGGGGACCGTGTCGGGATGCGGAATGGGAGGGGACTACGCGGCCTTCTGCACCTTGCCGCTGCGGAGGCAGGCTGTACACACCCGGATCTTCTTCGCCGCTCCGTTGACGATGGCCCGAACGCTCTGCAAGTTCACGTTCCAGCGCCGGCTGGTGACGTTGTGCGCGTGGCTGATCCGGTTCCCAAACCGCGGGCCCTTTCCACAGATGTCACAAACTCTTGCCATCGAAGGAGTTCTCCTTAATCGGTAGGAACTTCGATTGTAACAGGCGGGAACTTCGGCCCGCAACCGGCCGCGTCCCGCCGTCCCGCCGGTGGCCGCGAAGCAGGCATGTCATCATGAGAGTCTAGGCCGATGATCGAGCTGGCGGGAGTCTCCAAGGTTTTCGATGGGAAACGGAAAGTCGTCGCTCTGGAACACATCGATCTCGAGATCAGGCGCGGGGAAATGCTGGCGATTGTCGGGCCGTCCGGCTCGGGCAAGTCGACGCTGCTGAACCTGATCGGGGGGCTGGACCGGCCGAGCGGCGGCGAGATCCGCATCGACGGCAGCGCGCTCGGCGGCCTATCCGACGACGAGCTGACGCGGGTGCGGCGGGACAAGATCGGCTTCGTTTTTCAATTCTTCAACCTGCTGCCGACGCTGACCTGCCTGGAGAACGTGGCGCTCCCGCTGCACCTGCGCGGCTGGCCTCGCAAGCGGATCGACGAACGCGTCCGTGAGCTGCTCGATCTGGTGCAGCTCGGGCATCGCCTGGACCACACGCCCGAGGAGCTCTCGGGCGGCGAGCGGCAGCGCGTCGCAATCGCCCGCGCTCTTTCGGTATACCCGCCGATCGTGCTCGCCGACGAGCCTACGGGCAACCTCGACACGCGCACCGGGGCGGAGATCCTGAAGCTGGTCCACGACGTCCACTCGCGCCTGGGCGCGACGGTCCTCATCGTGACCCACGATGCCACGGTGGCGCGCAGTTGCCCGCGCACGCTGACCTTGTGCGATGGCCATATCGCGGGAGACGAACGGCGATGATCCTGCTGCGGCTGCTGAGCTGGCCGTACCTCCGCAAGCACGTCCTGCGCTGGACGCTGACGGTCGCCGGCATCGTGATGGGGGTTGGCCTGCTGGTGGCGATGCACTCGGCGAACCAGGCGGTGCTAGCCTCCTTCGGCACGACCGTCGGCCGCATCGCGGGCGCCGCCGAGCTCCAGGTCTCGACGGGCGACTTCGGTTTCGACGAAGAGGTTCTGGATCGCGTCCAGGCGGTGCCCGAGGTGCGCGTGGCGGTACCGGTCGTCGAGGCGGTCGGGGACACCGGAATCAAGGGGCAAGGCAATCTGCTGATCCTGGGCGTGGACATGACCGGCGACCGCAGCCTGCGCGACTATGACCTGGAGAGCGGCGACCAGGCGGTCATCGACGACCCGCTGGTGTTTCTGGCGCAGCCCGATTCGCTCATGGTGGCCAAGGAATTCGCCGAGCGCAACCATCTGGCGATCGACAGCCGCATCCCGCTTCAGACGTCGCAGGGCACGAAGTATTTCACCATTCGCGGCATCATGCGCTCGGGTGGGTTGGGAAGAGCCTTCGGGGGCAACCTGGCGGTGATGGACGTTTACGCGGCGCAGAAGGTCTTCGGCCGGGGCCGCCGGTTCGACCGCATCGATATCGGGGTGAAAGAGGGGGTGCGCGTCGAGCAGTGCCGGGCGGCGATCGCTGCTGCGCTCGGCCCGGGATTCGACGTCGCGCCGCCCTCGGCGGGCCGCGAGCACTTTGCAGCGATGCTCAGCGCCTACTCCATGTCGATGAACGTCTCGAGCATGTTCGCGCTCATCATCGGGATGTTCATCATCTACAACTCGTTCGCCATCGCGGTGACGCAGCGGCGGGCGGAGATCGGCATCCTGCGGGCGCTGGGCGCGACGCGGGCGCAGGTGCGCATGCTGTTCCTGGGGGAGAGCGCCGTCGCGGGAACGATCGGCTCGCTGCTGGGGATCGGCGCGGGCGCGCTGATGGCGCGCGGCATCGCGGTGTACGTCGGCGGTTTCACGAGCCGGATCTACGGCGTCAAGCAGGCGATCGACGAGGTCGCGATCGACCCGTGGATCATCGTGGGCGGGTTGCTGCTGGGCATTACCACCAGCCTGCTGGCGGCCTGGATTCCCGCGCGCAGCGCCGCGCGGGTCGACCCGGTGCAGGCGCTGCAAAAGGGCAAATACCAGGTGCTTTCGGCGGGCGAGGGAAGCCTGCGGCGGCGCGTGGCGGCGCTATTTGCAGTCCTCTCCGTGGGTTGTCTGTGGCTGGGCCGCTCCAACCTGGTGTTCTACGCGGGCTACGCACTGGCGGTCGTTACCGCGCTGCTGCTCGCGCCGATGGCGGCGCTGTGGGTGACGCGGATGATCCGCCCGGCGCTGCGCTGGCTGCGTCCGGTCGAGGGCGCGCTGGCGGCCGACAGCCTGATTCAGGCGCCGCGGCGGACCTCGGCAACCGTGTCGGCCTTGATGCTTTCGCTCGCCATGGTGGTCGGTTTCGGCGGCGTCTCGGCCTCGATCTACCTGTCGGTGACGGAATGGCTCGACACGACGCTCAACCCGGACCTGTACGTGGAGGCTTCCGAATGGCTCGCTTCCTACTCCTGGACGCTGCCCGGCACGGCGGGCGCGGAAATCGAGCGCGTCGAAGGGGTCGAGCAGGCACAGATGGTTCGCAGCGCGCGCACGCTGTACCACGGCGTTCCGGTGATGGTGGTGGCCGTGGAAGTGGCGAAACTGGCCCAGAAGGTGCACGGCAAGCCGATCGCCGGCGACTCGCGGGAAATGTACCGGCTGACGGCCGCGGGCAAAGGCGCCATGATCTCGGACAGCTTTGCCGGGCTGCGTCGAGTGGGACTGGGCGACACGCTGGAGCTCGGGACTCCGAGCGGCATGCTGCGGCTGCCGGTGGTCGGCATCCGGCGGGACTTCTCGGACCAGCAGGGCACGGTGCTGATCGACCGCTCGGTCTACCAGCGCTGGTGGAACGACGACCGCACCAACATCATCCGCGTCTACCTGAAGCCCGGCGCCGACCCGGCGGCGGTGAAAGGCCGCATCCTGGAGCGGTTCGCCGGGCAGCGCGTGTTCGTCCTTTTCAACAAAGAAGTGCGCCGGTACATTCTCCAGGTGACGGACCAGTGGTTCGCGATGACTTACAACCAGGCGGGGATCGCGATTCTGATCGCGGTGCTGGGCATCGTCAACACGCTGACGGTTTCCATCACCGACCGGCGGCGCGAGCTGGGCGTGTTGCAGGCGGTGGGCGGGTTGCGGCGGCAGATCCGCCATACAATCTGGATCGAAGCGATAAGCATCGGGGTGGTGGGGCTGGTCCTGGGGCTGGCGTTCGGCGCGCTCAACCTGTATTACACGCTGGAGATGACGCGCCGCACCTTCGCCGGGATCGCGCTGGACTACAGTTACCCCGGTCCGCTGGCGGGGCTGCTGGCGCTGCTGGTTCTGGGCGCGGCGCTGGTGGCGGCGCTCGGCCCGGCCGAGCAGGCGGTGCGGGGATCGCTGGTCGAGGCTCTGGAATATGAGTAAAGCCATCCTCTGTCTGCTGGTCTCGGGTCTAGCCTGGGCCGAGGACGCGCGGCAAATCGTCGAAGAGGCGCAGCGGCGCTCGCGCTCGGGTTCGGAGCACTACGAGGGATCGCTCCAGGTCATCAACGCGCGCGGCAAAATCACCGCGAAGCGCTGGCTCTACGACCGGATCGGCTCGCATGGCAACAGCAAGGCGGTGCTGCGGTTCACCGCGCCGGCGGAGGTGAAGGGCGTCGCACTGCTGATCGTCAACCATCCCGACCGCGCTTCCGACCAGTGGATGTGGACGCCGGCGCTCGAGCGCGACCGGCGCATCGCCTTGCAAGACCGCAGGACGCGGTTCTTCGGAACCGATTTCAGCTTCGAAGACCTGGAGGAACGCGACGTCGGCCAGTACGACTACAAGATGCTGGGCGAGGAGACGGCGAGCGGCGCGGCGTGCTGGAAGATCGAATCGCGGCCGAAACAAAGCAAGATCTCCCAGTACGACCGCTCGATCCTGTGGATCCGCAAGGACCACTACGTCTTCTGGCAGATCGAAAACTACACCAAAGACCGGCCGGTGCGGCGCGCCACATACGCCGATCTCCAGGAAGTGCAGAGCATCTGGACCGCGCGCACGGTTGAAATGGCCGACCTGCGCGAGAACAGCCGCACCATCCTCAAGCTGGAGAAACTCGAATACAACGTCCCCATGAAGGACGACAGCTTCACCCTGCAAGCTCTGCGCCGGGAGTCCCGATGAGGGCTCGCGGCCTTGTGGCGGCGTTGATTTCCGTGGCGGCGTGCATGGCGCAGAGCTTCTCTCAGCGTGGATTTCTCGAAACTCAACTCGTTGGCTATCCGCAAACGGCGTGGAACGACAGCGGGCGCGCGATCGGCGAATCCCTGCTGCGGTACGAAGCCTTCTACAAGCTCTCCTCGGGGTGGCAATTCTCGGGCGGCATCGACGCGCGCGCGGACACGCACCGCCAGGATGCGCGCGCGTTGCACCTGTCCTGGAATGACCGGGAGATACAACGGCCGGCGTTCGAGGTGCGACGGTTGAGCGCGATCTACCACCGCGGGCCGCTCACCATCGAACTGGGCAGGCAGTTCATCCGCTGGGGCAAGGCGGACATTTTGAATCCGACCGACCGGTTCGCGCCGCGCGACTTCCTGGGCGTGGTGGACAACGAATTCCTGGCGGTGACCGGGGCGCGCCTCACCTACGAGCGGGGCGGCGAGACCCTCGACGCGGTCTGGGTTCCGCTGTTCACGCCGAGCCGCATCCCGCTGTTTGACCAGCGGTGGCTCGTGGCGCCCGCGGGTCTCCGGGTGGTCGATGCCGGGGCGCACTACCCCGGAGGATCGCAGGCCGGCCTGCGCTGGAACCACCTCGGCGCGGGCTACGAATGCTCGCTCTCGTTTTATCAGGGCTTCAATAACCTCCCACTGCTTAGCGTCGTCGGAACGCCGCTGCCGGCGCCGGGAATCTGGCTCCAGCGGCTGTACCCGCAGATGAGGATGTACGGGGGCGACGCGGCGGTTCCGTTGAAGCTGCTCACGGTGAAGGGCGAGGCGGCGTACTTCACTTCGAGCACGCCGCAGGCCGACAACTACGCGCTGTACGTGATCCAACTCGAGCGACAGCAGGGCGAGTGGATGTTCGTGGGCGGCTATGCCGGGCAGGCGGTGACGAGGAAGAGGCAGGCGCTCGATTTCGCTCCGGATCGCGGCCTTGCCAGCGCGTTTCTCGGGCGCGCGACCTGGACCATCGACACCAACCGCAGCCTGGCGTTCGAGGCGGCCGCGCGCCAGAACGGCGACGGCGCGTGGCTAAAGGCGGAATACTCGCACGCCTTGGGCCAGCACTGGCGCGTGAAAGCCGCTTTCACCCTGATTCGCGGCTCGCCCGGGGATTTCCTGGGGCAGTACCGGCGCAACTCGCACGGAGCGCTGACGGTGAGGTACAGCTTCTAAGGCCGCCGGACCGGCTTCCAGGCCGGCAGCGAGACGTTCACCCGGTAGTTGGATTCGTTGTAATCGGGGTTGCGCTCGGGGGCGTAAATGCGGGCTCCCGTAAACGGCCGGTCCTGGGTGTAGATCCAGACGCGTTGCGCGTCCCAGACGACAATCTCGTCGCGCTGGTCGCCGGTGAGGTTGAGCACGTTGAAGGCGAGATCCGGATGGCCGTCGTCGGGGAACATCACCACTCGCCGCAGCTTGCCGTCGATCATGCCTCCCTCGCGAACATTCGCGGAGAGCATGGCGAACTCCTGGCCGTCGCCGCGCCAGTTGACCGGCAGGATCGGACTGCCGGTGTGGATCGGCTCGCCCTGCTCGAGAACTCCGCCGTCGGCGTCGAACAGGGTCACGATCCCCGGGTTGTTCCAGAAATTGATGCACATGAGCTGAAGACCGGGGAGGTCGGGGCGGTACTTCGCCACGCTGGGACTTTGGGTATGGCCGGCGCGGGTGCGCGCCAGGAGCTTGCCGCCGAGGTCCGTCATCAGGAAGCCCTCGTCGCTGGCGAACAGGTAGGCGCGAATGGGCTCCTTCGGGTCGCCGCTGAAGTTGCCGAGCACGATCCCGTCGGAGTGGTCGCTCAACCGATCGTCCAGGCTCCACAGCCGCTTGCCGTCGGGCGAGAACATGGAATAGCCGAGGACCATCTCCTCGCGCCCGTCGCCGTCGACGTCCAGGGCGTAGGGGAAATGGCCGGTGTTGCACCGGCTCGACCAGAGCAGTTTCAGCGAGTCGTCGAAGACCCAGAAGGTCCGGTAGCGGTCCTTGACGACGATTTCCCGGCGCGCCTTGCGGCCGGCGAAATCGGCGAAGAAAATGGAATCGCCGACCTCCAGCTCGTACGGCCGTTCCTTGTTGTCCTTGGGCGCCTCGGGCATCCAGACCCAGTTCTTGACCTTGCCGGTCGCGCCCTCCAGGATCTGGATCTTGAAGTCCTTCACCAGGACGACCTCGTTCTTCCCGTCGCCGTCGATGTCGTGGATCTGGAAGGGCGTGTCGTTGGCCAGCACGTCGTTGTAGGGGTCGGGCCGGCCGATCTGCCAGAGCACCTTGCCATCCATGTTCACCGCCGTCAGGCAACTGATATGGTCGAACGAGTTCTTGGAGGCTTTCCGGACATTCTGCGCGATCAACATATCCGCCTGGCCGTCCCCGTCCAGGTCGCCGAAGCGCACGTTGCGGCCCGCTCCGAAGTCCGGCGTTTCGAACTTCTTCCACAGCTTCGGCTGTGGGTTTTCCCGCCGCAGTTGGGCCAGTTCGGCCTCGCGCGCGGCGATTCGCCGCTCGATCTCGCGCCCCGTGGCCGGGTTTACGCTGACGCGAACATCCGCAAAGCGCGCGGGGATGTTGGAGGTGATGCCGATCTTGCCTTTGAGGATCTCCGAATCGCTGGCCTCGATCAGCAGTTTCCCGTCGATGAAGGCCCGGATCGCCGGCCCCTGGTTCTCCACCTTCAGCGTGTAGTAGCGCTTCGTGTCGTAGGGGAATTCGGCGGTCCCGAGATCCTTCCACTCGGCGGTTCGCAACTTCTTCTCGAGTGGGAGCCGAAGCCGCAAGACGCAGCGGTTCCCTCCGGTGAGGGCGAAGAGATAGTAGTGCCGGTTGGTGCGGTAGCGAAAGACGATGCCGGCCATCTCGGCGAAGGAGAGCGGGCGGACGCCCACTTCGAGCGTGTAGTCGAACCACTCCGGATCGCCCGCGATGAGAGTGGGGTTCATCAGCCGGGAGAGCGGGTTGACCTCGTGTTGCTCGACGTAAGGCTTGCCGTCCTCGTCGCCGCCCGCCCAACTGTCGGTATGGCAGATCGCGTTGGCCCACGGCGCGAGCGGCACGCCGCGGTGCGCGAGATAGTGGTACTCCTGAATGGCGTTGGTGAGCTGCTTGACCGGCTCGGAAAAGACGCGCGGCGGGAAATGCGCGAAGTCATCCCGGAAAAGATCGGCTCCCGGCGCCGGCGCCGCCATGGCCAGCGAAAAGAGAAGTCCGCGGAGTTGCATAACTTCAGTCTCCGACAGATTGCGCCCGGCCGGCAGGCCCAATGTATGATGGTTGCAATCCATCAAAGGAGACGGCATGACGCAAGTGGAGTTTCAGCTTCAGCGAGAGCGGCTGTTTCAGGCGCACGAGAGCCTGGTCCAGCGCCGCAACGAGCCGCTGCCGGATTCCAACGGCTGGTTCCAACGCTACCGCTATCCGGTTCTGACCGCGGCGCACACACCGCTTGCCTGGCGCTACGACCTCGATCCCGCTACCAATCCGTTTCTGATCGAGCGCCTGGGCATCAACGCGGTGTTCAATGTGGGCGCCATGGAGTGGAACGGGAACGTGGTTCTGATGGCCAGGGTGGAAGGCGTGGACCGGAAGTCGTTTTTCGCGGTTGCCGAGAGCGCCACGGGCATCGATGGGTTCCGCTTCTGGGACTATCCGGTGGTCATGCCCGAAGGCGCCGACCCGGAGACCAATGTCTACGACATGCGGCTGACGGCCCACCAAGACGGCTGGATCTACGGGCTGTTCTGCGCGGAGCGGAAAGATCCCGAGGCGCCTGCCGGCGACCTGTCGTCGGCGGTGGCGCAGTGCGGCATCGCGCGCACGCGGGACCTGAAAGCGTGGGAGCGCCTGGAGGACCTCCGGACGCCGTCGGCGCAGCAGCGCAATTGCGTGTTGCACCCGGAGTTCGTCAACGGACAGTACGGCTTCTACACCCGGCCGCAAGACAGTTTCATCGAGGCGGGCCGCGGGGGCGGCATCGGCTGGGGGCTGGCGGCCAACATGGAACATGCGGTGATCGAAGAGGAAACCATCCTCGACCGGCGCGAGTACCACACCATCAATGAAGTGAAGAACGGGCTCGGTCCCGCCCCGATCAAGACCGAGAAGGGCTGGCTCCACCTGGCGCACGGAGTGCGCAATACGGCGGCTGGGTTGCGCTACGTCCTTTATTGCTTCCTGTGCGACCTCGAAGTGCCGTACCAGGTGGTCGCCAAGCCCGGCGGCTATTTCCTGGCGCCCGAGGGAGAGGAGCGGGTCGGCGACGTCTCGAACGTGACGTTCTCGAATGGGTGGGTTTGCCGCGGCGGCGAGGTTCTCATTTACTACGGCGCCTCCGACACCCGCACCTACGTGGCCTCGACGACCGTGGAGCGGCTGCTGGACTACGTCCTGAACACTCCGCCGGATGCAATGCGCAGCGCCGCCTGCGTGCGGCAGCGGATCGCACTGATCGAGAAGAACCTGCGCCGCGCACAGGGAGACTAATCGTGATGGACAGGAAGCTGTGGGCGGCGCGGTTCAAGAAGGAGCTGGTGGGAAACATCCTGCCGTTCTGGATGCGCCACACGGTGGACCGGCAGAACGGCGGCTTCTATGGGACCATCAGTTGCGATCTGAAGGTGGACCGGGAGTCGCCGCGCGCTGCGGTCGTCAACACCCGCATCCTGTGGACCTTTTCGGCGGCGGCGCTGAAGTTGGGGGATCCGCAGTACCGGGAGATGGCCGACTGGGCCTACGACTACATTGCCGGGAAGTTCTGGGACCAGCAGTATGGGGGCGTCTATTGGATGCTCGATTCTGCGGGCAATCCCCTCTCCGACCGCAAGCAGATCTATGCCCAGGCTTTTGCCGCTTACGCGATGGCGGAATACCACCGCGCCACCGGCAAAGAGGAAAGCCTGGAGCGGGCCAAGCAACTCTTCCGGCTGATTGAAGAGAAGAGCCACGAGCCGGTCTACGGGGGCTACCTGGAAGCCTGCGGCCGCGATTGGGGTCCCTTGGAAGATCTGCGGCTGAGCGAGAAGGACCTCAACAGCCCCAAGTCCATGAACACGCACCTGCATGTGATGGAAGCCTATACCAACCTGCTGCGCGCGTGGCCGGACCCGGAGTTACAGGCGAAACAGAAAGAGCTGCTCGAAGTGACCATGGATCACATCATCGATGGCGCCACGGGGCACTTCAAGATGTTCTTCGACACTCCATGGAACTCGCTTTCCGACCATGTTTCTTTCGGGCACGACATTGAAGGCAGTTGGCTGCTGTTCGAGGCCGCCCAGGTGCTGGGCGACGCGGCGCTGCTCGACCGCGCGCGAGAACTATCCCTGAGGATGGCCCGGGCGGTCTACGAGGAAGCCCTGGACCAAGATGGCAGCCTCTTCTATGAGGCCGATTCCAAGGGCGTGCTGGTCGATCCCAACAAGCACTGGTGGGCGCAGGCGGAGGCGGTGGTGGGTTTCTACAACGCCTACCAGCTTTCCGGCGAGCAGCGGTTCCTGGATCAGGCCGTCCGGGTTTGGGAGTACATCGAAGAGAAGGTCGTTGACAGAGTGCATGGCGAGTGGCACGCGAAGCTCAGACCAAACGGCACGCCTTACACGGAGAAGGAAGATGGGGATGCGTGCCTGGTCGGCCCCTGGAAGTGCCCCTACCACAACAGCCGGGTATGTCTGGAGATGATGGAGCGGCTGGTGAATTGAGTCGCTATCCGCGAACACCCGCGGCCTGCATCAGCCGGTTGGTGGCCTGATAGGCTTCTTCCACCCACTCGACGATGCGGGCGGGATCGGGCGAATACTCGAGCTCGATGCTGACCGCGCCCTCGAATCCAACCTGCTTCAGCGCCCGCAGATAGGGCGGGAAGTCCACCACTCCGCGTCCCGGCGGCAGGTCGCCGTGCACCTTTCCATCGCAATCCGAGAAATGCACGTGCGCGATCCGGCCGCGCAGGGCCTCGATGTCCTCGGCCGGGGTCTGCGATAGCGCCAGGTGAGAGATGTCCAGGTTCGCCTTTACCGCCGGGTGAGCGGCGTCGTTCAGAAACCGCACCATCTCCGCCAGGGTGTTGACCAGCGACTCCCGGAAAGGCTCCAGCTCGATGGCGATCTCGAGTCCCAGCGAGGCGGCGTGGTCTCCAATGGCGCGCACGTTTTGGACCGCGATCTGCCATTGGTCGGCGGGCTTGATGACCTCTCGCTGCCACGTGTACTCGCCGATGACCAGGAGCAAATTCCTGGCTTCCAGGTCGTAGCCGAGATCCAAGTGGGCTTTGGCGCGGTCGATGTGGAACCGCTGCGCCGCGCGGTTGAAATCGGAGAGGCCAAGCGCGACGCAGACCACGGAGATCACCGGCAGGCGCTCCTGCTGGCAGGTCTCGCGGATCAGGCGGCGCTCGCGGACGCCGGTTTCCAGCGGGTCGGCGAAGATGTCAATCGTATCGAAGCCGATTTGGCGCGTCTTGCGGACTCCTTCCTCCGTGCCGACGGCCGTTCCAAACCAGGCCGAGTTGATCAGGCCGAGCTTCATCGTATCTCTCCTTTCACTTCCGCTATCGCAACCGGACGATGCAACTGGATCGAGCGGTAACAGGCTTCCAGCAGCGCCATCGTATCCAGGTTGTCGGCGACGCTCGTGGGGGGCTGCCCTCCGGTGGCAACGGCCTCCAGCAGTTCTCCCATCGTGCCGGCGAATGCGTCGGGGAACCAAACCTCTTTCCAGCGCGGCCTGAACCAGCAGCCGGGCTGGGTCTTCGTCGAGAACTTGATAGTGCTGGCGCAGGCGTTCGGATAGGCGGGCCAGCCCACGGTCCCCTGCGCTACGCCCTCAGTGCCTTCCACGCGCCACTTGATGTAGGCATCCGGCCACGAGCACGCCGGCTCAGGCCCCGCCCAAACGTCGTCCCAGGCCGAAGCGCGCATGCCGTTCTCGTATTCGAGGATGTAAAGGCAGATTCCGTCGGAATGTGGGAAGTTGGTGCGCGGGTCCGTGCGGACGCTGGCGTAAACGCTCTCCGGCGTGCCGAACAGGTAGCGGAAGCAATCCAGGTGATGGATGCTCATGTTCAGCAGGGTGAGCCGGCCGTACTCGACGAGCCACTTCTGCCAGTGCGGGACGGCCCGCATCTCGATGGTGGCCAGCACCGGCTCGCCGAGATCGCCGCGATCGAGCAGAGTCTTCAGGGCGCGGATCGACTGGTCATAGCGCATGTTCTGATTGACGGAGGCGACCATGCCCGCGTCCGCGCACAGGCGGGCGATTTCGACCGCGTCCGCGTAACTGGTTGCCAGCGGCTTTTGCAGGAGCAGGCCCCGGATGTGGTCCCGCTGGAGCACCGCCGCGCGAACGATAGCGGGCTGGACGTGCGGCGGAACGGCCACGTCGACGATCTGAATGGACGGGTCGGAAAGCAGCTCGCCGACCGTCGCGTAGACTCTCGGAATGTTGCGAACGGCGGCCACCTCCGCGGCCTGCGGCGGGTCGTTCGAAGCAATCGCCGCCACCCGGTAGCCGGCCCGGGCGTACGCAACCAGTTGAACGTCACGAACGACGAATCCCGAGCCGACGACCCCGATCGGGAAATCGACGCGGGAGGGAGGCGGTGGGACGTGGTTCAGGTTCAGATCTGGCATGAGCACCTCGAATCACTTTTCGGCCAGCGGCCGGACGTAGATGTTCCTGTACGCAACCGGGCCATGGTCCCCCTGAAGCATCAGCGGGTTCTCCGCGGCCTCTGGAATCTCGACGTGGGACTGGGTGGGAGCGCTCACCTCGAAATTGTCCTGGACCAGAACGTCGTTCAGCAGCACGCGCAGGAACCTGGCGTTGGCCACCTTCTTGCCCGCGCTGTCGAAACGCGGGGCGCGAAACCAGATGTGCAGGGATTGCCACTCGCCCGGCGGGCGGGCCGCATTCCGCAAGGGCGGCGAGCCGCCCTCGCTCCCGTTGCGCCCGTAAATGCCGCCGCAGTCACCGACGGTCAGGTGACCGGCGTAGCCGTAGCTGTCGAAAATCTGCACCTCATAAAGGCCGTGAAGATAGACGCCGGAATTCGAGCCCTTGGCGAGCATGAATTCCAGAAACAGCTCGAGGTCCTGGAACTTCTCCTCGGTGACCAGGTTGGCCGTCTTGCCCGCTGCTCCGTTGACGATTCGATCTCCGGGCGCGGGCGAGGCGGCCAGGCGCGTGGGGCCGAACACCCGTTTCCAGCGGACGCTCCTGGCGGTGAACCACTCGTGACTGGCTCCTTTTTCCGCGTGCCAGCCGGTGAGATCCGTCCCATTCAGCAGCGGGCGCCATCCCTTCTCGCTGAGGAAGGGCGGATCGCCGTGCGCTTCGCTGGTGTACAGGTCCGGCAGATTCTGCGCCAGTACCGCGAAACTCAGGCCCAGGCAGCCAAGGACGAACAATCTATGTGTCATGGTCCTAGCCAACCGATGGCAGATGCCACGGGGCGCGGTATTGTTTCGTGAGCAGCCTCTCGGCTTGCGCGTCATCGAGGATGCGCTCCGAGCGACCGTCCCAGCGAATCCTGCGGCCGACCTTGTAGGCAATCGCGCCCAACAGGCAGGCCGTGGCGCTGCGATGGCCGATTTCGACGTCGGCCACCGGATTCCGGCGCGATCGAATGCACTCCAGGAAGTCGCGAACGTGCGCTTCCTGCGCGCTCGGGTCGATCGAAATCTTGGTCTCGGCGAGCGGCGCGCACAGCGGCTCCGATGAGCGCCTCGCGCGAGGCAGTTGTTCACCCCGGAGGGACGCCAGCAGCCGATCCACGGCGTCGGGCATGAGCAGGCCCGCACTGGCCGCCGTCTCGGGAACAACCTCGTAGCTCGACCGGTCGACGACGAGCGTGCCCAGCGTCCCGCAGAACCGGATGCCATAGGAGCGGTTCTCGATCTTCCGGGCATTCACGGCGTGGTTCGTGTAGCTGACGGTGAAGCCCGGGTATTCCCAAACGGCGAGCAGCGTGTCCGGCGTCTCGCGATTGTCCTTCAGCACGAATTTGCCCCCGGTGGCGTATACGGCTGCCGGCGCATCCACACCCATGGCCCAGTGAATGATGTCCAGGTGGTGCGCGCCCCAGTCCGTCAACATGCCGTTCGAGTAGTCCCAGAACCAGCGGTAGTTCCAGACGAACCGGTTGGGATTGTACGGCACTCGGGGCGCGGGCCCGAGGTACATGTCCCAGTTCAAGCCGGTGGGCGGCGCGCCGTCCGGCGGATTGCCGATGCCGTCGGGGGCTTCGTTCGTCATGTTCCAGCAATCGACGGCGCTCACTTTCCCGATGTAGCCACCGCGAATCAGCTCGACGACTTTCCGGTAGTGCGGGGCCGAGCGCTGCTGGCTGCCGGTCTGCACCACGCGATGATGCGCACGGGCGGCCGCGACCATCCGGCGGCCTTCTTCCACCGTGTGGGAGAGCGGCTTCTCGCAGTAGACGTCTTTGCCGGACTGGCACGCGAGAATGGTAGGGATGGCGTGCCAGTGGTCCGGCGTCGACACGAACACCGCGTCGATGTCTTTGCGTTCGAGCACGCGGCGGAAGTCGGTGTAGCCGGCGACTCCGCCGCCGATCCGCTTCACGGCCTGGTCCACCACCGGCTCGAATACGTCGCAAACCGCCGCGATGCCGACGTCCGGCATGCGCAGGCAGACGTCGATTTCATAGTTGCCGCGCGCCCCCAGGCCGATTTGGCCCACTACGATCCGGTCATTCGCGCCCCGGACGTTCCCGACCAACGGCGCCGCCAGGATGAAGTCTCTGCGTTTCATCAACCGCTCCCTTACTGCGGCTTCGAAACCGCAAGCAAGTTCTTGCCGCGCCAGCGGGACTCGGCAGTCATTTGCCCATTGTCGTCCCAAACCCGCCACAGCCACGATCCGTCGAGGCTGAAGACCCGTTCCCACTTCTTGCGACCGCTGGCGGACCAATAGGTTTCCGTCCCGACCTTTCGGCCGGCTCCGTAGACGGTCTCCCACTGCACCCGTCCATTTTCGTAATACAACAAGTGGCGGCCATGAAGTACGTAGGTTCCGTCATCCGCGACGCCCGCGCTCCAGACAGCCCTCTGCTTTCCGTTCGGATACGTCTCCCGGTATTCGCGCACGCTCTCCGGACCCACCCGCGGGGGCGACTCCGCCGCGTCGCCGCCCAGCACCCAGGCCTCGTTCAACTCGATGTGAATATCCGGCTGGTTGTGCGAAGTGACGACGTGAATCACTCCGTTCGGAGACTGGCACGCAGTGACGTAGCCCACGGTGGTCACGCGAACGTCGGTGCCGTCGATTTTTCCCGGGGTGAGAACCCGCGTGCGCCAGGTCTTCCCGTCATCCTCGCTGAGCGCGACGAACGCGCCCTGGTTCCTGGGACCCGGTTTGCTCGGGTGCAGGTCGGCGGCGTAGAAGAGCCTGCCGCTCTGAAGCCGGATGAGGCTCGGCCGCTGCCCACTGTTGAGCGGCGGGAAGTCCGTGCGTGTGATCTCGTAGGTGCGCCCTCCGTCGCGGCTGATGGATTTCGGCATGAAGCCGTCGATGTTCGTGTTCTTGCCTCCGAACCCGATCAGGCTCCCGTCCTTGCCCAGCACAAACGTAGTGTGCCGGCCGCCCGTCCGGCCGCCGGTGTCGAACCACGTCTTGCCATTGTTCGATGAGGCGAACAGCACCGTGTTCGCTCCTTTGCCGTCCACCGGGAGGTAGATGGTTCCGTCCGTGCCGCGGACCACGCTGTTGATCGGCTGCGGGGTGAACGGCCCGATGCGGTTCTGGAAGAGCGGAAACTCGACGGCGCTCCAAGTCGCCCCGCTATCGGTGGAGGTCATGAATTGGAACGGATAGCCGTGCCACAGGCGCGGCGATCCCCAGAACAGCCACATCTTTCCCTGGTCGTTCCAGAACACGGGGGCGGCGCCGGCCGCGTCGGGGAAATCCGGCCACGGACTGGGCATGTCCCACTCGTCGCTGCCGTAGCGCAGCCGGAGGGAGAGCACGTTCTGATCCGGGTCGTCTTCTTCGGCCGGGCTGTCGTAATAGGCGGCGAGAAGGTCCCCGTTGGGGCACGCCTGCACGGCCGAATTGTGGTACTTGGTGCCCAATCCGGGCGGCAGGCCGATCTTCCAACCCACTTCGCGCATCGGCTTGCCGCTGAGGTTCGGAAACAGGGGGCGCATGCGGTAGCGCGGCAGCTTGGGGTCGGGACCCTGGGTCACGCCCACCGCGGTTTGCGTCACGCCCAATTGCCAGAGCGGAGGCTCGTAAGCGAGCGGAGCGGTTTTCGGCATTGGCGCGCGCACCACCCGGAATCCAATGGGGTGCGCGCCTTCAATGGCTACGGAACTGCCGAATGCCGGCGCGACGGCAGCCCGGTTCGAGGAGCGCGCGAAGTACGGAGCCTGCATCGGAAGCCTGACCGCTTGTGGGCCGCTGCCGGACACGCGCCGGTAGTCCAGCCCCCCGCCACGCACCACTTTCGCAATTCCGTACGCCGGTCCCACCGGATCGACCTGCGCGCCGGCCGGATACAGTCCGTGCCAGTCCAGGCACCACTCGAGCACGCCCGTGTGCATGTTCTTGACGCCCCAGGCATTCGCGGTCTCCGGCGCCGGCCGCGTCATTCCCGACGAGAACGGCGTCTTGGTGCCCGCGCGGCAGGCGTACTCCCACTCCGCTTCGGTCGGAAGGCGGTAATTCGCCCGCTCCTTCTTGCTCAACCATTCGCAGAATGCCACGGCGTCGTTCCAACTCAGCCCCGCTAGGTACGGGCTGTACTCCGCGTCGCCCTGGTAATCCGGCCGGAAGCGCCGGAACTGCTCGAGGGTGACCTCCGTCTCGCCGATCCAGAACGGTCTGGCGATGGTGACCTGGTGGGCCGGGCTCTCGTCGTAGTCTCCGCCGGCGGGACGACGCGACATCACCTTCGGCAGGACCTCCAACAGTTCGGCGGGCAGCGGGGCGTCATCCATGCCCATCGTAAAGGTCCCCGGCGCGATGCGGACCAGCTTCATGCCGAGAGAGTTGGTTTCCGCCCGTCGCGGTTTCGTCTGGGCGCTCGGCAGCAGCCAACAACACGCGACCAGGGCGGCTGCGAAGAGATGGCGGCGTCTCATGGGCTGCTCAACGGCCGATCGACTCGAACGCATAGGACCCGGAGAGCGCCTCCAGCACGATGTCACCGCCGCCGTCTCGCGCTCCGGTCACCCCGGGAATCCCCGCCACGTAGGCGCCATTCTGCCACACCGGGCGGTTCCCCTCCAGGATCGTCAGGTCCGCGAGATTCAACTTGGGAATATGGATCTCCGCTGTGCTGCCGGCCGGGATCGTCACCTCCAGCCGCAGAGAGTTGGGCGTTCGCGACCAGGACGAGGAGACCGTGCCGCGCAAGGTGTCGATCGACCCAGAAGCCCATTGAAGATCGCGCACCACCTGCGGCTCGATGCGGATGCGGGCATAGCCCGGAGACTTCGGATCGGTGTTGATGCCCGCGAGCGCCGTGTAGAACCACGCGCCGATGCTTCCCAGCATCGGGTGATTGTGCGAGTTCATTGACGGCCCGGTCTTGTTCTGCCAGAGTTCCCACAGAGTCGTCGCCCCATTCTCGATCATGTACCCCCAGCTCGGATACGTGGTTTGTGTCGCGAGCTCGTAGGCCAGATCCGCCCGGCCGAGCTGGGTAAGCACCGGGAAGATGTACTTTGTGCCGACGATGCCCGTAGTCAGGTGGGTGTTCTTGTAGTAGACGATGTCGTCGCGGAGGTTGGCGAAGACTTGTCTCCGGAGAGCCTCGGGCGTGATGCCAAGATACAGCGGCAGGGTCATCGCGGTTTGTGTGGCGTTCGCGTAAGTGCGCGACTCGGGATTGTAGAACCTCTTCTGGAAGGCCGCGGCGATCTCTTCCGCCAGCTTGCGATACGTCTCGGCTTCGGCCTTCTTCCCGAGGATCTCCGCCGCTCTGGCGACGATATCGACGCTCCAGTAGTAGTACGCCGAAGAAACCAGGCTCCCGGGCGTCGGCTCGATCGGCACCCAATCGCCGTACTTCACGAAGTTGACGGTCCCGTTCTCGCTCTTCGAGCGCAGGGACTCCGCCCAGGCGCGGATGCCCTCGAAGTGCTGCTCCAGAATCCGACGGTCGCCGTACTGCTCATACATATAGAGGGCCAGCAGCGGGTAGGCGGAGCCCCAGGCGGGGTCGGCCGGGCCGCGGCGGGTCGCTGGAACGACGTCGGGGACTGCGCCGGTGGCGTCCTGGCTGTCCCGAATGCTGCGCAGGAAGTTGGTATAGAAGGCGGCCATGTCGAAGTTCAGCATCGCCGTCTCCGACGCCAGATGTGCGTCCGCCAGCCAGCCCATGCGCTCGTCGCGCTGATCGCAGTCGGTCGGAATGCTGTGCAGGTTGGTCTTCGTCCCCCAGAAAACCAGGCGCTGGATTTGATTCAGAATCGGTTTCGAGGAAGCGAACCCGGCGCTGGGAGCCACGTCGGTGTGGACCACGCGCCCGAGAATCGTATCCAGCTTAGGGGCGCCGGGGAAGCCGCTAAGCTCCACATAGCGAAAACCATGGTAGGTGAAGCGGGGCTCGTAGACCTCGCCTTCCGGATCGCCGCGCAGAATGTAGGTGTCGGTGGCCCGCGCCCGGCGGAGGTTCTCGACGTTGAGGGTGCCGTCCTCGTAGAGCAATTCGGCGTGGCGCAACCGCACGACGGTTCCGGCCGGCCCCTTCACGCGCAAGCGCACCCACCCGCTGAAGTTCTGACCCATGTCGTACACGTAGGCGCCGGGCCGCGGGTTGGTCATGCGCAAGGGCACGATGTCGCCCACCACCCGGATGGGCGGCATCAGTTGGGCCGACAGAACGCCCTTCGGAGGATCGTCCAGACTGACCGGCGCCCACGCCCGGTCGTCGTAGCCGGGCAGGTCCCAGCCCGGCGTCTCTTTCCGGGCGTCGTACTCTTCGCCGTTGTAGATGCTGTCGGAGAGAATCGGTCCCTGCGCGCCCTTCCAGGAGCCGTCTGTCGTGATTACCAGTTTCTTGCCGTCGGCCATCTCGACGTCGATCTGTAGGATTGCGGCGCGCCCCCGATACCAGCCTTCACCAAGCATGATGGCGGCGGCGTTTGCTCCCTGGCGGAGATGATCGGTCACGTCATAGGTGACGTACAGGATCCGCTTGTCAAAGGCGGTGAAACCAGGATCGAGAACGTGCCGGCCCACCTTGTTCCCGTTCAGCCGCAGCTCGTAGTATCCGATACCGGACACGTACGCTCGAGCGCGGCGGGGATTCGCGGCCAGTTGGAACTCCTTGCGGAGTTGGTTGCCGCCTCGAATCCATCGGGCCTTCCAGTCCCCGTCCGAGAATAACCCGGTGTCGAATCTGGTCACCGCGCTGTAGGGGCTGGCGGAACCGTCCTGGTCCCAGTAGCGGACCTTCCAGTAATAGGTCGTGCCGCTCTCCAGCGGCTTTCCCACGTACGCGACGTGCGTGGATTGAGAGGAAGCGAGCTTCCCGCTGTCCCACTGATCGCCCGCGGAAACGGACGGCGTTGTCGAGACCAGCACCTGGTACGCGGTCTGCCGCGCCCCGCGCTCGCTGTGCTCGAGTCTCCAGAACAATCGGGGACTGGCCACGTCCACTCCCATCGCGTGGACCAGATACTCGCAGCGCAATCCGGATGGGGGTAAAGGACCCGGCGCCGCGGCGCCGAGCGGGCCGAAAGCGGTGAAAACAGTGAGAACGGAGAGGAGCTTATGCATAAATATGCCGGTTTGTTATGGTATGCAGATTGACGGTATCATAGGGCCGCAGGACTGTCAATGCCGCTCCCCTTCTCGAACCTCGTCCGGACTCTGCTCCTCGGTCATGTGCTCGTTCTTCCGCTCACCGCCGCCGTGGCCGCGCGGCCGGTCGCAATCGTCTCCGATCCCGCAGCGGCGCCGCGTGTGCGCTTCGGGATCGAGCGGCTCTCCGCCGCGCTCAAGGAAGCCGGCTACACACCCGAGGTGGTGAGTCGTGCCGGACCGATCCCGACTAGAGAGACCATTCTCGTCGGCTCCGCCGGGAAAGACCTGTCGGCGCCCGGCCCGCAGGGATTCGCGCTCGTCAGCACCGGCCCGCACCGAACGGCGATTGCCGGCGCGGACGACTCGGGAACCCTGTACGGAGCGCTCGAGCTGGCCTCCCGGATCAAGGCTGCAAAGGGCCTGCCGCGCGGGCTGGATGTTCGCGATGCGCCCAGGTTCGTGCTTCGCGGACCCTGCATCGGCATGCAGAAGACCGAGATCACTTACGACGGCGCGCAGTACGACTACCGTTACACGCCGCAGGATTTCCCGTTCTTCTATGACAAGCAGCAGTGGACCCGCTACCTCGACTTCCTGCTCGAGAACCGGATGAACACGGTGTACCTGTGGAACGGCCACCCCTTCACCTCGCTCTTGAAGCTGCCGAAGTACCCGGAAGCGCAGGAGCTGAGCGACGAGCAACTGGCCCAGAACATCGAGGTCTTCAAATGGCTGACCGCGGAAGCGGACAAGCGCGGCATCTGGGTGATCCAGTCCTTCTACAACATCCACCTCTCGCACGCCTTCGCCAGGGCGCACGAGGTTCCGTTCCATCACAGCGCGCCGAGCCGGCTCACAGGCGAGTACACGCGGTATTGCATCTCCGAGTTCATCAGAAACTACCCGAACGTGGGGCTGCTGATAACCCTCGGAGAGGCGCTCAGCCCGCGGTTCGGCCCCGAGTGGCTGGCCAACACGATCATTCCCGGGGTGAAAGACGGCATGCGGGCGCTCGGCACGGACCAGGAACCGCCCATCATTGTGCGCGCTCACGCAACCGAAATCGAGAAGGCGATCCCGCTGGCACGGCAGTCGTACCAGAACATCTACACGATGCACAAGTACAACGGCGAATCGCTGACCTGGACGGACGTGCGCGGCGAAGTGGCGCGCAAGCATTCGGCGCTCGTACAACTGGGCTCGCTGCACATCGTCAACGTCCACTTGCTCTCCAACCTGGAGCCGTTTCGCTGGGGTTCCCCGGAGTTCATTCAGAAGTGCATGCAGTCGTGCCAGCGCCTGGGGATCAAGGGGCTGCACCTTTACCCACTGCGCTACTGGGAGTGGCCCGTCGCCGCCGACAACACCGCGCCGCCGCTCGAACAGATCGATCGCGACTGGATCTGGTTCGCCGCCTGGGCGCGATATGCTTGGAATCCGGACCGCGATCCGGCCCAGGAGCGCCAGTATTGGATTGACCGGATCGCGCTGAAGTACGGCTCGCGCCGGGCGGCCGAGAGGATTCTCGAGGCCTACCAGGCGGCGGGCGTCTGCGCTCCGCGCTTGCTCCCGCGCGTCGGAATCACCGAAGGCAACCGGCAGGCGTTCGCGCTGGGCATGTTGATGACGCAGTTGATCGATCCGGACCGCTACAGGCCAATGCCATTGCTGTGGACCTCGGGCGCGCCTCCGGGCGAGCGCTTGCGGGAGTGGGTCGAAAAGGAGTGGGAGAAGAAGCCGCACGAAGGCGAGACTCCGCTGGGGGTCGCCGGCGAAGTAGTGGATTCGGCAACCCGCGCCGTGGAGGCGGCGGAAGCCGCGCAACCCTTCGTCACCCGGAATCGGGAAGAGTTCCTGCGGTTCCTGAACGACATGCGCTCGATTCAGACGCTCATGCGATACTACCGGGCGAAAACCCGCTCCGCCGCGCTGGTTCTGCGGTACGGCTACAGTCACGAGGCCGGCGACCTCAACGCGGCGCTGCGGCTGCTGGAAGAGAGTGTCGAAGAGTACAGGAAGCTGGTCTCCCTCACCGACAAGACCTACCGCGAGGCTTGCAGCGTTCACGCCCCCTCGCGCCGGATTCCGTTCCTCGGCCGCCCGGGCAAGTACACGCACTGGCGCGATTGCCTGCCGGAGTATGAAAAGGAGCTGGCGAACTTCCGCCGCAACCTTGCCGACCTGCCCCATACCGATTCGGCGTCTCCAGCCCGGAAAGGGCGGTCATCCCTGGACTGGTTGTTCGAGTAGTGGCGCAAACCATGCCGATCCCCGTCAATGTGGTGTTCAGCCCGAGCTGGTGGCGCCGCCATTACGGCATTTCTTTTGAAGAGCCCTTCTATCTCGACGTCGAAACCCGCATCCGGAACGACGTCCTCATGCGCAGGGCGCTTTTTGAGAGGTTCGGGTTGGAGGAACCCGACCCGCGGCCGCGGCCGATCATCGGCTCGATGCATATCGCCGGAGGATTTGTGCTGCCGGCGCTGCTCGGAGTGCCGATCCGCTTTTCCGAAGACCAGGCCGCCTGGCCGATGCC
>JBEKWU010000131.1:0-13132 GCA_049512775.1 Bryobacteraceae bacterium
CGCCGACAACGGAAGCTCGGACGACACGCTGGAGTTGCTGCACCGCTATGCCGAGGACGAGCCTCGCCTGCGGGTGATCGCGCTGGGGGAAAACAAGGGATTCGCGGCCGCCAACAACGTCGCCGCGCGGCAGGCCGGCGGCCAGTACCTGATCTTTCTCAACATCGACACGGTGGTCACTCCGGGCTGGGTGGGACGGCTGCTGCGGCATCGCCACCGGGACCCCTCCGCCGGGGTGGTGGTGCCGGTGACCAACTGGATCGGCAACGAGGCGCGCATCAACGTGGAGTACGGCAACTATCGGGAGCTGGAGGAATTCGCGCTGGCGCTGGCCCGCAAGAACATGGGCTTGTGGCTGGAACTGGCCGTCGCTCCGCTGTTCTGCGCCCTGGTACCGCGCGAAGTCTGGGAGCAGGCCGGGGAGCTGGACGAGCGCTTCGAAGTGGGCATGTTCGAGGACGACGATCTCTCGCTCCGGGTGCGCCAGCGCAACTTCCGCATCATCACCGCCGAGGACTGCTTCGTGCACCATTTCGGCCGCGGCTCGTTCGCCAAGCTGCCCGACGCCGAGTACACCAGGATTTTCCAGCAGAACCTCCGCCGTTTCGAGGACAAGTGGGGGGTGCCGTGGACTCCCCACAAATCCCGTCCCGGCGTGCGTCCCGAGTTCATGGAATACAACCCGGCGGACTTCGTACTTTGACCGCGCCCGCGCCCCGGCGCCGGTGAAAGTCCCGCTTAAGGCGCGGACGCAGGCGGTTTCGTCTGCCACGGATTTTCATCACAGGCTGCTGCGGCAGACCATCGCTTTTTGTGGTCTGCCTTGCCTGGCGTGACCGGATGGCGGGTTTGCGGCATAATGTATGGAGGCATGTCCCGGCCCGGCCATTCCGCCAGCCCTCTCGTCTCCGTCATTGTATCCACGTTCAATCGGCCCGCACTTCTCGATCGGGCCCTGCGCAGCATTCTTGGCCAGACGTTTCGCGAATTCGAGATCGTTCTGGTCAACGACGGGGGTCCGGACATGAGAACGGTCCTCGACGAACTCCAGTGCGGGCAGGTCCTCCGCTATTTCGCCCATCCTTCGAATAAGGGGCCTGCCGCCGCGCGCAACACAGGCCTGCGAGAGGCGCGGGGCAAATACATCGCTTATCTCGACGACGACGACATCTATTATCCAGACCATCTTGAGACCCTGGTCGACTTTCTCGAGAATGGCGATTACCACGTTGCGTATACGGATGCGCGCCGGGCCTGGCAGGAGCTTCGCGAGGGAGAGTTGGTGACCACCCAGACCGACACCCCCTATTCCTGGGAGTTCGACCGGGATCAACTTCTGGACAGCAACTACATTCCCATTCTGTGCATTGCGCACCGGCGCTCCTGCCTCGACGAGGCTGGAATGATGGACGAAAGCCTCCCGGTCCTCGAAGATCTCGACCTGTGGATACGTATGTCGCGAGTACACGAGTTCGCGCACATACGCAAGGTGACATGTGAGTTCAGTTGGCGGCCGCAATCGGAATCGCTGAGCACCAAGCAGGATCAGTTTTCCGATGCTCTTTCCGTTATCTACAAGAAATACGCAATTCACCGCAAGGAAGTCCAGCACCGGAAGACAATCAAGGCCCTGGAGCATGAGCTTGGCCTGTTGCGCGGTGAGTTGCAGAACGCGAAAGACCAGATTCGCGCTCTGGAGTCCGAGCTGGAACGCAGGTCGGGATCCGGTACTGTTTGAAGAGCAAATGGAACCTTATATCCCGAAGGACGGACCGCTCCGGCGGCCGCGGGTAGCCCGTATGGTCCGAATAAATCGAACCTTCGCCTTTCTGGGCCGATTCCGGGATTGAGCGGTGACTGAGGACCAAGCCGGCCGGGGAGAATGCAACTGCGTCTCATTCTCGTTTCGAATGATTCCATGCGTGAACGCTAGGCCTCGGGCGTTCTACGTGCGCCGCCATCGGTTGGGAGCATTCGGCCGAAACTTCATGCATTCTGAACTGCGCACGCAGCGAAGGCGGTTGGCGCGATTGACGCACCTTTGCTTCCACAATAGCCTGGTGCAGTACGAAGCGTGCGGTTGGCAACTGGGCGGGGCTGGGCACAGGATCCCGTGGTGAAAGTCCCGTTTAAGGCGCGGACGCAGGCGGCCTGACTGGTTGGAGGACCATTGCCCTGCTCACGGCCTGAAATGCGATGCGTCAAGAAGCGGAAAGCCCGCCCGCTCCGGGCTTGAGCCATCCTCCGCCACACGAGCCTCGACAGACCGTCTTCGCCGGCTCTCCTCCTAACGCACCGAAAACGTCACCGTGTTGCTGACCGCTCCGCTCATCGCGATCTGAAGCTGATGCGTGCCCGCGGACACGTCCGAAGGCAACTTCACGTTGACCGCATACAACCCCACCCACCCAGGCGCCAGGCCCGCCCAATCCGGTACCAGCGGCTGCCCGTCGATCCGAACCTCCGGTTTCACGACCGTTTCCGGCGGCGGCATCGGCGGCACGTCGCCGGTCGTCACCACTCCCCCGACCGCGCCTAGCCCGGTGCAATAGATCTGGATCCACTCGCCGGCCTCGGCCGGATCGGCGGCCGTGATCGGCCTGTAGTTGACCGCGTCGAGAATCGCCCCTTCTCCCGTGCCCTGCATGTTGCGGGTGAAGATCCCCGGCCCTGCCGCCGCAACCGTGACCGTCATCCGCGCGGCGCCCAGGTTCGAGGTCACCTCGACCACCGCGCTCCCCGGCGGCACCTCGAACGGCGCCTGCGCGTTGACTTGCCCCGGCGACACGAAAAACAACGGCGCCGGAATGCCGCCGAACGTGACCCTCGTGTCTCCCAGGCTGGTGGGGAGTGGAAAGGGCATTGGCGCCGTGATCGTTCCACTCGCCAGGCTGGTCCCCCACAGGCTTACGATCGCGCCCGGCGCGACCCCGTCGGCTCGATAGTCCGCCGCGCTCACCACCGCGTTCAGCGCGCTCTCGGGCGGTCCCTGCCAGGTGCGCAGGACCTCCTCCGCCGGTTTGCCCCGCGGGTTGTAGTCGGTATCGTTCGCTCCCGGCGGGTTGACCGGCCAGGCCCACCAAAACACGCCCTTCACCCAGGACGCCTGCTGGCTCCAGACCTCGTAGAAAGCTTCGTAGCAGTTCCTTTGCTCGGTGAGATCGTAGCCGCCGTAGCCGGCGGGGAGTGTTGAACTGTAGGGCGCCGTGTTGGCGCCCGAGGCGCTTCTGTATCCGATCTCGGTGAAGATCACCGGCTTCTCGGGGTACGTATTATGGAGATTCTCGACCGCGGCAACGATGTTCAGGTGCGCACTGTTGTACTGCCACGCGGCCACCAGTTCCTCGAGGCTCGGGTCCTTGTGGTTCGTGAGGGGGAAGTAGCCGTCCAGCCCGATCAGGTCCAGCTCCTCCCAGAACGACACCGAGGTGAACTCGTCGGCGGCCGAGGTCGCGTTAGCGGCGTACGTCAGCACGCCGCTGTAGACCGCCCGAATCGCGTCGATCACGTTATTCCAGCGATCCCGGTTGACCGTGCCGCTCATCTGTATCAGCTCCGTCCCGATGCACAGGCCCTCTACCCCCTGATCCTGGGCCATCTGCGCGTACTTGAGGATGAACGGCTTGTAGCTCGCGAACCACGCGTCTCTGTCCGCGGGGTTGATCTCGCCCCGCCAGTGGTTGGGATCCTGCGAAAGGTCGACGTGCGGCTTCAGCATCACCTTCAGGCCCTGGTTGTGCAGTTCCTGTATGGCCTGGCGCAGCGCGTCGTCGGTGGGGGTCTTGATGGAATCGGCGGCTATGCTGGTCGAGGTGATGGTGCTCTGATACCAGGTCACCAGCACCGAAGCCCAGTTGGCGTGCGTCGTGGCGAGCGCCTGCCGAGACGTGGTGGCGGCGGCATACGTGTACTCGTTGTACCACCACGAGACGTGGATGATCCCGTTGTACTCGAACCCGCTCTTGCTCTGCGCCGGCGCTGGCGCCTGCGACAACACCGCGGCGCAAATCGCCACCAGCCGCGCCGCGCTCACCGCTCCACCCCCGTATGGGTCAGGCACCAGCTCACGGTGGTGATCGCGTCCCCGGCGTGCAGGCCCCCGGCCCCCCCGACCGGCTTTCCGGCCGAGCACTCGCCCCGTGCCGGGCAGCCGTCCTTACAGCCCACGATCTCCGTCACCCGGATGCGGTAGGCGTTCTTGTCGATCGCCTCGACCGTGCCGCAGTAGCCGTCGCCCTTCCACGGCCGCACGCAAACCTTGTCTCCCACCGACCGCCCGAAGGTGCGCGCGCCGGCCTGTCGCAGCATCTCGGCCAGCTTGGTGTGCCCGGTCCGCTCGGCCGTCTCCAGGGCCGTCCCCCAGCCGCGCGGTCTGGCGTCGAGGTCCGCGCCGGCCGAGATCAGAACCCGCGCCGCTTCGATCTGGTCCAGTTCGGCCGCTTCGATCAACGGGGTCCGTCCGGAGGCGTCCCGTTCGTTCGGATTCGCTCCCGCGCGCAGGCTCGAGCGAAGCAGCGCCACATCGCCCTCCCGCACCGCGCGATGCAGCGCCGTCTCCCCGGCCAGGGCGGCCACGGCAGACACAACCACAAGAAAGGCCCTAATCATGGGATTCATCATACCTCCCCTCGGCTCGATTCGAGGCGCGCGCACTCCTGCGCGCCGGGGCGACCTCTGGGCCCGCCACTCCTGGCGACGCCCGCACTTGTGTTTCCTCACAACAAACGATATGTCTGCAAAGCATGACCCGGTATGCCCGCCAAGGTCTTTATCACTCACTCGCATCATGACCTCGAATTCGCCCGTCGCCTCCTACATCCCCATCATTACCCGAGCCTCCTTGGCCTCCCCCTGGTGCTCGGAAGAAATCAGTGCCGCCCTGGCGTTGTGCAACCGCCCCACGCGCGGCAAGCAACTTCGCATCATTCCGGTGCTCGCCGAGGACTGCCCGGATGAGATGCCTCCCTCGTTCCTCTCGCGGCTGTGCTTCAATTTCGCTGGCCGCTACACCGAGGCGCTGCGGGATCTGCTGCACAAGGGATTCGGGATCGACTCCGCTCCGCGCGCTCGACGAAAATGCGCACCAGACCGCGGCCGCCTCCCGCGACCTGGCTCAGTCGCCGGACCGCTCGCGCGGCAAGGTTCCCGATCGCGAATTCGTCGCGCGGCTCCCCATATGTACACGATGAGCAGTTTGCTGACGACCTATGGCAACCCGCAATTCGGAATCAGGCCCGGGAACCTCGCCGAGGCCCTCAAGGCTTACCGCGCCATGGCCGCCGAGGCAAACGCCGGCGCCGGCTGGTCCAGCGATCTTCTCCAAGCCGCCCAGGAACAGACTTTCTTGCCCAAAGAGATGTCCCAATCCCTGACCCGGCTCATCACCCGCGCCCGCGATCAGGTCCATCTCCTCAAAACCGAGCTCGCCAAGCTGGGAGACATCTGACCGGCTGTGACTGAAGCGGGCGCCCCTCACGCCCATTTTCATTCTCAGGGGTGGCGCACTCGGCATCTTCCGCGACTGGTATCCCGTCGGCGTCAGGCTACGCCCCGCACCTGAATGTCCACCTGTTTCCCAAGCGCCGCGAAAGCGTCTTCGATCTGCTCCGCTCGGCTGAAGTGCTTCAGGTCGAACAGCCGGTCGACATTCGTCCTTGGCATGTGCAATCGGCGCGCCAGTTCCGCTTTCTTGACTCCCGACTGCAACCAGGCGTTGTAGAGCTGGAGCTTGAGAACGACGAAGAACGGCAGGCGGACGGGACGTTGGCCGCGCTTGGGCGTTGACGGCGCGGGGATCGGACGCCCCAGGCGGATGTACTCCGCGAGGACCATCTCCAGGCAGTCCGCGGCCATATCGATGCCCTCTTCCACGCTTTCAGCCTGGGTCACGGCTTCGGGAACGTCCGGAAATGAGATCACGTAGCCGCCCGCCTCGCGGTCGACCGTGAACTTGGCTGGATAGCTGAACATGAGAATCTCCTACCCTTTCCGGGGCGGCCTGAGCCCCTTCAATTGTAATCACTTCTGATAGCACCCGCAACTGAAATCGCTGCTGTCTTGCCAGAGCGCTCGTACTTTCCAACGCTCCTGCTCTCAGCCCCGCCCTCACCGCCGGCTTGCCGCTGCGCGCCCTCGCCCACTCCCTCCGCGACCGCCACTTCGTCGGCCTATTCCGCGACTGGTATCCCGTCCCCCTCATGCTCTCCGCGTCACGGCGAGCAGCGGCGTCGACGACCTGCACGCGGATCCTGCCCAACACCTGCCCACTGCTTACCAGTTACCGCGTCTTCGTGGGGCACCCTGGCTTTCGCGCCGCGCTTGTGCTGCCAGGAGCTCCCCGCCCCGACCGATCCAGAAGCCTCCATCCAAATCCTGTATAATCGCTTCTCTCACACTAAAATGGAGACATCGTCTCACCCGTCTTCCCTGGCGGATTTCGTATCCTACGCGCAGACCCTCGCAGGAGACGAGAAGGGAGAGGCTCAAGTCTTCTGTGACCGCCTCTTCAAGGCCTTCGGCTACGACGGCTACCGAGAGGCGGGAGCGACTCTCGAATTCCGAGTCCCCAGGCACGGCAGGGCCATACGGTTCTCCGATCTCGTTTGGAAACCCCGGCTCGTAATGGAAATGAAGAGCCGTGGACAAGACCTGCGCCGCCACTATCACCAGCTTTTCGACTACTGGATCGACTTGGTTCCCCACAGGCCTCGGTACGCGATCCTGTGCAATTTCGACGACTTTTGGATCTACGACTTCGACCAGCAGATGGAAGAGCCGATGGATCGGATTCCCATCCAGGATCTTGTCACAAGGCGAGAGGCGTTCAACTTCTTCCTTCCGAAAGAGAGGCCGCCGTGGTTTGGAAACAACCGCATCGACGTAACCCGAAAGGCAGCCGACAAGCTTGTCCAAGTCTTCCAAGCTCTCGTTCATCGAAACGTTGAGCGGCAGCGCGCACAGCGTTTTCTTCTACAGTGCCTTGTCGCTGTGTTTTCCGAGGACGTTGATCTCTTGCCACGTGGGCTGTTCGAGGAACTGTTGGACGCCTGCGAAGGCGGTGAAAGCTCCTATGACCTCATGGGAGCCCTGTTCAGGCAGATGAACAACCCAGCCGGGGCGCGGGGTGGGAGATACCGGGATGTGCCGTACTTCAACGGCGGCCTGTTCTCAACGATTGACCCTGTTGAGCTGAATTCTGGCGACATACTCCAGTTGCGGTACGCTTCCACTGAAAACTGGGCCTCGGTTCAACCCGCCATCTTTGGAACACTGTTTCAAGACAGCACTGACAAGCGGGAAAGGCACGCCCTGGGTGCTCACTTTACCAGTGAGGCCGACATCTACAAGGTGGTACGCCCAACGATTCTCGAACCTTTTCGACGCAAAATCGAAGGCGCGAGGACCTTTCAGGAACTACTGAGAGCACGGCAGGATCTCGCCAACTTTCGCGTTCTCGACCCGGCCTGCGGAAGCGGGAACTTTCTCTACGTGGCGTACCGCGAGATGCGCCGGCTGGAAACGAACATCCTGATTCGGCTCTTCACAGACTTCGCTCGTCAAGCCGAAGGGAGGGTTGCGACTCGTTCGGTCATCAGTACAAAGCAATTCTTCGGCATTGACAAGTTCCCGTTTGCAGTCGAACTAGCCAAGGTCACGCTCACGCTTGCGAGAGAACTTGCCATCATCGAACTGCGAGAAACGGGAGCCCGTCAACACGATCTACCTGGTACAGAGGAACCCGCACTGCCGCTCGACAACCTCGACGACAACATCGTTTGCGCGGATGCCCTGTTCGCTGCGTGGCCAGAAGCGGACGCCATTATTGGCAATCCACCCTTCCAGTCGAAGAACAAGATGCAGCGGGAATTCGGCCGTGCATACCTCAACCAACTTCGGGCAACGTACCCCGACATACCAGGCCGAGCGGATTATTGCGTGTACTGGTTCTACAAGGCCCACAATTCCCTGAAGCCCGGGAAGCGAGCAGGGCTGGTCGGCACGAACACCATCCGGCAGAACTACTCGCGGGAGGGAGGGCTTGACCACATCGTCGCGACTGGGGGCACTATCACTGAAGCGGTGTCGACGCAAGTGTGGTCGGGTGATGCCGCGGTCCATGTATCCATCGTGAACTGGATCAAGGGAGTCGAGAACGGCGCGAAGAAGATCTACACGCAGTTGGGCGATCAGCCGGACAGTCCATGGACCATCCACGAAGTTCCGTTCATAAACTCGGCCCTCACTTCTTTGACGGACGTTACGTTGGCCGTGTCACTGCGCGCGAACCGCGAGTCGGGGATTTGTTTTCAGGGGCAGACGCACGGTCATGAGGGCTTTCTCTTGGAGCGCCGTCAGGCCGAAGCGTCCATTGCAAAGGAGCCCGCGCTCGCCGAGGTTCTGTTCCCTCTGCTGATCGCCGAGGAACTGCTTGGCACAGTGGATTCGCAACCCGAGCGGTACGTGATTGATTTCCACCCGCGAGATGTTACTCAGGCTGCCCAATACGGAAGAGTGTTCAAGATTGTGAGCACCAAGGTGCTGCCGACACGTGTGGCGGCGGCAAGTGAAGAGGAGGAGCGATCCAAAGAGGCACTTCGTGCCAATACGAAAGCGAAGGTGAATAGGCATCATTCCAACTTTCTCAAGAGGTGGTGGCTCCTCTCATACCCACGTGAGGAGTTGATCAACCGGATTGCTGAACTCCCCCGCTACGCTGTTTGCGGACGAGTCACGAAGAGGCCTATCTTTGAGTTCATCCACACCTCGATCCGCCCTAACGACGCACTTGTGGTGTTCACAGTCTCGGACGATTACTCGTTCGGTATTCTCCAGTCCTCGATGCATTGGGAATGGTTCAAAGCACGGTGCTCCACGCTCGAAGAGCGCTTCCGATATACGTCTGATACCGTGTTCGACAGCTTCCCATGGCCCCAGCAGCCCACGGCTGCAGCGATTCGGGCCGTAGCTGCCGCCGCCGTCCAGTTGAGGAGCCTCCGCCGCTCGGTAATGCACCAAAACGGATGGAGTTTACGCGACTTGTATCGGACACTCGAACTTCCAGGGGAGAATCCAATACGTGACGCGCATTCGAGTCTCGACGAAGCCGTCCGCAATGCGTACGGCATGAAACCGAAAGACGAGCCCCTGGCATTCTTGCTCAATTTGGACAGGGAGTGCGCCGCACGGGAGTCGGAGGGTAAGCCGGTCGTCGCCCCCGGATGTCCTCCGTCGCTCGGAGATCCGGGTTCGATCACAACCACCGACTGTGTCCGGCTAACCTAATACGGGAGTCACCCCCATGCCCCGCAACCCCACAAACCGCGCCGCCCCGTAGCCTCGGAAGAGCCCCATGCCCACCCCTCCGCCGCTGCGAATACCCCCTCATCGCCTACGTCCTCTACACCGCCGCGGTCTCGCTCGTTCTGCATCTTCGCCCGCCCATTCCAGCCATCACCACCGCCCTCAACCTCGCCGTTATCGCGGGCCTCCTCGTGCTCGCCCGCGCCCACTCCCTCCGCGACCGCCACTTCCTCGGCATCTTCCCCGACTGGTATCCCGTCCCCCACGCCATCCGCGCCTGACGGCGAGGACCGACCTCGACGACCTACACCCCGACCCTCCCAAGCGCTGACCGCCCCATCAGGACCCATTCCCGAACGACCACTCCGCCGCGATCAATCGCTCCACCACTCACAGGTCCTCGAGGTCCTCAGCACCGAGGTCGATGTCATGTTCTGATGGGGGCCTCGTCCAACTTTCGATGGTTCTCAGTCTGTCACGCATCCCTTCCGCCCGATCGTGCTGCCCCAACTCGTCTAGCAGGCGAGCATAGTAGCTAAGCGTGTATCCGTGGTTCGGGTTAATCTGCAGTGCCTCTTCAAATCGCTCGCACGCAGAATCAACGTCACCTACCCTCCAATGCATGTAGCCGAGGGCCGCGCTAATCGATGCGTCGCGAGACCGTCTCTCCTCCGCAATACAAAAACACTCCTGCGCACGGGAATAGAAGGCATATCTTGCCAAAATGTGCCCCCAGTCCCGATAAATCCACCAATCGTCCTTCTTGCGACCAGCGATTTCGATTGCACGGGCGAATGCCTTGTCGCTTTCTTCCCAAGAACCCAACCGGGCGTAGCACCGCCCCACGTACGCAATCACCTCTGGGTCATCCGGAGTGATATCTGCGATAGTCCTGTATAGCTTCAAGGCACGCCAATAGTCCCGGTCTTCACGGTATATTTGGCGAGCAGCAGGCTTAAGCTCCTCGATCACCAGTTTGCGCAACCTACTTGTCAGCGCTGCATCCCCTGTCATCCCGGCGTGGTAAGCCAGTTCGGCCAAAGTACTCGGGTTCCTTACGCCACGCTTCTCCATCTCATCGTACTCTCTGTCGTAGTAAGCCATCGCGATGCGGTGGTATCGTCTTCTCGTTTCCTCAGATGCCCGGCCATAATAAAACCTTCTCACCGCCTCGTGCATGCTGTAAAGAGCCCCGTCGAAGCTAAGCACGGCACACTGCGCTAGCTCCTCCAGCGCCGACCGCGGAACTCCAGTTTCGTCGTAGTCTAAACGTTCGGCACGCACGGGCAAACGAAAGACCGACAGGCTCGAAAGCGCCAATTGCTGCTCGGGTGAGAGCTGCACGTGCCTGAGCAATTCCAATGCAATGTGCTCCGTTACGGCTGGCAAGTCGGCGGCCACCGCTGCGAGTTCTCTGCCCTTCGCCGCATCGACGAGCAGCCGTGCCGATAGGGGATGGCCGCGGACAAGGTCGAGAAGCTGCTGCGGTATGGCGGGGGGCGCTTCCCCTTTTACGGACCCAGCCAGACGCAGTTGGTACTCGATTATCCTTCTCGTATAAATGTCTGGCAGTTCTCGTAGATGTATGTGTACCACTCCCGGTGCGTTCAGCCATTGGGTACGGACCCACGTGCTACTTACAACTATTACGCGGCCTCCAACGTAGTTCTGTGGAGACCGGGCTTCTTCGAAGAGGGTTTCAAAATGGCGATAGTCTCGTGCTGTGGCGTTCCGCAACAAGTCGTGGATATCGTCCAGAACCAGCGCGCGACGCTCCTCGCTGAAGAAGTTGGTTAGGATCTTTCGCACCTTTTGCCGGAACACGTTGTGTGTTGCAGCCGCAAGAGAATCGATGTCGAGGCCAACTCCCAACCGAAAGCCAATATCAGCTACCAGTCGGGCCACCCGAGTGCCGCTGGCAATCGGGATGCGGATGGGCCGCCAGTCCCGGAGGTTCTTCTGGAACACCGCGTTCAAGAAGTCCGTCTTGCCAATGCCTGGTGGCCCCGTGACAAAGAACACACGGGCCTCTGGATTCTGCGTGAAGTCGCGGACACGGTCGAAGTCGCTGCCGCGATTCTGGAATGCCTCAATCAGATTTGCCTCGCCCTTCCACGTGGTGTCCACCGGTGGCAATGGCTGTGGGGGTCGGTCAGGACCCTGTGGGACTGCCGGCAGAAGCCGCTGCGAGCGTTTGAGTTCCTTTAGGCACTCCCAGGTGTGCACTGGAAGGGAATCGGTCGTGTCTCTAGCGATGAGTCTCAGAATGGTGTCCAGGGCCTTCTGCGTTTGCCGTGCCCAGAGCGCGCTGGTCGGCATATTTGGAGAGGGCAAGGCGGCAATCTCGAAAGCCTCCGTGACATTACGGAGAGTGCCGTCGTAAAGCGGGAGTATTGCGTGTCGAAGTCGCTTCAAATTTTGCAGTGCTATGTCGGGCACCTCACTCTCGGGTTCACTCAGGTATACGTCGAGATACTCCACGGCCGTTGCGATATCATTCACTCCCAACGCCTCGGTAACGAACGCGCGCAGGTTGTCGAGCTGAGGCTTCCACGGCTGTGTGGTTCCGTAACATATTGGAAAGAGCAAAGGTCTCTCCGCAAAAACGTGGGACTGCGTACTGTGTCTCTTCAGAAACAGCCGACTCGGCTCGAATTGGGCCTCGATGACCCCTTCAAGGTTAGGAGGCAAGGGAGCGAAAGTCCCTGCCGACGATCGGACCTGACCCTTCCATTCGTCTGGAACGTAGAAGACTGTCCCACCAAAGAGTCCAGCGTTCACGTAGGCAAACACCGCCTCGTTCAGAGAAGCCAAGTCCCCGATACTCTCGAAGGGAACCGTGGAGGGAGAGAGAGAAGGACAGACGACCAGGGCCGGCCTTCGCTCGGGTGCGGACCACAAATCACCAAGCACGCGTGGGGAGAGGGCATCTATGCACAGGACGACACCCAGCCGGAAGGTCTCATTCCGGCACGGGACCTCGATGACGCAATGCTGCTGTGCGTCTTGGACAACTCTAAGATTGGGCTCCCATTTTGACTGAGTTGCCTTGACAACGACGTGCGCATGTCCCGTTGGCAGGAGGACCGGCGAAATCGAAGTGCCGACAAGCCCAGCGCTGCTGATTCCGACGTCCGCGTATATGCCCGCAGCCTCTGCACCGGGCGCAACGCGATGGCTTCCCGCCACTATGGTCAGATTGTTTTCTTTGGCGACCTGCTTAAGGTTCGGTAGCGCTTGAACCGGAACACTGTACTCCGGAAAGACCAATACGTCTGCGCCGCGAGACGCTGACCACTGGGCAAGGCTGACCAACTTGCTTCTCGTGTGGCAGACGACATCACTCTTGATCTCGAGCAGGAGTGCGCTCACCTCATCGACGTCACGCATCAAGCCAAGCGGTGCCTTTGATGACCCCACAGCCGATGGCTCCTCAAGCAGATCGACTGGGGAATCGTAGTAGGCAGGGTTGTAGAAAATCTGCGCCAGGTGGAGTCGGACCATCGTTGATTATCCCGTAAGCAATCCATTGTACAAAACTCCGCCCAACAGGGCACCTGGCAGCGGACACGTGTGCCCCGGTGGACCCCCGTCTCCGGCACAAGATCAGGAACGCCCAATGCCCGGCCCTATACGAAAACCGCGCGCCAACTCCCCACCTGCCCGACCCCTGTCGGCAAGGACCGACTTCGCAGCTCCCCGCTCACGGCCGTCGTCCAGCTCCCTTGCCCCCTTTCCAGTCCCGTCATCCTCCCAGCCGCCTTGAGTCGGCGCTTACGTGCCCGGCCCCACCCCGCGCCCGGCCCCCATGGCCTCCATCACCCCCCACCCC
>JBEKWU010000132.1:0-13125 GCA_049512775.1 Bryobacteraceae bacterium
CCCAAACCGCCGACCCGACCCACCGCGGTCTGGATCAATCCGCCGCCCGCGCGGGCGGCAAGCGAACAGGAGCAACACTAATTTATGCGGGCTGGTGTCTCAAAGTCGTTGACAAATTCCGGCCGCCGACCCGGAAACAGTAGTCCGGCGCTTTGGTCGCTCCCCCGATCTTGATGCAGTCCTCGTGGATCACATCCTTGTAAGCCTCAGCCGTGCCGGATTCGTTGTCCACGTCCCATCCGAGGGCTCTGAAGAAGGGGTCAACGAACTCCCTGCGGAGGCGCGTCTCGTTGTATGCGTTAGACCGATAAGCATCCTGATTTCGGTCGAATCGCTCGACGAGTTCGGCGACCTCTTCGGGAGCCTTGGCTTGCGGCATGTTCAGATTACTGAGAATACCACCTGTCGCTTGCGGAGGCGCGCCGCCGATTGGCCGCTCCTCGCCTCCATTCTGTGGAACGGGCTGGCTGGGCGGCTGTTTGTTCCCGCGCCCGTAGCACAATTGTGCTACTATCGGATCGTGAGGCGAGTTGTCCTGTCGGATACTGCGGTTCGGTTCTTCCGAGCGCTCCCGAAGGCGCAACGGCGGGAAGTCAAAGACGGAATCCGGCTGCATCTTCAGGAGAACGACCCTGCCGAGGAGACTCGCAACAAGTTCCGGCTCCGGCGACCATCGGCTCATGCCGATTACGAATTGCGGCTCGGCGATATCAGGGTCTTCTACAGGATGCGCGATGAAACCGTCGAAGTAGTCCTGATTGGGGAGAAGCGAGGCAACCGCCTACTGATCGGGAGGGAGGAGTTCGAGATATGAAGATCGAAAGTCTACGCGAGGTGAAGAACAACTTCAGCAGGGTCATCGAGCAGTTGACCGAGACTGGCCCGGTGGTCATAACCAAGAATGGAAAGAGCCGCGCGATCCTGTTGCCGGTGGACGAGTCCACGGACCTCGAGAGCCTGCTGCTATCGGCCAGTCCAAGATTCTGGGGGCTTTTCGACCGGGCGGCGAAGAGCAAAGCGTGGACCGCACTGGAAGACTTGTAGGGTTGCCAGCTACCGCATTATTCCCGTGCGGAGAAGACCGCTCCCTGCGAAGCCGTGAAAGAAACCTGGGGGCGCACCATGCGTCGGCATGAGTGCCGACGCGGCACGCTGAAGCGTGCGCCACGCCGGAACTTGTGGCATCGATCAGATCATCCCAACCCAAGGCATACCCCATTGCGCGTTTGATTTCGGCCTCCCGCGCGCGGCCGAGCACGCCTGCGCGCTTGCGCAGCGAAGAACGGGAGACGGTTCGAAGGTTGTCGCAGTTGGCTACGCATTTCTTGGCGAGGCGTTCCGCGGGTCCCAGCGGGACTTCAACGGGAGTGTGCCTGATCGTGGTGGTGATCCCGGCGGCGACGGATTGGGTCAAGGCTGGAACTCCCCGGCGTTCGCCCAGTCGTCCGCCTTGGACTCCGAATCCGGTTGCGCCGCTGGTCAGGCGGCTGGTTGCGGTTAGCTCCGGCTCAGTCGAACACCACGGTTTTCTTGCCGTAGACCAGGATGCGGTGGTCGAGGTGCCAGCGGACGGCGCGGGAAAGCACCACCCGCTCGAGGTCGCGGCCCTTCTGGATCAGGTCCTCGAGCTGGTCGCGGTGGGAGACCCGCATGACGTCCTGCTCGATGATCGGGCCGTCATCCAGGATCTCGGTCACGTAGTGGCTGGTGGCCCCGATCAGCTTCACGCCGCGCTCGAAGGCGGCGTGATACGGCCGCGCCCCGCTGAAGGCCGGCAGGAAGGAGTGGTGGACGTTGATGATGCGCTGGGGGTAGCGCCCCACGAAGTCGGGCGACAGGATTTGCATGTAACGCGCCAGAACCACGAGGGCGACCCCATGCCGCTCGAGCAGCTCGAACTGGACCCGTTCGGCCTCGGCCTTGTTGTTCTTCTCCACCGGAACGTGGTGGAACGGGATGCCGTAGAACTCCGCCAGCGGGCGCGCCTCGGTGTGGTTGCTCAGCACCAGGGGGATGGTGCAGGCGAATTCGCCGGTCTGGTGGCGGTAGAGCAGGTCCACCAGGCAGTGCAGGTAGCTCGATACAAAGACCGCGACCGCCGGGCGGGCTGCCGAGTACTCGACCCGCCAGCGCATTCCGAAGCGCTCCGCGACGGGCTGGAACTGGCGCGGCAGCCCCTCCCCGGACAGGTCGAAGCCGTCCAAGTCCCACTCGACCCGCATGAAGAACAGCCCCAAGTTGTTATCCTGGTGTTGATCGGCATGCAGGATGTTGGCGCCGTGGGCGTACAAAAAGTCGGCGATGGCGGCAACAATCCCCTTCCGGTCGGGGCAGTCAATGAGTAAAATGGCAGTGTTGGCGATAGAGACCAGTGTAAAATCCATCCGTCCGGGGCGCAACCGGGATGGAGCAGGTTTCCGATGATCATCCGCCAGGAACAGATACAGGCTTTCGATGCCGCCGGGCAGGCCCGCTTCGAAACCGGGCTGCTCGAGCACATCAAGCAGAACTACCCCCGCTCGGTGGCCGGGGTCGACGACGGCCGCATCCAGCAGCTCATCTCCAAGGGCGCCGAGCGCGCCCGCGAATACGGCTTCCAGGCCCGCGGCCCGGTGCGGATGTTCACCGAGTTCATGGTCATTCTCGGCCATGAGTTCGACCAGGACCCGCTGCTGTTCTGGATCCGGGACATCCTCCGCGACAAGGAGGGCCTCGACGAGATGGCGCAGGCCAGCCGCCTGCACCTGCATGTCTCGACCTATCTGGCGCTGGTGTACGGGCCCAACGGCGAACACGTGGCCAAGGGCCTCGAGCACATCGCCAAGGCCCCGCCCGAGGAACTGGCCGCGGTGGGTAAAGTTTACGATTCCAAGGCGATCCCCTGGTTGCAGGCGCTGCATCCGCGCAAGTGCGTCTATGCCGGAGGCTCCGCACTCACCAATCTTTTGCATCAGGCCCGGCAGGGCGCCGCACGGTTCAATTTGCCCGAACCGGAGGGCCCCCCGCTGGTGCTCGGGCTGATGTTTGCATTCGGGTCCGGCGTGATGTCGGACCCGCTCTATCCCTGGGTGGCCGCGAGCGTGGCGCCGGAGGCCGGGGCCGAGCCGAGAGCGCGGCTGGAGCGGCTGATGGCGCGGACCCAGGGCTACATGCGGCAGGCGCTCGAAAACAGGAGCAAGGGCTGATCTCACATGTCTGGCTGCGATAGCGATACCAGCAATCCCGACGGCGGTGTGAATCCCGGTGGTTCCACGGGCGGCGGCACCCGGAACTGCACCACCTGCACCATCACCTCGCAGACGGCGGTCACCGTTCCGGCGGACCGCACACGAACCACTATCGGGGTGGGCGAGGACGTCTACCTCACCTGTTCGGAAGGGGGGGTCACCTGGACCGTCTCGGGCGAGGCCGTCCTTAGCGGTACCAGCGGCGCCAGCGTCACCCTGCGGGCGGGCCGCAACGCCGGTTCGGTCACCGCCACCGCGACCGGCCCGTGCTGCACCTGCTCGATCACCTTCACCGTCATCGCGCCAGCGTCTACCTTCATGGATCGGTCGCCGGGCTACTTCCTCAAACACCACCACGGCCGGCCCGACTGCGGGTTCTTCGGCCAGTTCTTTCTCCGCCCCGATACGGTCTCCTTCAAGAACCTCGAAGTCCGGGAGAAGAACTCGCATTGTACGGCGAATGGTTTCTATCTGCCCTTTAACAACTGCACGCACCAGCCGGCCACCCAGACCGAGAGCGGCTGGTTCACCATGTCCGATTGCAGGGCGGGACAGGGGACGCCCGCGAACCTGAACGACAAAATCTACTCCGGCGATACAGGCAAACCCGGCCCGCCATTCGAGATCGGGACCATGACTTTCCCGATCGATTGGGAGTACCGGGTGTGGGGCGGCTCGGCCACCGCACTGCCGCACTTCCAGCAGCAGCACCAGGTGGATGCGGCAGGCCAGTGCTCCACTAGCAAGGGCGGCACTACGGAATCTCGGGTCCCGGGCGACCCGGATGGGCACCCGTGGCCGGATGAGCCCTGACATGAAGAGAAAATGGCTCTGGACCGCAGCAGTCCTCGGGCTGGCGATTGCGGTTGCCTGCGCCGGGCAGGCCACCGCGAGAAAGACGTACTTGGACAAGGTTATCAACGGGAAGCATATGTCGGAAACCACAGCGCGCGCGGCGGCGCAACTCGCCGAGTTTGAGCAGAAGAAAGAACCGCTCTGCCTCCAGGAAGCAGCCAGCCTGCTGGAGGGAATCGACCTGGCCAAGGAAGCCGACGCCATGAAGCGGCTGGTTCTGCGGCGCGAGACCCTGGAGACGTGGCTCGCGCTGGTGGCGCTGATCGACAAGAACCTCGACCCCAACTTCAATCCCCAAGACTTGCCCAGCGTGAGCGTGGCTCCGCCGCGGGTCGGCAACGTCGCTTACCCTCCCGGGGTCGATCCGAAACTCATCGCCGACCCGCGGGCGCGGCAGCAGTACGAAGCGGCCCTCAAGAAGAACAAAGAACACGCCGAGCAGTACCGTCTCCAGACCTGGCTCAAGCGGTTCGACCAGGACTTCTCGCCGAAGGTCGAGAAGTTCGTCCGCATGTCCTACACCACCGTGCCGGGGGACCAGCGCGAGGTCACCGAGACCGTCAAGAAGCTCATCAAGAACCCCCAGCGGGCCTCTGCATTGACCAGCGCCGCCGCACCCAAGCGCTAGCGGAATGAGCATAGGGCGGGTTGCGATAATCGGGGCGGGCCCCGCCGGCCTGACCGCCGCCTACTTCCTGGCGAAGAACGGAGTCCCGGTCACGGTGCTGGAATCCGACAGCCAGTACGTGGGAGGGATTTCGCGGACGGTCCGCTACCTGGGGTTCCATTTCGACATCGGCGGCCACCGATTCTTCTCGAAGTCCCAGGAGATCGAGGACCTGTGGACCGAGATCCTGCCCGACGATCTGCTCCAGCGTCCGCGCTCCTCCCGGATCCTCTATGGCGGGAAGTTCTACTCGTACCCGCTCAAGGCCTTCGAAGCTCTCCGCAACCTCGGCGTGCTGGAGTCCGGCCTGTGCGTGCTGTCCTACCTGAAGGCACGCCTGTTTCCTGTGCGCAACCCCAAGTCGCTCGAGGACTGGGTCACCAACCAGTTCGGCAGCCGCCTGTACCGGATCTTCTTCAAGACCTACACGGAAAAGGTGTGGGGCATGAGCTGCAACCAGATCTCCGCCGACTGGGCCGCGCAGCGCATCAAGGGCCTGTCGCTGGCATCGGCCATCTGGAACGCGTTGTACTCCCGCAAGTCCAAGGACCGCAGCAAGATCGTCAAGACGCTCATCGACACCTTCCGCTATCCCCGCAAAGGCCCGGGGATGATGTGGGAGACCTGCGCCGCGAAGGTGCGCCAGATGGGAGGGGAGGTCCGGCTGGGGCGCCGTGTGGTCGGCTGTTCCTACGACCGGATCTCGGGTTCGTGGAACCTGCTGTGCGAGCTGGAGGGAGGCGGCCGGGAGACCGTCGCCGCCGAGCAGGTGATCTCTTCAGCGCCCATTCGCGAGCTGGTGGCGATGCTGGCGCCGGCCGCATCGCCGGAAGCGCTTGCCGCGGCCCGCGCCCTGAAGTACCGCGAGTTCATCACCGTCGCGCTCATGCTGAAGGACCGCGAGCGGTTCGCGGATAACTGGATCTACATTCACGATCCCAACGTCCAGGCCGGCCGCATCCAGAATTACAAGTCCTGGTCGCCCGAGATGGTTCCCGACCCGGCGTACTGCTGCTACGGCCTGGAGTATTTCTGCTCCGAAGGGGACACCCTGTGGTCGGCGCCCGACGCCGAGCTGATCGAGCTGGCCGCCAGCGAATTGGAAAAGATCGGCCTGGCCAACCGGACCGACATCGTGGACGGGTGTGCCGTCCGGCAGGCCAAGGCCTATCCGGTCTACGACGGCGATTACGTTCGGAACGTGGCGCTGGTGCGGGCCGAGATCCGGCAGCGGTACCCCAAGCTCCACCTGGTGGGCCGCAACGGCATGCACAAGTACAACAACCAGGACCACGCCATGATGACGGCCCTGCTCAGTGGGCGGAACATTCTGGCCGGCCAAGAGGTGTACGACGTCTGGAAAGTCAACCAGGACGCCGAGTACCACGAGGAAGGCGTTACCGCTCCGTCGGCGCCCGTTTGATGTAAACCACGCGAGTGAACAGCGCGCCACCTTGCAGTATTCCTACGCTATTGAGATGGCCTGGCTCCACCGTCATCTCGGTGCGGGCAAACCCAAGCCGCTCTTCGACGACCCGGATTCCGTTCTCCCGCGCGAATCGGTCTCTTTCAAAGATCGTCGCGATCCGCTGGCTTTCATCAGGCGGTTCCATCTGGCCTCGTTCGGCTCAGACCATCCTGGCAGCCCGCGCCAGGCCAGAACCTTCAGTCACTCCTCGCCTCAGGCTGGAAACTTCATCCGCCGGACCAGCGCGGCAAACCGGGGGTCGGCGCGGAGCGGGTCCCACACCTCATAGCTCTTCAGGTGGAGCAGATAGACGTTTCGTTCGTTCATCGCTTTCTCAAGCCAACGGAGCGCATTGTCCTTGTCGCCGGTCTCGACGTGCACCAGCGCCATGAAGATCGCCGGGAATCCGCCTCTCTTCTGCTGTTCCTCGATCGCGGCGAATGTCCGCTGCGCTTCGGCGCGCTGCCCCGATTTCGTGTATGCGATCGCCAGTGTGGCGAGCAGCAGAGGGCGCTTCGGATCCAACTCCAGCGCCTTCTTGGCCGCCCCAATCGCCTCGGGGTAGAGGTGCTTCGTCAAGTACGAGTCCGCGAGGGCTTCGAGGGCGTACACAAAACTGGGGTCCATTTCGAGCGTGGCCTTGTACTGGGCGATCGCCTCGTCGTAATGGCGCCAGGCGTAGTACACATCACCGACCTGTTTGTTGATGATCAGCGAGAGCGGATCCAATTGCTGCGCTCGTTTCATCTCGGCGAGCGCCTCCTCGAAGCGGCCCATGAAGAACAAATACTCGCCATACCACTGGTGCGCGGTCGGGTACTCGGGGTTGAGCTCGAGCGCTTTCCGGAAGCTCGCCTCCGCCTCGCTCCACTTCCATTCGTAGTCTCGTTGCTCGACGCCCAGCACGGGGTACGCTTCCGCCAACCCAGGGTCCAGTTCCAGCGCCTTCAGGGCGGCAGCCTTTGCTCTCGGATAGGCCACACTTCCCGGCGTCGCGGTGATGTAGGGCAGCAGCACATAGCAGTCCGCCATCCCGGAATACGCGAGCGCAAAACCGGGGTCGCGCGCGATCGCCTTCTCAAAATGCGCGATCGCCGTTTCCAGCGCCTCGCCCGTGCGCTTGTTCCAGAAGTAGCGCCCTCGCAGGTACTCCTGGTACGCTTCAGCGTCCTCGGTCGAGCGCCGGGCGAAGCCCGCTTTCTGTTCCGAGCTGAGCCTCAGATGAAGCTGGCCGGCGATCTCGCGTCCGATCTGCTCCAGCAAGGCCAGAATGTCGGAGAATCGGCGGCTGTACCGCTCCCCCCAGACTGCCGTGTTCTCGCGAACGTCGATGAGTTCGGTGGTCACCGTGAGGTCGTCGCCGCGCCGTGTGATCCTCCCGACCAGCACCGCGCGGACCTTCAGCCGGTCCCCGGCGGCGCTGGCATCCTGGTTGGGGCCACGAAACCGGATCACGGCCTGAAACGGCCGCACCTTCAACCCGGGCAGTCGCGAGAGACTGCGGATGATGCTCTCCGCGATTCCATCCCCGAGGTACTCGTCCCCCGTCCCGGGCTCCGCTCCCGAGAACGGAAGTACCGCCAGTGTGGAGATGGGCTCCGGACTTCGCCCCCACCCCCAATAGAAGAATGCGGCTGCACCCAGCAGCAGCATCAATGCAGCAATGCCGACCGCCCAGCGTACACGGCTCGCCGTCCGGGCGGCCCCGCGGTCCGGTCGCATTCCCGAATCGGCTTTCTGCCTGACCTCCTCCAGCGCAATCTTGACGTCGGCCATCGCCTGAAAACGCTGCGCCGGGTCCTTCCGGAGGCAGCGAGCCACGATTCGGTCGAACTCCCGCGGAACTTGCGGCGCGATCGTGCTCGGTGGCTTCGGCTCTTCGCGAAGGATCGCAGCCAGCGTGGAGATGTGCGACTCGCCTCGGAACGCGCGCTCGCCCGTGACCATCTCGTAGAGCACCGAGCCGAAGCTGAAAATGTCGCTGCGCGCGTCTGCCGGCTTGCCTTCGGCCTGCTCGGGAGACATATAGCCAACGGTTCCGGCGATGCTCCCCTCCCGGGTGCGCGGCGGCGCGGCGGTTCGCGTGCTCTCGGTCCCGGCGGCGCTGGCGGATGGCTCGGCCAGCTTGGCCAGGCCGAAGTCCAGCACCTTCACCAATCCGTGCTCGTCCACCATGATGTTCGATGGCTTCACGTCGCGGTGGATGATTCCGGCACGATGCGCGCGGGCCAGCGCGTCGGCAACCTGCACGCCGTAATTCAGCGCGTCGGCGAGCCGCAGCCCCTTCCGCCCAACCAACTGGTGGAGCGTCTTCCCCTCGACGTATTCCATCACAATGAAGTGCGCGCCATCCGCTTCGTCGATGTCGTGGATGGTAACGATGCTGGGATGGTGCAGCGCCGATGCGGCCCTGGCCTCCTGGATGAACCGCCGCCGCCGGTCCGGGTCCGCAACCTTTTCCGCCGGCAGGAACTTCAACGCCACCATGCGGTCCAGGTGCGTGTCGCGCGCCTTGTACACGACGCCCATTCCTCCCTCGCCGAGCTTCCCGAGGATGGTGTAGTGCGCGATGGTCCGGCCGATCATCCCCGCTCGCTTCCCCTGTCCGCCATTCTAGTCCAACCGACAACGTGGACGTCTCACATCCGGCGCAGGATCAGGCACGTGAGGTCGTCGCGCTGGGGCGCGCCACCGACGAATGCGCCAACCGACGACATCAGCCCCGCGAGAATGTCCGCGGCGGATCCCGTGGCGCTGGACTGGCACAAGGCCAGAAGGCGGGACTCCTCGTATTCCTGGCCCTGCGTATTCTCGGCCTCGACCACGCCGTCGGTGTACACCACCAGCAGATCGCCAGCCGCGAGCGTCACCGCGCCGCAATCGTAGCTGGCTCCGGCGCGGATCCCCAGCGGGAGCCCGCCTGCTTCCAGACGCTCGATCGCTCCCGACGCCCGGCGGAGGATCGGAACGTCGTGGCCGGCGTTGATATAGGTGAGCGCTCCGGTCGACGGATCAATATCGGCCAGAAACGCCGTGGTGAACCGGCGGCCGTCCAGGCTGTGCGCGCAGGCGTAGTGATTCAGCCCGGCAACCAGGTCGGTCAGCCCGGGAAGCGCTACGGCCAGCGTACGCAGGCTGGCCTGAAAGGTGGCCATCAACAGAGCGGCCGGAACGCTCTTGCCGGCCACGTCGGCGACCACCAGGTGGAGACGCTGGGATGATTCGCCGGTCACCTCGCGCAGGAAGGCGTCGTAGTAGTCGCCGGAAACGGTGTTGGCCGGGCGGGTGGCGAAGGCGATGTCGTAGCCGGGGACTTGCGGCGGCGCGGCGGGCACCAGCCAACGCTGGATGTCGCGTGCAATCTCCAGGTCGCGTTTCATGACCACCCGGTCGGCGAGCTCGAGCGCTAGCAGCGCCAGCAGCGACCCGGCCGCGAGCAGCACGTGCACCGCTTGCGGCCACCCGAATGGCTGCAACCCAGACACGGCCGTCAAGGTGAGCAGCAGCGCGATCACCAGTAACACGCGACGCGGGGGCGACAGCTTCATGAGCAATGCCCAGAACAGCAAGCGCGCAATCTTCCCACCACGCCGGAGGCGCGGCTCCTTCTGGAGGGATTCCCAGTCCACGTCGCGCGAGTACAGGCTGTAACTCGCGCGGGCGTCGGCCTGGAACTGCCGCCACAACTCGCTGACCGCGAGGCCGTCGCTCACGCGCTGCCAGAAGTCAAGCAGCCGGCGGATGGGTTTGGGTGGGCGTCGATCAGGGCTTGGCGGGTTGGCCATCGAGGTGCATCTCCATGAACTTCAGGAACTGGTCCCAGTCGGCCGGCATAGTTCCGTGTCCGCCGGCGTGCATATAGTAGCCCATAGTGTGCAGGACCGGCGTACCAGCCGGAGGCATCTGGTCCGTGGCCAGTCCCTGCTGGCCCAGTAGGCGGTAGACCGGCTCGGCCGCCACCGCGGCCAGGAATTCGCCCTTCGGGTCCGACCACACGTCTTTGTCACCGGTTTGCAGCAACACCGGCCGGGGCGCAATCAGCGCCAGGAGTAAGTGCGCATCCACGGGCAGCCGGTCGACATGGTCGGCGAAGTTCCGGTAGTTGCCGCAGAACTGATAGAAGTATCGCGAGGGCGCCGTCAGGTGCGCGATGGTTTCGCCGTAATTGCGCCGGCTCAACGCCGCGCCGCCTTCGCCGGAACAACTGGCAATCACCATCGCGAAGCGCGTATCGCGAGCGCCGGCCCAGAGCACGGTCTTTCCCAGCCGCGACACTCCCAGGATGGCGACGCGCTTGGCGTCCACACCGCTGTCGGTTTCCAGGTAATCCAGGGCCCGGCTCAAACCCCAGGCCCAGGCCCCAATCGCGCCCCACTCGTCCGGCGCGGGCTCGGTCTGGCCAGGCTTGAGGAACAGCGCCCGCACGCCGTAGGGAACGCCGCCGGCGAAGTCCGGATCGATGTCGCCGTAGTACACGGTGGCCACGCCGAAGCCCCGGGCCAGGAAGTTGTCGATGTTCATCCGCCCGAACCGCATGCCCTGGCTGGCGAGGACTCTCTTCTTGTCCCTGCCCCAGACTTCGCCCACCTTGACGCCGGGGTCGTCCACCGTATTCGAATTGGCGGCGAAACTCAGGTTCAGCAGCAGCGGCACGGGCTTGCCGGCGCCGGCCGGCAGGTACATCAGCAGATCCATCTTCGGGCCGGCTTGGTCCGCCGAGAAGTGGACGGTCACTTGCCTGCGGATGGCCTTCCCGCCCAGCGCGGGCGTTCCCTTGTCGAAGACCTCGAAGCTCATCGCGGGCGGCCGCCCCGGACTGCGCCCATACTGGTTCTCCTCGAACAGGCGCACGATCTCCGGCCGCCGTTTCCGGTACCAGGTCTTGGCGTTGCGCACGGGCTTCCCGTTGGCCAGCACCAGCGGGTTCGGTAAAGTGTAGGTTCCGACCTTCGCCTCATCGTAGTTGACCGGAATGCCGGCAACGACGGTGGCCGGCGCCCTGTCGGCTTGGGCACTCGCTGCGCCACAGGACAGAATCGCCGCGGAAGTCAAGGACGCGATCGAGCACCGGCAGTTGAACCACATGAAGACATGTTATCCCCATTCGGCAGGCGGCGTCCCCAGGCTCAATTGGGAAATGGCGGGATGATCCGGTACGGAGTCTCCTTCAGCACCAGCGGGAAGTTCCTGGCATTCCCGCGGCTGTCCTGCAATTCGACCATGTACATCAAGCCTTCGCCGGTCAGCGGGACGGTAGTTGCATAAGCACCGTCGTCGCCCAGGACCATGTCCTGGCTGCGCCAGAAATCGCTGCTCGGCAACGGCTTCCACCAGAGCACGACGCGCGAGAGCCCGGCGGCCGCGCTGGCCTTGCAGATCAGCGAGACGCTCCTTCTGGAGCGCGCGATGACGTGGTCCAGACGCTCGACGTTCAGTCCTTCGTTCCCCGGATGATCCGTGGCCAGCAATTGAATCGGCCCCGCCCTGGCGCCACTCGGCTCCCTCGCACCACCGCGGGGCCGGTCGGACCACAAGACGGCGGCCTGCGAATCGGTCTTCTCCAGCGGCTCGATCTGGCTCTTCCATTCAAACTGCCTCTGCCCGCGCAGAGGATTGTTCACCGGAGCATAGACGGAATCCGTCGTCTGGGCGAGCGCCTTCCAGGCCTCGCGCGACTGGGCGAGCAACTGCGTGGCCTTCTCGTATTCGGCGGCGTCGTTGATTTTCCAGGCATGCTCGAAGTACGTCAGCCCCAGAATGCGCGCCGCGTGATAACGCCCCAGCCAGGCCGCGGCCGCGAGATCGGTCTTCAGCAAGCGCCACTCGGCCGCCCGCTGGCCGTCCAGTGCCGGTGCCTGGGCAATGATTTCCTGAGCGGTCTCCGCCGCCTTCTGCAACACCTCGGCCACCGCGAATGGCCCCAGCCGCCCGTCCGCCATGGTGTCGATCCGGTTGTTCACCCAAGCGTCGATGCCCACGAAAGACCGGTCGTCCTCCGGAGTGTTCAACGCATATTGGAGCAACCCCTCGGGCACGGGGCGGCGCCTGCCCACGATGGAACGCGCGTTCTCCAGGTAGCCGGTCTCGGTCTCGGGAGAGTAGTCGCGCTGGTCGGCTCCCACGAAACGATACGCGAACACCAGGGGAACGATCCTGCTGCTCGCCTGCATGGCGCTATAGATGGCATCGCCCGCCGGACCAAAGCGATCCGCGAACGCCTGGCGGATGACGCTCTCGGGCAAATCGGCGTCGTACCCAAGCCGCCCCCATGCCAGGTACCACATCCAGTGCTTCTGCCATATATAGTTGTATGTTTTCTTGTCTTCGTCGGAGCGGTAGTAAGTCGCCGCGTCCACCGGGTAATAAGCGATCGGCGGCTCCAGCGTGAAACCGCGCGCATTGCCGAGCTGGAACGTGCGGACCGTGCGCCGGACGAAATCCGTGTTCTCCCACGCCCAGTAGTGGTGGGTGCCGTTGGCGCGCACCTGCCAGATGATTCCGTAGTTCGCCGGAACATCCAGGTAGTGTTCGTAGCTGTAAGTGCCGTAGCGGCGGTGCATGGCATGATACGGCAAGCCGAGATGCTCGCCGTTGTACTTGATCTCGATATCGAAGCCCGCCTTGGCGGCCTGCGCGATCGGCTCCAACTGCTCCTTGGTCGTAAGCCAGCTCCGGGTGTACAGCCGCAGATTGCCGGCATTTGCCTCCGTGATGCCTTTCAAATAGGCATCCTTGAAGAAGCTCGCGGGCTGCCCGGTTTCGCCGACACGAAAGCCGATCTCATACCACTGCTGTCCAAGACAAGACAGACCCGCAGTGGCGGCTGCTGAAAACAGGCGGCTTGTTGGACGGAGTTGGGCGTTTTCAGGTTGAGGTCTCCTTGTCTGAAGTGTGCGGGCCTGTCCAAA
>JBEKWU010000133.1:0-13042 GCA_049512775.1 Bryobacteraceae bacterium
CTATGACGGCTCCGGGCCGTTCCGAAAACCCTTCTACTGAGAAGAGGGAAAGGGGGCGAATGCAAAGGCAAGAACCAATCGGGCCTCCCGTTGGTCGGCCCGAAAAACATACACCTCAGGTCAGTGTACACCTCCGCCCACGGTTACATTCTTAAATGACCCAACCAAGACCGGTTTCGGTTACATCGTTAAATGACTTGACAGGCCGGAGAATTGTACGCCGGTTTGTCCCGGCCGCGCAGGCATGCCTATACTTGTACCGAAAGGGAGGGTGTATGGTTTCTCGACGGGAAATGCTGAGTGTGTTAGGGGCTTTGCCCGCGGCTGGCGTTCTCGGTCCCGGCCGCCTGTACGCCCAGGCCGCCGCTGCCTTTCCGCGCCGCCTGCTGGGCCGCACGGGCTGGCTGGTGACGCCGCTGGCCCTGGGAGGACAAGCCTCCTTGCAGTGGACCAAGGCCGGCATCGACCCGGCCGACATCATCGTGCGCGCCGTCCAGCTCGGCGTCAACTACCTGGATTCGGCCAATGCCTATGGCCCGAGCCAGGCCAACTATGGCGAGGCGTTCCGCCGGCTGCATCTCGCGCCCTCCACTCCCGACTACGACCCCTCCTTGCGGCAGAGGCTCTATGTGGCCTCGAAGACCGTCCGGCGGTTTGCGCTGAATCCGGCGGTTCCCGGTCCCAGCGCGGTGGACGACCTGAAGCGCTCCCTCACCTTCATGTTCGGAGATGGCAAGGGGTTTATCCCGGAAGGCGCCTACCTCGACGCCATCCAGATCCACAACCTGATGAATCTCGAACAGGTCAATCAGATCTACGAAGGGCTGGCGGAGAGGGGCACTCAGAAGCTGGAGCGCATCGGCGCTCTGGCAGGGCTGCTGGACTACCGCGACGGCACCAACTACACCGGGCTGAATCCCGAGCACCAGCACTACGTGCGCCACATCGGCATCACCGGCCATTTCAGCTCCCCCGTGCTGATGAGCGCGCTGCGCCGCGACACCGGCAATATCATCGACACCCTCCTGGTGGCGCTCAACGCCAATGACCGCCTGTGCAGTTCCCACCAGAACAACGTGCTGCCGCTGGCCGTGTCGCGGGGCCTGGGCGTCATTGCCATGAAAGTGTTCGCCGATGGCGCCTTCTACGGCAAGCAGCCGCGCTTCTCGCACGCCGTGGAGGACGTGATCTTTTCGGTCGGGAAGGCGGACGCCATCTCTTACGCCGACCTGGTGCGATACCCGCTTTCGTTGCCGGGGGTCTCCTGCGCCATTATCGGAACTGGACAGATCAACCGCGACAAACCGGAATCCGACCAACTAGTGGCGAACCTGGCGGCGGCCCTGAAGGATATGCCCTCCGAGGCGGAGCGCCGCCGCATCGAGAAGGAAGCCGAAACGCGCCATGGAGCGGTCACCAACTACTTCCAGCAGAAGCAGCCCGAGATGGTGCAGCCTGGCGATGTCCGCGTGACTCGCGACGGCGACCGGGTCGTCGTGCAGTGGAACACGGCACTGGCCGGCCCCGATCCCATCCGCTCCTACGAGATTCTCGCCGGAAGCCGCTTGCTGCTCTCGCTGCCTTTCCGCCCGCAGCTCACCGAGGCCCCGCTGGCGGCAACGCTCGCGGCTTCCGCGGTCGGCGCCGATCCCGTGACGGTGGTCGCTTCCGTGGCGCCGCCGCGCCGGCCGGCGTGAGTGCACGACTGGTGGCCCGCCACTGGCGAATTCTCCTGGCGCTCTACGGAGTGCTGAACGCGGCCGCCTACTCCTTGCTGCTACCGCTCTGGGAAGGCTTCGACGAATCGCAGCACTATGGCTACGTGCAGTTTCTCTCGACCAACCTGAAGTTCCCCGTCCTGGGACAAGCCACCCTCTCGCGCGAAATCTGGCATTCGCTGGAGCTGGTGCCCGTAAGCCACTTCCTTCAACCGCACACCGGGGCGCCGGTGAACTTCCTCGACTACTTCGCGTTCCCCCAGGAAGAGCGGGCGCGGCGCAGGCTGGAACTGGATTCGATTCCGGCGGGCGAGAAATACCAGCCGCAGCCCGGCAAGCGCAGTTACGAAGTCAACCAGTCGCCGCTTCCTTACCTCGGGATGGCCCTGGTGGACCGGCTGCTCTCCGGCGCCCCACTCACCACCCGCGTGCGCTGGCTGCGCCTGTTGTCGTCGCTGGCGGCGGTGTTGCTCCTCTGGCATGCGGCGTTGCTGCTGGCCCGGCAACTCTCGCTCGCCGACGGCTGCACCGCCGCTCTGCTGTTCTGCGTGTTCTCCTCGCAGATGCTCTATGCCACCATCTGCCACGTCTCGAACGACGCGTTGGCCGTGCCACTGTTCTGCTACCTCGTTTGGGCGGTGATCCGCGCTCATGAGACCGGCTCCCGCCGCGACTGCCTGTTGCTCGGGCTGGTGCTCTCCGCGGCGCTCCTCACCAAGGCATATTTCCTGGCCCTCGTGCCGCTGGCGCTGGCTGTGGTCGGCTGGGGCCTCTGGCGCCGGCGTGCGAGCCTGGCAGCCGCGGCATCGTTCGCCGCGCCGGTGGCGCTCCTGGCCGGCCCCTGGTACGTTCGCAACGTGGTTCTGTATCGCAGCCTCGGCGCCACGGTCGAGCAGACCGCGGGTCTCGGGCCAAAGCAACTCCTCGAGGCTGCGCTCACGCTGCCCTGGGGCCAGAGCATCGTCTACATGGCGCACTCCAGCTTGTGGACAGGCAACAACTCCTTCACCGCCTTTTCTTCCACAACGCTGAATCTGGTGCTGCTGCTGCTCGCGGCGGGCCTGTGCTTCTACATCTTCCACCGGCCCTTGCGGGCGGCGGAGCGCGTGGCGATCGTGGCTATCGTGGTGTTCTGCGCCTCGCTGGCTTACATCAGCGTGACCTTCTTCGCGGGGTCGAAGGGCGGGGCATTTGCGGCCGTGCCTTGGTACATGCAGGGACTACTGGCGCCGGTCCTGCTGTTGGCCTTTCTGGGGATGTCCCGCACCGGCCGCTGGGGCGCCCTGCTGGCGCGCCTCACCGTGCTGCTGTGGGGCTACATTCTGGCCGCCACCTGGCTGGCGAAGCTGATCCCGATGTACGGCGGTTTTCCGGAGTCCCGCGCGCACCTGTCCAGCTTGTGGACCTGGTATCTGCACGGCGCCGGGCGCGACGGTATTCTGCGGACGCTCTGCCTGGCCTCTCCAGGCGCGCTCTGGGCGTTGATCGGAGCCGTGATTGCGCTCGACGCCGTTCTGTGCGCCCGCCTGACATGGCGACGCGCGTACGGCTAAGAGCGTTTCCACCGCGTGCGTGCGGCGGCTGCAAGACCCAGACCCACACCGAATAGGACCCAAGTGCCAGGCTCGGGTATCTCCTCGTAGGCGTGACTGTCCGTTTCGAAGGCGGGGGTATCGGAGGACATGACGATTTGGCTGACGGTACCACCGGAGATATAGAAGTTCACGAAAGCCCCGAGGTCCCAGCTCCCGCCGCCGGGGCTAATCAATTGGTTTCCGTAGATCGACTCTATCAAGGAGCGGTTGGGACCTCCATAGAACGAGATCACGTTATAGTCGTCCGGGCTGCCCATGTAGAAGCCGAAGTACCTGATCGGCGTACTGAAATCGATCGTGACGCTGGCCGGTCGATCGGGAGAACCGATGGTGATATAGGGGGTAGAGTCTCCCGGAGGGGAAGCATAATTGCCGTCCACTGAACCCTCGACAAACGGGGAAGTCGCACCGCTCCACGTGTATGTGGCCCCACTGTAAACATACGGCGACGCAGTTGCCGATGTGAGCCCATCAAAGGTGATCGTAGTTGCACGGGGATCCGAGGTGCAGGCGCCAGCAGGAGCACAGCTATTGCCGCCTAGGGTCACGGAGATAGTCGTGGCTGTGAGTGGCAGCAGCGTGCCCACCCAGAGCAACCCGAGCGCCTTCATCCCTAAACTAATTGACACCTGGCCCCAATGATACGCCGAACCACCTCAAGTTGGACATCTTGTTGGGTTTCAGGAGTCCTGGTACTTCTTTCCCAGACAGCCAGCACCGAACGGGCGTCTGGTCCCCTGGGCCGGACAGGACTCCGGGGCAAAGACTATAATCCGAGCAATGAGGATCTCCGTCAAAGGGGAGTACGCGCTCCAGGCCATCTTCGACCTGGCCTACCACGGTTCCGGCGAGCCCGTGAAGATCGCCGGCATCTCCAAACGGCAGCGGATTCCGCGGAAGTTTCTGGAGTCGATCCTGGCGGGCCTGAAGCAGGGCGGCTTTGTCGAGTCGCGGCGGGGCGCCGAGGGTGGCTACCTGCTGGCCCGTCCGGCCGATGCCATCACGGTGGGAGAGGTGCTGCGATTCGTCGAGGAACCTGGCGCGCCCAAGACCCAAAGCGCGAGGCGGAAGACCGAGACGCCGTTCACGGAAACGTGGTGGAAGGCGGACCAGGCGATTTCGAGCGTCCTGGATCACACCACCTTCGCCGAGCTCACCCGCGCCTGGGCGGAGCGCCAAAGCCGTTATGTTCCCAACTGGGAGATTTGACCCACGCTGCGGTGCTGGATAAGTAAAGCGGGCGCCGGGTTGGGTGAAAGGGTGAGTGCGCCCGCTATCGTAAAGAGGATCTGTATTGTTAAACGCCGCCGGCGCCAAAAATGTTACGGCTGGCCGAAGATTTTCTTGCCGGTTCTTGCGGCCTGGGCGAAATAAAGGCGAAGATAGGCGCCCACTCCGGTGCTTGAGCCAAATGGGGACTTGCTTGGTAGCGCTGACGGGAACCAAACCCAATTCCGCACAGGGACCCCCTCGGAGCCAGACCGTGTGAGAAATGTGTGAGCAAGGCGGGCAGGCAAGAAACCCAAAAGAGCATCTGTCCGCAGAGCCGCCGGCATTTCCGGTAGGAACCCACTTGGCCTGCGTAATCGCTTGCCGGCCGCAAAAATGTCAATTTTTATTGCAAAAAAACTTGACGATCTCCGCTGTCAGGATCGATACTGGCAACATGGGGACGGGCACCACATCACCCGGATCACGTCGGGTCGCACACCTAGTCCGCCAGCGCATCGAACGCGGCGGCGAAAGGCTGTGGCGCCTCGAAGACTTCCGGGACCTGCCCTCCACGGCGGTGGCGCAAGCCCTCTCGCGCCTGACACGTCGGGGAATGCTCGAACGCCTGAGCAAGGGCGTCTACTACCGCTCCCGGCAGACGACGTTCGGCAAGAGCCTGCCGAACCCCGCCGCGATCCAGGAACTCGCCTCCCGGCGTACGCGGGTCTTTCCCTCCGGAATTTCTGCCGCCGGTCTCCTGGGCTTTACCACGCAAACAGCGCGACGGGGCGAGGTTGCGACGAGCGCCCTCAGTCTGCCCCGGAAGCTCATCGGCAGCGACAAGGTCATCCACACAAGGCGGCCGGAGGCGTGGGCCGGTCTTTCGGACACCGACGCGGCGCTGCTCGATTTCCTGAGGCGAGGAGGCAAGACGAGCGAGTTGTCTCCGGAAGAAACCGTCCGCAGAACTTTGGCGCTCCTTTCGGAAAACGGCCGCTTCGAGCGTCTCCTCAAAGTAGCCGGCTCGGAGCCTCCGCGCGTGCGCGCGCTGATAGGCGCCATCGGTGAACAGATGGGCAACAAGCCTGCCGCGCTTGCGCGTCTGCGCGCTTTCTTGAATCCGTTCTCCCGCTTCGATTTTGGCCTGCTGTCAGGACTGCCGCACGCCCGCAACTGGCAGGCGAGGAAGGGACGCTGACATGAAGCTGTTTGAACATCCCGATTTCGAGCAGTCGATCCTGCGGGCGGCAGAACATTTTCGGTCGCGGGGATTGCGCCCCGCGATCATTGAGAAGGACTACTACGCGACCGAAGCCCTCCGGATCGTCGCCGCCACCGGCGACAAAGTCATCTTCAAGGGCGGCACAAGCCTGGCCAAAGGCTGGAACCTCATCCAGCGGTTTTCGGAAGACATCGATGTTTTCCTCGATCCCGCCGCCTTCCAGCCCGCCCTGGGCAAGAGAGCCATTGACCGGGAGTTGAAGAAGCTCCGTGACGCCGTTGGCGCGCACCCGGCCCTGACATTCATCCCCGCAGAGAGCCAGACCATCGGCGGATTCGGACGGAAAGACCGCTTCTCCTACGCGCAGCTTTTCGGCGGACCCGGCGAGGTCGCCAACCGAGTACTGGTTGAAGCCGGTACCGCCAGCGGCCGCGAACCGACCGCCACCGTCGAACTGCGCTCGTACCTCGGCCAGTTCCTGCAGGAGAGGGGCCTCTCCCTGGACGCAGAGGACGAAGGACCGTTTCCGATGCGTCTGCTCCACTTCCGACGGACGTTCGTCGAGAAGATGTTCGCCATTCACAGCAAGGTGGAACTGCTCAAGCGCGACGGCCAGCCGCTCGGAACCTACGCAAGGCACTACTACGACCTCTTTCAGCTTGCCGCACAGGATGAGGTGACCACCATGCTGAATTCGCCCGAGTACGCGGACATCAAGGCGGATTACGACCAGATCAGCCGCACCCATTTTTTGCGCAGCTACTTCTGTCCGGACGAGATGAGTTTTGCCCGGAGCGACGCGCTGTTTCCGCAGGCGGGCTTGGCCGGGGTCATCGCCGCCGACTACGAAGATCAGTGCCGGAAGCTCTGTTTCGGCCCTTACCCATCATGGGCCGAAGTTCAGGCCCGGTTTCTGGAGCTTCGAAAGCTGTTGTAGGGCGGGAGTCCGTCTTGCCGTTGCCGCGGTCCGGCCGCCCCCTTGGTAGTGGTGCTCTAGGGTGAATACGACTGCTGCGCTATTCCTCCATCTTGTGGGCGCAGCGGCTGCAAAGCTCGACGCGCAGATAAGTCTCCCGATCTTCCAAGAGGATCGTATTTGTACACATGCGACACTTCCACCCCTTGCTTTCGGCCAGACTCTGGAAAGCTGATCGGGATTCTTCTTCTTCATCTGGATTGACGAACGGAGGTGCATCGTTAGCCACTGACCCGTTCCTCCCATGTCCAAACATGATCCGAGATTCCGGCTGCCATTGCTGGCGTGATCCTGAGCGAGCCGTGAATCCTACAGAAGTTGTAGTGCGCGAAGTGCATCGCCAGCGCCGCTTTCAGATTATCCCACTTCTCGGAGAAGGCGTAGGTGACGCTGGTTAGCCGCTCGCACCACTGGCGCAGCGTTCCATTCTTGCGCTCCACATGCGAAGTTCCCTCGCGACGGCGGGCTACTCTCTGCGGCGTCGGGGCTGGGTGTACAATCGAAGGCGGCCAGGATCGCAGAACGGGAGTCCTGGTTATCATCTTCACAGGTATGCCAGCCTGTACTCAAGGGAACGAGTGGGAGACGCTTAACCGCGAGTTCATGTCACTGTACACGCAAGGTCGCTATGATCGCGCCTTAGTGGTCGCAAGAAAGGCGTTACAAGTCGCCGAGCAAACCCTCGGCCCGGATCATCCCGACGTGGCCACGAGCCTGAACAATCTCGCGGCGCTGTACGACACCCAAGGCCAGTGCGCGCAGGCCGAGCCGCTCCACAAGCGCTCGCTGGCGATCAGGGAGAAGGCCCCCGGTCCGGATCATCCCGATGTGGCCCAGAGCCTGCACAACCTGGCGGCGCTGTACCGGGCCCAAGGCCAGTGCGCGAAGGCCGAGCCGCTCTGCAAGCGCTCGCTGGTAATCTTGGAGAAGGCTCTCGGCCCGGATCATCCCGACGTGGCCACGAGCCTGAGCAGCCTCGCGGCGCTGTACTACACCCAAGGCCAGTACGCACCGGCCGAGCCGCTCTACAAGCGCTCCCTGGCGATCAGCGAGAAGGCCCTCGGCCCGGATCATCCCGATGTGGCCAGGGGCCTGAATAACCTCGCGGCGCTGTACCGGACCCAAGGCCGGTACGCGCAGGCTGAGCCGCTCTACAAGCGCTCGCTGGTGATCAAGGAGAAGGCTCTCGGCCCGGATCATCCCACTGTGGCCACGAGCCTAGACAGCCTCGCGGTGCTGTACCATACCCAAGGCCAGTACGCGCGGGCTGAGCCGCTCTACAAGCGCTCGCTTGCGATCTGGGAGAAGGCCCTCGGCCCGGATCATCCCGATGTGGCCACGAGCCTGAACAACCTCGCAGAGCTGTACAAATCCCAAGGCCAGTACGCGCAGGCCGAGCCGCTCCTTAAGCGCTCGCTGGCAATCTTGGAGAAGGCCCTCGGCCCGGATCATCCGAATGTGGCCACGAGCCTGAACAACCTCGCGGCGCTGTACTACACCCAAGGCCAGTACGCACAGGCCGAGCCGCTCTACAAGCGCTCGCTGGCGATCCAGGATAAGGCCCTCGGCCCGGATCATCCCGATGTGGCCACGAGCCTGAACAACCTCGCAGAGCTGTACAAATCCCAAGGCCAGTACGCGCAGGCCGAGCCGCTCTGCAAGCGCTCGCTGGCGATCTGGGAGAAGGCCCTCGGCTCGGATCATCCGAATGTGGCCGCGAGCCTGAACAACCTCGCGGCGCTGTACTACACCCAAGGCCAGTACGCGCAGGCCGAGCCGCTCTACAAGCGCTCGCTAGCGATCCAGGAGAAGGCTCTCGGCCCGGATCATCCCGATGTGGCCAGGAGCCTGAGCAATCTGGCGTCGCTGTACGACACCCAAGGCCAGTACGCGCAGGCCGAGCCGCTCCACAAGCGCTCGCTTGCGATCCGGGAGAAGGCCCTCGGCCCGGATCATCCCGATCTGGCCCAGAGCCTGCACAACCTGGCGGCGTTGTACCACACCCAAGGCCAGCACGCGCAGGCCGAGCCGCTCTACAAGCGCTCGCTGGCAATCTTGGAGAAGGCCCTCGGTCCGGATCATCCCACTTTGGCCGCGATCCTTGAGAATATGGCGGCGCTATACACCAAAACCATCCGGCTGAAAGAGGCCGAGGCTCTGGAAGAGCGCGCCGCAGCGATCCGGGCGATGGCCCTTGGGTGCACCGAGCTCGCTGACCAACTTCCCCGATGTCTCGGTTGTGGGGCTGTAGTCGGTGACGGAATTTCGCACTGCTACGAATGCAGACCGAAGTAAACGACAGATGGCGGATCGTTTCGAGGCGCTGATAAGCAGGGAACTTGGTAGCGCTGACGGGAATCGAACCCGTATTTAAGCCTTGAGAGGGCTCCGTCCTAACCGTTAGACGACAGCGCCGTGGGCCGCTCCCGGGCGGAGGCGTGACCTGCCTTCGAGCATAACACAAGACCGCGAATCGCCGGCGGGCTGGCGCCGCCCGCCGGCGACCCACGTTGCATCCGCCCCAACTAGTTCTTAACGGCCGGCTCGAAGTAGCCCTGCGCCAGTTCCGGCTTGGCCTCGAGGGCTTTGGCCCAGCAAGCGCGGGCGTCTTCCTCGTGCCCCAGCGACTTCATGACATGGCCCAGGTTGAGCAGGGCTTCGGCGAAGTCGGGGTTCTCGGCGAGGGCCTCGCGGTAGAGGCGGGCGGCCTCGTCGGCCTGGCCGGACTTCTGGAGCAGCAGGCCGGTGTTGTAGAGCAGTTCCGGCTGGCGCTCGCCCAAATCCACCAGGCGTCCGTGGTACTCCAGCGCCTGGTCCAGATCCCCGCGCTCCAGCGCCAACGCCGCCAAACCGCGCAGCGCGTCGAGCGACTTGGGATCGGTATTCAGCGCCTGCTCGTAGACCAGTTGCGCCAGATCCCGGTCTCCCATCTTCCAATAGGAGAGCGCCAGGTTCATCTGGGCTTCCAGCCACTCCTTGCGCTTCTTGAGGCAGGATTCGAAGGCCTCGGCGCTGCCGCGGTAATCGCCGCGCTGGAGCCGGACGTAGCCCAGGCGGAAGCGGGCTTCCTGGTTCTCGGGGTCCTTGTCCAGCACCCGCTGATAGGCCTTCTCGGCTTCCTCCTGCTCGCCGGACTGCTCCAGCACCAGCGCCAGGTTCCACAAGGCCGGCACGGCGTTCGAGTCCAGCCGCACGGCTTGCTGATAGGATTCCTTGGCCTCCTTCAGCGCGCCGAGCTCCTGGCGCACGATGCCCAGGTTGGTGAAGGCCTGGGCCGCCTGGGGCCGCACCTTGATGGCCTGCTGGTAGGCCTCGGAGGCCTGCTGGTGACGCCCGGCCTTCTGATGCGCCAGCGCCAGGTTGAACCAGCCCTCGAAGTGGTTGGGGACGACATCGACCAGCAGCGTGCAGAACTTCGCCGCCATTTCGAAATCGCCGCCGGCCGAGGCCCAGGCCGCCAGCCCTTCCAGTGCAGCGGTGGATTGCGGGTGAACCTCGAGCAGCCGCTCGGAGTGTCCGCGCACCATCTCGTAGTCCTTCTTCGCCATGCCAATGGCGATCAGGTTGGCCAGCGATTCCTGGGATTGCGGGTTGCGCTTCAGCACGCGGCGGTAGAGCTCGGCGGCCTCGTCGTAATGCGATTCTAATTGCAGCGCCACCGCCTTGCCGAACAGCGCCGTCTCGCTGTCGGCGTCCTGGGCCAGACAGCGCTCGAACGCGGCCAGCGCAGGCTGCGCCTGGCTCAGGTGAAGGAGGCAAATCCCCAGGCCGAGCTGCGCCTCGATCCGGGTAGGATCAACCTGGAAGGATTTTTGGAACTTGTCGGCAGCCTCCTGCCAGCGGCCCGTTCTCTCCAGGCAAACGGCCAGGTTGAACCAGCCGGTGCGGTGGTCGGGCTCGAGCTGCAACAACTCCCGATAGCTGTTGGCCCCGCCTTCAAACTGCCCCAGCTCGAACTGGATGTGGCCCATAGCGGAGTAAATCTCGGCGGATTTCTCGCCCTTGGCGATCGCGCGCTGCAACTCGCGCAAGGCCTCCTCCGGCTTGCCATCCAAGTGCAGCGAAACGGCCCTGGCCATGTAGCGGGATGCCTTCGGACCCTCCGTCCGTGGACTGAATTCGACAGGCCGAAGGGTCTCTGGGACCCCGGCGGCCATTGGTTTTCGTTGATTGACCATTCCCAACCTCGTTTCTAATGCGCTCCCTTACGATGAGGGCTCCAGTGCGGCAGGCGAAAACCCCGGCGCCGAGCCGTCACCGTAAGAGAGCGGTTCATTTCTAGCTTGGAGCGATTCACTTGCACACCTTACCCCAGATGCCGTCCTGCTACGCCACCCTCGCTCACACCGGGGTGCATCCGGCCCTCCCTGGAGTCACTGAAAGACCCGGCTCCACCCGCCCGCAATCGATAGTCGCTCCGGAAACCTGCCTTCTTTCCGTCGATCATGGTGGTGAAGCCATTGCCAAATCCCTTGCGGAAGTTCTCTTCCATCGCCGCCGCCCGCATCTGCCGCGTCGAATCTCCCGGAGCGCCCCCCAGCAAGGCCGAGAGGAGCATCAAGCCGGGAACGCCCAGCGCCGTGAACTTGAAGAAGCGGGAGGCGCTTTTCAGGGCGCCCACCAGCCCCTGGCTCTTGCCGGCCTCCGCCAGCCGGGGGTCATACTCGACCGGGATCGGGTCCACGCCTTCTTCGAGCAGTGGCCTCGGTGGCGTAACCCGAAACTCAAACGCGCCGGCGGGACGCGCCGAGAGATCGTGGGTGAGGCCGATGGGCGGCATGAAGTACGGGCAATCCACGTCCTCGCTGAAACTGATCCGGTGCTCTGCGGCCGGAATCACCGGGTTCGGCAAAGGCGCCTCGCCACGCGGCGCCATCCCCATGGTGCCGTAATCCTCGAAATCCTCGTGCGCCTCCACGTACCGGAACACGCCCGAGGGCATCGCCGCCCTCCGCTCACGGGTGTGGAATACCGGCAAGCGCCCCGGCCGCCGGATCAGGCGAAACACCGGTTCCAGGCGGACAGTCCTGCGCGCGGTGAGCGTGTCTTCGCGTCTCGGAGGTGCGCTCAGGACCGATAGCGGCGTCGGCCGCAAGGCCTGGGTGAATCCGGCCGACTCCGGCCAAAGCACGGCGGGGCATGGAAACTCGGTGCCGGAGGGCGAGGCAACCCGGAACCGGACGCCGAAAACCGGCGGCCTTTGCTTCACCTGGAAGCACCCGGCGACACGGGTCGGCCACTCCAGCGACCTGAGGTGGGATTCGACGGACCGGAAGTGCGTTGACGTGCAGTCCCGCTCGAGGGCCTGCCATCCGACGGCTTCGCGGGCAGGTGCGCCGGCATAGGTGCGCGGCGGCACCCGCTCGCTTCCAGCGGCCATCAGGCAGACGGTTATATCGACCGCCCGGGGGCCCGGCAGCTCCGTGGGCTCCGAAACGAAGCCAGCCGGCGCCGGAGCGGAGACTTTGAGCGCTCCCACCTGAGTGCGGCCGCCCACCGCCCAGGGCGCGCTTTGGCCGAGCGTGTGGCAGGCTGCGATCACCTGCGATTCCGCGTGTACGGGGCCAGCGAGCGCGAACTCGGCGGCCGCGAGCGGCCGGGGCCTCGAAACCACTTTCTGCGCGGCGGGGAACTCCACTGCGCGCAGGACCTCCGCGCTCGTGAGCAGCAGAGGGTGAACCGGAGCAAGCCGCGCCTCCGGCGGCTGAATGTAGTCGCTCAGACGGATCGGCACGGCCACCTTGCGCGCGCGGTCCGGCGTTGCGGCGCCTAGCGGCCGCGCCGGCACGGGAGCCTCGAAACCCTCCCCGGCCACGTACAACCGGGCCGGGACTCCCAGGCCGGAGTCGGGCAAGCCGGCCGGTGGCGTCGGGATGGTGGCGCTGGTCGTCCAAGGCGCCTGCGGCGTCCCGCGGAACACCGGCGGAGCCAGTGCCGCCGACGGCATCGCCTCGAGTTCGTGCGGCTCCTCGGCAACCGGGGTAGACTGCCGCAGCGGTTCCGCCAAGGGGAACCCGACCAGGCTTCGCAGCGTGGAGGCTGCCACCGGCGCCTTCGGCAACGGCCGGTCCAGCTTCTCGAGGCCGCTCACCGAGAGCACAATCGCGCCCAGCACGCCCGGCCTCGGGTCGAGTACCTGGGCCTCGTTGGGCCCGAACGCCGCCCATCCCATCGGGTGCGACGCCAGGGTCCAGGCCGCGGCCCGCACCTCCAGATCCGAGGGCTCTCCGGCGCCCAGCCAGACCGCGGTCGAAAACGCGACGGGAGCTGGAAACTCGGGCGGGATCTCCCGGGTGATCGCCCCGGCCGGAGGATGCCA
>JBEKWU010000134.1:0-12945 GCA_049512775.1 Bryobacteraceae bacterium
AACCACTGCCATTACCCTCAGAGGTTTGGATCAACAGGCCGGTTCCCCCCGGCCAAAAGACAAAGGAAGGAAGTCAGTAAATTCTTATGCCGGGTGTCTCAAAGTCCTTGACACGCGCCGGCGGGGAACCACTCCCTTACGGTCCTGGCTCGGTTCCAAGCCGCCAGCGTCAGCGAGCGGTTTCGCAGTAGCGCCAAATCTCGCGGTCACGCACCTAGCTTCCCATATAGAGCACGTGAACGTACGCACCGGTGTACAGGTTGTAGAGCAAGTACCAGCCGGGATGGTCTGGGTCTTCGTACACCACGAAATCGTCGTCGCCGCAATTCCAGCACCAGTCCGCAGCCAGAGGCCAGTCCCACGCAGCGATCTCAAAAAAGAAGCCGCCCGGCAGCCAGAAGCGATGCAGGTTGGGATCGATCCGGAGGATGTTGTAGCGGTACGAAGGGCCAAAGTGCTCAAAACGTCCGTGCCCAAACGCACGGTCCAGGCGATAGCGCTTATCGTTCGGTTTGTCGTGGCCGTACCAATGGTCATTGCTGACGTGCGGCATATTGTTCACACGCCCGCCGTCCCTGCGCTCCGGTTCCGGCCTGGCACGCGGCGCGCGCTGCGGAGGCGGCGCGGGAATGCGTCCTTGGTTGGCGCGTGGCGCCTGGGCGGAGCGTTGCGGTACGCCGGCGCGCGGCTCGCTGGGGCGTTGCGCCTCGCCAGCGCGTTGCGATAATGCGGGGAGAGCTAAAACCAAAGCCATCGTAAGAGTAAAGCGTGTCTTCATTCCCTCTTCCTCCTCGAAGCTCTAGATGTAGATACCTATCCACCGAGGATAGTTGCCCGGGCTGGTCTGTTCGGGTAATTCGGTGGCCGTAAGAAACTATACCCCTCCGGGCGGGCACACGTCAACTGGAGCCTGAAATCTCTACTGCCCGATATCGTGGAGGAATCGCCAACCATCTGCAGGTAATCCGGAGGAGGCGTACTGCGCCAGATCAGGCGACCGGGAACGCGATGACGGATGGGGGCGCCTCGACCAAGTTACCCTCCAGCACCGGCGTCGAATACCCAGTCACCCGAAGATACGCATGCAGTGCCGAGGCCGTCTCCTTCAATGCGCCGGGTTGGCGAAGCCACCTCCGGCGGATTACGATGAGGGTCATGGTGATGAGTTCAATCTCTGCGCGCACTAACAATCCCGTCAAGCAATTCGCCAGCGTGAGGAGAGGGACGGCGCCGCTGAACGCCCTTCGGCACTTGCAGCGCCAGTCACGAGTCGTCCAGGCGCTGGGATTCCTCGGCCTGTTCGTCCTGATTGCGTGGCTCGACCTTGTCCTCGATCGCGACCTATCGCTCTTCGCTCTGTATCTGATCCCAACGCTGTACTCAGCTTGGTTCCTGGGAATCCGCTGGGGATACGTAAGCTGTCTCGCCAGCGCGGTCGTCTGGGGCATCGACGACTGGGGAGGAGCGGCTTTCTACCACCATGCGTTGATTCCCTACTGGAACGTGGCTGGAAGGCTCATCGTGCTGACGGTCATCGTGGCAATGGTAAATGCTCTGAAGAGCGCGCTTGAAGATGAATATGAGGCTGAACGGCGAGGCGTCCAGAAAGAATTCGAAATCGCCTGGGAAGTGCAGATGCGCCTGCTTCCGTCGCAGGCCCCGGATTATCCGCGGCTGGACTTCGGTTTCTTCTATCAGCCGGCCCGTGAAGTGGGTGGCGACTACTATGATTTCATTCCGTTCAACCCAGAACGCATGGGTCTTGCCGTCGGGGATGTTTCCGGGAAGGGGCTCTCCAGCGCTCTGCTGATGGCTTCTCTGCAAGGCCTGGTGCGAACGAACCTGGCGGTTCGTCGAGGAGAGGTCGCCCGCTTTGCGACCGAACTGAACCACTCAATGTACAAGTTGACCGCCAGCAACCGGTATGCGACGCTCTTCTTCGCCGTCGTCGACGCTTCCAACCAGACGCTCCACTATGTCAATGCCGGGCACAATCCGCCGCTGCTTTTCAGGAACGGCACGCAGCCGGCGCACGGCCCAAGGAGGACCGAGAGCCTGGAGGGCGGAGGACCTCCGGTCGGGATCTTCGCACGAAGCCAATACCAGTCCGAGCACGTCCTGCTCCACAACGGGGACGTTCTGGTCGCGTACACGGATGGAGTCGTCGAAGCGCTGAACCCCCAGCAGGAGGAATTCGGGGAAGAGCGGTTAAGCGAGATCGTTCGCTCGTCGCTTTCTCTCAGCGCGGCGGAGATCTGCAAACGGATTGCGGAACGACTGCAAGCGTTCGTGGCGGAAAGTCCGCAGTGGGACGACATTACGCTCGTGGTCATGAAGGTGAAGCCCTAGCAAGCGAGATACCCGGATGCGGATGTGTGTTTTACCGCTCTGGCGGTATGGGCTTCGATACCGGCCGGCTCTATGCTGGAGTTGCCCGATTGAGGGCGGGCTTCCATGACGAAGGTACTCGGCCGGTTTCAGGCAGTCGTCTCGTGGCTGCGCAGACCGGCCCGATTGCGCTCGATGCCCGACCGGGCCGTTGCCGAGGCTGCTCCTCGGGCGCTGGCGGTCATGGGCGAGGGGCCTGGCCGGGATGCTCTCCAAGCGGTGTTCCGCGATGCCGGGTGGGAATTGGTGGTCGCGGACACCTCTGCGTCGGCCATCGCTCGCCAGGAGAAGGAGCCCCTCCCAATCATCCTGTACGAACGCGAACTGACGGAGAGGGGTTGGCGCCAGGCTGTCTCCCACTTCTCCCGGCTGTTGCCGCGTCCCTGCGTGGTGCTGCTGTCTCGTAGTTCCGACAAGAACCTCTGGGACGAGCTGGTACGGTGCGGCGGCTTCGATCTGTTGCGCACCCCCGTCGACCGGGAAGCGGTGATCCGAACTGTCAGAGCCGGATGGTCCATCTGGCAGAACCGGCACAACCCCCGGCAACTGGCGGCGGAAAACCGCTCCTGAGGGGCATCAGGCGATTACGCCCTTGCGGACGGCGTAGAGGATCAACTCCGGCACGCTGTGCAGATTGAGCTTCTCCATGATGTTTCCCCGGTGCGTCTCGACGGTGTAGAGACTCAGATTCAGCATGTTGGCCACGTCTTTGTTGCTCTTGCCTTCGGCGATGAGTTGAAGGAGTTCGCGCTCTCGCTGTGTGAGTAGCTCATAGCTGTCTTCAATGTCCTTGTCCTGCAACTGACGAACGTAATCCTCCACCAGCATGCGGCTGACCGCCGGGCTGAAGAAGGCCTTGCCCTGGCTTACCGAGCGGATCGCGTGGATGAAATCCGCTTCGGGGGATTCCTTCAGCAGGTAGCCGCGAGCCCCAGCCTTGAGGGCACGAAGCACATAGCCTTCGTCCGAATGCATACTCAGCACGACGATCGACACGCCGAGCTGCTTCGCGCTGATCTGGCGCGCGGCCTCGATGCCGTTCATGTTGGGCATCGTGATATCCAACACCGCGACATCCGGTTTAAGGGCCTCCACCAGGGCGACTGCCTCCCGCCCGTCGCTGGCCTCGCCAACAACCTGAAAGTCCTTCTGTTCTTCAAGAACCAGACGCAACCCGCGCCTCATCACGGCGTGATCTTCCGCAAGAATGATTCGAATCATACGATGTCCTTCAGTGAAGCCGGCCCGCCGTTGGTGAGCGGAAAATGAATCCACAGGACCGTGCCGTTTCCGGGTTTCGATTCAATCGAAAACCGCCCGCCGAGGCGCTCAACTCGCTCTTCCATTCCCAATAATCCCATGCCCTTCTCCCGGCTTGGCTCGAATCCAATTCCGTCGTCCTGCACCGTCACGGAGAGCCCATCCCGATCCCGGTGGACGACTACCCGGACCTGAGTTGCCTGCGAGTGCCTGGCGCAATTGTTGAGCGCCTCTTGGACAACGCGGTATATGCAGGTCCGATGCGAGTCGGGCAAATCTTCGGCGATCTCATCGGCGACCATCTTCACCTTGAGACCCGACCGGCGCGTGACTTCGCGAGCCTGCCATCTGAGAGCGGCAACCAGCCCGAGATCATCCAGCATGGAAGGGCGCAGCAGCAAAGCCATATTGCGTACCATTCCGACGCTGGCTTCCGCCATGCGGCGAATGGAAGTAAGCCGCTCACCGCGGGTTTCGCTGTCGGGCGCCGCCTCGAGCCTCCCCAGCTCAACCAGCATCGCCGACATCGCCTGGCCTATTTCGTCGTGCAACTCGCGCGAGAGATTGCGCCGCTCCTCCTCCTGGGCGTTGACCAGCCGGTCGGAGAGTTTCTGAAGCTCGCGACGGGCCTCTTCCACCTCCTCATAGCGCGCCTTCGCTTCCCGCTCCAGACGCTGGACGCGACGGATACTGACCGCAACCAGAATCAAGCCCAAAACCAGAGCGAAGACGGAGATAATGGCCACTCGCTGCCGGAAGCGAGACTGGACGGCGCGAATGCGCTCCTCGCCCGCGTCGAGATCACGTTCATTCAGAGCAGTGACCTGCCTTGTCAACTGGAGTACCTCGGCGCGGAAGGGCATGATGACGTCTTGCAGAAAGCTTCCACCCTTGGCCCGCCGTACGGCTGCATCCCATTGCAGTGCGGGAGCCAGCGACTTCCAATACGATTCGACACGGCTGCGCAGATCCTCGAAAGCGTCCTTTTCAGTGTCCGGCAGCTTCTGCTCGTAGAGGCGCAGGGTATCGTCTATCCGGGTGCGGAGAAGCTCCAGTTCCGCCCTGTGGTTCTCCGCGCGCGCGCCATCGAGTTCGAGCAAGTAGTCACGCACAACGGTAGCCGAGCGGTAGATATCCGCGCGCAACTGATCGAGCAGGCCGTCGCGTTTACGAGATTCCGTTCTCAAAGCCGCAGTGGTCACTTCGACGTCGCGGAGCGATGTTGTGGCGTCGATGGCCATGACAGCCATAAGGAGAAGCAGACCCGTGAAGCCAATCCCGAGAGCACTCGCCCGCGCCGACAGAAACCTGCCCACTGCCTTCCGAATTGAAGTTGAAACTGCCATCTCTTGGACGTGGCCTTTCCCAATTGTACGCTGAGGGGCCGGGAGCCCCCCTGCTATTGGCGGGCCGAGCGTGCCGAAGCTCACCACCGATGGCGGTCACACTACCTCGCAACCGCGGCCGCGAATACCATTCTGGCGGTAGTTCCTCCCGGCAGCCGGATGGCGTCTTAAAAGACGAAGCAGCAAAGAGATCCCGATTTGCCAGGTGGCAGGAGAGAGCCGATGAAACCTCTTTTGGATGCAGCCGTGCTAAACATGGCGAAAGCGATCAACCTATACCGCTTGGGGGGAGTGGCCGGGCTCTTGCTGGGCGTTACGGCGTCGATTCTCATCTCCCAAACTCGCCGGTTGGAGGCCGCCGGCCGGCTCAGACGCCAGTAACGCTTCGAGCACTGGATCGATTGCGGCTCTTATCCGGGCGACTTCTGTTTCGTTCAAGTCAAATTCCCTTACCGGAATGGACAGCGAGGGATTCCAGTGTCCTGTCCGGCGTAACTCCCGACCGCTTGCTTACGCGCGCGGCTCGGTAGGCGCCCGCAAGTACGGGACATCACAGCCGAGCCGCCACAAGGGCGTCAGTGCGAGAGGCGCCCCTTGTAGGCTTGGTCGATGGAGACGCCGTGGGCTTCCAGCGTTGCGCCGATGGCACGGTCGAGGGCGGCGCGGGCCTTGGCGTAGGCGCCGCGGGCCGCCGCTTCCGTCGAGCGGGCCTGGGCCACCAGGTTCTGGTACTGGATCACCAGGAAGGTGGTCGAGAGCCCCACTCCGTAACGTTTCTGCTCGGCGTCGAGCGATTGTTCCTGAAGGGTCCGTGTTTGAACCGCCGCTTCGTAGGCGGCGCGCGACCGCTCGATCGAGATCAGCGCGTCCTCCACCTCCAGCCGGACCTGGTTCTCGAGTTGCTGGCGGCGGATCTGGGTTTGGCGGTATTGCAGCTCGTCGCGCGCCACGTCAGCCTGCGCCACCCGGTTGCGCAGCGGAAGAGTCAACTGGAGACCGGCGCCGTAAGTAGGAAAGTTCCGTCGCAGGACCTGCGCCAGCGAGGCGCCGAATCCGCCCAGGAAGTCCGGCGGGAGCGGCGCCGACGACGCGCTGGAGAGCGGATTGATTTGGCCCGCCAGCCCGCCGTTCTGGAGGATGGCGACGAAATCCAGCTCCGGCCGCAACTGGTTGCGCGAGCCTTGGAGGCTGATCTCGGCATTGGCGATCTGGAGCGCCGCCGCCTGGAGGTCGAGCCGGTTCTGGAAGGCCTCGGAAATCAGGTCCTGGACGGGCCGCACCTCGGTGTCTCCGGGAGCGGGAATCGGGTCCGTGGGAACGACATGCGCGGCGCGGATGGCGGGGTCGGCGGTGCCGCGGCGCGTGATGACGGTCTTCAGGACCAGCTCCTGCTCGCGCGCGAATCCTCGGGAGTTGGCCAGGTCCTGCCGGCTGGCGGCGATCTGCGCGCGCGCCCGCACCAGCTCGATGGGCGCCAGCGTGCCCGCTTCGACCTGCCGCTGATTGTCCTGGGACAGCTTCTCGGCCAACGCCACCGCCTGCTCGCGCACCCGGACGTCCTCCATCAGGGCCACCAGGTCGTAGTACAGGCGGATGACACCCGTGACCGTTTCGATGACCTGCTGGCGGAACACCAGGCCGGTCACCTTGCGGTCGTTCTGCGCAATGCGGATATACCGGCGGTTGAGGCCCATTCCGAATCCGCGCAGCAGAGGCTGCGTGATATTCAGCCCCAGGGTCGAGCTGCTGTAAGGGCTGAAGGTGGCGCGCAGCGAGTTCGTCGTCTGCGAGCTGTTGCTAAAGTTCAGGCTGACCTGCGTGCCCGGTCCGAACCCCTCGCTCACCCCGGCCGTGCGAGTGGCGACACTGGCCACCAGGGCGTTGGTGCCGGTGATGAAGGAGGTCGACTGCGGGGTGCTCTGGTGCTGCCAGTTGAGCTGCCCCGTGACGGTTGGGTCGAAGCTGGGGATGGGCGGGCCGTTAGAGAACGACTGGCCGCCGATCGACAGGTTCGATTGTCCCGCCGCGAGCGCCCCGAGGTTCGAGACGTTGGTGGGAACCGAGCCCGATGTCCCCACCGTCTGCGGCCCGGTGTTCAACAGAGGACTGGACGGCCCTCCCAGCCCCGAGGGCGGCAGCCCGACCGTCAGCGCGATGCCCCGAATTGCGCCGCCACCCTTGGCCCGCAACACGTCCGAGTCGGCGATGCCGGGGCCAAGCCGCTGCAACTCCACATCGAGGTTGTTCTCGAGCGCCAGCGCGATGGCGTCGGCGAGCGACAGATAGAGATTGCCTCCGCGCAACAAGCCGTCGATGCGGGAGGAATCGCGGAAATCGACCGGCGGCGCCGGTTTCGCGCGATAGGGGGCCAGTTGCGCGAACGCGGGCGCCACCGCGAGCGTCAAAGTGCAGATCAGTCTTGGGGCCATTTTCTACCTTCAGTCTACGCGTAGAATGGACCCATGGCAAAACTCTCGCGGCGTGAGTTGGGCATGGCGGCGCTGGGCAGCGCCGCTCTTATGCAAGCGCAGGCCCCGGCGAAGTACACCGGCGCCCTGGACGGGTTCGAATCCAAGGTGGACCAAAACGCGTTCGACCCGGTTGTCTGGACGCTCAAGCGGTACCAATCGGCGCCGCTGCGGCTGGCCTTCCGCGCCAAGACCCGCAGGGAGGCCGAGGCCTGGCAGCGCCGGCTGCGCGCGAAGCTGACGGAGCTGGTGGGCGGCTTTCCCTCGCCGCGCGGCCCGGTGCGCGCCGAGACCCTCGAGGTGCGGGAATTCCCCAAGTATCGCCGCGAGAAGTTCTGGTTCGAGAGCCGGCCCGGCGTGGCGGTGCTCGGTTACCTGCTGACGCCCGCGGATTCCCGGCCGGCCTGGCCCGCAATGGTCTGCGTGCCCGGCCATGGCCGCGGAGTGGACGACAACGTCGGAATCGACGAGCAGGGGCGCGACCGGACGGCGCGGGTCCCTTACGCCTACGACTTCCCCATCCAGGTGGTCGAGCACGGCATGGCCGCCGTGGCCATCGAACCCATGGCCTTCGGCTGCCGCCGCGATCCCCGGACCAAGAAGGCCGGCCTGGGGACGAGCGCCTGCCAGCCGGCCGCTGGTTCCGCGCTGCTGTTGGGCGAGACCATGATCGGCTGGCGCGTCTACGACGTGATGCGCACCATCGACTGGATCGAGACGCGCAAGGAGCTGGACGGCGGACGCGTGGGCTGCATGGGGATCTCGGGCGGCGGCACGTGCACGCTGTTCGCCGCCGCGCTCGAGCCGCGCATCCGCGCCGCCATGGTCAGCGCCTATCTGAACACCTTTCGCGACAGCATCATGAGCATGTCGCATTGCATCGACAACTATGTTCCGGGCATCCTGAACTGGGCCGAGGCATACGACATCGCGGGGCTGATCGCGCCGCGGCCGCTATTCGCCGAATCCGGCGACAAGGACCCGATCTTTCCAATCGCCGCCAGCCGCGCCAGCTTCGAGCGGGTGCGCAAGATCTATGAAGTGTTCGGCGCCGCGGCGCTCACCGAGCACGAGGTCTTCGAGGGCGGGCACATGTTCTGGGGCAAGCGCGGCCTGCCCTTCCTGGCCCGGCACCTGGGGGCATAGCGTTGGAGGAGTCAGAGTCGGTCCTGCATCGCCGAGCCTGGCAGGGCAGGATCGATGGTTACGGACCGAGCGTGGGGCTTGAGGTTCGTTGATCTTGCGGCTTGGGATCGGGCGGTAAGCTTCACCTCGGCGCCGAGCGCGTGGACCACGGCCGCGAACGTGCGCATCGTCATGTTGGCCTTGCCGTTCAGAAGTTGGGTGGCCCAAGCCCGCGACTTGCCGAGCCGACGTGCCAGTTCCGCCTTGTTCACCCCCTGCTGCTCCATCAGCCGGGCGACCAGCTCGGCAGCACCGGTAACCAGACCCTCGATGGCGTAGAGTCTCCGGTACTCCGGGTCTTCCATCAGAATCTCGTGTCGCGTTTTCATGTTCCCTTCCTCTTTACTGGCGGAAGCTCCGCCCGCTCCTGGTCCTCTTTGAGAATCCTCCAAGCGCGCGTTATCTCCTCTTTCGGTGCTTTGTCTTTCTGCTTGCGGAAGCCGTGGGTAATGAGAATGACGCCACGCTCACGGCTATAGGCGAACGGCATCCGAATCTGGAAGGACTTGAACTCGAACAGCCCCGCGTCCAAGACACCGAACTTCTCTGCGTTGGCAATGCGGCCCTCGTCGGCCATCAGACGAAAGAGATTGTTGAGCTTCGCCTTGTCTCCAATCGGGAGCGCGTCGTAAAACTCAGCACCTGGAGAACGCCCGTTGTGCAACCGGGCGAAGGCAATGGTGAACCGCTGGCCCCTGTAAGCCGGAATACGCTCCATCCATCACCTTTCCCCATGTTAAGCTATCACTTAACAGATGACAAGCCCCCCTGGGCCGATTCAATGTACGAGGCGGCGCCCGTGAGACCGTTAACCCATTGTCATTTCAGGACTTCTCTCGGCTTACCGCCCGGCGGAAAAAGATCAGGAACTCGCGTCAATGCTCCTCTCCCGCATGCGAACGGCGCCCGATACCCGCCCTCCGCCGGTATGACATAATGCGAAGGCGCATGAAATACCGGCATCGCGTGCTGGGGCTGCTGTTCCTGCTGTCGATCATTACGTACATCGACCGGGTTTGCATCTCGGTGGCGGGGCCGAGGATGCAGGCGGATCTTCATCTGTCGCCCAGCCAGTGGGGCTGGGTAACGTCGCTGTTTGCGGCGGCTTACGCGCTGTTCGAGATCCCGAGCGGTGCGCTGGGCGACCGCATCGGACCGCGCAAGGTGCTCACGCGGATCGTGCTCTGGTGGTCGGTGTTCACCACCCTCACCGGCACAGTCCCCAGTTACTTTCTGCTGCTTGCCACACGCTTCCTGTTCGGCGCCGGGGAGGCGGGTGCGTATCCCAACAGCTCGGCCAGCATCTCGCGGTGGTTCCCGCTGGTGGAGCGCGCTCGGGCGCACGGGATCGTCTGGATGGCCAGCCGCGTGGGCGGCGCGCTGTCGCCCCTGCTGGTCATCCCGATCCAGACGCGCTGGGGCTGGCGCGCCTCGTTCTACACCTTCGGTTTCCTGGGCGTCATCTGGGCCGCCGGCTGGTATTCGTGGTATCGCGACACGCCGGCTCAGAAGCCCGGCGTCGGCCCCGAGGAGATCCGCGAGATCGCGCAGGGACAGGGAGTGGGGGCTCGCGAGCGCCATGCCTTGCCCTGGCGCGTGCTGCGCAGCGGGAATTTCTGGACCATCCTGCTGATGTACCACACCTACTGCTGGGGCTCGTATTTCTTCTTGTCCTGGCTGCACACCTTCCTGGCCAAGGGCCGCGGCTTCACGGATGCGGAAATCCAAACCTGGTCGCCGTTGCCCTTCGTTTTCGGCATGGTAGGGACGCTCTCGGGCGGAATCGTGAGCGATCACCTGGTGAAGCGACTGGGGCTGAAGTGGGGCCGGAGGGCGGTGGGTTGCGCGGGCCTGGCTGCGTCGGCGCTATTCATGGGGCTGACGTTCCTGACTACGGGCAAGATCGCCTCCGTGGTGCTGCTCTCCTGCGCTTACGCCGGTTCGGATTTCATGCTGCCCGTAGCCTGGGCGGTGTGCCTGGACATCGGCCGCAAGTACGCGGGCGCGGTCACCGGGTCGATGAACATGGCGGGGCAGGCCGGCTCGTTTCTCTCGGCGGCGGCGTTCGGCTACTTCATCGAGGGCTTCAAGACGTACAACGCGCCGCTGCTGCCGATGGCGGCCATGCTGCTGGTGAGCGCGGCGTTGTGGCTGAGAATCGACCCGGCCGAGCAACTGGTCCCGGAAGCGCGAGGCGCCGGCGATGTTTGAGGTCCTCGAGCACACCGCCGATATCGGATTCCGCGCGCGCGGGCGCACTCTGGCCGGGTTGTTCGAGAGCGCGGCCGAGGCGCTGGTGGCCCTGGCCCTGGAGCTTGAAGACGTCTCACCGAGGGAATCCTACACGCTGGCCGCCGAGGGCGAAGACCTCGAGTCGCTGCTGGTCAACTGGCTGAGCGAAGTGCTCTACTGGCTGGACGGCAAGCGGGTGGCGCTGCGACGCTTCCAGGTGAGGGAAATCGCCTCCAGCCGGGTGGCGGCCGAGGGCTTCGGCGAGCCGCTCGACCCCTCTCGCCACCGTGCGAAACTGGTGGTCAAAGGCGTTACCTACCATCAGCTCAGAATCGAGCAGGACGAGCAGGGGTGGGTGGCGGAGGTGTTTTTGGATATTTGAGAATTGACGATTGACGATTTCGCCATTGACGATTGAGCGGTTGCCGCGCCGGCGCATTTCAATCGTCAATGTTGAAATCGTAATTCGTAAATCGCCATGAACTTGGAGCGCATCGACGAGGTTCGGGTGCGGATTCCGCGGGAGGAGCGGCGCGGGATGCGCACGGACGTGATCGTCTACGCCAGCGAGGCGCTGGTCGAGCAGATTCGCAAGGACCTGTCGCTGGAACAGGCGATGAACGTGGCCACGCTGCCCGGCATCGTGGGCCCGAGCCTGGCGATGCCCGACATTCATCAGGGCTACGGTTTTCCGATCGGCGGCGTGGCGGCGATGGATTGGGAGACCGGCGTAGTCTCGCCCGGCGGCGTCGGGTTCGACATCAACTGCGGCGTGCGGCTGGTGCGCACCACGCTCGAAGCCGAGGACGTGCGCCCGCGGATGCGGGAGCTGGTCAACCAGGTGTTCCGCGACGTGCCCTGCGGCACGGGCGGCGAAGGGCCGCTGCGCATCGGCAAGCAGCAGGTCGACCAGGTACTGGAGAAGGGCGCCGAGTGGATGGTGGAGAACGGCTACGGGGAGCCGCGCGACACCGAATTCACCGAAGAGCGCGGCCGGATGGAGGGCGCCGACGCCGGCCAGGTTTCCGAGCGCGCCAAGGAGCGCGGCCGGCCGCAGCTCGCAACGCTGGGCAGCGGCAACCATTTCCTGGAAATCCAGCGGGTCGAGCAGGTCATCGACCGGGAGGCAGCGCGCGCCATGGGCCTGGAAGAAGGCCAAGCGGTGGTGCTGATCCATTGCGGATCGCGCGGGCTGGGCCACCAGGTCTGCACCGACTACCTGGCGCAGATGGGCGCGGCCATGAAGCGCTATCACATCACGCTGCCCGACCGGCAACTGGCCTGCGTTCCGATCCACTCGCCCGAGGGTCAGGCCTACCTGGGGGCCATGCGCGCCGCGGCCAACTTCGCCTGGGCCAACCGGCAAGCGATCCTGCACTTCCTGCGCGGCTCGTTCGAGCGGATCTTCGGGCCGCAGGTCCACCTGGACCTGGTCTACGACGTCTGCCACAACATCGCTAAACGCGAGCGGCATCGAGTGGACGGCGAGCCGCGCGACGTGCTGGTGCACCGGAAAGGCGCCACCCGCGCGTTTCCCCCGGGACACCGCGATCTGCCCGATTCCTACCGGCACATCGGGCAGCCGGTGCTGATTCCCGGCAGCATGGGGACCGCCTCCTGGGTGCTCACCGGGGCCGAGGGCGCCATGAAGGAGACCTTCGGGAGCGTGTGCCATGGCGCGGGCCGCCTGATGAGCCGCACCGCCGCGCGCAAGGGGCGGGATGCGCGCGAAGTCCAGAAGAGGCTCGAGGAACAAGGCATCCTGGTGCGCAGCGAGACGCGCGACGGGATTCTCGAGGAGGTCCCCGAGGCCTACAAGAACGTGGACCAGGTGATCGAGGTGGTGCACCAGGCCGGCCTGGCCTGTAAGGTTGCCCGCCTGCGGCCGATGGGCGTGATTAAGGGGTGAAGTACCGAAGGCCTAAGGTCACCGGCCCGATTCGCCGATATTAATCCGGCCATAAGTAGGTAGACATCGAGTATAATGGGGTATGACCCGACGAGATGGCCGGTCTTTGGATCACAAGGCGCTGGAAGAGATCCGGACCCGAGCGGTGGAGCAGGTT
>JBEKWU010000135.1:0-13769 GCA_049512775.1 Bryobacteraceae bacterium
CGGAGTAGAGGCGCAACGGGGGCGTAGCGACGCGGAAAGCTTGCGTTTTCAACACGAGGGTGACCGCCCGGGTCCTTAGTGCCTTTTTCCGGCCCAATCGTCCGTTTTTTTGCAAGTCCCTCGGTAGTCCCGGCCCCCGATCACGAGAATCACCGGGATCGTGCCGCGTCTGGCCTCTTGCTCTTCGCCGGGGCGCTCTCCTGCTTGATCTGCCTAAAGTCGGCTGCCCTTGTTGTCGATCCCAGGAACAAGGTCTTTGTATGGCTACGCAGCACCAACTTCCAGCGCAGCATCAAAAGCCCTGGGCAGTGGCAAGACTTCAACCCTTCCCTCCCATCGCGGCCCGACTCATGCGCCTGGTGGCGACCGACGATGTCGTCTTTCGCAAGGTCGCCGAGTTGATCCGCATCGATGCGGCCTTCTCGGCGGAAGTGCTGAGGCTGGCGAACTCCCCCCTGCTGGGCTGCCGGCGCGCGGTGGTGAGCATTCTGCACGCGATGGCCCTTTTGGGGCTCGAGCGGCTGAAATCCCTGGTGATGATGGTGGCATTGCGGAATCACTTGGCCGGCGCGCTGCACGACCCGAGCTTGCGGCGCTGCTGGCGGCACAGCCTGGCCTGCGCGTTTTTGTGCCAGGACATCGGGGTTGCCTGCTGGCTGGATAAAGACCAATGCTATACGGCGGGGCTGATGCACGACGTGGGCCGGCTGGCGCTGCTGGCGGCCTTCCCGGGCGCTTACTCGGACCTGCTGAATACGGTGGACGCAACCGGTTGCGACGTGCTGGAGGCGGAGCGGGCGCTATTCGAGATCGACCACTGCGCGGTGGGGTGCTGGTTGATCACCGAGTGGGAACTCCCGGAGGATTTTCTGCCCGTGGTCGGCACCCATCACGCCGACCCCCGCGGCGGCAAGCTGAACGTGGCCGCGGCAACCCGTACCGCCTGCCAGTTGGCGGACCTGTTGGGATTCCAAATAGCGGGGCCCCCGCCTTCCCTTACTCTGGAAGAGCTCACGGAAGGACTACCCGCGCAGGCGCGCGAGCGATGGGAGCAGCGGGACGCTGCGGCGGCCGAGCTTGCCGACAAAATCAACGCGGTCGAGTGCAGTCTGCTCTAACCCCCAACTCCTCGGCCCGGGCCTGCATGGCGCGGATGCAGAAGTCGATGTGCTGATCCAGATCGAGGCCCAGCTCCTGAGCTCCCGCGAGGATATCCGACCGGTTCACCGAGCGCGCGAAGGCCTTGTCCTTCATCTTCTTGCGCACCGACCTGGCGTCCACTTCCGCCAGGCTGCGGTGCGGCTTGACCAGCGCCACGGCGGTGATGAAACCGGCCAACTCGTCGCAGGCGAACAAGGTCTTTTCCAGCGCCGAGACGCGCGGCACGCCGGTGTAGCCGGCGTGGGAGAGAATGGCGCGGCGAATCTCCTCGCTCACGCCCCGCTGCGCCAGGATGGGCTCGCCCGCCACCGGGTGGCCGGGCGCCTCCGGGTGGATCTCCCAATCGAAGTCGTGCAACAGGGCGGTGACGGACCACTTCTCCTGGTCCTCGCCGAACTGCCCGGCATAGGCGGCGACGCAAGCCTCCACCGCCAGCGCGTGTTTGCGGAGGTTCTCCGACTGCGTAAACTCGCAGAGGATCCGCCAAGCCTGATCTCGATCCATCTCCTCAGCATACTGCATGGGGGCTCCCTCGCGTCCCGCCGGAGGGAGCGGTGTTCCCCTACAGCCGATCGAGACGAATCGAGCCGTCGCCGGTTCGCACCGTCAGCGGGGGGCCGCCGCCGTTCAGTTTCCCGCGCAGGCTGGACTCGCTTCGCGAGCCCGAGACGGTCACCGGCAACTCGAAGGAAATCTGGCCGTCGCCGGTAGAGACATCCAGGTCGGCGGCCAGGTCCGTGGGCAACCGCAGCCGCACACTGCCATCGCCGGTCTGGATGCGCCAGCCCGAGGCGAGCTTCGAGCCGGGCTGCACTTCGGCCTCGATACTGCCGTCGTCGGTGCGCAGGTTGAGCAGATCGAAGCGGCCGCGCACGGCGATCCGGCCGTCACCCGTTCTGGCGTCGAGCGAGCCGTCCAGCGCCTCCGCGGTGATGCTTCCGTCGCCGGTCACCAGGCGGGCATCGCACTTCAAGCCTTCCACCAGGATCCTCCCGTCGCCGGTATGAATCTCCGCCGCCGTCTGGCGAGGCGCCGTCACCTCCACCCGCGCCGAGCGGTGGCCGGGGCCCCAGTGGCCGCTAGGGATCCGAACCTCCAGTTCGACGCGATTGGCGACCTGCCGGTCCGTCACCCGGACCTCGTCGGAGCCGATCCTCCAGCCTTCCGTGATCACGCGGATCTCGATCGCACCGGCCCCGCCGGCCCGCACCTCGACCGAGGCGTCATTCGAGTCCACCCGCAGCTCCGGCTGGCCGGTTACGGTGAATTTCTTGGTCCACTCGGCGGCAGTCGCCAGGCTGGCCGCCGCAAGCACAAGGAGCAACATTCGAGTGCGCATAGTCCCTCGTGGGAGGATACGACAGAGTGGCCGGAAAGGTTCCCCCGCGGAGCCCAGTCCGCACGCCGGAAACCCGCTACGCCACCGAGCCGGCCAGACGCTTCCAGCCCGAGTTCTCTGATCCTGTCGCGGTCTTCTTATCCGCGCGCGCCGGGCGCCGGCCGGGCGGACTTGGGCGAAAACGGCGCCCGAAGCTTGGGCAGCCGCTTCAGTCTGCGCAAGTGTTCCGGGGAACTGGCTTGCGAGTGCTTCTCCTCTGCTTTGGCGGGCGGGGCTGGCTCTCTGGCCAGGGCCGGGTCCGGTTTGGCGGCCCGTTGGGCCGGAACGGCGCGCCGGGCTCTGCGGGATACGGCCTTGGGTATCTTGATGTAGGCGCCCAAAACGTGGGAACTCCGCGACTGTGCGGGCAAAGTGCTTTCTTCAGCCTCCATCCATTCCTGCGACAGGTTTTTCTTGTGTTTTTCCAGATTCGCCATGGACCAGCCCTCCTTGTACCTTAGCCATGGATGATATGGTTCGATTCTAGGCTGGAACGCAAACACTTGCAAGGGATTAGTTGCCAGCCCGCCGGCAACTAGGGGAATCGCCTGAGGCGCGCGGAGCCTGAGAATAACCTCGCACGAAACCGACTCTGGCTATATGCGCATTGACGCGCCGAGCGGCCGGAGTGCGCCCACCGAGGTGGTGAAATCGTGCGCTTCCCTGATCCGCGACCCGGTCCTCCGCCTCAGGTTTCTGCGCCGTGCCATGATCGCTCGCCCCAAACCGGGGCAACGCAAGTGGCGCCCCGCCACGGTGCTGCCCGCCCTCCTGTTGCTGATCGGTGCCAGCGTTTCCGCCCCGACTTTGCTTCGACGGCCCGCCCATCAGCCCCAGTCCGTTCCTCGAGCGGGACCTCTCCGCCAGGCGCAGCCCACCGGGGTGGTTCCGCGGGTCTGGCTGGTCGACCAAACCCCGGACGCGGAGCTCTACAGCAACGGATTACGCATCGAAAGGCAGTTCGCCGTCGCGGGCAAGCCGCGCCTCTACCGTGCATTCGCGCGCGCCGCGGCCGACGGCAGCCGCTGGCGCTGGCGGGCGGAACCGGCCGGCATCGTCTTCCACAACTCGGAAAGCGACCTCGTCCCCTTCGAACCGAACCAGAACGGGCTGCTCAAGGAGCACGGGCTGGGGCTGTTGAACTACGCGCGCAGGCACGAGTGCTATCACTTCGTGGTCGACCGCTTCGGCCGCGTCCACCGCATTGTCGAGGAAGCGGCCAAGGCCGACCACGCCGGCCACTCGGTTTGGGCCGATGCGGATTGGGTTTACGTGAATCTCAACGCCAGTTTCCTGGGAGTCTGTTTCGAGGCGCAGACGCGGCCCGGTAACGCCATCAGCCCGGCCCAGATCCACGCCGGGAACGTGCTGGTCGAGATGCTCCGCTCCCGCTACGACATCCCGGCCGCCAATTGTGTCACGCACGCCCAGGTCTCGGTCAATCCGCGCAACTTCCGCGTCGGGTACCACACCGACTGGGCGACCGGGTTCCCCTTCGCCGAGATGGGGCTGCCGGATAACTACGAACTGCCCCCGCCCAGTCTATTGTTATTTGGCTTTGAAGCCGATTCTTCCTTTGTAGATTTGACCGGAACGGGCCTTCACAGGGCGCTCGCTGTGGCCCAGGAGCAGGTCCGGCAGGCAGCCGCGACTCGCCAGATCCCGGTCGCGCGCTACCTGGCGGGCCTGAGGAAAAGCTACGCCGCGATTGCCGCGGCTGCGGGAGGCCCCACCGGGATGTAACTGTGGCACAGGTCTCAAGCCTGTGGGGTTCCGAGGAGAAACACATGTCCGATCCCGAAAAGAAAGCCGATTCCCGAATCGGGCTGGACGTCGGCACCAGCCGCATCGTCCTGGCCCGGCGCGTCGAGCGGGAAATCGAGTTCCGCGCCCACTTGAACGCCTTCGTCCGCATCCCGTTCTCTCGGATGACCGAGAGCGTCTTCAAGAAGGAAGCCATCCCTTACGCAGTGGATGGAGATGAGATTGTCGTCTACGGTAACGACGCGGAAAAGTTCGCCAACATCTTCCACGTGGAGACCCGCCGGCCGATGGCGAAGGGTGTGCTGAACCCGAACGAACCCAGCGGGCCCGCGGTGATCCGCGAGATCGTCGGCATTCTGGCCGGGCGCACCGCCAAGCCCGGGCAGAAGCTCTGTGTGAGCCTGCCCGGTCCGCCGCTGGACACGGGCGAGGACCTGAAGTACCACGAGACGGTGGTCGAGCAGACGGCAGCCGATATCGGCTTCACCGTGACCACCATCAACGAGGGGCTGGCGGTGGTTTACAGCGACCTGGCCGAGTCCAACTACACCGGAATCGGAGTGAGCTGCGGAGGCGGCATGTGCAACGTCTGCCTGGCCTACCTCTCGGTCCCGGTGGTCGCCTTCAGCATCTCCCAGGCCGGGGATTTCGTCGATGCCAGCGCCGCGGCCGCGGCCGGGGAGGTCGCGACACGCATCCGGCTCTTCAAAGAGCAGGATTTCCAGTTCAACGGCACGCCCGGCAACAAGATCCAATACGCCCTGACGGTGTATTACGACGAGATGATCCAGAACCTGGTCGAAGCCATGACCCGCGCGTTCTCCGACACCCGCGCCCTGCCCAAGCTGGACCGCCCGGTACCCCTGGTGCTGAGCGGCGGGAGCGTGCTCGCCAAAGGCTTCCTCGAGCGCTTCGACAAAACACTCAAGGCCAGCGGCTTTCCGGTCCCGATCTCCGAGGTCACCCTGGCTTCCGACCCGCTCAACTCCACCGCCAAGGGCGCGCTCGTGTCGGCGCTGTCGGAATGAGACGACCCTCAATGACTCGATGAGTCGATCGTCAACTGGCTGGCGCTGCGCCAGAGGCGTTCCAGGTCGTAGAACTCCCGGGCGGGCTGGGAGAAGATGTGGACGATGAAGTCGCCGTAGTCGGCGAGGATCCACTCGGCTCGCTCGTACCCCTCGATGCCCAGCGGGCGCTCGCCGTGCTTCTCGAGCCGCTCCTCCACCTCGTCGCTGATGGCCTGGATCTGCCGGATGTTCGCCCCCGAGCAGATCACAAAGTAATCGGTGAACGAACTGACTCCCCGAAGGTCGAGAACGCGGACATCGAGGGCTTTCTTGGATTCCGCCGCCTGGGCCGCGATGACAGGCGCGATGGGTGGCTCTTTCTCCGGCAACTAGCTCCTCTGTAGGAAGCGCCCCGTGACTGCTTCCCGGTTCCGACAACTGCACGCCGCGGCAGTCCGCCGCTCGGGCCCATCGTACTACAATCGGAAGGGTGCGACTGAGCGCGATTCTGGCCGCCGGGTCATTCGCCGCGCTGGCCTTCGGGCAGAGTTCGGGCGCTCCCGAACTGCGCCGCACCGGCGAGGACGTCACACGCTTGCGTGCGCTGGTCCAAGAAGGCGCTCTGCCGCGCCAGAAGCTCGAAGGGGCCCAGCGGACCCTCGCCGACGCCCAGGACGAAGCCACCCTCCGAACGACGTTGTACGGCAAACTGACCGTCGAGGACCTGACCGAGCGGCAGGGCCAGGAGATGACTGCGGCTGCAACTCGAATGTTCGAGCGCCGGAAAGCCCAGCTCGAGCAAGCCCGGAAGCTGGTCGACGAGGGCGCCCTGCCGCGCCTGGCTCTCACGCCCTATATCGAGGAGCTGGACCGCAGCCGCAGGGCCCTCGACCTGGCAGTCTCCCGGGCCGCCTTGCTCACCGAGCTTGCCGAGATGGCGCGCCGTGAAAAGGAAGCCCTGGCGCGATCCGAGCGGACGGCGCTCGGGCCGGCGCCGCTGGCCGAGCGCTACGACGGCGACGGGCTGTTGCGCGCGGGCGACCTGAAAACCATCACCCTGGCATTTGAGAAGCAGTTCTCCAGGCCGCTTCCCGTCAGCGCCGTGGGCGACACCGCGGTTCACCGCGCGCTTGGGTTCGACCATCGCGGGCGCATCGACGTAGCGCTCGACCCCGACCAACCCGAGGGGATCTGGCTGCGCCAGTACTTGCAGACCATGCGGATCCCCTATTTCGCCTTCCGCAGTTTCCTGTCGGGCCGGGCGACCGGCCCGCACATTCATGTAGGACCGCCCAGCGAGAGAATCTCCCGGGGCGGCTAGTGCGTTTATGTCCCAGAACTCCATGCGCGTGCTTCTAACCGCCGAACAGATCCAGGCGCGGATCCGCGAACTCGGCGCTCAGATCGACCAGGATTACCCGGATGGCCCGGTCTACCTCATCGCCATACTCAAGGGCGCCTGCTTCTTCCTCGCCGACCTGGCCCGCGCCATGACGCGCTCAGTGCGGATCGACTTCATCGGCATCTCCAGTTACGGAAAGGGCAAGACCAGCTCGGGCGAGGTGAAGCTGACCAAGGACCTCGACACCTCGATCGAGGGCGCCGATGTGCTGGTGGTGGAGGATATCGTCGATAGCGGCGTCACCCTCAACTACCTCATGCACGTGCTCCGGCAGCGGCGCCCGCACTCGCTGCGCATCGCCGCGCTGCTGGACAAGCCCAGCCGCCGCCAGCGTCAGGTGGACGTGGCTTACGTGGGCTTCCAGATCCCGGATGAGTTCGTCATCGGCTACGGCCTGGACTACGCCGAGAACTACCGCAACCTGAGCGACATCTGCGTATTGGAAGAGCCGAAAGCAAGCTGAAGGCGGTCGGCTATAATGATCCCGATGCGTGGCGGGAGCGTCTGCGCGTGCCTGTGGCTGGCCGCGACCCTGTTCGCACAGCAGCCTGAAAGCGCACAGTTGGCAAGCATCATCGGAAAAATGCGGGACAACCTCGCCAAGATTCCGAATTACACCTGTACCCAGTCCATCGAACGCCGGCACCCCGGCGACGACTGCCCGGCGTGCGAGTACAGGGACCGGCTGCGCCTGGAGGTGGCGGTCTTCGACGCCAGGGAGCACTTCGCCTGGCCGGGCGCGGGCGGGTTCGAGGACCGGGACATCATGGAACTGACCGGAGGCGGCGCGGTCATCCTCAGTGACTTCGCGGGCCTTGCGACGGGAATTTTTGTCAGGGACCGGGCGGACTACGCCTTCAGCGGAGAGACCACCGTCGGCGGCCGGCGGGCGTTGCGCTATGCCTACAAGGTCGCCGCCCAAGACAGCGGATTTCGCGTCCGGATGAACCAAACCGAGGGTGTCGTTGGATACGCCGGCTCCTTCTGGGCCGACGGCGAAACCCTCGACCTGCTGAAGCTGGAGGCGCAGGTCGCCGAGATCCCCGCCCAACTCGATCTGCGCCAAGCGAACATCGTGGTTGAGTACCACCGGGTGCGCATCGGCGGCTCCGATTTTCTGCTGCCGCGGACCAGCAACTCGCTGGTCGTTCCCCGCCGCGGATTCCAGACCAGGAATCGGACCGTCTACAGCGCCTGCCACCAATATGTAAGTGAATCGACCATCCGCTACGGCGAAAGCGGCGAAGGCGCTGCGGCCCCCCCGCGCGCGCCCGGGCGCATCGCGGAGGCGAGTGCGCCGCCCGGGCTCGCTGTCGACACCGTGCTGGCCAATTCCGTGGACCTCAGCCAGTGCGCCGTCGGCGACGCGGTGACGCTGGTCGTCGCAAGCTCCGCCCACAGCGGCGGCTTCCGCGTTCCCAAAGGCGCTCTCTTGCGCGGGCGCATCACCAGGTTCGTGGAGCGCACGGAGCCGAAGCCGCTCACGGTGCTCGGGCTGCGCGTCTCCACACTCGAGATCGGGGGTCAGCGCATGGTGTTCCAGGGGCGGCTGCGGGATGCGTGGGGAATCGCCGGCGGCCCCCGCCAGCTCAAGTTCCCCTTCGTTGTGGATAGAGCCGACGCTCTCATCTACATCGACCCCGGCCATCCCCAGGTGCCTAAGAACTATCACTTCTTGTGGATCACGCCGCCTCGGGAGAAGCAGTGATTTCTCTGGAATCCAAGAATCAGTGCGCCTTGTTCGAGCACGCCCTGGAATTCGCCGGGCGTCAGATCGGCAGCCTTGTCGAACGCTACCCGGACTTCTACCCGATGTACACGAACGGGGGCCGCTGGAAGCACGATCTGCCCGCCTGGACACACTGGTGCGACGGCTTTCTGCCCGGAATCATGTGGATCCTCTGCGCTCGCCAGGCTCCCGGCAGCGAGCGCGCCGTCTGGTGGCGCGAGCGGGCCATCCGCTATTCCCGGCCGCTCGAACCGCGCCAGTTCGACCGCGACGTCCACGACCTTGGCTTCATCTTCATGTCCACGTACTACCGCTGGCTCCAGCTCAGCGGGGATCCGGCCCTGAAGAACGTGCTCATCCAGGCCGGCCGCACCATGGGCCAGCGCTTCAAGGAGAAGGGCGAGTACCTGCGGTCATTCGTCTCCGGCGACTCGCTGTTCATCGACATCATGATGAACGTCGGCATCGTCTTCTACGCCGCCCGAGAGACCCGCGACGAGCAACTGCGCGACCTCGCGATGCGGCACTGTCTGACCACGCGGCGCGTGCTGGTGCGCGGCGACGGGTCCACCGCGCACGAGGGCCTGTTCGACGTCGAAACCGGCGAGTTTCTCAAGCAGAGCACGCACCAGGGTTTTCGCGGCGATTCCTGCTGGTCGCGCGGGCTGGCCTGGTCGCTATATGGGTTCGGCACCGCTTATGGCTACAGCGGCGACCCTCGCTTCCTTTGGACCGCCGAGGCTTGCGCCGATTTCTACCTCGCGCATACGCCCGCCGGCGGAGTGCCGCCCTGGGACTACGACGCGCCGCCGGAGAGCCGTGCGCTCCCTGACACCTCGGCCGCCGCGATTGCCGCGTCCGGCCTGCTTCAGCTCTCGAAACTTTCCGCCGACCCCATCAAGGGCCGGCTTTATGACGCGGCTGCCCGCCGCGTTCTTGAGACTCTCTGTACCAATCATCTGGCAGAATCCGATCCTGCCTGGGAAGGCATTCTCAAAGGCGGGGTGTATCATATTCACAAGCAACTGGGCGTGAACGAGTCGGTGATGTGGGGAGAGTACTTCTTCGTGGAAGCGCTCGATCGCGTCCTGGAAGGGAGTTCCGCTCCCTGACGGTCGCGGCTCCGATCCGCGCGCGTCGGCAAGCGGTGTGGCTAGGAGGCTGGCATGGCATTCAAGATTCTGTGCGGCGCCTTCCCGGAAGGCACCACGATCCCGAAACTTCATACCTGTGAGGGCGCGGACCTCTCGCCCGCGCTCGAGTGGAGCGGCGAGCCGCCCGATACCAAGAGTTTCGTCCTCGTCATGGACGACCCGGACGCCCCCGCGGGCACTTGGAACCACTGGCTTCTCTGGGATATCCCACGCTCGGTGCATTCGCTGGCGCAGGGGTTCAAGCCCGGGCGGGTGGGCGAAAGCGGGACCAACGATTTAGGCAAAACCGGGTACGGCGGACCCGCGCCACCCAAGGGTCATGGCCCCCACCGCTACTACTTCAGGCTCTTGGCGGTCGATACGGAGACGCTGGGTCTGCGGGTTGGGGCCAAGCGCGCAGACCTGGACTGCGCGCTGGAGACTCACGTGCTCGACCAGGCCCTGTACATGGGCCGCTACGAGCGAAAGTGGGGGCGTTGAGGCGGATCAGTCTCCGGCTTGTCCGGCCGCGATAAGCACACCGCCGGGACAAGGCGGAGCCTTATCCTACCGCAGTACGTGGCGCGAAGCCGATCCGTTCCGGGCTGCTACAATAGCTGTCGCTATGAGACTTCTGGTGGTGATGGCGGCGGTGTGCGCCGCGCTCGTGGGGCAGGATTTCGCGGATGTGCACGTCGAGAAGGTTGGCGTGGGGTACAAGTTCACGGAAGGGCCGGTGTGGTCGCGGGAGGGCTTCCTGCTGTTCAGCGACATTCCGAACAACAAGATCCTGAAGTACGCGCCGGGCAAGGCGCCGGAGGTGTTCCGGGAGCATAGCAACGGTGCGAACGGGAACGCGTTCGATGCGCAGGGGCGGCTATACAGTTGCGAGAGTGTGACGCGGCGGATCACGCGCACGGACAAGAAGGGCAACCTCGAGGTGCTGGCGGATAAGTGGGAGGGCGAGCGGCTCAACGCTCCGAACGACATCGTGGTGCGCAAAGACGGGCAGGTGTACTTCACCGACCCGGCGTTCGGCAGGGAAATGGACACGCGCGAGCTGGACTTCTTCGGCGTCTACCACATCACCCCGAAAGGCCAACTGGAGCCGATCGCGAAGCCGAAGGGCCGGCCGAACGGCGTAGCGCTTTCGCCCGACGGCAAGATTCTTTATGTGAATAACACCGACGAGCGGAACGTGCGCGCCTACGATCTGGACCGCGGCGGGAAGGCGACGAACGAGCGGGTCCTGATTTCCGGGATCGAGGGTGCGCCGGACGGGATGAAGGTGGACGAAAAGGGGAACCTGTACGTCGCGGCCAAGGCGCTGGTGGCGTATTCGCCGGAGGGGAAGCTGCTGGGGAAGATCGAGCTTGCCGAGACGCCCTCGAATTGCGCGTTCGGGGACGCGGACTTCGAGACGCTGTACGTCACGGCGCGGACATCCGTCTACAGGGTGCGGTTGAACGTCAAAGGGTCAACCCAATACTGACGTCATGAATACCAGCGGCGATTACCTGGAATTCGCGAGTCTCAAAGAATTGCTGGGACGGTACATCGCGAGCCCGCTCGGGCAGGCGGAGCTCGACCACATCGAGCCGCTCGACGATCGCGCGCGGGTCGAGCAGATGCTGAGGGAAGCGGCGGAGGCCAAGGAGTACCTGGACACGGCGGCGCGGCCGCAGCCGGCGTCGCGGGGCGCGGCGGTGCGGATCCGCTTCGGCGAGCTGGCGGACACGACGGAATCGGTGCGGAAGCTGCGGATCGAAGGGGCGTCGCTGGAGGCCAAGGAGATTCTCGAGCTCACCGGGCTGCTGGACCGCGCCAGCGACATCCGGTCGGTGCTGCTGGCGGTGGCGCAGCGGTTCCCCAAGCTGGGGGCGCGGGCCGCGGCGATGGGCGAGTTCCGGTCGCTGCTGCGGGACCTGGTGGGGAAGATCCTGCCCGACGGTACGGTGGCCGACCACGCCAGCGTGCTGCTGGGGCGGCTGCGGCGCGACATCGAGAGGCAGAAGCTGGAGATTCAGAACTCGCTGGAGCGGTTCCTGCGCGCGCACCGCGAGGAGGGCGTGCTGCAAGAGGAATTCGTGACCATCCGCAACGAGCGCTTCGTGGTGCCGGTGATCGCGGGGCAGCGGCGCAAGATCGACGGGGTGATCCACGGGGCGAGTGGTACGGGGCACACGCTGTTCGTCGAGCCGCTCGAGACCATCGAGCTGAACAACGAGCTGGTGCGGCTGGCCGAAGAAGAGATGCGGGAGGTGCACCGCATCCTGCTCGAGTACACCCAGCGGTTGCGGGAGTACGCCGATGCGATCAGCCGGACGATCGGAATCCTCGGCGAACTGGAAATGCTGTTTGCCAAGGCCGAGTTTGCGCTGGCCTTCGGCTGCACGATTCCGCGGTTCAGCAACGGGGAGGCGCGGCGGCTGGCACTGCGGGACGCCCGGCATCCGCTGCTGGAAGACGTGCTGCGGCGGCAGCGGAAGCAGGTGGTGCCGGTGTCGCTCGAGCTGGAGGGGAGCACGCGGACGCTGCTGATCAGCGGGCCGAACAGCGGCGGCAAGACGGTGACGCTGAAAACCGTGGGGCTGCTGGCGCTGATGGCGCAGGCGGGGCTGCCAGTGCCCTGCGCGGAGGCGGAGTTCCCGTTCTTCGACCAGGTGCTGGCGGACATGGGCGACCAGCAGTCGATCCAGGAGAGCCTGAGCACGTTCTCGGCGCACATGTCGCGGGTGCGGGACATCGTGACCGAGGTGACGCCGGATTCCCTGATCCTGCTGGATGAGCTGGGCCGGGCGACGGACCCGGAGGAAGGCGGCGCGCTGGGCGTGGCGATCCTGGACCGCTGCCGGGCATCGGGGGCGTTCTCTCTGGCGTCGACGCACCTGCTGGCGCTGAAGATTTACGGCGCCAACACCCAGGGCGTGCTGAACGGCTCGATGGGTTTCAACGAGGAGACGCTGGAGCCGACCTACGTACTGCGGCTGGGGGCGCCGGGCAAGTCGGCGGGCATCGACATCGCCCGGCGGCTGGGGCTGCCACAGGCGTTGCTCGAGAGGGCGCGGGCCGCGCTGAGCACGCGGGAGCAGGATCTGGCGCGGTTCCTGAGCGAGTTGGACCGGAGGCTGAAGGATGTGGCGCAGCTTCAGGAGGGGCTGGAGCGGGAGCGCGAGCGGCTGGTGGCGCGCGAGAAGGCGGTGGCCGAGGAGTGGGCGAAGAAGGAATCCGCCAAGATCAAGGAACTCGAGCGGCAGTGCAAGCTGGTGCTGGAACGGTTCGAGGAGCAGGCCCAGGAGACGCTCGGGAAGATCGCTTCCGGCGGCGGCGAGAAGAAGGCGGCGGTCCAGGCGCAGCGCAGCGTGGCGAAGGTGAAGCGGGAGCTGCGCGAGGAGATGGAGTCGGCGGTGCTTTCGACCAGAGCCGACGCCCTCGAACCGCTGAAGATCGTCGAAGGGGCGCGGGTGCGATTGAAGGGCGTGCGGGAGCCGGCGCGAGTGCGGCGGCTGATCGGCGCGGACCGCCTCGAGGTGGAGGCCGGGTTCCTGAAAATGCAGGTGTCGCGGGACGAGGTCCTGGAGGTATTGCCCGGGCCGGGCGAGGGCGCGAAACTGCCGCAGAACGTCTCCTTCAAGCCGGCGGGGCCGGATGTGTACGTGAGCATGCAGGAGATCAACGTGATCGGGGAGCGCGCGGAAGCGGCGCGGGAGCGGGTGGACAAGTTCCTGGACAGCGCGTTGCTGGCCTCCGTCAACCGCGTGCGCATCGTGCACGGGCACGGCATGGGCATCCTGAAGCGGGTCATCGCCGAGCTGCTGGCCGCGCACCCCAGCGTCGAGAAGTTCTACCCGGCGCCGCAAAGCGAGGGGGGCGCGGGGGCGACGATCGCGGAGCTGAAGGAGTAGAGGGGGCGGTCGAAAAAACAAAAGGAAATCCGCGGCCCGGTGTTGTACTGTGTGAAGGCTGTGAGTGAAACGGCACAGATCGACACCAGGCTCGAAGACGCCGAGTTGGTGGAGAGTTTCAGGCGCGGGCGGATGGCCGCCTACGAGGAACTCTTCGAACGCTACCCCAACTTCCGCAGTTCGGATCCGCCGTTGACTTTTTTTCGCCTGCTCGGCAGGCAGGTTTCACATAAAGCAAGACAGCCTTCGTTTGTTTTCATCGTTGCTCAGCAGCGGGTCGGCGAAAG
>JBEKWU010000136.1:0-12513 GCA_049512775.1 Bryobacteraceae bacterium
CTGTCTTCGCCCACAGTGCCGGTGGGCGGGACGCTGACGGTCTCCGCCGGCGTCGCCAACACCGGCCCGGTGGAGGCGGAGGAGATCGTGCAACTCTACACCCGGCAGCTCGTCGGCAGCGTTACCAGGCCCGTCAGGGAGCTGAAGGGCTTCCGCCGCGTACGGCTCAAGCCCGGCCAGAAGCAGACGGTCGAGTTTGCGCTGCGCACGGCCGACCTGGCGTTCTATAACCAGCGCGGGCAACTGGTCACCGAGCCCGGCCCCTTCCAGGTCTGGGTGGCACCCGACTCCTCGCAGGGACTGCGCGGCGAGTTCCGCGTGACAGAGTAGCCCGCACACAGCTTTGGCATCTTTTCGGATTCGGACTTTCGGCCCGCGTCGTGGAGCTTCGGATCTGCCGTGCTAGAGTCGGGGTGATAGCCTCCGACCAGGCACAAGGTCTGCATCGCAGGTACTGACGCTGGATAGACAGTCCCCTCGAGTCACTTACAAGGCGCTCGGCACCGATCGAGAAACAGACCGCCCAAGCAAGGTATGCTCAGACAATGACAGAACTCAACCTGGTCGAAGAGTCGCCTGCAGCGGACGGCGCTCCGCACCCCCGATGAAGGTCGGACGTTGGCCTGAAGCACTATGAAAGGAGGCTCCGATGTCTATTAGTGAGGATGCTCGCGTACATGCGCTCCGGCTCCTTCCTATCTCCTCTCGAACTCGTACAACTCAATGCTGATGGGCGCGACTTGGAGCGTCTTGGGCACCTCGTCAATCGGCGTCTCGGTGACCTGAACCTCATGCCGGGTCAGGCCAGTAACGGCGTTGATTCCAGGGCCTGTCAAGCGCCAGAGCCGGCCCTTGCCGCGGAGATCCACGCCGTTTATGGTGAGATCGAGCTTCTGAGCCGATTCGGTCGGATTGACCACCGCCACAGTGAGGAACCTCCCGTCGCTCGAAAGCGCGGCACTCACGTCCAGCGGGTAGGTGGGGCTGCCGGCGTTCACCTTCGGCTGATCGCCGCCAACCGGGTACTTCGGCGCGGGCGGCGGCGAGTTGCCGTCCACTTCCACGGGTACGGTTCCGAAATGATCGCGGTAGAGTTGGAACAGCAGGCCCGTGGTGTTCAGAGCCGCTTCCGTGGCGTTGAACTCGATCGAGGACGTCCCCATGGTGTGGCCGGCCATCTGGATCAGGTCCGTGTGCCGGAACATCTCGTGGAACACTACGGCATTGGCCAGTGTCTGCTTCAAATTGGCAGGCAGGCGGGTCAGCGCCCACTCATCGATCGCGATGGTCAGGCGCTTTTTCTGAAGGCCCGGGATCCGTCGCGCATACTCTTCGTACGCCTCCACCTTGTCTCGCACGCGGTTTGCCGCTCGATAAGCCGCTTCCGGCAGCGGCTCCTCAATCGGGACTCTCTTGTTCTGCTCGAGGTCGAATCTCTCGCGGTCGTAGCTGTAGAAGTGCTCCGACATCACGTCGATATTGTCCAGGCAGTTGGCCAGCAATAGACCGGTGAAATCGGCATCGGAGCCGTAATCGGGCACCACCTTGCCGCTGAGAGCCACCGAAAGGCGGTTCACCGTCATCTCTTCCGGCGTTGCGCCCGTGGCCAGCAACGTGATCGTCGGATCCACCGCGCGCATCGCCCTCGCGAACATGTTGTGCTTGATCACGTACTGCTTGGGCGCCATGTAGCCGAACTGCCAGGTTCCGTACATTTCATTGCCGATGCCCCACCACTTGACGTTGTAGGGAGCCGGGTGGCCGTTAGCGGCGCGCAACTTCCCCATGGGGGTGTCGGCGGCGCCGTTCACGTATTCCACCAGTTGGGCGGCCGAATAGGCATCTCCGAAACCAGCATTGACGCTGATGAAGGCGTCCACCCCGAGAAGCTCGCACATTGTAAGGAACTCATCCGTACCGACATCGTTCGGCTGCAAGGCCGACCATACGTAGTCCCAGCGCGGCGGCCTCCGATCCGGATCGCCGATGGCGTCGCGCCATTCATGCGCGGACAGGAAATTGCCGCCGGGGAACCGGTACATTCCCGAGCGGAGTTGCTTCAGCAGAGCGATCACATCCGGGCGGAAGCCGCGGATGTTGTCGGCCGGCATGAGCGACACGGCTCCAACGTGAAAGGCCCCGGCGCCCGTCGCGGCGATTTCGATGCGTCCGTCGTCGGTATCACCTCCGGCAGTGAACTGCAAGGGGAACTTGGCGTAGGCGGTCTGCAGATCGGTAATGGGAACGGTCTGCCGCTCGCTCGGGCCCGATCCCCAGACCAGGCTCACGACGACCGCCGCGCCCGGTTCTCCGGCCAGCACGACTCGCCCCGAGTAGACCCTGGATTTGCGCAGCACGAGTCCGGCCTGCTGAATTCCTTGCGGCTCTGGGCCGGCCAGCCTGATCAGTGGAGTGTGCTCCCCTACGTAGGGATGCTCGCGATCCATCACCACCGCCGCGTCGGGGCCGATGGGCCGCCAGCGGTTGGGCCGCCGGAATCGAAACGGGCGTTGCGGCGGTTCCGGCGCTGGGCTTTCGGAAGTCACGGCGTAATAGAACTTCCGGTCATCGAGCATCTCAGCCCACACGCTCCGGTTGACCAGATCGCCGATGTGCTCGATGAATTGGCCATAAAGGTACGGCGAAATGGGGGCGCGCGTCTTGCCCGCATCGACGGTGACGGCGATGCGCTGTTCGGGTGCGCTGCTGGTCTGCGCGCCGGTTCCGGCGGCCGCAAGTGCGGCGAACAAGACCAGCGGGAGTGATTTCCTAGGCATCAATTCTTCCTCCAGGTTGTTGGCGGTCGACGCCGCTTATTTGAAGAGCCGGGGAGCGAAATCGTTCAGACACCGGCGCCACGTCAGCCACTCATGGGCCGTGCCGGCCGACTCGAAGTAGACGTTCTTGATGGCGGCCTTGGTCAACTGCTCGCTGAAATCCTTCGTGCGGGGACCTTCCACGGAGCCGATTCCCAGGAACAGGACCTTGACCTTCTTATTGAACGCGTCGGCGTCGGCGAACACGCCGTTGTTGGAGGTCTTCGGATCGAACTGCCCTCCAAAACCGCCGGTGCTCCCGCTGAAGCCGCCGATATAGGCGAACTTATCCAGATTCGCCAGAGTCGTCAGGAAGGTCTGAAAGCCTCCCATCGAGAGCCCGGCCATGGCACGGTTCTCCCGCCCAGGGCGCACCCGGTACGTCCTCTCGATCATGGGAATCAGATCGGTGAACATCATCTCAGTGAATGTCGCACCAGTGAAGCTGGCCAGGCCGCCGCGCCGGACTGGAGGGGCCGGCGCCCGCCCGCCCTCGGCGGGTGGGGTGGCTGGTCTTGGCGGGGGCCGGAGTCCCCGGGACGTAAATATCGTCCCATCCTCGCCCGGCTTGACGGCGTTGAGGTTGTCCATGACGATAATCATCGGCTTGGCCTTCTTCGCCGCAATCAGGTTGTCCAGGATGAAATCCACATGCCCCTGGATGTGCCAGCCCGTTTCGTCCTCTCCCCAGCCGTGCAGCAGATACAGAACGGGATAGCGCGCCTTCCCGGCGTCATAGTTCGGCGGCGTGTAGACGTAGCAGCGCCGCCACTTGCCGGTGACTTTGGAGTAGTACCACCGCTGGCTCACCTGGCCGTGCGGCACGTCTTTGGGGAGGTAATAGTCTACATCGGCCGCCTCGGGAATCTCGATCCCGCTGTTTTCCCAGCCGGAGCCGAAAAACGTCCGGGTCGCCGGATCAGCCACCGTAACGCCATCCACGACCAGTGTGTAGTAGTGAAATCCCACGACGAGTGGCGTCGTGGTTACGGTCCACGCTCCGTCAGCGTCCTTGACCATTTCCAAGGTTTGCCCAACAATCTTGAGCTGCACCTTCTGGGCGTCGGGCGCCACCAGGCGGAACGTCGCGCGATGGTCCGGATAAACACAGGGATACTGCGCGCCCGGGATATTCAGTGCTGAAGGCTTGCATTCGTCTGTCGCCTGTCCCCAGCACAACCCGCAACCGAGCAGCGCCAGCGTGAAGATTCTCATAAGTCCTCCTTGAGTAGTGCGTGTCGTCTCACTCATTGGTCCAAAGCACCTGAGTCCGTTTCTCTCTCCCGAACTGTCCGGCATCATGTCGTGAACCACGTGCTCCCCGGCCGCACCATCTTCTTGAGCGCCTCGTCGTTTATGGTGAGACCGATTCCGGGACGGTCCGGCACCGTGATGTAGCCCCTCTGGATGATGTCGCCCTCTTTGACGTACTGCTTCCACCGTGCGGTGCGCCCGGGCGGATGACCCCAGTGCCATTCCTGAACCAGGAAGTTGGGCACTGTCGCCATGGCGTGGCACGCGGCCATCATTCCTATGGGCGAGGCCTGGCAGTGCGGCGCGATCGGGATGTAGTAGGTGTGAGCCAGATCCGCGATCTTTTTCGACTCCGCCAGGCCGCCGCACTTCTGCACGTCGGGCATGATAATGTCGACCGCCTGTTTCTCGAACAGTTCCCGGAAGCCCCACCGCAGATAGATGTTCTCACCGCAGCAAATGGGCGTGTGGGTTGATTGGCGCACGTCGCGCATCGCATCGATGTTCTCCGGAGGCACCGGTTCTTCGAGCCAGACGAGCTTGAACGGCTCGACCTCTTTGGCGAAGCGCTTGGCCGTGGGGAGGTCGTAGCGGCCGTGCATATCCACGGCGAGCTCGATCGTCTTCGGCAGCGACTCCCGCATGAACGCGACCTTGTCGATCATGTGATCGATCTCGGCATTATTGGCGGTCCAGTTCACTCGATCGAACCGTGACGGGTCGCGTGCGTCGTCCACGTCGATCTTGGCCATGGTCCACCCGTTCTCGACGATCTGCGCGATGAAGGTCTTGGCCTGCGGATCATCGCGGCTGTCGGTGCCGGAGTCGATGTAGACGCGGATACGGTCTCGCATCTTGCCGCCCATGAGTTGGTATATGGGCAGCCCGAGTGCTTTGCCAGTCAGGTCCCAGAGCGCGATTTCCACCGCGGTAAGCGCCGTGACAAACTGGCCGGCTTGGGCGCCGCTGAAGATGCCGCCCGTCCGGATGCGCTCCCAGATGGCTTCCACATTCAGTGGATTCTGGTTCAGGAGGAAGAAACGGAATCCCCCAACGATAGGTCCTGCGCCGCTGATCGCGTCCACCGCTTCTCCATCGCCGGTCAGACCCTGGTCGGTGTAGATCCGCACGTGGAAGCCCTGAACATACGCCGTCTTCACGTCGGTGATCTTCAGCTTCGGCCGCCGGTAGGGCGAGGTGGTCTCCTGCATGGCCGCCGACAGCCTGGGCAACCCAAACACGCCGCCCAAGGCCGCACCTTTCAAGAACGATCTTCGGTTGTTCGGATTCATCGGTTTCTATTGCGAATCATCCTTGCCCAAACGGGCAAAACCGGCGCCGCCCCCCGTTAGCGACGATCATGCCATCGAACATTCGCGTCGCGGGCAGCCCGCGGACTTGGTCCGAGTGGGCGGCGCCAGGCCCTACGCCGGGCGCCGCCTCACTCGGAGACCCGCTCGCGAGAAACTGCTCCGACTCAGAAGGAGTACTTCAGTCCCAACTGAATCTGCCGCATCGCGGTTGACGTTCCCGAGACGACCCCGAAGCCCTGATGGGTGTCTCGGGCCGTCTTCCCGGGGACCGTTGCTCCCGACAGAATGTTCAGGTTGGGCATAGCCCAGTTCGGATGGTTGAGGACGTTGAAAGCCTCAAACCGGAACTGGAGCGCATGGCTGTCCTTGTAGGGCATCTTGAAGCTCTTGTGTATCGCGGCGTCGAATCCGATGATGCCCGGGCCTATGATGGAGGTGCGTCCGACGTACCCGAACTGCCCGGCAGGCGCCTCGGTATACGCGTCCAGGCTGAAGTACCTGGACGGTGTGGGATTGTCCAGGTAAGGGCTCACGCTGGTCGAATTCGGACGATCGTATCCGCCCGAACCCGTGCTGGCATTATCCACTCCACCGAGACCCAGATTGCCGGGCATGCCGGTTTGCAGAGTCAAGAAACCGCTGACGTTCCAGCCGCCGGCAATCGCGTTCAGCACAGGGTTCGTGATATTTGCCCTCCTGCCCTTGCCGACCGGCAGATCGTAGAGGACTGAGGTCACCACCCGGTGGCGCACATCAAAAGCGGAAAGCCCGCGCTCGCAAGCGAGACAATACATGTTCTGCGGGTAAAGCGTGTCATTGCCCTGGTTGCGGATGCCGCTGGTCGTGTCGATGGATTTCGCCCAGGTGTAAGAACTGACCACGCTGAGGCCCTGGCCGAACCGGCGCGTCGCCTTCAGGCTGAGGGAGTTGTAGTCGCCGTTGCCGCCGTCTTGCACGAGCTGGATATTGCTGAAGCCCGGGAACGGACGCCGGGACTGGGCGTTCCCGACCGTGCCCGGAATACCCTGGTTGGCATCCATAAAGCCCTGAAGATGGTGGCTCTCCCCGCCGAGGTAACCGGCTTCGAAAGCCCAGTTGCGGCCCACCTCCCGCTGGATGTTGAACAGGTACTGCGTGACGTAAGAGGTGCGGTGGGAGACCGCCATGGAATACGCGTATGGCGAGGGCACGTTTGCGAACGTACCGGTGCCGCCGGGGACCGCATTGCTGTAGAACAGGCTGGGAGTCCCGATGTTCGAGGTCAGAGTGACCCGGCCGCCGATGTTCCGCGCCAGGTCGAAATACGCATTGCCGATATCCTGATTGTAGAAAACGCCGAAACCGGCCCGAATCACCGTTCTCGCGTCCGGCGAATACGCCACGCCGACGCGCGGCGCCCAATCCCTGTAGGACGTGTGCAGCAATGCATTCGGCAGCGCCCCATTGCTGCACACCGCGTTGACGGTGGTCCAGCGGATGTTGATCGGGGGCGGCCCGGCGTAAGGATCCGTGCAGTTGCCCTGGCGCATCATGTATGGAGTGAGAGAAGCCGGGGCGTTCGAGACCGCCACGATCTGCGGGATGAACGCCAAGAACTGGTTGTTGAATTGATTGACCCATGGCGGAGTCAGTTCATAGCGCAGGCCAAGGGTCAGAGTCAGCTTCGGAGTCACCTTGTAGGTGTCGTCCACGAACGCGTGATAGGTGCTGCGCTGGAAATTGGCCTTTGCGATAGCCACCGCCACTATCGACTGGTAGAGATCACCGAGCAGGAACTCGGCAAATGCATCGCCTCCTGTGTTGCTCGAACTCTGTGTTGCATTCGGCTGGAACGCAAACTGGCCTCGGGAGAACTGGTTTCCGACCTGGTTGAAGTTCTGGCGGGTGTACTCGAACCCGAAGCGCAGGCTGTGTTTTCCGTGAACCCAGGATAGGGTATCCACTAGTTGCAGAGTGTTGTCGCTGATGGCGTAGGGGCCGTCCTGCGCGTCGCCGATGGCGAGGAAGCCATCCCCTGCAAAGGAAGCCATAGGAACGCCCCAGGTGACGGGGTCCCCCGGCTGAAGGCTCGGAATGCCGAGGGCGGAGACCGTATCGGCGTTGAATGCCGAGCGGGTCCCCAGGGCGTTGTACAGCCGCGTATATCCGAAACGCGCCACGTTCACCAGGGAGGGGGTGAAGGTTCGCGTGTTGGTCCCCAGGTACTGCTCGTAGTTGGTGAGGATCTTGCTGCCCGTGATGCTGATGCCGGTGGAGGACTGGTTTTCGTCACCCCAGCTATAGCGTCCCGTCCACTGGGACCTGTCCGATTCCACGAAGTCCAAGCGCAGAATGAACCCGTCCCGGTTGTTCGGGAAAGAATTCATCTGGGTATAGTTGTTGGTCAGGCCCGGCAGGTTCGAGGGCACGTAGTAATTCAGGAACTTCTTTGAGATCGGATCGATCAGGTTCGGCGGGATTTTGTTACCGGAGTACGGCGTCTTGGTTGTGCCGCCCTGGCCCGAGCTCGGATCATAGATGGTCGTGCCCAAGGCGCTGAAGTCGCCGCCGAACATGGCGGCCGTCGGTACCGAGTAAGTCCCCTGGCTGTTCTGGCGCTGGACCCTTTTTTCATAGTTAGACATGAAGAACAACCTGTTGCGCCCGTCGAACAGCTTCGGTATCCTCACAGGCCCGTCCATCTCGAAACCGTAATCGTTCCACTTGAAGGGCGACGTCTTGGGATGGGTGGCGGTGAAAGCGTAGGGCACCGCATCGAACTTATTGTTGCGCACGAATTCGAACAGCGCGCCGTGGTATGCGTTGCCGCCGGACTTGGTCACCACGTTGATTTGCGTCGACTGGTGGCCGAACTCGGCCGGGTAGACACCGGTCTGAACCTTGAACTCCTGGATCGCATCGACGGATGGAAGCACCACGTAGGTCGTAAAGTCGGGATCGGTGTTGGTGACGCCGTCCAGGGTGAAGTAGTCGAACATGATGCGGTTGCCACCGACGGAAATGGATTGCGTGGAGCGCTCGCCGCCCAGCCGTCCCGCGGCTTGACCCGATATCGACGACAGCGTGTTCGCGTTCGCCGCGGCCGCGACCAGGGCCAGGTAGTTGCGGCCGTTAAGCGGCAGCTCGAGAATATTCTTGTTTTCAATCACCGTGCCGAGGGCGAGGTTTTCGGTCTGGAGCAGCTCGGCGGAGGCCGAGACTTCGACAGATTCGGTGAGTGGCCCAACCTGCAAGGTGAAATCGAGGCGGACGGTCTGCTGAACCTGTACCTGAAGGTTATTGATGTTGCCGGTCTTGAAGCCGGCGTGTTCGAACTTGATGTTGTAGAAGCCAGGCGCGACAGCGGGAAATGTGTAGTCCCCGGAAGCCGTCGATGACGTTGTGCGCACGGCATTGGTCGCGACATTTGTCAGGGTGATTTGAGTTGCCGGCACGCTTGCGCCGCTGGAATCGCTGATGTGCCCCGTGATCTCGCCGAATGTCTGAGCGAACAGCGGCATCGCGGAGAGAGCCACGAGCATGGCTGAGGACGTTATAAAGCGCCTCATTCCTGGTTGCATTATTCACCTCCTTCGGCTTTTGGCTGGCGCTGCCGCCAGCGACCCGGACGGCGGTCCCGGTCGGCTCCTCCACGCACCTCTGCGGAAGAGCTTTGAGGACGGAACTCCCACTCCAGGTTGGCGCATCTTAGCACGCAAGTCCCGCACGGGCAAGGTTTGGTACGGTGTCCGGCGTGCAACGCTAATGGAATCTTGTCGTTGCGCCCCCGTTAAGTGTTCGCCGAGATTGTTAGCAACCCCTCGACCCGGCAAAAGGTTGTGATATGATCGAACGCAGAGCAGAGGATGGGCGAAACGGAAGGGACGGGGTTCACCGAGTCACGCGTGCGGGCCGTGCGGGCGGAACTCAGTCGCCTGCTGGAGAGTGCTGCGTTTCGCAACAGCAAGCGATGCAGTGGGTTCCTCGAGTACATCGTCGAGCACACGATTCGCGGGCCGGGCGATACTCTGAAGGAACGCTCGATCGGAGTGGAACTCTTCCAGCTTCCGCCGGATTTCGATACGGGTCAGCACACGATTGTCCGCGTAACAGCCAATGAAGTACGGAAGAAGCTCGCCCAGCACTACCTTGCAGAGAACGGGTCACATCATCCGGTTAGAATCGACTTGCCACCGGGCTCCTACAGCGCCGAATTCAGGTGGGAGACGCCGGCTGCGGAGAGGCAGGTCCCCGCACGGCCGAGTTGGCGCGCCCGCCGGATGATTGCCTGCGCCGCGGCCATTTTGGTGATCCTTGGCGCTTTTTCTGCTTGGCGATGGCAAGCGGCGAAGCCGATCTCCCCTGATGCCAGCTCCACTCCCGTTCCCGGCCCTGTTCCAAGCGCATCGCCGGTCGGCCAGGATCTGCGGGTGATTGTGGGCTCTGCTAGTCCCTACGTCGACCGCAGCGGACGGACATGGGGTCCTGATCGCTGCTTTTCCGGAGGCTCTGTCCTCGCCCGCCCGTCCGAGAGAATCCTCCGTACACTGGATCCGGACATTTATACGCGTTCCCGCCAAGGCGACTTCCGCTATGACATTCCGCTGAAGCCTGGTTCTTACGAACTGCATCTTCACTTTGCGGAGACGTGGTTGACCGATTTCATTAGCGCGGAATCCAGCGGCGAGGGGCAGCGCCTTTTTCGGGTCGCCGCGAATGGGAAACCGATTCTGGATTTCTTCGACGTGGTGGCCGATGCCGCAGGCGCCAACATCTCCGACGAGCGGGTCTTCCGGAACGTCTCGCCAGCCGAAGATGGCTTTCTGCACCTGAGCTTTGCGTCTTTGCGAGGAACAGCGATCCTGAGTGGAATCGAGGTGCTGCCGGTTAGTCCCGGGAAGGTCAGGCCCGTCCGGATTCGAGCGGGTTGGACCGCCTCCTGGCAGGATTCCGCCGGGCAGCAGTGGCAGGCCGACTCCTATTTCATGGGAGGAAATGCGTTGGTCCGCACTACGAATCCGGCTCGGGAGAGCAACTCACCTGACATGGCGCTCTACGCCAGCGAGCGGTGGGGGCATTTTTCCTACGCTGTGCCCGTGGCCGAGGGCCGGTATCGGGTGACGTTGAAATTCTGCGAGGGTCACTACGGACGCCGTAACACTGGCGTGGGTGGGCTTGGCAGTCGCGTGTTCGACGTGTATTGTAACGGTGTGGCCCTGCTGAGGGGCTTCGATATCTTCAAGCAGGCAGGCGGGGAAGGCCGGCCTTTGGACCGAACCTTCTCCGGGATTCGACCCACCGCGCAGGGCAAGATCGTCCTCACTTTCGTTCCTGTTACGGGAATGGCGTGCGTGAATGGCATCGAAGTGGTGGAAGAGTCAAAATAGCCATTCCACTCTCTGCCCGTACAGCTCGCGATCCGCACTCGGCGATTCGCCCACAAACCGGCGGCGGCCCACTACGAAGCCTGAATTCCCATTAGTGATACGCTGTGGGATAACCGTGATCTGCTCGTTCACTCTTTCCACGTTGCCACAATAGTCGGGATAGCCAGCGCATGGCACCGCTGTGCGAACCTCAAGACGACGCCACAAGAACCCGACTTCGTCGCGGGCTTGGTGGTTGAGAGTACCCCTCTGATCTATTCCGCTCTTAGATCTGTCTTGGCTTCTAGTCGGGTGTCTGTGTCCATGTCCGCGGTGTTCTGCCACCAGACACCGCAAGTTGCCTTCGGCTCGCATCCGCGTGCCACCTGTGAACTCGGTGATGTCCTTTTTGCCTACGTACACAGCCCCAAAGCCGGGCCAACCGTGAGGAACGCGATTCTCTTCCAAGCCAAGGCATCCTCCCGGCAACCCTATCCGATTCATCGCAGCGACGCTGACCAACTTCGCCTGTACGTTGAATGGCCGGATTTCGTCTACGAGAGGTCATCTTTCCTCACGGGTATGAATCGTAGCGTTACGCCGAAGACCCCACATTCGGGCGCGCAGTACATGTTGATTGATGACAGACCGCCAGACGAACCAGGGAGCGGACTCCTGGGGCTCCCCGGGACTTACCCCGTTGGATGCTGCATGCCCGATAGACTGCTTTGCGACCACAGCCATCTGGCCGCCGAACTGTTTGCCCTGTTCATTCTTTGCACAGGACGGCCGTTCGATGACCGGCGAACCGCGGAAAAGAAGCAGGACTGGTCCCAGGTCGTGTGGGATCTGCTTGCAGTGGGAATGAGGAAATCCTTCAACCGGAAGAACTCCGGAAGGAGTCGGACTCCCCGTACCGCTGGCGATACGATTGCGATGTTGGATGGAGTGTCCTTCTTCAGGGCATCCTCTAACGAATCATGCAGCACTGCCGCCGACATCGTGGGCGGGAACAATGTACGTTCGCTCTATGGTGAAGAAGACTACGGCCCCCCCAACAGCCGCGAGAGAGTGGGAGACATGGACGAACCAGATCGAGGTGTATCGATTGTTCTGCTTGAGACATCGGAAAGGGGATCTGAGGGGTAGGAGTCGACTAATAACGGCCCGTACCGTTCGCATGACCGCCCGGTGGGCCACCGTCCAACTACCCGTCCGCGCATAGATAAAAGGACATTCAGGCTCCCGTTGCGGCACAGCTCTCGCAGGAGGAGTGGCCACGCTTCCTCGACTGCTGCACTTGCACCCCAAGACGCATAGCGGGCTGGTGCGCCTCGGCAAGGAAGCGGAACCGGGCGGCGCCTGCCGGGCGGCGAAGCGTCTGCAGGCCGCGGTGCTGAACTCCGAAGGCCGCACCGGCGGGGACCTGACGTCTGAAGGCACCGCGATCCAGGGTATCCGAGTGGTTGTCCCTGTACCAGAAGCACGGAGTGGATGGACTATTGGAAGGATACCGGCCGGCCGCCTGTTCTCGAGGACCTCGGGATCCGGATGGGAATGCCAAAGGATCCCCAGCGAGACACGTCGAAGTACATCGACGTCGACTACACGCCGGAGTACCCCTTCGGCTTCGGGCTTTCCTACACCACGTTCGAGTACTCGAACCTCCGCCTGTCTTCGCCCACAGTGCCGGTGGGCGGGACGCTGACGGTCTCCGCCGGCGTCGCCAACACCGGCCCGGTGGAGGCGGAGGAGATCGTGCAACTCTACACCCGGCAGCTCGTC
>JBEKWU010000137.1:0-12491 GCA_049512775.1 Bryobacteraceae bacterium
CCAGCAGCACCGCTTTGCCCTGCGCCGGCCGCCCGCCCGATCCCACCACCTTCTCGTTCTCTTCGCGGAACTTGAACTTGTCCACCGTTTCCTCGGGCAGGAACTCGGTGTCCCCGATGTCCTCGACCCGCACCCAGCGCATCATTTGCCGCACGATGGTCTCCAGGTGCTTGTCGTTGATGTTGACGCCCTGCAAGCGGTAGACTTCCTGGACTTCGTTCACCAGGTACTTCTGCAATTCGGTCTCGCCCAGCACGTCCAGGATGTCGTGCGGGTTGCGCGGCCCGTCCATCAGCGGATCGCCGGCCTTGATGCGCTCGCCTTCCTGCACGTTGATGTGGATGCCGCGCGGAACCAGGTACTCGCGCTCCTGGCCGTCGTCCCCGCGGATGACCACCTTGCGCTGGCCCTTGGTGACGTCGCCGTATTTCACCGTGCCGTTGATCTCCGCGATGATGGCCGTCTCGCGCGGCTTGCGCGCCTCGAACAACTCGACCACGCGCGGCAGACCGCCGGTGATGTCCTTGGTCTTGGTGGTGGCGCGAGGGATCTTGGCCAGCACGTCGCCGGCGTGCACTTCCTCGCCGTCCTTTACGGTCAGGTGGGCGTGGGTGGGCATGAGGTAGCGCTTGTCTTCCCCGCGCCCGCCGGTCAGCGGCCGCACGATGATCGTGGGCATGCGCTTCTCGTCGGGCGAGTCGGTGACCACCCAGTGCGACATGCCGGTGATCTCGTCCATCTGCTCCTGGAACGTGAGGCCGTCGAGCAGGTCCTTGAAATGAACCACGCCGCTGACTTCGGTCAGGATCGAGAAGGTGTAGGGGTCCCACTCCAGCAGGATCTCGTTGGCCCTCACCCGCGATCCGTTTTCGACGCGCAGCTTGGCGCCGTAGACCACCTGATAGCGCTCTTTTTCACGGCCCTTCTCGTCCACCACGGCCAGGATCCCGATGCGGTTCATGGCCACCAGGTCGCCCACCTTGTTGCGAACCGTGGCGATGTTGAGGAACTTGGCGAAGCCGTCGGACTTGGTGTCCTGAGTGGACTGCTCGCTAACCCGGGTGGCCGCGCCGCCGATGTGGAAGGTACGCATGGTGAGCTGGGTGCCCGGCTCCCCGATGGACTGCGCCGCGATGACCCCCACCGCCTCGCCCCGCTCGACGAACCGGCCGGTGGCCAGGTTGCGGCCGTAGCAGAGCTGGCAGACGCCGCGCTTGGATTCGCAGGTCAGTACCGAACGGATCTTCACGCGCTCGATGCCCGCGGCCTGGATGGCCGCCGCCAGGTCCTCGGTAATCTCCTGGTTGACGCCGACGATCAGGTTGCCCTCGTAGTCGATCTGGTCCTCGAGAGCGACGCGCCCGACGATACGGTCGCGCAGCGCCTCGATGATCTCGCCCGATTCGACGATCGGCTCGACGTAGATGCCGTTGGCCGTGCCGCAGTCGGCCTCGGTCACGATGACGTCCTGGGCCACGTCGACCAGGCGCCGCGTGAGGTAGCCGGAGTCGGCCGTCTTCAGCGCGGTGTCGGCCAGGCCCTTCCGCGCGCCGTGCGTCGAGATGAAGTATTGCAGCACGTTCAGGCCCTCGCGGAAGTTGGCCGTGATGGGGGTCTCGATGATGTCGCCGGAGGGTTTGGCCATCAGGCCGCGCATGCCGGAGAGCTGGCGGATCTGCTGCTTGGAGCCGCGGGCCCCGGAGTCCGCCATGATGTAAATGGGGTTCAGGTAACGGCCGGTGCGGTCGTCCTCCTCCATGACCTTGAACATCTCCTCGGAAACGCGCTCGGTGACCTTCGACCAGATTTCGATGATCTTGTTGAGGCGCTCACCGTTGGTGATGGAGCCCTCGATGTACTGGTTCTGGACGCCGATCACATCATGCTCGGCTTCCTTCACCAGGGCCTGCTTCTGCTGCGGCACCACCATGTCGTCGATGCCGATGGAAATGCCCGCGCGCGTGGCGTAGTCAAACCCGAGCTCCTTCACCTTGTCCAGCATCTGCACGGTGGTCGGCAGGCCGAACTTCAGGTAGGCGTATTGGACGAGCTGCGTGAGGCCTTTCCTCTTCAGGAGGCCGTTGATGAAGGGCATCTCCTCAGGCAGCGCGTCGTTGAAGATGACGCGGCCGACGGTGGTTTCCATGTCCACCTTGTTGTACTCGGCCGGCTCGGTGTGCAGCACGTTCTGGTTGTCGAAGGCCTTGGTCAGGTCGATCACCCTGCCGGTGAAGCGCAGCTTGATCGGGCTGAGGGTCTCGACCTCGCCCATCTCGAGCGCGATCAGCACGTCCTCGACCGAGGCGAACTTCTTGCCTTCGCCCTTGGTGCCGGGACGCGCCTTGGTCAGGTAGTACAGCCCGAGCACCATGTCCTGGGTGGGGACGGCGATCGGCGCGCCGTGCGCCGGCGACAGGATGTTGTTGGAGGCCAGCATCAGCGTGGCCGCCTCGATCTGGGCTTCCGGAGACAGCGGGATATGGACGGCCATCTGGTCGCCGTCGAAGTCCGCGTTAAACGCCGTGCACACCAGAGGGTGAATCTTGATGGCCTTCCCCTCGACCAGCACCGGCTCGAAGGCCTGGATACCGAGGCGGTGCAGGGTGGGAGCGCGGTTGAGCAGGATGGGATGGTCCTTGATGACCTCTTCCAGAATGTCCCAGACCACCGGGTCGTGCTGTTCGACCAGTTCCTTGGCCTGCTTGATGGTGGTGCAGTGCCCGCGCTGCTCCAGCCGGTGGTAGATGAACGGCTTGAACAGCTCCAGCGCCATCTTCTTAGGCAGGCCGCACTGGTGCAGCTTCAGCTCCGGGCCCACCACGATCACCGAGCGGCCCGAGTAGTCCACGCGCTTGCCGAGCAGGTTCTGACGGAAGCGGCCCTGCTTGCCCTTCAGGTTGTCGGAGAGCGACTTGAGCGGGCGGTTGTTGGCCCCGCGCAGGACGCGGCCGCGGCGGCCGTTGTCGAACAGCGCGTCCACCGCTTCCTGGAGCATGCGCTTCTCGTTCCGCACGATCACGTCGGGCGCGTGCAGCTCGATCAGCTTCTTCAGGCGGTTGTTGCGGTTGATGACGCGGCGGTACAGGTCGTTGAGGTCGGAGGTGGCGAACCGGCCGCCATCCAGCGGCACCAGCGGGCGCAGCTCGGGCGGAATCACCGGAATGACGTCCAGGATCATCCACTCGGGCTTGTTGCCGGACTTGCGGAAGGACTCGACCACTCTCAGCCGCTTGGCGAACTTCAGCTTCTTCTGCTGCGACTGCTCGGTCTTCATCCGCTCGCGGATATCCAAACTGAGCGCCTCGACATCGACCTTTTTCAGCAGCTCCTTGATGCCCTCGGCGCCCATCATGGCCACGAACTTGCCGGGATACTCCTGGTCGAGCTGGCGCTTGCGCTCGTCGCTGATCACCTCGGCCTTGGCCAGGTTCGGCACCTCGCCGGGATCGACCACCACGTAGGCCTCGAAGTACAGGACCCGCTCGAGCTCGCGCAGGGTGATGTCCAGCAGATAACCGATGCGGCTGGGCAGCCCCTTGAAGAACCAGACGTGGGAACAGGGGCTGGCCAGCTCGATGTGGCCCAGCCGCTCGCGCCGCACGCGCGACAGCGTCACTTCGACGCCGCACTTGTCGCAGATCACTCCACGATGCTTCATGCGCTTGTACTTGCCGCACAAGCACTCCCAATCCGCGATGGGCCCGAAAATCCGGGCGCAGAACAGGCCGTCGCGCTCCGGCTTGAAGGTACGGTAATTAATCGTCTCCGGCTTGGTGACTTCGCCGTGCGACCAACTGCGGATCTTTTCCGGCGAGGCCAGACTGATTCGGATCGAATCGAAGTCGGCGATCAGATTGGCTCTGTCGTACGGAGAGGAGCGATACAAAGTAGCCTCCATTGACCTTCCAAGAGAAACCTCAACTCAGCCGCGGCTTCATCTCAGTCCGCGGCCAGGGCCGTATCCGCTATCTCGTGCGGCTTCTTCATCAGCTCCACGTCCAGGCACAGCGACTGGAGTTCGCGGATCAACACGTTGAAGGACTCCGGCACGCCCGGCTCGGCGGCCGCCTCGCCCTTCACGATCGCCTCGTAGATCTTGGCGCGCCCGTAAACGTCGTCCGACTTGGCGGTGAGCAGCTCCTGGAGGATGTAGGCCGCCCCGTAAGCCTCCAGCGCCCAGACCTCCATCTCGCCGAAGCGCTGGCCGCCGAACTGGGCCTTGCCGCCCAGCGGCTGCTGCGTGATCAGCGAGTAGGGCCCGATCGAGCGCGCGTGGATCTTGTCGTCGACCAGGTGCGAGAGCTTGAGCATGTAGATGTAGCCCACCGTGACCGGCTGCTCGAACGGGATTCCGGTCATCCCGTCGTACAGCAAGACCTTGCCGGAGGTCGGCAGCTTGGCTTCCGTCAACTGCTTCTTGATGTCGCGCTCGGTGGCGCCGTCGAACACCGGGGTGGAGTAATACCGGCCCAGTTTGTGGGCCGCCCAGCCCAGGTGCGTCTCCAGGATCTGGCCCACGTTCATGCGCGAAGGAACGCCCAGCGGGTTGAGCACGATCTCCACCGGGGTGCCGTCGGGCAGATAGGGCATGTCCTCTTCGGGCACGATGCGCGCGATCACGCCCTTGTTGCCGTGCCGGCCGGCCATTTTGTCGCCGACCGACAGCTTGCGCTTCATGGCGACGTAACACTTGACCAGCTTGATGACGCCCGGCGGCAGCTCGTCTCCCTTCTTCAGCTTGGCGATCTTCTCCTCGGTGATCTTCTCCAGCACCGCGATCTGCCGCGAGGTCATCTCCTCGATCTCGTCGATCTGCTCGTTGAGCCGCGGGTCCTTGTCCTTCAGCTTCATGCGCTTGAGGTCGCGCGCGCGCATCTTCTCGATGATTTCGCGGGTCAGGTCCGTGCCCTTGGCGAGCAGGCGCTTGTTGGTCTTCTCGTCGTGCAGGTCGGCCTGGAGCTGCTTGCCCTCCATCAGGCCGGCCAGCCGCTTGGCGCGCTCATCGTTGAGAATCCGCTTCTCGTCCTCGAGGTTGCGGTGGAGCGCGGCGATCTCCTCTTCCTGGATCATCTTGGAGCGCTCGTCCAGCTCGGCGCCCTTGCGCGAGAAGACCTTGCAGTCCACCACCGTCCCCTCGATGCCCGGCGGGCAGTACAGCGAGGCGTCCTTGACGTCGCCCGCCTTCTCGCCGAAGATCGCCCGCAGCAGCTTCTCCTCCGGAGTCAACTGCGTCTCGCCCTTGGGCGTGACCTTGCCCACCAGGATGTCGCCCGGCTTCACCGTGGCGCCGATGCGGATGATGCCGCTCTCGTCCAGGTTGCGCAGGAACGACTCGGCGATGTTGGGGATGTCGCGCGTGATTTCCTCCGGTCCCAGCTTGGTGTCGCGGGCCTCGATCTCGAACTCCTCGATGTGGATCGAGGTGTAGTAGTCCTCTTTGACCAGCTTCTCGCTGACCACCACCGCGTCCTCGAAGTTGTATCCGCGCCAGGGCATGAACGCCACCAGCACGTTGCGCCCGAGCGCCAGTTCGCCCGAGTCGGTGCAGGGGCCGTCGGCGAGCACCTCGCCTTTCCTCACCCGCTGCCCCTTCTTGACGATCGGCTTCTGGCTGATACAGGTGTTCTGGTTGGAGCGCTTGAACTTGGTCAGCGTGTAGATGTCGGCGCCGACCTCGCGCGAGAGCTGCCCCTCATGGACGTTGCCTTCCACCCGAACGATGATGCGCTCGGAGTCGACCGAATCCACGATCCCGGCGCGTTTGCAGATCACCACCGCCCCGGAATCACGCGCCGTCACCCGCTCCATGCCCGTGCCGACGTAAGGCGTCTCGGCCCGCAGCAGCGGCACCGCCTGGCGCTGCATGTTCGAACCCATCAGGGCGCGGTTGGCGTCGTCGTTTTCCAGGAAGGGGATCAGCGAGGCCGCCACCGAGACCAGTTGCTTCGGGCTGACGTCCATGTACTCGATCTCTTCGCGCTGCTTCAGCACGAAGTTGCCCGCCTGCCGGGCGTTGACCAGGTCGGGAACCAGCCGGCCCTTCTCGTCCAGCTCGACGTTGGCCTGAGCCACCACGTACTTGTCTTCCTCCCAGGCCGACAGGTACTCGGAGTGGGCCTCGAATTCGGCCGGCTGTTTCTTCGAGCTGAGATCGCGGTTCACCCTCTCGACGTCGGCGCGGGACACCACGTCCCCCACCTTGAAATGCGCGTCGCCGGGGTTCAGGATCTTGACCTCGTCCACTACGTGGCCCTTGACCACGCGGCGGTAGGGGCTTTCGATGAACCCGTAATCGTTGATGCGGGCGAAGCACGACAGCGAAGAGATCAGCCCGATATTCGGACCTTCCGGCGTCTCGATCGGGCAGATGCGGCCGTAGTGGGTCGGGTGCACGTCGCGGACTTCGAATCCGGCCCGCTCGCGCGACAGGCCCCCCGGGCCGAGCGCCGACAGCCGCCGCTTGTGGGTGATCTCCGAGAGCGGGTTGGTCTGGTCCATGAACTGCGAAAGCTGGCTGGAGCCGAAGAACTCCCGGATGGCGGCCATCACCGGCTTGGCGTTCACCAGGTCGTGCGGCATGGCCGTCGACATCTCCTGGTACACCGACATCTTCTCCTTGATCGCCCGCTCCATGCGCACCAGCCCGATGCGGAACTGGTTCTCCAGCAGCTCGCCGACCGCGCGCACGCGGCGGTTGCCCAAATGGTCGATATCGTCCACCGAGAGCGTAGTGACCCTGCGCAGCTTCAGCAGGTAGCGGATGACGTGATGGAAATCCTCGGCATCCAGAATCTTGCGCTCCAGAGGGTGCCTGCCGCGATTGTCCGGATGCTGCTTCCAGCCCTCGGGCGCGTACTCGGCGTCATCGTGGATCTTGATGTTGAACTTCATGCGGCCCACGCGGGAGAAGTCGTACTTGCGGGGGTCGAAGAACATCCCCTGGAAGAGCTGGGTGGCGGTGTCGACCGTGGGCGGGTCGCCCGGGCGCAATTTGCGGTAGATCTCCAGCAGGGCGTCGTTCTGGGTTTTCACCGGGTCCTTCTTGAGCGTGGCGGAGACGACCGTGCCGGCGTCGTCGCGCTCGGGGAAGAACACCTCGAAGCTCTCGATCTCGGCCTCCAGCAGCTTGCCCAGGACGGCGGCCGTGAGGTCATGGTTGGCTTCCACCAGGACCTCGCCGGTGGACATGTCGACCACGTCGGCGGCGATGAAGGCGCCTTCCAGGTCGTTGGAGGCAATCTCGACCTGCTCGATCTTGGCTTTCTGGATTTCCTTGAGCACGGCCGAGGTGATCTTGCGGCCTTGCGGCACCAGCGTCTCGCCGGCCTTGGCGACGATGGCGTGGGACAGCTTCATGCCCAGCAAGCCCGTCGAAACGTTCCAGAACAGCCGCCGGCTCTTGATCGAGATCTTGTCCACGCGGTAAAAGGTGCGCAGGATCTGCTCGTCGCTCTTCAGCCCCAGCGCCCGCAGGAACACCGTGCCGTAAAACTTGCGTTTGCGGTCGATTCGGACGTACAGCAGGTTCTTGAAGTCGTACTCGAACTCGACCCAGCTTCCGCGGTAGGGAATGATCTTGCCCAGGTAGTAGCCCTGCGCGGGGATTTTCTCGAAGAACACGCCCGGGGAGCGGTGCAACTGGGAGACGATCACCCGCTCGGTGCCGTTGATGATGAAGGTGCCGTTCTCGGTCATCAGCGGGACCTCGCCGAAGAAAACCTCCTGCTCCTTGATGTCCCGCACGGTGCGGGCGCCCGTCTCGGCGTCCTTGTCGAAGACCGTCAGGCGAATGGTCACCTTCAGCGGCGCCGCGTAGGTCATGCCGCGCTCTTCGCATTCCGCCACGTCGTACTTGAGCTGCAAGCCGACCGGGTCGCCACAGCGGTTGCAGAAGGTGACGCGGTTCTGGTTGAAGGTGCCGCAGCGGTGGCACAGCACGTCGCCGGCGTGGAACGGGTCGGTGCGGATGGTGGCACCGCAACTGGGGTTGCGGCAGGTCGACCGCAGGTGATGCAGTCCCTTGAGGTTGCCGCACTTGCATTCCCAGTTCCCGATCGAGTAGTCCACGAACTCCAACTGGCTCAGCCCCCGGAAATCGGAGATCGGAAAGACCGAGTTGAACACGCTCTGGAGGCCGGCATCTTCCCGTTCGCTCGGCAGCAGGTCCATTTGCAGGAACCGCTCGTAGGATTTCTTCTGGACCTCGATGAGATTCGGGATGGGAATCGACGCCTTGATCCGGGAAAAGTCAACTCTCTCCCGAGACGCGCCACTTGCCGCATTCTGCATTCTTTAACTCCTGAGAGCCGAAAGGCTACAGCACTAGTTATGGAACACGCAAACACGGGCCCGGACCTTGCCCGACCCGTGCCATCGTCGTCGCAACTCCGCCCGAGGGAGCCCGATCCTGCTCCGAGCGGAGTGGTACTGCAACCAGAGAATCACCCACGAAGGGAGGTTGTGATTGAACCGGAAGCGCGGAAAGGATGAGGAAACCATTGGGCGAAACGGGAGCCAGGGCAGCCGGACACACCCCCCCAGCAGCTTCAAGCGGACTGAAGACACAAAACCAGGATGCGAGGTTCACGAACACTCGTTGTGGAATACGCCCAGACAAAAGTCTACCAGACTCATCGGCGGGCGTCAAATGCCCCAAAGTAGGATAAGGCTCCAGCCCGGTCCGGCAAGGACCGGCCCGGCGGCCTATCCTACTTCACCTCGACAGTCGCGCCGGCATCGGCGAACTTCTTCCGGATGGCTTCGGCTTCGTCCTTGTTCACGCCCTCTTTGATCGGCCTCGGGGCGCCGTCGACCAGGTCCTTGGCTTCCTTCAGGCCCAGGCTGGTAACCTCGCGGACGGCCTTGATGACATTGATCTTGTTCGGTCCGGCAGCCTGGAGCACCACCGTGAATTCCGTCTTCTCTTCGGCTGCCGGGGCCGCCGCCGCCGGGCCTGCCGCTGGGGCCGCCACCACCGTCGCCGCTGCCGCCGACACGCCCAACTTCTCTTCCAGCAGCTTCACGAGCTGCGAGGCTTCCAGCAGCGTCAGCCCTTGGATCTGATCCGCTATCGCGTTGATATCCGCCATTTTCCTCTTAACTCCTTGCTTGTAGCTTGTGGCTTGTAGCCTGTCGTAGGTTCCCCGCAGCTTCTGGCCGGCGCCTGTTTTCCACAGGCCACAGGCCACAAGCCACAGGCTCTGTCATGCCGTAAACTTGTTCTCCTGCACCGCCTGATCGAGCCCCACCGCGACATTGCGTCCCACGGCGTTGATGGCCGTCGCCAGCCGCCGGGCCGGTGCCTGGATCAGGAACATCAACTGGGCCAGCATGTGCTCCCGGGGAGGCAGGTGGGCCAGCTCCTGAATGGACTTGATCTCGATGACCCGGCCTTCCACCATCCCGGCTTTGAACACCAGCGCGGGGTTGTTCTTGGCATAGGTGGTCAGGGCCTTGGCCAGCGCCACCGGATCCGAGGCCGTGTAGGCCAGCGAGGTCACGCCCTGCAAGCCCTTCAGCAGGCTCTCGGCCTGGGTGCCCTCGGCCGCCTTCTCGGCCAGGTTGTTCTTGATTACCCGGTACTTACCGCCGACGCCGCGGATGGTCTTGCGCAGCTCGAAATCCTGGGCCACCGTGAGCTTCTCGAAGCTGGTCACGAACAGATGGTAGGTATGCTCCAGCTCGCGGCGAAGCGCCTGTACTTCCTTCTGCTTGTCAGATTTCTTCTTCACGATGCTCTCCCTGCGGTGGGTTACTGGACCTTGGTGTTGTACGGGGTCACGTCAAGGGAAAGACCGGGCCCCATGGTCGAGCAGATGGTGACGCTCTTGACGTACTTGCCTTTGGCCGCCGCCGGCTTGGCCTTGACCACCGCCTGAAGCAGGGTCTGGGCGTTCTCGACCAGTTTGGGGGTCTGGAAGCTGGCTTTGCCCACCGGCGCGTGGATGATCCCGGTCTTGTCGACGCGGAACTCCACCTTGCCGGCCTTCACTTCCCGGACCGCCCTGCCGACCTCCATGGTGACCGTGCCGGTTTTCGGGTTCGGCATCAGGCCGCGCGGGCCCAGCACCTTTCCGAGCCGGCCGACCGACCGCATCATGTCCGGCGTCGCGATCACCGCGTCGAATTCGAGCCAGCCGCCCTGGATCTTCTGCACCATCTCATCGCCGCCCACGAAGTCGGCCCCGGCCTCCTCGGCTTCCTTCTGCCGCTCGCCGGAGGCGATCACCAGCACCCGCTTGGACTTGCCCAGACCGTTGGGCAGGATCACCGTGCCGCGGACCATCTGGTCGGCGTGCTTGGGATCGACCCCCAGGCGCATGTGGAGCTCAACCGTCTCGTCGAACTTGGCAAATTTGACTTTTTGAAGCAGCGGAACGGCTTCTTCGAGCGAGTACGGTTGGGGCCGCAGTTGGCGGCTGGCGGATAGGTATTGCTTTCCTCGTTTGTGAGCCATGTTACCTCATTGGTGCGAACGGCCAAGCCCCGTTCCGGGCCGGGCCTCCCACTGAAGGTGTTAGGGTGAACCTTCAATATATCACATTGAGGATTGACGATTGCCGATCGACTCATTGACGATTGCGCAATGGTCAATTCCTAGACCACGTCCACCCCCATGCTTCGCGCCGTTCCCTTGATGCACTCGACGGCCGCTTCCAGCGAGAAGCAGTTCAGGTCGGGCATCTTCAGTTTGGCGATCTCCTCGACCTGCTTCTGGGTGATTTTTCCCACTTTGACCTTGTTGGGCTCCGCCGAGCCCTTGGCCAGGCTGACCGCCCGCTTGATGAGCACCGGCGCCGGCGGGGTCTTGGTGATGAAGGTAAAGGAACGATCCGAATAGATCGTGATCACCACCGGGATGATCAGCCCTTCCTGGTCCTTGGCCGACGTCTTGGCGTTGAAGGCCTTGCAGAACTCCATGATGTTGACGCCCTGGGGACCCAACGCCGTTCCCACCGGGGGGGCAGGAGTCGCCTTGCCTGCCGGGATTTGCAGTTTCACCTGCGCGACGAGCTTCTTTGCCATTCCAGAACCTCTAGATCTTCTCGACCTGCCCGAACTCCAGTTCCACCGGGGTGGCGCGGCCGAAAATCGTCACCAGCACCCGCAGGGTGTTGCGCTCGGAATTGACTTCGTCCACCTTGCCCGAGAAGTTGGCGAACGGCCCGTCCGTGATGCGGACCGTCTCGCCCTTCTCGAAGGTCTGCTTGGGACGGGGCCGCTCGGCGGAGGTGGCCTGCCGGTACAGGATGTCGTTGACCTCGGAGGCGCTGAGCGGCACCGGGGTGTTGCCCCCGCCCACGAAACCGGTGACCCGCGGCGTGGACTTGACGGCGTGCCAGAGGTCGTCGTTCATCTCCATCTCGACGAGCACGTAGCCGGGGTACATCATCCGCTTGCTGGTGACCTTCTTTCCCGATCGCACTTCCACCACTTCCTCGGTAGGAATCAGGATCTGTCCGATCTTGTCGGCGAAGCCGAACGCCTGGGCCCGGCCGCGCAGAGAATCCGCCACCTTCTGTTCAAATCCCGAGTAGGTGTGAATGATGTACCACTGCTTGGAGGAGTCCGGCTCGAAGACCGCGACCGCCACGGGCTCCTCCGCGGGGCCCAGCTCCGGCGCGGCATCCGCTTCCTGATCCTGCTGCGGGGCGCCCTCGCCTTCTTCCAGATTTGCCATGAAACCCTCCGCCATGCGGCGCACCTTACTGCTTGAACGCGTTGATGAGCTTCCCGACCGCGCCACCGACGATGATGTCCACCACCCAGAAATACGCGGCGAACCCAAAGACCGTCGCCACCACGACCACGGTGGTCGCCTGCACCTGCTTGCGCGTCGGCCAGGTGACCCGCCGCATCTCCATTTGCAGCTCCTGGAAATAGCCCTTCAGAGCGGCCGGCCAGTGCCCGATTCTCTGCACCAAAGAATTCCCTTCCATCGGTTCAACCTTTTCGGAGCGCCCTTCGCGATGGGACTTGGCGGACAACCCGAAAGCGTCCGCTGGCAGGGGCGGAGGGATTCGAACCCCCACTCGCGGTTTTGGAGACCGCTGGTCTGCCGTTAAACCTACGCCCCTGCGCCGGCTGTTCGCTTTCCGCCATCCGCGACAGTCCAGTCCAACTCCTGGCTGCCGGAAGCTCCTTCTAGTGTACCTGAATCTGTTCCTATTCTAGCCCAGGGCGGGTCTCGGACCCGCCCCTACTTGATTTCCTTGTGCACCTGGTGCTTGCGGCAGAACGGACAGTACTTCTTGAGCTCCAGCCGTTCGCTGCTGGTCTTCTTGTTCTTCGTCGAGGTGTAGTTGCGCCGCTTGCACTCGGTGCATTGCAGCGTGATGATTTCGCGTGGCATTCTACTCCAATATCTCGGTTACCGTGCCGGCGCCCACGGTGCGGCCGCCCTCGCGGATGGCGAACCTGAGGCCCTTGTCCATGGCCACCGGCGTGATCAGCTCCACTTCCAGGTTCACGTTGTCGCCCGGCATCACCAT
>JBEKWU010000138.1:0-12734 GCA_049512775.1 Bryobacteraceae bacterium
TATCTACTGCGGACGAATCTGACGGGCGAAGATCCCGAGGTGTTGTGGGACCGCTATATGCAGTTGACCCAGATCGAAGCGGCGTTCAAATGTCTGAAAAGCGATTTGGGGATTCGGCCGATCTATCATCAAGTGGAACAGCGCGTGGAGGCCCACATCTTGGTTGCCTTTCTGGCGTACTGTCTACTGGTCACGCTGAAGCAGCGCCTGCAGGCCCATGCTCCGGGCCTGACGCCGCGCGCGGCGCTGGACAAACTCGCCGCCGTCCAAATGTTGGACGTCTGGTTCCCGACCACCGATGGACGATGGCTGATCATGCCACGCCACACCGAGCCGGAAGCGGAGCAGGCGCTCCTGCTCCACAAGCTCCACAAGCTGAAGCTGAAGCTGCCCCCCCAGCCCCCTCCCCGCATCAAGGCGCCGGCCATGTCCAACGAGGAGGTCGCCTTGGAAATGTAGTGCAAACCTAAGGTATCGGTTCGTTGAAAACAAAGGATCTTGTGCCCGCAACTGCGAAAGTCAGGATAGTACACCAGATACTCTCGGCTGAGTCGTCGCAGGTGTTCCTCACTCAGCGGGATCACGTGATCCAGCATCTCTCGGCGGCAACTGCCCACCCAGCGCTCCGCCACTCCGTTCTGCCAAGGACTTCGGATGCTCGTTCGGATCGGCTTGATTCCGCTGCTCCTCAGAAACTCGCGGACTTCGTGGCTGAATTTCGCATCCCGGTCGAGAATGACGTATCGGTACGGGCACGGCAGCGCGAAGGCTTCGCGCAGCTGCTGCAAGATCCAGTCGCCGGTCGGGTGTGCGCTGGCGTGGAAGTGCAAGATCCGGCGACGGCCATGTTCGATCACGAAAAAGCAGTACAGAACGCGGAACATCAGTGTCGGCACGGTGAAGAAGTCCAGCGCGGCAATCACTTCGCGATGAGTGCTCAGGAAAGTGAGCCAGCGCTTCGCGTTGCTGGCGTCACAGCGGCGTTTCAGCTGGTGCAGGTAGCGCGAGACCGTGGGCTCAGAGATCTCAAAGCCGAGTTGGAGCAGTTCGCCGTGAATGCGGGGTGCGCCCCACATCGGATTCTCTGCTTTCATGCGCCGGATCAACTCTCTGAGGTCTCCACTGATTTTCGGTCGTCCCGGCCGACGAAACCCGGAACGGAGCCGCCAAAAGAGGCGGAATCCGGCCCGATGCCAAGCGACGACGGTTTCCGGCTTCACCAAAATCAGCACTTCCGACCAGTGAGACCAAAGACGGCGCAGCAGGATCCAAAAGAGCCGGTCCGACTTGCGCAGCCGGGGCCGCGATTGTTTCCGTTTGAAGACCGCCAGTTGCTGGCGAAGGGCGGCGGCCTCCAAGCCGAGGAGGTGGCGCGGCACAAAGAAGGCGCGGAGGTAGGCGACCACCGCGAGCCCGTCCGCAACCGACTGAATCTATTCGCAAACGGGGATTTTGATGGCCCACAGGAGACCGGCAGACTGGCGCATGCCTCGACTTGACACGGTGTGACACAGTATCAAATGCGCGCTTCTGTCGACCGCGGTAGCGGGCCGAGTAGTGCGTGGCTGTCCACACGACGGTTGCTCTCACTGTGTTATCCTTGGCGCCCTGGGTTTGTTGAGACAACATTATTCCCATATCCACTAGCAGGTTGCGGAAAAAGGGTTCTGGAAGGCCGAATGTGGACCAAAGTCGCTCGGTGCCCCAACGTAGAATCAACAACTTGCGGGTGTCAGGAAATCAGGCTCCTCGAAAGAGTTTTTCCACAACCTGCTAGTACGGTCGATACTGGCTTCCAAGGGAGAAATAGATGCCGACCTCTTGCGGTAAAGATCTTTGATAGCCCTCGGGCAATGAAGGCCTTGGGCATCGCTTTGGCGCTCAGCTTTTCGCTTGTACCTGTCCACGCGCAGTTCACAAGCGCCATCGAAGGAACCGTGACGGATCCCAGCGGCGCATTTGTCCCCGCGGCGACCGTAACGGCACTAAATACCGAAACCGGCTTCACGCGAAGCATCAGCACCTCGGGTCGCGGCTACTTCCGGCTGTCGCAACTCACTCCGGGTCTGTTCAAGCTGACAGTGGCGGCCAGCGGCTTCAAAACCGCTGTCCAGGACAACATCGTCCTCGAGGTTGCGGGAATCAAGACAGTTAACGTTGCCTTGGAGTTGGGAGTGACAAGCTCTGAAGTAAACGTGACTACGGACGTCGCACTGGTCGAATCATCGGAGGCCCGAGTTTCGAACGTGATCAAGGCCACCCAAGTCAGGGAACTCCCTCTGACCGGACGGAACTTCTGGAGTCTGGTGGTCCTCACGCCGGGAGTGACCGGGCTACCGACTGGAGGCGGGAATCAATACTCATCGACCACTGGCGATATCTATAGCACCCAATTCAGCATTAATATGAACGCCAACGGTCAGCGCAGCGAAGCGAACCAGTTCCAGGTAGATGGAGCTTCTGTCAATGGCAGCCCTCATGGCGGAGTCGTGAATGTCAACCCCAATCCGGAGTCTGTCCAGGAGTTGCGGGTCCAAGTGAACAACTTCTCGGCTGAGTATGGGGGCAACTCGTCGGCCCTGGTGAGCGTGATCACCAAACAGGGCACGAACAATCTCCATGGCGCCGCTATGTGGTACTTCACCGACAACCTGCTGAACGCTCGGAACGTGTTCGCGAATGAGGTACCGAAGTTCCATCGCAACCAGATGAGCGGATCGATTGGCGGCCCCATTCGCAAGGACCGTACGTTCTTCTTTGGTACGGTGGACGTGCTGCGCTCCGGCGTCCCGGCGACGCTCAGCAACAGTGCGGTGACGCCACAGTTCGCCAACGTGTTGGCGGAAAGGTACCCGAATAACATTTCGACCCTGATGGTGACTAAGTTTCCGGCCGCTCTCGACCCAACCTCAGGAGGGCTGTACGCCGGGCCTCTCGCCGGCAGCGTGCCGAATCTGGCGGCGTGCAGCGGCCTGCCGGGCGGAGCGGCCACGCCTGTCTCGACGCCCGTTGGCATGCTGCCTTGCAATTTCCAACTTGCCTTCAATGGGGTGAGCGGGCGCACGACGAAGCGAAATGGCCAGCAGTACAATGCCCGAGTCGACCACGGGCTCAACAACTCCAAGGACCGGATCTATGGCAGCTTTTACCTAACCCAAACGGTGCTGGGCACAACCAACACGTACCCCGCGTTCCAGGTTGAGCCCCCAGAGGGAAGCTCGTATATGAACTTCAACCAGGTGCACACGTTCAGCCCGATTACGGTGAACGAGCTCGTCTTTTCGCAGACGCGGGAATGGGGCACGCCGGGGATCGGCAACAACGCCAGGATCCCGAATGTCTCGGTCCCGGGAATGGCCGGATACGGCGGGTCTCCCACTCGCCATCGCCGCCAAAGTAACGAGGAATGGCGGGACCAACTCACATCCAATCACGGTAGCCACGCCTTTAGGATCGGCGTCCGCTTCACTCTCAACCACTTGTGGGTGGATTACGGCATTCAGTACACGCGCCCGAGTTTCACATCCCTGAACCTCTACGACTTCGCTCTGGACAAACCGTTTTCGGAAGGGAATTACGGGTTCAGTCCGAGGACCGGTCCAGGCCCAGGCCCGGACATGTCGGTAACCTTGCCGCTGTCGTGGAATGCGTTTTACCAGGATGACTGGAAGCTCCGAAAGAACCTCACCATCAGTTATGGCGTGCGCTGGGATGTGTTCCGCTGGCCCATCTCGGATAACGACCAGTTTAGCGCCCTGGTTTTCGGTCCGGGCAACACGTTTATGGACCGCCTGGCCACTGCCAAGTCGCTTCAGGCGAATTATCGGCTCACTCGGCAGGACTACAACAACGTCGCACCGCGTCTCGGCATAGCGTGGGATCCCTCGGGCAAGGGAAGGATGTCGATTCGCGCCGGCGTCGGCCTATTCTATGACAAGTACACGACGCAACTGTTTAACGAGTCGTTGACCTGCGCTCCCGTCTTCGGCGTTGCGTCGGTAAGCCAGCAGACCGCGCCCGCAGTGCCCGTTTATGGCTTGGGCAAGAGTGACACACCACCTTATGACTTCGCGGCCATTCCGAACCTCACGGTCGGGCTTGATCCGAACGGCGGGCTGATCGGAGCGCCATCCGCCATCGGCGGCGTCGCGGATCCGAACTTGAGGACCCCGTACTCTATTAACTCGTTCTTTGGTATTCAATATTCGTTTGCCAATCAGTGGGTAGTGGAAGGCAACTACGTGGGTTCCCTGGGACGCAAACTCTACGAGCAGATCAACGTCAATGTTCGGCCGGGCGATCTGCTCCTGAACAATGGAATTTCGAAGCAGCTGAACTCCAGTTTCTCACAAATCGGCTATGCGGAGTCGAACGGCACATCCAGCTATAACGGCCTGAATCTCAGCGTGAAGAAGCGTTACAGTTACGGGCTGGATTTCGGGGCGGCCTACACGCTGGGAAAAGCCATCGACATATCGAGCACCTACGGACCTGGCACCCCCGCAGGTCTATCGATACCCAATCCGTGGAATCTCCCACTCGAGAAAGCAGCGGCGGATTTCGACATCCGTCACAAGTTGGCCATGAACATCATGTACGAACTGCCGAAGTTCGGCGGAGCCGGGGCGCTCGGTCGATTTGTCAGCGGCTGGAAGGTCTCAGCCGTTACTATTCTTCAGACGGGCGCGCCCTTCAGCGTGTACTGCTCGCAGGCGTTTATCGCGGTGCGCAACGCGAGCGGCGCTATCGTTGGCAACAACGGCTGCGACTTCAACGCAAACGCCAAGAACTACGACCGTCCGGACACCCCGGCTTTCGGTAATACGAAAACGGGGTTCAGCCGCAGCAATTACCAGTTCCCCAACTATATCTTCAGCGCGTCGGACTTCCCGAAGCCTGCGCTTGGCCACGACGGAACACTGGGGCGCAACACGTTTAGGGGACCCGGATATGCGGATACCGACCTGAACGTGACCAAGATGTTCCGTATCACGGAGCGGACACGCGTTGAGTTCAGGGGGGAGTTCTTCAACGTGTTCAATCGTGTGAATCTGGGCGGGATGATAACGGATATGAATAGTACGCGCTTCGGAAGCGCGACGACGGCGTTCAGCGGACGCAGCGGGGAGTTCGGGCTGAAGTTCTCTTTCTGAATGATCTGAACCGGCCTGGTGCCGGACACTGAGCTTTTCGACGAATTTCGGGCGGGTGACGAGCCAGACCTCCACGACTAGGCCTGAAAGCGGCGTCCACGTTCGTCACAATTGTCCGATGTGCTTAAGGAGGCAATCTGGTGTTTAACCGTAGGGTGTTCTTCAAAATGGCCCCGGGAGTTGTCGTTCCGGCCGCAGGTTTGGGCCTCGCCCAGCAGGCGAATCCGACGGCTCTGAAGGGCTTGGCTGTGGCGCCGGCAGTCCGGGTACTGAAGCCGAACTTATCCACAAAGCTTCAGCGCCTGGCCGCGCATCAACCTGATTCTTCTCCGATTCCTCCGCTGCCGGCCGAACACATACGCGTCTATACGGGCACGGAGTTAGGCGGAATGTATAATCATCACACGGCGCTCGCAAAGTTCAAAGGGCGGTATTACTGCGCCTGGTCGAACGGCCGGATCCACGAAGACCAGCCGGGACAGGTAACGCTGGTCGCAGTTTCCGCAGACGGCCGCACCTGGTCGCCGGCCGAGGACGCCGTGCCCGCGCCCGCTGCCGACCGTATCGCCGTTTGGACGCCCGGGCTCTACGCAACTGCAGACCGCCTTTTCCTTTACACGATACGCTTTCAGCTCGTGCCGAATCCGACGTGGAAAGGCATGTACGACCGCCACAAAGACTTCTCGCGTGTTGATGTCCACTCATCCGCGGATGGCAAGACATGGCAGGCCCACGAGGGTGTAATGGGCAAGAGCATCTATTTTTTCGAGGCGCCGCGATTGACGCGTAAGGGGCTCCTGCTAAACGGAGGCGCCGTCGGCGAGTTTGTCGGAGGTTCGCCCGTTGCTTTTATGTGGGACGCTGCTAGACCAGAAGGTCGTCCGCAAATCCTCACCGTGCCGGATCCGAGCCGCCCCATGCGGCTGTCCTTCGGCGAAACTACGTGGTACGAAACCCGTGACGGCCGGATCGTCATGTGGTTTCGAAACCAGGGCCCGGATCGAAGGCTGTACATGGCGGTGAGCGAAAATGATGGCAACACCTGGACGGAACCAATGATCACGGATGTCCCGGATTGCGATGCCCGCGTACGTGCGGGCAATCTGCCGGACGGCCGCTGCTACCTGATTGGAAATGCGTATCCGGACCGCAGCCATCTTCTGCTTCTGTTGAGCGATGATGGACTCGAGTTCGACCGGGCTTATATGGTCGCAGATTACCCCACCGCAGCGCGCGTATACGGTTTTGCGAAGAGTCCCGGCCATCAATATCCCGGCTCGTTGGTCGATGGCGACTGGCTCTTTATTGGCTACTCGGTCAATAAGGAAGATATTGAGTGCGCCATGGTCAGATGGCGCATTCTCGTATAATGATCGACACAGCGGCTTGACCGAACCGGGCGGCATCAACAATATCTGCGGCACGTGCGAAATCACCAGCGTGTGCGTGGACCAGCCGGTCAGCTCGGCGAATTTCAATGTTCGCTGCCACGTCATCCCCGGCCGCTGGGTAACGTTCTTCGTGGTGAACACCGGCGGCAAAGCCGCGGAGTGGTTTTACTTCGTTTCTTGCGCGGATATGTCGGAGAACCATTTCTACGAAGATTACATCCCCTCCGTCCTGGCGTCTTTCTTCAATAACCCGGACCGCGACCGGCTGGAGGCCGATCTGCCGGTATATGTCCCGTTCCTCAGCGGGTGCCGGTACGCGCTCGAGCAGATGAAGGCCAGCTTCGATGGCATCACCCCGGAAACCAACCCCGAGGCGTTGTTGCTGAGCCTCATAGGCGGCAACGCCGTCTACCATGGCCGGCACCTCCGCGAAGTCGGCGGTGTGATGAAACTGGGGCGGCGCGTGATCACCAGCGGCGGCGCCAAGATCCGCGGTTACATGGAAGTGAAGCGGCGCTGGACGGGCGATTTTCGAGTACGAGTATCAGGACCAGTCCTCGCTGCTGGGAGCGGCCATGCTGGGCCGCGTCCATCAGCTTGGAGGCTGGAGTCCGGACCTGCAACAGATTCTGACATTACAGAGCAGTTAAGCGAAAGGCAGTCGGTCATGCCTCTTGTTCCGATGCAGCAGATTCTGAAACACGCCTTCGACAACCGCTATGGTGTTGGAGCGTTCAACATCGTCGATTGGGTCACCATGGACGCGGTGCTCTCCGCCGCCGCCGAGACCAAGTCACCCGTCATCGTGCAGGTTTCCGTCAAGAAGGTCAAAGTGATGGGAGCCAAGCTGATCCGGGTCATGTTCGAGGAGATGGCCAGCCGCGTGACAGTCCCCGCTACCCTGCACCTGGACCATTGCCCTGACCGGAAAGTAATCGAGGAATGCGTCGCCGCCGGATGGAATTCGGTGCTGTTTGACGCCTCCAAGCTCACCTACGAAGACAACATGGCCCAGACCAAGGAAGTGGTGCAGTTTGCGCACCAGCACGGTGTGGCTGTGGAAGGCGAACTGGAAGCCGTCAAGGGTGTCGAAGATGGCATCGGAGACGAGTACGGCGGGGCGATCGTGGCCCTCGATAAGGCCGTGGCCTTCATTCGCGGGACCGGCATCGATAGTTTCGCGCCCGCCATCGGCACCGCGCACGGGCTCTACAAGGGTACGCCCAAGATCAATTTCCAGCGCGTCTCGCAGATCATGGAGGCCGCGCCGATTCCCCTGGTGGTCCACGGCGGCACCGGCCTTTCAGACGAGACTTTCCACGAGCTGATCAAGCGCGGCACGCCCAAGATCAACATCTCCACCCAGTTGAAGATCACGCTGGCCGACAGTTACCGTACCTACCTGGAAGAGCATCCCACGGAATACGATCCGCTGAAGCTGCTGGGCGTCGTGAAGAAGAAGCTGGTGGCGCAGATCGAATCCTTCATGCACACCTTTGGCAGTGAAAGCAAAGCGGCATGAAAAAGGCTCTGATTTTCGACTGTGACGGCGTGCTTGGCGACACGGAGCAGTTCGGCCACCTGGTGGCCTTTAACCAAATGTGGAAGGAATTCGGTGTGCCGTGGGAATGGTCAGTGGAAGAATACGGGCGCAAGCTGAAGATCGGCGGCGGCAAGGAACGTATGGCCAGCCTGTTCGCCGAGCCGGCGTTCCTGAAGGCCTGGCCGCCGGCTCCCGCGGACGAGGCCACGCGCAAGGATACGGTGGCCGCCTGGCACAAGCGGAAGACGGAGATCTATAAGGAGATTATCCGCTCCGGCCGCATCCCGGCGCGTTCCGGCGTCAAGCGCATTTCCGAGGAAGCCCTGGCGAACGGCTGGCTTCTGGCGGTGGCTTCCACCTCCGCTCCGGAAGCTGTGAATGCCGTGCTTCGCCATGTCATGGGGGAGGCCACCGCCGGACGTTTCTCGGTGGTGCTGGCGGGAGATGTGGTCAAGGCCAAGAAGCCGGCGCCCGACATCTACCTCATGGCCGCCAAGGAACTCGGCGTGCCGCCCGAGGCCTGCGTGGTGGTGGAGGACTCCAATAACGGCGTAGAATCCACCTGCGGCGCCAAAATGAAGTGCGTGGTGATCGTCAGCAGCTACACCCGCGATGAGGATTTTTCGCGTGCCTCCATTGTGCTGACCTGCCTGGGCGACCCGGGTGGGGAGAAATGCGAGGTGCTGCAGAACCGCTCGGAGGCCCGGCCTATGGGTTGCTTCCGCGTTTCCGACTGGGAAGCCGTACTCTCCGGCGGGAAGGCCGCGGCTCACTGAGTATGGAACACTCATCCCTGCCCGCGGTGGAACTCGTAGTGCGGACCATCGCGGAGACCGCCGTCGCCAACGAGACCTACTTCTGCCAATTGGATTCCGTGGTTGGTGACGGCGATTTCGGCTATTCCCTGGCGCGGGGTTTCGAAAAGGTCCTGGAATGCTTCGACGGGCTCGACCGTTCGAGCCCCGGGGCCTTTCTCAAGAAAGTCGGCCTGGCGATCACCAGCCGGGTGGGTGGAACATCCGGCCCTATCTGGGGTACGGCGTTTCTGCGCGCCGGAAGCGCGGTCGGCGCGAAGGCCGCGCTCTCCGGGGCCGACGTGGTGGCTATGCTGCGCGCCGCTGTGGAGGGCATCCAGACGCGAGGAGGCGCTTCGCTGGGCGACAAGACCTTGCTGGACGCCCTGGTTCCGGCAATCGACCGCCTGGAAGCGGATCTGGCGGCCGGCGGAGCCGAAGCCCTGGCTAACGCCGCCCAGGTGGCCGAGCGTGCGGCGGCAGAGACCTCCGGGATGCTTGCCAAACGAGGCCGGGGGTCCTATACGGGAGAGCGCAGCATCGGCTCTCCGGATCCGGGTGCGGTTGCGATCGGAGTGATTGCGAGCCGCGTAAGCGCCGCCTGGTGCGAGTATTGTTCAGCCAAAGGAGCAATGGATCGTCATGAGAAAATTCGTCAATGACCCCAAGCAGTTCGTACCCGAGATGCTGAAGGGGATCGCGCTCGCGAACCACGCCGAGTTACGCTATGTTCCGGAGTACAACCTGATCATGCGCGCCGATGCGCCGAGCGACCGGAAAGTATCCATCGTGCAGGGCTCCGGCTCGGGCCATGAGCCGGCCCACGTCATGCTGGTGGGCAAAGGCATGCTGGACGCCGCCTGTCCCGGCGATATTTTCTCGGCGCCTCCGGTGGATTACGTGTACGAGACCACCAAATTAATGAAGTCGGAGAAAGGCGTCCTCCACCTGGTCAACAACTATACCGGTGACCGGCTGGCCTTCGACATGGCTCGCGAAATGGCCGAGGCCGACGGGATTCGCGTGGAGACGCTCATCATCGACGACGATGTGGCGGTAAAGGACTCGACCCACACCGTCGGCCGCCGCGGTGTGGCCGGGAATTTCTTTGTCATAAAGGCCGTGGGCGCGGCCGCCGAGTGCGGCGCGGACCTGGACTTGCTGGTCGCGCTGGGCAAGCGGGTCAATAGCGTCACCCGCACCATGGGAATCGCCTTGAGCTCGTGTACGCCGCCGGCCAAAGGTTCGCCGCTGTTTCAGATCGCGGAAGACGAGATGGAGGTAGGGGTCGGAATCCACGGCGAACCCGGACGGCGCCGCGTCAAACAGGTGACGGCAAACGAGGTGGTGTCCCTGCTGATGGAGGCGGTGGTGCCGGATTTGCCGTTCGGCTCGGAAGACCGGGTGGCCCTGATGATCAACGGCCTGGGTGGGACGCCGATCAGCGAACTCTACCTGCTTTATGGAATCGCGCACGAGCAGTTGGCGGCGCAAGGCATTCAGGTGGCCCGGAGCTATGTGGGCGAGTATTGCACCTCGCTCGAGATGGCCGGCGCATCGCTGACCCTGGTCAAGCTGGATGACGAGCTGATGAACCTTCTGCTGACACCGGCCGTAATTCCCTATCGCGTCTTTTAGTTTGCGGCTTCGTCCGCAAAATCTGTGGGTCAGTGGCGGTCCCCGGGGACTACTGACGGCACTGCGATCTGATTCGTAAGCCGCACCTTTTCAAAGGATTCCAGGTGCTCTTAACATGTTAAGAGCCTTGCTTGAAAGTTTGGCGAACCGGCCCTGGATTTCAAGGTGAAGCCGCCCCCGGGCGAGAGTGAGTCTAAGTCTTGCTCCAGTAGGATCCCGTGGCTTGGGCGGACCGACGGGAGCGAGAGCTAGCGGGAGTTTAGTGAGAACACGCCGCTGGGCGGCGACGGATTCCGCATAACTACTGTCCCACCAACCTTGTAGGTCACAGTTGACCGGCCAGCCTCTGTATTACCCTATATTGGATCGCTTTATCATGAACTGGCCCACTTGAGGCTTGACTTTTGGCGAGGGTGGCGTATACTTGTATTACCCTATATGGCATCGCTCATCGCCAAGAAGAAAGGCAACCAGCTTTATTACTACGTCGTCGAGAGCGCACGCGTCGCTGGCCAGCCTCGCATTGTTCACCAGGCTTATCTCGGCAGCGCCGAAAGGGTCGCCGCTCTGGTAAGAGACCGCGCCGCGCCGCTCCCCTTGGAGGCCACCGCTCTGGACTTCGGCTTGCCCGGCGCGCTCTGGCTGGCCGCCCAGCGTACCGGCCTCTTCGATCTGCTCCAGGCTCTCTGGCCCAAACCGCGCTCCGGCCCTTCGCCCGCGCATTACCTGTTGCTGGCCGCGATCCACCGCGTCTGCCAACCCGGGCCCAAAACCGAAGTTGCCGGCTGGTATGACCGTACGATCCTGCGGTCGCGCTGGGGCTTCGCACCCGAGCGGTTCACCTCGCAGGAGTTTTGGGACTGCTTCGACCGCATCCCCCAAGAACAACTGGAACAGGCGCAGATCCGACTGCTCGGCCTATGGAAGCAGAAGCAGTTGGTCAGCCGCCGCCTGCTGGCTTACGACACGACCAACTTCTATACCTACGTGGCCAGCACCAATACGCGCAATGAACTGGCGCAGCGGGGCTACAGCAAGCAAGGCCGCCATAATTTGCGCCAGGTGGGCCTGAGCTATGTGCTGGACGGCGAAAACGGCATCAGCCTGTGCCATCACGTTTATCCCGGCAACGTGGCCGACGCGGATGAACTGCCGGAGGCGCCGTCGCGCATGGTGGTCCTGCTGGACCGCAATCAGATTGCTCGCGACACGGTCACGCTGGTGCTGGACAAAGGCTCAGCCGCATTAGCCAACACCTTGGAGCTGGAAAAAGCCAGCGTGGGTTGGATCTCGGCCTTGCCCTGGAATCAGGCGCCCGCCGCATTGCGAGACCGGGATGTGGAGCAACTTCCGGCCGGCAGCGCCCAACCCGGCGTCCGGGCGGCGGCAGAGAAGATGCTGGTGCATGGTAGGGAGTATCTCTGCGTGCTCAGCTACTCGGCCTGCTTTGCCAGCGAACAACTGCACAGTCTCACGACCACGCTGGCCAAGGCGACACAGAACCTGCGGCGGTTGGCGACGGAGTTGTCCAAACCGCAGGCACGTTTTACCGAGCAAGGAATTCGCAACAAGATCGGCCGTTGGCTGGCGGATTCTTTCGTTCGCGAGGTGCTGCATTACGGACTGGAGCAACGTCAGGGCAGATGGCGCCTGAGTTTCCAGGTGGATCATCAAGCCCTGCAGCAGTTGTGGTCCCAGCGCCTCGGTCGCACGGTGCTGGTCACCAATCGTCTGGACTGGACCGCTGAACAAGTGGTGGCCGGCTACTCCGGCCAGCAACAGATCGAACGCGTGTTCCGCGGTGTCAAGGACGGCCACTGGTTAAGCTGGGGGCCGATGCATCACTGGACCGACAGTAAGATCCGCGTGCACGCCTTCTACTGCATGCTCGGAGTCTCGCTGCTGCAGTACCTGCATCGCGAGTCCCAGACGGTCTGGCCGGGACTCAGCGTGGAGCAATTCCTGGAGGAACTCAGCCAGATTCAACAGTTCGTTCTGCTCTATCCCCCACTCGGCGACAAGGGACCGAATCGCGTGGCCACTGTGCTATCGAAACAGACCCTGGCGCAGCAAGCTCTTGCCGAATCGCTTGGACTAGACCGAAGTTCCATCCCGCAGCGGCGAGTATCTGACTGAGGGTGCGGGTGATGGCCCTGGAGGCAGGTTCCAGTTTCTGGCTACACGCCGAGCAGTTCGAAGGCCCGCGCCTGTAGCG
>JBEKWU010000139.1:0-12306 GCA_049512775.1 Bryobacteraceae bacterium
CGTCAGTGGGAGTGCCGACGTTGTCGTCGGCGCACACCTCGGCGCCGGCGGGCGCGCGGAGCTGAGCGCGTCGTCTGGAAGGTCCGGGGCTGAGGGCACGGGATCAGGCCATCGGGGATCCTTCCGCGCCGTCAGCAGGAGCACGAGGTGTGGAGCGCGTAGCGTGTTTGGTGTCCGGCCGGACCGATTCGATCACCAGGTAGAGCCGGTCGGCGCTGTTGACTTTGCCCGCTACGCAGTAGGCCACACCGGGCCGGATGAGCAGAGCTTTGGTGAAGTCGTACAGCCGATAGACGCGCTGGGTGTCGCGGTCCCGCATCCAGAACACCATGCACGCCGGGCGCTCCGTCCGCGAGAGCAGGAACAGATGATTGGCGCTGAAGTTGAACATCGGGAGGGACCGGGAGCGGGAGCCGCAACTCCCGCCCCATCGGCAGCGCCGTTGAGGGGTTACCCAGCGGACTCCTCCGGCCCGGGATATCGCACAGCGCGGCGCATGAGCTGAGCGAGCCGTCAGGACGGCCCGCCCTTATTGGCTTTGCGAAGGCTGTCGCCGCCGAGCAGGAAGATCTCGGAGTTCTCGACCAGCCGGTCGGCGATGGCCGTAGCCATCGTGGTGTTGAACAGGACATTGCCCCAGTCGGAGAAGGCTGTATTGGTGGTGATGATGGTCGAGCGATTCTGACTGTGGCGGGTGGAGATGACCTGGTAGAAGAGGTTGGAGGTCTGCTGGTCGAGAGCCAGGTAGCCGAGTTCATTCCAGACCAACAGGGTGGGCTCGGTGTAGGTCTTCAGCTTGCGCACGAGGGAGTGATCGACCTGCGAAGCCAGCAGGTGGTTGAGCATGTCCATGGCGGTGGTGAAGAGCACGCGCTGATTGGCTTGGCAGGCGCGCCAGGCGAGGATTTTCGCCAGGACGGTTTTTCCCACCCCGGGATTGCCGATGATCACGATGCTGGTGCCCTTCTGCAGGAAGTCCAGGTCGAGTAGGCGCAGGATACGGGTCTTGTTCTGAAGGCGGCTCTTGCGATGCTGGAAGTGAAAGGCATCGATACTGGGCTGCGTCTGGAGACGCGAGTGCTTGAAGCGACGGGCGATGGCGCGATTGTGGCGGGCTTCCAGTTCCATGTCGGCGAGCCACTCCAAGGTGGCCGCGACGCTGAGGTTCTTGGAGGCGGCGTCAGAAAGGGTCTGATCCAGTTGGCGGCTCATCGTCGACAGGCTCAGCAGATCGAGTTTCTCGGCGAGCGTCATCGTCGGGCTCCTTTTCGGATTCCAGAATGAAAGCGTCGTACTCCAGCAGCGACAGCGGGTCGGTGGACAGCTCGTTGAGCTGGGGATCGCGCAACCGCAGAGGCGGTTGCTCGCGGCGCGGGCACTGCTGCTGGCGGAGGATGTTGGCGACGTAATCGGCGCCGAAGGCGCGGGCCGCATGCGCCTTGGCGATGGCGCCGGCCACGGCGTCAGGGCCGTACTACCGCACCAGTTCGAGCAGTTCGGCGATCTGGCGCACCAGCGAGCGATCGGTGTCCGCCAGGCCGCGGAGATAGGCCTCGGCCAGGTCCGGCGCACACAAGCCGTGGAAGAAACCGAGTAGCCCTTGCTGGGCCTGGGAGCGCCGGGCTGCCGGACGATACTCGGCCAGCTCCTTCTCGAAGCGATCGGCTCCGAAGGTTTGACCGCGCCGCCAGCTGCGGGCGTAGGAGACGATCTCCTGGTAGCGGTGGTAAATGGTGACCGAGGAGGAATCCGCTTTCAGGGTGAGCCGTTGGCCGACGAAACGATGGGGGACACAGTAGCGGTTGCCGTCGAACCGCAAGCGGAGGTCCTTGCGCACGAGCGCCTCGACGAAGTCACGATAATCCGGCACGATCGCCGGCAGCGGGCGCAGCGCATCGGGCTGAAAGCGGTCGATGGGCAGCTGCCGGGTTTCGTGATGCGTGCGTTGGTTGGCGACCTCGGTCAGCCACTGGCGAGCCTGGCAGTTCACGTCGTCGAGGCCGGCAAAGTCCCGCAGCGGCCAGAAGTTCTGCCGGACGTAGCCGATGCCACCCCGCTCAACCTTTCTTTTTTCCCATCCCGCCGCCTTATTGCAGGCCTTTGGGTAAAAGCCGAACTCGCGGGCGAAGCCCAAGAACCGGGGACGGAAACGCACCAGCCGGCCATCGGGTTCGGCTACGGCCGTGGCCAGGTTGTCATAGAAGATCTCGCGGCTGGTTCCGTTGAAGAACTGGAAGGCATGGATGTGGCCGCGCACGAACGTTTCGAAGCTCTGGCTGTGAGTGAACTCCAGGTACAGCATCCGGCTGTGGGCATCCACCAGCGCGAAGGCGTAGAGCTTGCGCGTGTCACCTTCGTAATCGAGCGCGCCGAAGTGCCCCCAGTCGACCTCGAACCGCTCGCCGGCCGGCGGCTCCATACGCAGGAAGGCACGCTGCGGTCGAGGCGCCGGCCGCACCTGGTGCACATAATCGCGGAGGATGGATTCGCCGCCGTCGTAGCCGAGCGGCCGCAGCCGCTGCCCGATCACCGCCGCACTGACCGTGGGATCTTTCTCCAGCAGCTCGGCGATGGTGGTCTTGAACGGATCGAGTTTGCTGATGCGGGAACGGCTGAGGGGCGTTTGGTCCGGGCTCTGCAGATACTTCGAGATGGTGCGCCAGCCCACCCGCAGACGCCGTTCGATCTTGCGAATGGGCCAGCGCTCCGACCAATAGAGGCGGTGCAGGTCATTGATCTGATCCGTAGTGAGCGTGGCCCGCTCTCCGTTATGGGGCAGCCGCGTCCGTGGCGCCAGAACGTTGTTGTTGGCAAGACGGGGCAGGCGGGCCCAGCCGGGTGGCATCGCCTTGGAATACAACCACTTGAGCCGGAGCTAAGTTGTTGTTGGCAAGATGCTCGACTCCGGCTCCGACCAGCCAAACCTCGGCCGGGACGGACTTTAGATCGAAAACCAAGTTGTTGTTGGTAAGACGGCGGAGCCGCCGTTTTTGATCTCTGAAGCGCTGCCGTTGCCGGTTTCGCTCGGCCACCTCCGGGTGGTTCTGCCGGGGTCGCTTCCAGTAGTCGCGATGCCGCGCGCGCCACTTCCGCGGGCTGTCGCGGCACACCTGGCGATACTCGGGATCGGTGGCGCGCCGCCGACGGTGATCGTCGCTGCGGCGCTGCCGCTGGCAAGCCAGATCGGAGCAGACAGCTTGGCCGGGCCGATACTTCGAGGGCTGGAATGCTTGCTGACAGTAGCGACAGCGCCGTTCTTCCATGGGAGCCGTTGTCGCACCATCCGGCTCCGGCTTTCAGAAAGTCTTCTCCGTTCTTGCAGCCGACAGCTGTAGAAACTGGTGTAGAATGGCGACCGCATCCCCGCCGATGGTGTCGCTGGGAACGTCGTCATCACCGGCAAAATTGCGGTCGTTCCATTCCGGCGATGACACGAGAATGCGGTGAAGACTCAGATCTGGATCGCCGTCTCGGTTTATGTGCTGGTCGCCATCGTCCGGAAGCGCCTGGGGCTGGAGGCGAGCCTCTACCAGATTCTACAGGTCCTGAGCGTCACGCTTTTCGAGAGAACGCCCACTTTACGGGCACTTCAAGCATCCGACTCCGAGAGCGATTCACCCGATGTCGGCAACCAGTTGATTCTGTTCGACTTCTAACCGGCCAGCAATGGTATTGACAAAAGAGACAACTTCGCGTATGCTCGCTTAAGCGCTTAGCAAGGAGGTTTGTCACGATGCCAGTTCCAATCAGATTCCTCTTGATCTTGTGTTCCTGCTCCGTTGTTTGGTGCCAGGATTTCCGAGCAACCCTTACGGGACGCGTGACCGATCCGTCTGGTGCGGCTGTTGCCGCAGCCAGGGTCACAGTCCGCAACCTCGAGACAAACGAGGTCACTCCCGCCACTACGGGTAGCCAAGGCGACTATTCGGTGCCTTTTTTGCGCCCCGGCATGTATCAAATCGACGTTGAAGCCAAAGGCTTTAAGAAATTCCGCCGAGACGGAATTCAGTTGATCATTAACCAGGTTGCCGCCGCCGACATCGCTCTGCAAGTCGGCGACTTGACAGAACAGGTGACTGTCACCGCTGATGCGGAATTGCTGGAGACATCCAAGGCCGACCGCGGAACGGTAATTGACACTGAGCGGGTTCTGGAGTTCCCGTTGAACGCCCGGAATCCCTTGATGCTATCCGAGCTCACGGCGGGTGTGAACAATAACATCGGAATACGGGTGCGTCCTTTCGATAACGGGGCTATCAATCGATGGACCGTCAACGGGAGCCAGATCTCCAGTGCGGACTGGTTGCTGGACGGTGCCCCAAACAACGCCCGTGCAGGTGCGAACGAGATTGCGTACATCCCTCCAGTGGATTCCGTTCAGGAATTTAAGGTCCAGACGAACACTTACGATGCACAGTACGGCCACACCGGCGGGGGCATCTTTAACATTACGCTTAAGAGCGGGACAAATGAGTTACACGGCACTGCGTACGAATTTTTCCGACGCAGCCCCTTGGATGCGAATTCGTTCCAAAACAACGCGTATCGAGCCGCCAAAAGCGGGCACTACCTGGACCAGTACGGCGTTCAGATTGGCGGTCCGGTTCTCCTCCCGAGACTGTACGATGGCCGGAACAGGACTTTCTTCATGGGAAACTTCGAGAACTACCGCGAAGGCACTCCTACGCCGCTAAACTTGTCCGTGCCGGAACCGGAAATGATTAAAGGTGACTTTAGCCGTCTCACCGATGCTCAGGGGCGGCTGATTACGATCTACGATCCGACGACCGGTCGCAACGTGAGCGGGGTGTGGACCCGGAATTCCTTCTCCGGTAATCAGATACCGCAGGGCAGTCTCAATCCGATTGCACAGAAGATCCTGGGTTACATGCCCAAGCCCAATGTTAGCACGGCAGGACAAGCTTATGCGCAATCAAACCTCTTCCTGGCGGGTGGTGTCATCAACACCGATGTGGACAGGTTCCACAACCTGGTCGTAAAAATCGACCAGAATATTGGCTCGAATCACCGATTCTTCTTCCGCTACTCCACGAACGACCGTGAGGAATGGCGATCGTTCAACGGGCTCATGAAGACGGTGGCCGAGGACGGAGCGATGCCGGGCAAAAGGCACAATGACGGCTATGTCCTGGACTGGGTGGGCATTGCGAATCCGACGACGGTTTTCAACGCGAGGGTCTCATTCGGTCGCTACGTCAACGGTGGGCTGTCCAACGGCAACAAAGGCTTTGACCTTGCCAGCCTGGGTTTTCCATCCGGGCTGGTGAGCCAGATCCCAGGCGGACCCTATTTCGGCCGTTACGAGTTCAGCGGATACGTCTCGCTCGGACGCGATGCTAGCTTTGATTATACCAACACCTGGGCGTTTCATCCGACCGTTACGAGGATCCAGGGTGCACACACCATCAAGGCCGGTGTGGACATGCGTTGGATCAACTTCGAGGATCAGACCACCGGTTGGCCGTTTCGCCTGGTCACGTCGCCGCAATTCACGCAGCAGAATTACAATCGCGCTGACTCGCTCAGCGGGAACGCGATTGCCAGCTTCCTGCTCGGAGACCCATCTTCCGGAGGAGTGGACTTCAATGCGTTCCCGTCCTTTCTATCCCGCTATTTTGCACCCTACGTTCAAGACGACTGGAAAGTGACGCGTCGGCTCACGTTGAACCTGGGCCTGCGCTGGGACGCGAACGTCCCGCCCACCGAAAAGTACAACCGGCTGAACCGCGGCTTTGATTCCAGTGTCACGAGCCCGGTGGGCGCTCTCGTCGATTACAGCAAGTTCCCCGATCTTGCAGCGCTGAAAGGCGGTATGCTGTTTGCGGGAGTGGGCAACAACCCCCGGCAAGCGGCGGATCTGTATACCAGCACCCTCCAGCCTCGAGTTGGAGGGGCATACCAAATCACATCCAAGCTGGTCTTCCGCGGAGGTTGGGGAAGGTACTACATTAATCCCGACAACTCCTACCTCCAGAGGAACGGGTTTAGCAAGAATACGGGCCTGGTCGCTTCGCTGGACGGTGCGCAAACTCCTATTCCGAACCTCCTGAACAATCCGTTCCCAGCCGGCGTCCAGATACCTTCCGGCAGTTCACTCGGGCTGAACACATTCCTCGCCACTGCGTTTTCGTTTGTGAACCCGCATTTCAAGCTGCCCTATGTCAACCAGTTCTCGGTCGGCTTTCAATACGAGCTGCCCGGCCGTGTGAAGATTGATCTCTCCTACGTCGGCAATCGCACGAGAAATCTGCAGACATCACGCTCCTTTAACGAGCTGAACCTGGCCACCCGCCAGGCCTGCAACGTGGCTGAGGGAGGCAACCCGCTCTATTGCGACCAGCTACTGCCGAACCCGTTCTACGGGCTGGCGCCCTTCCTTGGCACCTCGTACTACAGCAGTGCGACGCTCACCCGGGCCAATCTGCTGCGCCCCTATCCGCAGTTCGGGTCCTTGACCGAATTGGCCCGCAACGATGGAGCAATCTGGTACAACGCCCTGCAGCTGACGTTCGAAACAAGGCGGAGGAAGGGCATCAATTTGATCTCGACCTATACATTCTCGAAGTCGATCGAACAGAACGGTTTCCTGGACGTTCAACGAAACATCGTCCAGCGCGGCCTGGCCGCGCTCGATGTTACGCATCGATTCACGCTGGGAGCCATCTACCAGTTGCCCTTCGGCAAAGGCCGGCGGTTTCTCAGCACCACACACCCATTTTGGAGCCGATTGGTCAGCGGATGGGAGAGCAATGCGATGTTCGTATGGGCTTCGGGAATACCGTGGACTCTACCGGCGAATGTCTACTACGTCAAGGAAGCGAAGATCGACAATATCGATTGGTCGGCGCCGAAGGTATACGGCGTCCGCCCTTGCGTGGCTCGCTGGAATGACAACGGCACCATAACAATGCAGGCCTTCAGCATAGCGGCCGGATGCACGGAATATAACTTCCTTGAGGGACCCCGCTATGGGCCGGCAAGGTTGACGCCCATTAGCGACGGCCGTCTCCGGCTGCAAGCGGTTCCGAACCTCGATTTTTCCCTGACCAAGGAGACGCGCGTCAATGAGAGGTTGGGCGTACAGTTCCGTGCGGAAGCCTTCAACCTAATGAACAAGTATCAGTTCCCGCTGCTCCAGTTCAACAACAATCCAGAAGATGCCAACTTCGGAAGCCTCACTCCTGCGACTGCCGCCAGCACCGCGGCGAGCTATCCCAGGCAGATACAATTCGCAGTCAAGCTCATCTTCTGAGCACATGGTCGCGGCTGGTGGTGACCCGTGGAATGACGGCGTTCGCCACCAGCCGCGTGGCGTCCGCCGCCGGAAGCGCAGGCCGAAAATTCAGGAGGTGATCTTATGAATTATGGAGTCGGGATATCCCGGCGCGCGGCCCTGCGGATGGGTGCGGCAATGCCGGCGGGCTACATGGCCGCGGCCTCGCCGGCGCGGGTTACCGGTCGCAAGACGCTATCAATCTACCGCCCGAGAGTACATACCACCGATATCTACACGAGACATCCTGGAATCACGCCACTCCTCAAGTACAATCACGATGCGGACATCGTCAAGTTCAAAGGCCGCTACATCGCCGCATGGAACGCGAACGGAACCGCATTGGAGAACGCGCCAGGACAGTTCAACTATTCGAGCGTCAGTGACGACTTTTTCCACTGGTCGAAGCCGATCCGCCCGTTCACGCGCGAGGGCGGCAGCGAGAACCCCGTTGACAAGGACAACCAGTGGCAGCCAGGCTTCATCAACTACCATGACCGGATATTGTTCTGTGCATGGTGCACACTGACCAGCCGCCAGACCTTCGTGTCGTCTTCTCTCGATGGAGTGCACTGGCTAAACAGCGAGGTCCCCACGGCTCCGAAGAGTCTAAAAGGCAAGGTGGTAGGGTTCCCGACGACTCACGGCCTGCTCACGAGCAAAGATGTCTTGATGTTCCCATGCAGCCTCCCTAATGTGGGTGACTTCATCGTTGGAACAACGCGTTACGCAGCCGTTCTCTTGAGCTTCGACGGCGGAAAACACTGGGAATGGAGTGATCCGATCGAGGCGATGTCCTGGTCCGAAACCGGTGAAGATCCTGCACTGTTTGGCGGTGAGACCATCTATCTCTGGGAGCCGGTTCTCTTCGAGAAGCCAGATGGCGGCATCGGTCTGCTGATCCGCAACTCCACGGCTCAGGATGCGCCGCAGCGTGCCGAGAAACCGCACCGGATGATCCTCACTGCCGAGGCCGACGCGCAAGGCCGCCGCTGGAGCAAAGCGCGGCCTGTCGAGGTCGATTCGATCTGCTCCCGGATGTTTGCCGTGGCACAAACGCGTTCGGCCAGCGATCTCCTCGCGGTGATGAACGACTGGTACGTGCGGATCCCTGAGAAGATCTCGTACGATCGGTACTTTCTTTCGTTGTTCTGTTCTCCGGTGTGCGACCCGGATCTCCTGCTCCCCGGACCGGTGGTCCAGCCGCCTGGGGGCCGCGCCTTCTACCCCAGCGGATTCACGAACAGCGGCCGCCTGTACCTTGCGTATACCTATCCTGGCGGAATCCAGTCTTCGATCATCGATCCGCTCCCCGATTTTTCGGAACCGTTCTTCCTGCCCCGCGAAGGACGTACTGGGCTGCGGATTGAGGACCGGTTGGCGCGCCTGGGGCACCGGTTCAGCACGCTGGGTCTTGTGATGACGGCAAAACTGACCGCACAGCCGGAGTTGCGCGTGTCCTTCGAAGTGAACGTCAACTCCTACGACGGCAACCCGTTCCCGATCCTGACCCTCGGCGGCAAGACCCGTGGAGGCGCGTCCGTCCGCGTCGTGTACAGCCAGAGTGATCAAGCCGACGCGATCCAGGCGAAATCAACAGAAGGAGAGTGGTTGAATGTGGCCCTGGTCCGTGTGAAGGAATGGAACCGTATAATGGTTCACATACGCCCGCAAGGCTTTGCCATCTCCGTGAATGGTGCCGCGCCGCGCGAGCTCTCTTCTCCTGTTTTACGCAAACTCGCCTTCGGCGGTCTCTATGAGCGGCCAGAGTGGCCGATTGGCATGACGCAAGCGAGCGATATTCAGATCAATCTGGATTCGGTCCAGGTCGGCTAGAGATCGCTGGAATGCCGATTTCCGGCCGGTTGCTCCGACGCGCGGCGGATGCCGCGGACGAGTCGTACAGCGGCGGCGTGTGCGCCGCCAAGGCGGACTCTCAGTCGTTGGATCCAGTCCGGCCGGTTGACGTTCGTCAGGGAGTGTCCGGGCGCCAACAGCAACGCAGGAACATATGCCGTATTCTCTAAACGATCCAGTGCACGTCTTCGTGCTCGACTGCACACAGGTTCCGCACGTTCACGATGCCGCCGTCGAACAGGAAGTGCTGCGCGATTGCGCCCAGGTACACCTGGTGCATATCAGTCAGGATAACGAATTCCGTCCCTACTGCGCAGACGCTTCCGCACTGATCGTCTGGCACCACGTCGAACTAACCGCCAATATCATCCGGTGCCTCACGAAAACCAGGATTATCGTTCGGAATGGAGTTGGTTTCGAGAACATTGATGTCTCAGCAGCGGCCGCCAGAGGTATCGCGGTATCGAACGTCCCCGATTACGGAACCGAAGAAGTTGCCGACCACGCGATCACCCTCAGCCTGGCGCTTAACCGCCAGTTACGTCTGCTTATTGAGGACGTTCGTGCCGGCAACTGGCACTGGGAAACGGCCTGGCGCTGCCGTCGCGTGCGCGGGCAGATATTTGGGGTCGTCGGTTGCGGTCGCATCGGAACTGCGACGGCGCTTCGTGCGAAGGCGCTGGGATATGCTGTGCGCTTCTACGACCCGTTGCTCCCCTGCGGCTACGAAAAAGCCATCGGCGTCGTGCGCGACGAATCCCTCGAAGGCTTGCTGCGAGCGGCCGACGTGGTGTCCCTGCACGTTCCACTCAACGAACAGACGCGCCACCTGATCGGCCGATGCGAGCTGCGCACGATGAAACGCGAGGCGTACTTGATCAACACTGCCCGAGGGGCGGTAGTCAGCTACGAGGCGCTCGCTGAGGCGCTCGCCGAGGGTTGGATCGCGGGCGCCGGCCTGGATGTCCTGGAGCATGAGCCACAGGGCCTCGACCTCGTGGCGCGCTTTCCGTCCTGCATACTCACGCCGCACAGTGCGTTCTATTCGCAGGAGTCGATTCTTGAAATGCGGCGGTCCTCGGCGGATCTGGTCCGCCGCGCGATTCTGCACGGGGCACTCAGGAATGTAGTGAACGGTGTGCAGCATCTCGGCGAGTCTCCGCTGCCCATCTCCAACGGCACGATAAGCTGAGCGGGGCCGAGAACTGCGGAGATGAATCGAATGAGGAATTGAATGGCTATCAGGGATCGTTTTCGGAGCAAGGTTGCCGTGGTCACCGGCGGTGCCTCCGGCATCGGAAACGCACCCGCCCAGGGACTGCTGAAGGAAGGTGCGGCGTCGCTGTTCACGGATCCGTCTGATTCCGGCGATCAGGTCGCAGCCGCTTGGCGGGAAGCTGGTTGCGACGTCCGATTCTCTTAAGGCGACATGGCCGACGAGGCATTTTTGCAGAGAAGCCGTGAAAGCCACTGCCGGCCGTTGGCAGCGACTGGATTTTCTGGCCAACAACGCCTTCTAGTTCCTCGCGCATGGTGCCGATGCTTCGCGCGCCGATTGGAACCGTGTCCTCGAGGTCGGTCCCGTTGCCTACGCCACAATGGCACAGCTCGCCGCCGAACCGATGCGGCGTTCCGGCGGCGGGGCCATTGTGAATGTCTCCAGCATCCCCGCGTTCATCGCCCAGCCCAACCGGTGGACCTATAACGCGGCCAAGGGTGCAGTCCACACGATAACCAAATGCATGGCGTTGGATTTTGCGTCTTACGGAATACGTGTGAACAGCGTAAGCCCCGGTTGGATCTGGAGTTCGGAAGTAAATCGTGCCGCTCACGACGACCGCGCACAATGAGAACCGGTCTGGGGGCAGTATCACATGTTTGAGCGATGCGGCGACCCTGTCGAGGTTTCGTCTGCAATCCTGTTCCTATTGAGCGAGGACACCTCGTTCCTCAAGGTGGCCGATCTGGCGGTTGACGGTGGGTATCAGGGACTCCGCAGTGAAGGACTCGACCGGAGCAGCATATCTGCCGGCGCCGCGCCGCGCTGACGGGCCGAATCCTTGGCTTCATCTGGATCCTCGGCTTCATCCGGTTTTTCGGTACAAGACAACCCGCGATGCCATACGAGGCACGGCGAGCTTGATCCCCTCCGAGGTCAATTCGCGCCCGCTCTGCTTCCACATTTCAAGCGTATAGGCATCCATGCACTGGTAGACCGCGGAGGCGTTCAGAGCTTTCAGGGCGAATGCCTGCTGCTCCTCGGTAGATTCCAGCCGGAAAATCTGCACGAATCCTTCGTCCAGCCGTGGATCGTGAAATTGCCATGCTTGCCAGCTCTCGAGTGTCTGAGGCTGGGGCGTCAGCGGAAAAAAGTCTTCCAGAAGGTACTTTCGAATCGTCTTGTAGACGCGGACGTGCGTCCGCGCCCGGGCGGCAAGTTCGGCTGGCCATTCATCGATTCGCCCACCTGTGCCGAATGCACCGCCGAAGAAACTTTGAAACGACAGGTCGGACAGGTCGAACTGCTTCCGATTCGGCAGCGGTAGTACATAGCAGGCATACGCGTAATTTCCGGGAAGAAAATGCTGGATTCCGTGGAGATGCCAGCGGACGATGTGCGGATCATAGGTGTGATCGCTGATCCAGAACGAGTGAAAGTGACGCGCCGTCTGTAGGTCGATGCGGCGTCCGCCGCTGGCACAACCCTCCAGCAGGAGGTCGGGATGCAGCTTCCGAATTCGCTCCAATACCTCGTACAGTCCTTCAACGTGGCGAATCTGCGCTGCTCCGCGCCGATGCGGCTGATCCACGGATTCCCAGTAGATGAGCGGCGCGATGTTGCAGTCGTACCGAATGTAGCGAATCCCGTAGCGACGCACCATCCTGTCGACCATCGACACGACGTACTCTCGCACTTTCGGCAATCCGTAGTTGAGAAGGCCGTACACCGGCAGGATCTGTGTTGCATACACGGACGGATCCGGAGCTTTTTGCCCGGGCGTTTCGGAACGCCAGATGATCCACTCCGGATGCTCTAGCAGCCCGTGGATAAACTCGCGTTTTGGCGGTGCCACCAACGGCACCGATTTCGCGTGCGAGCAGGCCGAACCAGCGGACCACGCGGTCTGATCACCGGCAGGGCCGTTTCTGCGGCT
>JBEKWU010000140.1:0-12210 GCA_049512775.1 Bryobacteraceae bacterium
AGCGTTTCGAGGAAGTTTTTCGGGCCTGCGATCGCCGCGAGATGCTGGACCTGCGTCCCCGGGAACAGAAGGAGCGGCTGTTCGGCTACAAGGAACAGGTCTGGACCGGTTTCAACTATTCCCGTTCGTACCTGGCGAAGATGCAGTCCCAGTCCTTTTGGGACGAGGAGTTCGAGAAGGTGCGCGAGACCGACGCGGATCTGCTGCGGACGCGCTCGGGAGGCTGACGTTGAGCATCCTGATTCGCAACGGCACGGTGGTTACGGCGGAGCGCACGGTTGCCGCCGACATTCTGATCGAGGGCGAGCGGATCCATCGGGTGGCCGCCGCAATTCCCCTCGAGCCGTCGCACCGGGTGATCGACGCAACGGGCATGCTGGTGCTGCCAGGCGGCATCGACGCGCACACCCACCTGGACATGCCGTTGGGGAACATCCGGTCGAGCGACGACTTCGAGACAGGCACCCGGGCGGCCGCATTCGGGGGAACCACCAGCATCATCGATTTCGCCACTCAGCCCCGCGGCACCCGAATGCGCGAGGCGTTCGAGACCTGGCGCGGGAAAGCGGAAGGACGCGCCACAATCGACTACGGCCTGCACATGATCGTCACCGATCTCGGCAACGCAGGGCTCGAGGACATGGATGAGCTGGTGGCGGAAGGCGTGACCAGCTTTAAGCTGTTCATGGCCTATCCCGCCACTCTCATGCTCGACGACGGCGCGATTTTCGAAGCTCTTTGCCGCACGTCGAGAAACGGCGGGCTCATTCTGATGCACGCCGAGAACGGCAGCGTCATCGACGTGCTCGTGCGCCGCGCGCTGGCCGAGGGCCAGACCGCGCCCCTGTATCACGCGCTCACCCGGCCCGTCGCCGCGGAAGCTGAAGCCGTTCACCGCGCCATCGCACTGGCGGAGATGGCCGGCGCGCCAATCTACATCGTGCACGTGTCTTCGGAAGACGCGCTGAACCAGGTGCGCGAGGCCCGCGAACGCGGCGTGCCGGTTTTCGCGGAAACATGCCCTCAGTATCTGCTCCTCTCGGTGGACGACCTGGCCCGTCCCGGCTTCGAAGGAGCGAAGTACGTTTTGACCCCGCCGTTGCGGGAGAAACGGCATCAGCCGAAACTGTGGGAGGGGCTCGGGAACGGCCATCTGCAAGTGGTTTCGACCGATCACTGCCCGTTTCGTTTTCAGGACCAGAAATCGCTGGGCCGGGGCGACTTCAGCAAGATCCCCAATGGCGGTCCCGGCATCGAGCACCGGCTGGAGTTGCTCTATCACTTCGGCGTGAACGAAGGCCGCTTCAGTCTGAACCGTTTCGTCGAGTTGGTCTCGACCGCCCCCGCGAGGATCTTCGGGCTGTATCCGAGGAAGGGAGAGCTCCTCGCCGGGAGCGACGCCGACATCGTGATCTGGGACCCGCTGGCCGAGCACGTCATCAGCGCGGAGACGCATCACATGCGCGTCGACTACTCGATGTACGAGGGCTTCCGCGTCAAAGGAGCCGCCCGCACCGTCCTGTCGCGTGGGGAGGTCATTGTGGAAAACGGCCGGTTCGCCGGCCGCGCCGGCAGAGGTCAGTACCTGAAGCGCGCCGCCCGGGGACCGTTTTAGATCCGGCCGAACTTGCCCCTTTGCCGTTTCAGAACAAGCGAAGATAGGAGAGAGGTGAAGGCAGATGAAGGACAGAACCGAACGCATTCGGATCGCGGCCGCGCTGATCGTGGTCCTCGCCACGGCGACGGCATCTTTAGGACAGCCGGCAGCCGCGCCGGCGGCTCAGCCTGCTCGAGCTCTGCCCGGCCCGCAGGGGCCTGTGGTGGTGTCTCCGGAAGTGCAGCCCGATCGGCGCGTGACGTTCCGCATCTATGCGCCGCGGGCGCAGAGTGTCAAGCTGACCGGGACCGACATCCCCGGAAATCTCCAAGGCGCCGCCATGACGAAGGGTGACAACGGCGTTTGGGAGGTCGCGCTCGGCCCGATCGATCCAGGCGCCTACCGGTACAACTTCAACCTGGACGGAGTGGCGGTGATGGATCCCCGAAACCCGTCGGTCAGCGAGTCCAACAACAACGCCTGGAGTCTGGTCTATGTGCCGGGCGCGGATTTCATGGAGACCAAGGAGGTGCCGCACGGAGCTGTCGCAGCCGTCACCTACTACTCGAGCAGTCTGAAGAGATTCCGCCGCATGCACGTGTACACGCCGCCAGGATACGAACTGGGCCAGGGGAAGTACCCCGTGTTTTACCTGCTGCACGGGGCGGGCGATTGCGACGACTCCTGGACCTCGGTGGGCCGGGCCGGCTTCATTCTGGACAACCTGATTGCGGCCAAGAAGGCCAAGCCGATGGTGGTGGTCATGCCGGCGGGACACACCAGCCGGACCTTCCGCGGCCCCGGAGCGGGCGGCGGGCGCGGGCCGGGAGCAATCGATGAGTTCGTCCAGGACTTCCTGAACGACATCCTGCCCTATGCCGAGACCCACTACCGCGTCTACACCGACCGGCCGAATCGGGCCATCGCCGGCCTGTCGATGGGCGGCGGTCAAACGCTCAACATCGTCATCCCGCACCCGGACCAGTTCGCCTACGCCGGCGTGTTCAGCTCGGGAGTGTTCGGAATCGCCGGCCCGGTCCGCCCGCCCGCGCCTGGCGCGGCGCCCTCCCCTTCCGCCGCTCCGGCGCCGCCTCCCGGTCCCTCCTGGGAGGAACAGCATCTGGCCGAACTCGACGACGCCGCCGCGCGCAAAGGGCTGAAGCTGCTCTGGTTCAGCACCGGCGTGAACGACTTCCTGATCGGCACGACCCGGGCTACCGTGGAGATGCTCAAGAAGCACGGTTTCGAGCCCGTTTTCCAGGAAAGTCCCGGCGCCCACACCTGGATCAACTGGCGCAACTACCTGAACGAGTTCGCGCCGCAATTGTTCCAGTAGCCGCGGCGCCTCAGGGACTCAAGAGGTCGGAGACAGGGTCACGAGCGAAGCGCCGGGGATACGGCGGAACATCTCTCCGTCATGAAGCGCCCATTCCAGGTTCCTGCGTGCCATGCGCGAATGCTCCCGGGCGAGGTGTTCGGCTCTCGTTCCTTCTCTGTTCTGGATGGCTTCAGTGATGGAACGATGATGCTCGAGGGCAACCGCCCCTGCGGCGGCTCTCTCCGCGGATTCCAAGTGGCCGAACAGCAGCGCGTCCGGTGCGGCGAACGGAAGAGCGATCGCGGATTCGATCATCCGGGTCAGCACCGGACTCTTGGCCAGCCGCCACAACTCCCGATGAAACCTGTCGTTTTCTTCGAGGTACCTGACGAAGGTCTCCAAGGTCATCGGCAGGAGCTGCTCGAGCTCCGCGCAACTGGAGCGCAGCTCAGCGAGTTCGTCGGGGCTGGAGAGTCTCTCGGCGGCGAGCCGGGCGGCCATCCCTTCCAGTACACCCCGAATCTCGATGGCGTCCCAAATGTCCGAAACCGTGAACGCCCGCACACGAAAGCCGCGGGTTGGCACGGCCTCCACAAGCCCCTCGTGCGCGAGCCGCTGGAGGGCCAGGCGGACGGGGGTTCGCGAGGCGTTGAGCAGCGGAACCAAGGCCAGTTCGGCGAGGCGCTCGCCGGGCCGAAACTCGCCACGCAGCAGCATCTCGCGCAGTGCGAAGACCACCCGGTCCGTCTGCGGAATCGCCTCGGCCACGCGGGAGGGTTTCGGCTTGGATGCGTTCACGGCGACCATTCTACACCAGATTGCATGCAACGGCGCGCAGAGCTCGGCCGGACAACTCCTGGCAGCCCGCTGTCGTGCGGCTCTTGCATACAATGGTATCCTGTTGCTTGCACCGTTCCGGTCACCGCCATTGGTCTCGGTCCGCGGAGCGGTGCGTTCCCAACTCAGATTTTCAGCATGGAAAGGTGGACTTATGCGTAACCAGCGCAACTTGAGGCGGTTGGCCCAACCGATTTTGCGAGTGGCACTCATCACTGTTTCCGTTGCTTCTCTGTGGGCTCAGGGACCCAGGCAGCAGCAGCAGAGGCCCAAAGGGCCTTGGATGGAAAGGAGTCTGTCCCCCGACCAGCGTGCCGATCTTCTGGTCGCGGCGATGACTCTGGACGAGAAGCTCTCCCTGCTGCACGGAGTAGGCTGGCGCGAGCCATCCGTGACAGCCGAGGCTCCCGCGACGCGCTCGCTCGGGGGCGCCGGATTCCTCCCCGGCATCGCGCGCCTGGGAATCCCCGACCTGCAACTGTCCGACTCGGCGGTCGGCGTCGCCCGGGGCGCGGCTTTCGGACGCTATTCGACGCCGCTGCCATCCTGCGTTGCCGAGGCTTCCAGTTGGGACCTGAATGTGGCGCGCGAATATGGAACCCTGATCGGCACGGAGCTTCGGGATCAGGGTTTCAATATGTCGTTGGGCGGCGGAGTGAATCTGACCCGCGAAGCACGCAACGGCCGCAACTTCGAGTACAAGGGGGAAGACCCGATCCTGGCTGGCAGGCTGGCCGGCGCGGAGATGAAGGCGCTCCAGGAGCAGGGCGTCATCGGCCACATCAAGCATTACGCCCTGAACGACCAGGAGAACGGCCGCAGTTACGTCAACGTCAAGATCGGCAAGCGCGCCATGCGGGAGACCGATCTGCTGGCGTTCGAGATCGGAATCAGGGAGTCGGGCCTGGGCGCCGTCATGTGCTCTTATAACCTGCTGAATGGAGACTACGCCTGCGAGAACAGTTATCTGCTGAACGATGTCCTCAAGAAGCAGTGGGGCTTCCCGGGCTTCGTGGTCTCGGACTGGGGCGCCACGCATAGCACGGCGAAGGCCGCTCTGGCCGGGCTGGATATGGAAATGCCCGGGGATCAGTTCTTCGGCAAAGAGCTGAAGAAGGCGGTGGAGACCGGCGCCGTGCCGGTGGCGCGGCTGAACGACATGGTTCGGCGGATCCTGCGCTCGGAGTTCGCGGCCGGCCTGTTCGACAACCCGCCGTCCCGCAAGGTGCCGGATATCTTCAAGGGTTTCGAAGTGGCGCAACGGGTCGAGGAGCAGGGCTCGGTACTGCTGAAGAACGCGCAGGGGCTGCTGCCGCTGTCGGCCTCGGGGATTCGCTCGATCGCGGTGATCGGGTCGCACGCGGACGTGGGCGTGCCTTCCGGCGGAGGCTCCGCGCAAGTGGACCCGCCCGGTGGCAACGCGGTGCCGCCTCCGACCCCGCCTAAGGCTCCCTGGTTCGAGCAGGTGGTCTGGCATCCTTCCTCGCCGCTGAAAGCGATCCGCGCCAAGGCGCCGAACGCCAAGGTCGAGTACAACCCGGGAACCGATCCGGCCGCCGCCGCGGCGCTGGCTGCGGCCTCCGACATCGCCATCGTCTTCGCCAGCCAGCCGACCAGCGAAGGGGCGGACCAGCGGAACCTGTCGTTGCCGGACAACCAGGACGCCCTGGTAAGCGCGGTGGCCGCCGCGAACCCGCGCACGGTGGTGGTGCTGGAGACCGGCGGAGCGGTAACCATGCCGTGGATCGACCGGGTCGGCGCGGTTGTGGAAGCCTGGTTTCCGGGGATCCGGGGCGGGGAGGCGATCGCCAACATTCTCTTTGGAGAGGTGAATCCCTCCGCCAAGCTGCCTTTGACTTTCCCCCGCTCGGAAGCCGACCTGCCGCATCCGAAGCTGGCGCAGCAGCCGCCTCCGGCCAGCGACGCCGACTTGGTCCCGATATTCCCGGGCGCGGCCTTCAAAGCGAACCGCAGGAAATTCGATCTGGATTACAGCGAGGGCTTGAAGGTCGGCTACAAGTGGTACGACGCGGAAGGCAAAAACCCTCTGTTCCCGTTCGGATTCGGGCTCTCTTACACGACCTGGGCCTACTCCGATCTGAAGGTCGCGCCGGGACCGGCGCCGGCAGTGACTTTCACGGTTAAGAACACCGGAAAGCGCGCGGGCGCCGAGATCGCGCAAGTGTACGTCAGGCTCCCGGAGGCCGCCGGAGAGCCGTTCCAGCGCCTGGTGAGCTGGGAAAAAGTGCGACTGGCCCCGGGAGAAGCCAAGACCATCACACTGGCCTTGGCGCCGCTCTACCTCTCGATCTTCGATGCAGATACAGACGCCTGGAAGCTCGAGCCCGGCGACTACACGGTCCGCGTGGGCGGATCGTCGCGAGACCTGCCGCTGAGCGGTGCGTTTCGAATCGGCGGCGGCCGCTGAGCAGCGCTGGACGCGGGAGAAGGATATGACTCTCACCAAAGTAGTACTCTGCCTCTCGGCAATCCCGCTGTGGAGCGGCCTGGCGGCCGGCGCCGCGGATCAGGTCAAAATCGACTCCGGCCGGCTGAAAGGAGCGGTGAGCGGCAAGGTGGTTGCGTTCAAAGGCATCCCGTTTGCCGCGCCGCCGACGGGTGCGAACCGGTGGCGGGCTCCGCAGCCCGTGGAGTCCTGGCGGGGCGTGCGCCCGGCCGTCGCATACGGCCCGGACTGCATGCAGTTGCCGTTCCCCAGCGACGCCGCGCCGCTGGGCACCAAGCCGAACGAGGACTGTCTCTACGTGAACGTGTGGGCTCCCGCCAAGCCCCATGGCAAGCTGCCCGTCATGGTGTGGATTTACGGCGGCGGGTTCGTCAACGGCGGCAGTTCCCCGGCGGTGTACGACGGAACGCACTTCGCCGAGCGCGGGATCGTGCTGGTCAGCTTCAATTACCGGGTCGGCCGTTTCGGCTTTTTCGCGCATCCCGCGTTGGCGAAAGAGAACCCCGGGGGACCTCTCGGAAACTACACCTTCATGGACCAGATCACGGCACTGAAGTGGGTCCGGAAGAACATCTCCAGATTCGGCGGGGACCCAGGGAACGTGACAATCTTTGGCGAATCGGCGGGCGGGCACTCGGTACTGACGATGATGACGTCGCCGGCGGCGCGGGGCCTGTTCCACAAGGCCATCGTCGAATCGGGAGGCGGACGGAATCTGCTCGGTCCCATGCGGCGGCTGCGGGAATCCAGCCCGGATCTGCCCTCGGCGGAAGCGGTCGGCTTGGCCTTCGCGAAGAAGGCCGGCATCGAAGGCGAGGACCAGGCCGCTTTGGATGCCTTGCGGCGGCTGCCATCCGAGAAGGTGGTCGACGGCCTGAACATGACGACCATGCGATCGCCCACGTATTCGGGGCCGATGCTCGATGGAGCCATCGTCGTCGAAGCGGTGGAGCAGGCGTTCGAGGCTGGGCGGCAGGCGAAGGTTCCGCTGATCGCCGGCGCCAACAGCAGCGACATCGGATTCTCGTTTGCGCGAACCATGGACGAGGTGTTCGCTCCGTTTGGAGCGAACCGGGACAAGGCGCAACAGGTGTATAACCCGGGGAATTCGACCGACGCTCGGGCCATCGGCAGCCTGATCGCATCCGACAAGATGATGGTCGAGCCGGCCCGGTTCATCGTGCGGGCCATGGCGGCCGCCGGCGAGCGCGCCTACGAGTACCGCTTCTCGTACGTGGCCGAGTCGATGCGCGAGCAGTGGCACGGTGCGCCCCATGCGACGGAAATCCCGTTCGTCTTCAACACGGTGGCAGCCCGGTACGGCAAGGAACTGACGGCCGCCGACGCGGGCATCGCGGAGGCCGCCAATGCCTACTGGGCCGCGTTCGCAAAGGCCGGCGACCCGAACGGCGCAGGACGGCCGGACTGGCCCCGGTACGATCCGGGCGGCGACGTACTGATGAACTTCACGGAGCGCGGCCCGGTGGCCGAGCCGGATGCCTGGAAAGCGCGCCTCGATCTGGTCGAGCCCGCGGCGCAGCCGCAGAAGTAGCGCGTTCAAGGGACGAATCGCCGCCATTGCGTGTGGACGGCGGCCCGGTTCCGCGAGATCATAGATGGAGGCCGCAACCCGGAGTTACGAGGGTTCCGGCGGGTTGGGAGACACCTATGACGCTGGTCCGATTCCTCAGCGGCGCGTTCACTCTGGCCGCATTCACGTTCCCGGTTCCCGCTCCGGCTCAGACGGCGCCGGCGCTGGTGCGTCTGAACATTCTCGCGCTGGACAACAAGGGCCAGCCGGTGGGCGACCTGAACCCCGCCGATCTGCAAGTGACGGATCAGGGCAAGCCGGAGCGCATCGTGTACTTCCATCGCACAGGCGCGTCGCCCGCCGGCAAGGTGGCGCCCGGCGAACTCTCCAACCGCGTCCCGTTGCCTCCTCACACCACCGCCATCCTGTTCGACCTGTTGAATCAGAGCCGCGTGGAAGCACTGGATGCGTACAAGAAGGTGGGCCATTCCCTGCAACAGCTCGAATCCGGCGAATCGGTGTACCTCTACGTCCTGACGATGGACGGCAGCCTGCTTCCAGTGCATGCGATTCCGCAGGACCCGTTGGTTGCGGCCGCGGACGACAAGACCTGGACGCAGGGGATCGAGTCGCGGTTCGACGCGCTCATCAAGAGCCACCTTGGCGCCCGCCCGGCCGGCATGACGGACGAGGACTTCACCAAGAAGACCTACGTGGCATTGGAAACGCTGGCGCGGCAACTGGTGTTCTTCTCCGGCGAGAGAAATATCCTCTGGGTGATGAAGGACGTGCCGACGGTGTCGAACCCGAAGACCTCTTGCAGCGGCGAGTGGATGGACTGCGCGCTCTACGTGGCGCACCTCGCCGTCACCTTGGACCGCACCGGGGTTCCCGTCAACCCGGTGACGTACGCCAACATCACCGATCCCAATACGAACCGCTACATGGTGGAATTCGCCGGTTTCACGGGGGGGCGGCCTTTCTTCGGCGACGAGCTCCGCACCATCCTGTCCCGGTTGGCCAGCGATCCCGCCGGCGGCTACGCGCTGGGCTATGAAGCGCCTCCGGAAAGCTTCGACAACCGGTTTCACCGCGTGAAGGTGACCTGCGAACGGAAGGGCGTGAAGATCGAGGTGCGGCAGCGCTACTATGCCTATCCCGATGCACGGCCGCCGATGATGCGGGCGCAGGAGGCGCTGATGGCCGCGCTCAGGAGCCCCGCCGACGATCCGCAGATCGGCCTGCGCCTGACCGCTTCTCCGGTTTCCGGCGCGCAGAAGGTGATTCATATGCAGGTCCGGATCGACCTCCCCGACCTGTCGCTGCGCGAGGAGGGCGGCGTCTTCACCGGCCACGTCACCGTCCTGGTGGCGGCTTACTCCGCCAACGGGCTGGCGGGGGATCCCGTGCCCGCGGACTTCGGCATCCGGCTCACGAAAGAACAGCGCGAGACCGTTGCCAAGGGCGGTCTGCCCTTCGCGCCGGATGTCCCGGTCAGCAGCGGCGTCAAGAAGATCCGTGTCCTGGTCTATGACCACGCCAGCGGCGCCGTGGGCTCTCTCTCGGTGCCGGTGGCCCAGCCGTGACGGCGTTACGGCAGCTTCTCGAGCAGCACGGAGGAGCTGTCGAAGTCGCCGCGCAGCCGGAAGCGCAGGCCGTGGTTGGCGAGCCAGGAGCCGCTGGCGACTGGCGGCCTTTCCACCAGCTTGCCGTCGATGGGCTGGAGGCGGTAGAGCGCGTTCTCGTCCAGCCCGCGGAGATAGACCGCCGGCGCGGGGCGGTTGAACTGCTGCGAGTGCTGGAACACGAAGACCACGGACTGCCTGCCGTCGGCCGAGACATACTGGTTGGCGGTGAGGTCGCCGTCGCGCGGTGAGAACAGCCGGTAGAGGTCGCCCTCCTGGACGGTCGCGCGGATCGACTTGTAGTAGGAAACCATCTTCGCCGCCAGCGCGAAATCCGGCTCGCTCCAATGGTTCAGGTTGGCGCCGATGCCGAGCGAACCCATCATGGCCGCCAGGAAGCGGAATTGGAGCGGCGTCGAGCGCCCGTTCATGTTGGGCACGTCGGTCACCCACGCCATCATGACTTTCGGCGCATAGGCGAAGCTGAAACCGTCCTGGATGCGCAGGCGGTCGAAGGCGTCGGTGTTGTCCGAGGTCCAAACCTGCTCGACGCGCGTCAGAATGCCCAGATCCACGCGCGCCCCGCCGCCGGAGCAGGCTTCGATCTCCAACTCCGGATGCCTGGCCCGCAGGCGGTCGAAGATCTCGTAGACGTTGGCGACGTACTTCACCCAGAACCTCTTCTGCTCGGCGACTGGAAGAGCGGGCCAGCCGGGCTCGGAAACGGGCCGGTTCATGTCCCACTTGAGAAAGCGGATGTCGTTTTCCGAAAGCAGCTTGTCGAGCACGCCGAAGATGTGCTCTTTGACGTCGTCGCGGGCCATGTTGAGCACGAGCTGATTGCGGCCCTGGCTGAGCGGGCGGTCGGGGAAGTGGATGGCCCAGTCGGGGTGCGCGCGGTACAGGTCGCTGTCCGGGTTCACCATTTCTGGCTCCACCCATAGGCCGAAGTTCATGCCCAGCTCTTTCACGCGCGCGATCAGCGGCGGCAAGCCGTTGGGGAACTTCTTCGAGTTGACGAACCAGTCGCCCAGTCCGGCGCGATCGTGGTTGCGCGCGCCAAACCAGCCGTCGTCCATGACGAACAGCTCGGCGCCGATCCTGGCGGCCTTTTCGGCGAGCTGCTTCTGGCCCTCCTCGCTCACGTTGAAGGTGGTGGCTTCCCAGGAGTTGTAGAGGATGGGGCGCAGGCGCGAGGCGGAGCGGCGCGGCAGGATGATGTCGCGCTCGAAGCGATGCATCAGCCGGGAGGCCTCGCCGAAGCCCTGATCCGTGAAGCCGCCGTAGAAAGGCGGCATTTCCAGGCTCTCCCCGGGCTTGAGCAGGTAGCCGAAGTCGAAGGGATTGTAGCCGCCCACCACGCGCACCAACTGGTTCGAGGTCTGCTCGACTGCCAGCCTCCAGTTGCCGCTCCAGGCCAGCGCGCCGAACCACACCCGGCCGTGCTCTTCGTCCGCGCGGCCCTGGTAATCGATGGCGAACCATGGATTCAACTCGTGGCTGGTGTCGCCCCGCCGGCTCTCGAGCACCTTGACCCCACGGTGGACCGGCTCCTGGATGAGCTGCGTCTCGCCGGCCCAGCGGCCCGCCAGGTAGCTCAGGCGGTAGCCCTCGCCGGGCGGCAGATTCCAGACGCCGGACTGCGCGCTCTCCACCACCACCGCCTGCCCGGTCGCATTCACGACGCGCGCCTCTTTGCGGACGATCCCCGTGGCCGCATGAACGCGGTAGGCGAGGTCCACGAACAAGTCGTACTGGAGGTCCTTGAGCCGGATGGTGAGCGCGTCGCCGCGGATTTCGTGCGAGACGTACTTCAGGACCAGGTCGCGCACTCCATCCGCCAGGGTGACTTTCAGGCACGGCTCCGCATACCGCATGCCGCCCCAGCCGGGATACTCCTCGGCGGTCATGCCCTCGGGAGACTCGAAGGAGGAGGCTGCGCTGGCCGTGTGCGCCGCGGCGACGCCATCCAGGCGGGACAGCTTCTTGCCCCAGTAAACGCTCTGGAGTTCGTTCTTCTCGTTGACGCCGAGCAGGTAGGTGGTGCGGTCGGTGGAAAGCGCCCAGATCTTCTGCTCGGGCAGATAGCGGACCGGCCCGGCCATCGGCGGCGCGGCCAGCCCTTCGGTCAGCTCGATGTAGGTTCCGAAGGGATCGGTGAGGAAGGCGAGCGAGAGTCCGAGGGAGGGAATCCTGCGGAAGGGGACGTCGAACTTCACCCCGGCGGCCTCGAGCTTCCGGACGAAAGCCTCTAAGTTCTTGACTTCGAAGCCGATGTGATCGAGCGTGCGGCCCTTGGTGCCGGCGGTGGGCGACTCCGATGGCGCAAAAGTGAGATTGGCCCCCGGTATGTCGGCGGCCTCGAAGTTGCCCCGTCTGCCGGGCGTGGCGCCGAACGTCTTCACGTACCACGCCTTGGTCTCCGCAACCGCCGAGTCGTAGAAATGGATGTGGTGGAACACGACGGGCGCCGGGAGCGCGCGGTTCTGGCCCAGTTCCACGCGCACCTCGCCGTCCGCCTCCAGGAACAACGGGGATTCGCTGGCGATCTTGATTCCATTGGCCCGGGCCCTGGCAAGCACTTCCTTGAGGTCGCGGACTTGGAAAGCGATATGGCCGATGACGGAGCCTACGGTGCCGCCGGCCGGCTCGCCCTTCTCCCAGAGAATCACCACCCCCGGCAGCGTGGCCATCTCCATGCCGTCGAGCTTCGAGGGAGTGCCGCCCAGCACGTCCACCCAGAGCTTCCTGTGCGCCTCGAGGTCGCGGACCTTGAAATGCAAATGCCCCATCGCCACCCCAGCTTCGTTGGGGGCGGAAATCTGGGCGAGACAG
>JBEKWU010000141.1:0-12187 GCA_049512775.1 Bryobacteraceae bacterium
CGAAGCGCAACCGAAAGCGCCGGTCCTATCCGCGAGCGGTCTGGCCGAAGCCGCATTCGTTTCCTCATCGAAAGGGGTAGACTGTGGCAGTCCCCAACTTCCAAAAGTTTGCGGCATTAGGCACGAGTGCCCGCGCCACGTCGGAGCTTGTCACTGTATTCTGCGAGCCCCAGAAGGTCCGCTTGTGCGCTCCGGGACGCCACCTTGCCCAGGTTGGGGGCCGTAATGGCGGATCCTTCGCAATCGCACGGAAAGCGATACCCGTTTCGAGCGTCAGGGTTGGGGGGACCTTTGTGATGTGGGATCACACGGCGCGCTTGGCGGAGGGAGGCGGCCGTCCCGTGGGGGACGCTTGACAGCCGTCCGCCGCGTATGGACAATGTTAATACTGGATGGAATTCGAGTGGGATGAAGCGAACGTCCGGCACATTGCACGGCATGCGGCGACGCCGGAGGAGGCCGAACAAGTCCTGCTCAACGACCCTCTGGTTGTGGCTGTTCAGCTCCGGCAGGGTGAGCAGCGGGTGCTGTGCCTGGGAGAGCCGGACGCAGGCCGGTTACTGACGGTGGTGTTCACGAAGCGGACTGGCAAGATTCGGATTGTTACGGCCCATCCGATGAACAGGAAGCAGCGAGCAGCATACGAGGAGCAGTAGCATGGCACGGAAACTCGAAATCCCGAACTTCAAGTCCGAAGCGCAAGAGGCCGCGTGGTGGGACTCGCACCAGGACCTGATTGCCGAGCTCTTTCGCGCGGCGAAGGCCTCGGGGAGGTTACAGCGGCTCAGCGCGTCGGACCTCCTGCCTGAGGCCGGCGTCTCGAAGACCGTCAGTATTCGTCTCCCGAGCGCCGACCTGGCCCTGGCCCGGAGCCTGGCCTCAAAGAAAGGCATGCGCTACCAGACCTTCATCAAGTCCCTGCTGCACGAGGCTCTGGAACGGGAGAAAGCGGCAAGCTGAGGATGCGTGGACGGACAGCCCTTGTCGGAATGGCGTGCGTCGTCGCCTTGTTGGGGCTGAATGTCTACATCTCCCTGAAGCTGTTCGGCTGTGAGTATACGCTCAGCTCGCATTCGATTGAAGGCAATTTCATCGGGATGAGCCGCCTGCGGGCGGAGTATCCCGGGCAGCTCGATTGGTGGCCGTTTTGGAGTGCTGGCATGCCCTTCCAGCACACCTACTTTCCGCTGATGCCGGGGGCCGTTGCGGGCGTCACTCGAGTAACGGGCTGGACGGCGGCGAGATCGTATCACGCGGTTTGCGCGCTGATGTACTGCCTGGGGCCGGTGGCGATGTTCCTGATGGCCTGGGGCATGTCCCGGAAACCCGGCTACAGTCTCGGAGCGGCCCTGGCCTACTCGCTGGTATCGCCGGCCGCGCTCCTGCTTCCGCTGGCGCGCGCGGATCTCGGGGGCGCGTGGTACCCGCGGCGGCTGCACCTGCTGGCGTATTGGGGCGAGAGCCCGCACATCGCCGCGCTGGTCCTGCTGCCGCTGGCGCTGTTGTGCGTGCATTTCTCGCTGCGTTACCGGAAACCGGTCTGGTACGTGGCGGCCGGGCTGCTGATGGCCGCGGTGACGCTGACCAACTCCTTTGGGGCGGCCGCTCTGGCGCTGGGCGTCGTCTCCCTGGTTTGCACGCGGAGCCGAGGGTCATTCTGGAAGGACCTGGGGCTCGTCGCGGCGATCGGCCTGGTGTCGTACGTCTGGATTTCGCCGTGGCTTCCGCCGTCGGTGCTCCGCTCGATCTGGATCAACTCCCCGACCTCGGGCGGCGACTACCGATTCACCTTGCGCTCCCTGGTGGCGCTCGTCGTCGAGGCGATTCTGCTGGCCCTGCTGTGGCTCTGGGCGCGGCGCTCGCGGATGCCGGCGCACTTGCGGTTCTTCCTGTTCTTCGCGGTCCTGGCGAGCAGCATTCCGATGCTGGGGGAGTTCGCGCGTTTGAACGTGGTGCCGCAGCCGCATCGCTATCAACCCGAGATGGAAATGGGGCTCTGTTTGGCCGCCGTGTTCGCGCTCCAGCCGCTGGCGGACCGCCTGCCCCGCAAAGCCCGGGTGGCGGCCTTGCTGCTCTTGTCGCTGCTGGCGCTGCGCCAGACCATCGTCTACCGGCGTTTCGCGCGGAAGGTGATTCAACCCGTGGATGTCACGCAGATGTTCGAGTATCAGACGGCAAAGTGGTTCGATGAGCACCTCCACGGCCGCCGCGTGATGGCCACGGGGAGCTGCTCGCTGTGGCTGAACGCCTTTGTCGACACGCCGCAGCTCGCCGGCGGCCAGGACCCGTTGGCTTTGAATCGCCAGCAGATCGTGGCGGTCTTCATTACTTACAGCAGCTCGGGCGCCGGAAGCCGGGATGGAGAGATCTCGACGCTCTGGCTCAAGGCTTTCGGAGTGCATGCCATCAATGTTTCGGGGCCCAACGGCCGGGAGTACTACAAGGCGGTTGCGAATCCCAAGAAGTTCGAAGGACTGCTGCCGGTCTTGTGGCGCGCAGGGGACGACACGATCTATGAAGTCCCCCAGAGAACGGCTTCGCTGGCGCACGTCATTCCCGCGGGCGCCATGGTGCAGCGTACCCCTCTTCACGGCGTGGACGTGGACCCGATCCGGCCCTATGTCGCCGCGCTCGAGGACGCCTCTCGCGCGCCCGCCGGGATTCAGTGGGACAGTTTCTCCTCGGGGCGCATTCAGACCACCTTGCGACCGGGCCAGGTGGTTTCGGTACAAGTTACGTATCATCCCGGCTGGCACGCCAAGGTGAACGGCGTGCGGCAACCGGTGGTTCGCGACGGATTGGGGCTGATGGTGGTGAAGCCGGATTGCTCCGGCCCCTGCACCATCGAGCTCAGCTTCGACGGGGGCGCCGAGTACAAAGCGCTGCGCGTGGCAAGCTGGCTGGCGGTTCTGGCCGTAGCGTGGTGGCTGGTGAACGGCAAGCTTGGCCGGAAGGAGCGGCAAGGCCATGCGACTTAGATGTGCAGTCCTGCTTGTGGCCGCCGCGGCCGCACTCGAGGCGGCCGGCGAGGCGGACATCCGCAAAGCGCTGGCCCACGCGACGGGCACGGTGCGGCTGCCGGCGGGCGTTCTCGATATCTCCGCCGAACTCGCCATCCCCGCCGGCGCGCACGATCTCGAAGTGACCGGCGATCCGGCCGGAACCGTGCTGCGCGCCACGGCTTCCTTCAAAGGCAGCGCCATTCTGAGCTGCCTGTCGGGCGTGCGCATCCGGTTTTCGCGCTTCACCCTGGATGGCAACCGCGCCGCGCTGGAACGCCGTGTGGGCCTGCCGCGGTACGTCGGTTTTGCCGAGTTTTACCAGAACAACGGGATCGTGGTGGAACAGGCGGCTGGGTTGACCATCCAGGACGTGAACTTTCGCAACGTCGCGAATTTCCCGATCCTGGTGGCCGCCTCCAGGGACGTGCTGATCCGGAGAGTCGTCATCGAGGACAGTGGCTCGCGGAACGAGAAGGGCAAGAACAACACCACCGGCGGGATTCTGCTGGAGGAGGGGACGACCGATTTCCGCGTCGAGGACTGCCGCCTCCGCAACGTGCGCGGCAACGCCATCTGGACGCATTCGTTTTACAAGTCGCCGCGCAACCAGCGGGGGCGCATCGCCGGGAACCAGTTCGAGAACATCGGGCGGGATGCCATCCAGGTGGGCCACGCGCTGGAGGTGACGGTCACCAACAATACCGGCAAGCGGATCGGGTACCCGGCGGCGGGAGTCGACGTCGAGGGCGGTGCGTTTCCGGTAGCCATCGATACCGCGGGCAACGTGGAACGGTCTGTCTACTCGGCCAACCACTTCGAGGAGATCGACGGCAAGTGCATCGACCTGGACGGGTTCCACCATGGCGAGGTGCGCGATAACGTCTGCATCAACCGCGGCCGGCCCGAGGACTACCCGTTCGGCAATTTCGGCATCGCGATGAACAACTCCAACCCGGACATGAAATCCGAGTGGATCACCATCGCCAACAACGAGATCGACGGGACGCTCTACAGCGGGATTCTGGTGCTCGGCAGCAATCACAAGATTGTCCGGAACCGCCTGCGCAACCTGAACCTCGCCCGCTGCAACGACAACCGGGCGCTGTGCACGTGGCTGCTGGCCGCCGAGCCGGAGTTCCTGCGCAGCGGCATCTATCTGGCGCGCGGCGCCGCGCGGCCCGACCCGGCGCGCGCCAACCGCATCGAGGGCAACCAGCTTTCCGGCTACGGCATCGCCCAGCACTGCATCGTGGCGGCGCCGGGCGTCTCACTGGCCGCGAACACGGTCGTGGGGAACCGCTGCGGTCCCGCCTCCGCAAAGTAGCCTGGACAAGCCTGGAGGCTTATCCTACCCTGGAGGTCTGTGGCCATTCCCGAATCCGCGGTCGCGTTTCTGGCCGGACATGTCGAGCGGGTGCGCCGGCAGCAGCCGAAGAAGCGCATCGTCTTTCCCGAGGGGGGCGATCCGCGCGTGCTGGCGGCCGCCGAGCGGCTGGCGCGCGAACGCCTGGTCGAGCCGATCCTGATCGGCGCGCGGCCGGCAGGGGCTTCCTCCGACCTCCAATTCGTTGACCCGGCGACGTCGCCAGACGCCGCCAGGTATGCCGCGCTCTACTCGGAGCGGCGGCGTGGGCGGGGGATCAGCGAGGCGGAGGCGGCGCGGACGGCGCGGCGCCCGCTCTACTTCGCGGCGCTGATGGTGGCGGCCGGAGACGCCGACGGCACGGTCGGCGGCGCTTCGAACACCACCGCCGAGACGGTGCGCGCCGCGCTGCACACCATCGGGACCGCCCCGGGCGTTCACACCGTCTCCGGGTTTTTTGTCATCGCGCTGCCGAACCGGGCCTACGGGCACAACGGCCTTTTCCTCATGGCCGATTGCGCGGTGGTGGTGGACCCGACCGCGGCCCAACTTGCCGACATCGCCATCGCCACCGCGGCCAGCACCGAGACGCTGCTCGGGACCAAGCCGGTAGTGGCGCTGCTATCGTTCTCGACCAAGGGGAGCGCGCGGCACCCGGAGGTCGCCAAGGTGGTGGAGGCGTTCAGGCTGGTGAAAGCGCGGGCGCCGGAGCTCGAGGTGGACGGGGAGCTGCAAGCCGACGCTGCCCTGGTGGAGGCCATCGGCCGCTCGAAATCGCCCGACTCCCGCGTGCCCGGCCGCGCCAACACGCTCATCTTCCCCAATCTCGCTTCGGGCAATATCGGCTACAAGCTCACCGAGTGGATGGCGGGCGGCGCGACCATCGGCCCGCTGCTCCAGGGGCTGGCCCAGCCGGCCAACGATCTCTCTCGCGCTTGCTCGGCCGACGAGGTCTACAGCGTTGCGGTCGTCACCGCCGCGCAGTGCGGCAACGGCAAATGAAGGTCCTGGTCCTCAACAGCGGCAGTTCGACGGTGAAGTACCAGTTGTTCGAGACCAGCCTCGAGCTGATGGCCGCCAACGAAGACCGGATGCTCACCCGCGGCATCGTTGATCGCATCGGCGAGGCTGTTCCCGACCACGCCCGGGCGGTCGAGATCGCGCTGGACCAACTGGCGGACCCGGGGCGCGGCGCGGTCCGGAAACTCGAAGAGATCGAGGCGGTGGGCCATCGAATCGTGCATGGCGGAGAGTATTTCAGCGAGCCTGTGCGGATCGACGAGTCGGTGGTCGAGCGCATCCGGGAATGCATCGCCCTGGCACCGCTGCACAACCCGCACAACCTCAGCACGTATGAATCCTGCCGGCGGCGGATGCCCGGCGCCGCGCACGTGGCCGTGTTCGACACCGCCTTCCACCAGACCCTGCCGCCCAAAGCCTACACCTACGGCCTGCCCTACGAGGTCTGCGCGCGGTACAAGCTGCGGCGCTACGGTTTCCACGGCACCTCGCACCGCTACGTCGCGCTACGCTTCGCCCAGATCCACCGCCGCCCGCCGGAGGATTTCAAACTCATCACCTGCCACCTGGGCAACGGCTGCTCGATGTGCGCCATCGACCGCGGCCGTTCCGTCGACACCAGTATGGGTTTGACGCCGCTGGAGGGCCTGCTGATGGGCACGCGCGCCGGCGATACGGACCCCGGCGCCACGCTCCACCTCATGAAGTGGGAGCGGCTGAGCATCGAGCAGATGGATTCGCTGCTGAATCACGCGAGCGGGCTGTACGGGATTTCGGGCGTCTCGAACGACATGCGGACGCTGCTCGAGAGCGCGCGCGGAGGCAACGGGCGCGCCCGCCTGGCGATTGACGTGTTTTGCTACCGCATCCGGAAGTACATCGGGGCGTACTTCGCGGCGCTCGGCGGGGCGGACGCGGTGGTTTTCACGGCGGGGATCGGGGAGAACGCCCCGGCGATCCGCGCCGCGGCGTGCGAGTCGCTGGAAGCCCTGGGAATCCGCATCGACCCAGCCCGGAACGAAGCCGCGCTGGGAGTGGAAGCGGATATCTCGGCCGGCGACGCCGCCACGCGCGTCTGGGTGATCCCAACCAACGAGGAACTGCTCATCGGACGCGACACGGTGCGGTGCATTCAGGCCAGGTAGGTTTCGATCGCCGTCAGGGCGCGGCGGCAGACTTCGGCGTGGCGCGCGCGCCGGTCGTGACGGAGGCGGTGGCGCGTTTCCGCGTCGAGCGGCGGCAGCAGGTCGAAGGTGATGTTGGCGGGCTGGTAGTGGGTCGGGTCGGCGCCGGAGATGTACCGGCACAACGACCCCAGCGCGGTCTCGGGAGGGAAGAGGCGGGGCTCCCGTCCCTGCGACAGCGCGGCGGCGTTCCGCCCCGCGATCAATCCCGTGGCAATCGACTCGACGTAACCCTCCACCCCCGAAATCTGCCCCCCAAACAGGAGCCCAGGCTCCTTTTTCCTCAGTTGGAGGGCACCGTTCAGTAACGAGGGCGCATTGATGTACGTGTTGCGGTGCACCTGGCCGAAGCGGAGGAACTCGGCGCGTTCGAGCCCCGGGACCAGGCGCAACACGCGCGCCTGCTCGCCGAAGCGCATGTGGTTCTGAAAGCCGACCAAGTTGTAGCTCGCGGCGCGCAGGTTCTCCTGGCGCAACTGCACCACCGCGTAAGGGCGGCGGCCGGTTCTCGGATCCGCGAGGCCCACGGGTTTCATCGGGCCGAAGCGCAGCGTGTCGCGCCCGCGGCGCGCGAGCTCCTCGATGGGCAGGCAGGCCTCGAAATACGGAACGTCACCGGGGATGTGCGCGCTGGCGCTCTCAGCGGCCAGCAATGCGTCGACGAAGCCCTCGTATTGCTCTTTGTCGAAGGGGCAGTTCAGGTAGTCGCCAGTCGAGTCGAGCGACTTGCCGTATCGGGAAGCGCGGAAAGCGATCGAGAGGTCCACCGAATCGGCCTCGACGATAGGGCTGATCGCGTCGTAGAAAAACAGCTCATCCGACCCGGTCAGCCGCGCGATTCCCTGCGCCAGGGCATCGCTGGTCAGCGGGCCGGTGGCGATCACCACGATACCGTCGGGAACTGCCGTGACTTCCTCGCGCCGGACCTCGATGGCGGGCTCGGAGGCGATGGCGGCGGTCACCCGCTCGGCGAAGACCTCGCGATCCACAGTGAGCGCGTGGCCGCCCGGAACCCGCGTCTCGGCGGCGATATCGAGCAGCAGCGAACCCAGGCGGCGCAACTCCTGCTTGAGCAGCCAGGGAGCCGAGCCTTCCTGCTCGGTCTTGAGCGAATTGCTGCACACCAACTCGGCGAGGCGGTCCGTTCTGTGGGCCGGCGTCGGGCGCCCCGGGCGCATCTCATAGAGAATGACCCGGCAGCCAGCGCGCGCCGCCTGCCAGGCGGCCTCACAGCCCGCAAGTCCGCCACCAACGATGTGAATGGGGTGGATCAAGGCCGTTCCTCCATTCTATCCACCCCACGGGACAGGCCGGAGGCCTATCCTACGGCTACCAGTTAAAATGATTTCGTGCCCCTGGGGATTCAGCCCGAACAGATCCGAATGGCCGCTGAGCGGATTCGCCCGATCGCGCACCGCACGCCGGTGATGACCTCACGAAGCTTCGACGCCGAAGCCGGAGTCGAGGCGTACTTCAAATGCGAGAACTTGCAGCGGGGCGGAGCGTTCAAGATCCGCGGGGCGTCGAACTTCATCTTCTCGATTCCGCGCGAGGACCTGGCCCGGGGTGTCGTTGCCTACTCGTCGGGGAACCACGCGCAGGCGGTGGCCATTGCGGCGCGGCACGTGGGCGCGCGGGCGACGATCGTGATGCCGGCCGACGCACCGCGCTCGAAGGTCGAGGCCACCCGCTCTTACGGCGCGAGCATCGTGACCTACGACCGCCTGCGGGAGAACCGCGAAGCCATCGGTGCGCGCATCGCCCAGGAAAGCGGGGCCACGCTGGTTCCGCCCTACGATCATCCGTGGACCATCGCCGGGCAGGGCACGGTGGCGCTGGAACTGCTCGAGCAGGCGCCCGAACTGGACGCGCTGATCGCGCCGGTGGGCGGCGGCGGACTGCTTTCGGGATGCGCCATCGCAGCCAAGAGCGTCAACCCGAACATCCGCCTCTTCGGCGCCGAACCGGAAGACGCCAACGACACGTTCCTGTCATTTCGCGCGGGCCATAGGGTTGAGATCCCTCCGCCCAAGACGCTGGCGGACGGGCTTCGCGCAACGCGTCCCGGCGAAATCACGTTCCCGATTCTGCGGGAGCTGGCCGAGGACATCCTTCTGGTCAGCGAGGATGAAATCCGTTCGGCGTTGAAGTTCCTGCTGGCGCGGATGAAGATCCTGGTGGAGCCCAGTGGCGCGGTGCCAGCGGCCGCAGTGCTGTTCGGCAAATTGCCGCGGGGCGTGCGAACCGTGGGAGTGATTCTGTCCGGCGGCAACGTCGATTTCGAGGTGCTCGCAGCCCTGGGGCAGTCTCCTACGTCCCCATCTTGTCGATTTCGTTGAAATAGACGCGGCGCCCTTGGTCCATGGCCAGGTTCGAGAGGATGACCATGCTGGAATCGGCGAGGCCGAGCTCCACGTCGGCGAGCGGCTTCTTGCCGGTGCGGGTGGCGTCCAGGAAGGCCTCCAGTTGCGTGTCCACCGGGTTCTGGTCCTCCCGCGGCATCAGGATGCCCTTGCGGTACATCCACAGGCGGGCGAACTTCAGCTCGCGCTGGAGGAACGACTCCCTGCCGCTGACCTGCTCGCGCGAGAGCATGATGGGCAGGCCGCGCGATCCGGCGGCGGCGGCAGTCAGCGAGGCGCTGGCGATGGCGGCCTTCTCCTTCTTGCCGGCGGCCGAGGTGGGCTGGGCCGGGCCCGGCTCGAAGAACCACAGCGCGATGGCCGGCTCGTAGTCCTTTCCGACCGTGATCTCGATGGTGCCCTCGGTCCCCATGATGACCTCGCCGAACTCGGTGCGCGAGCCGCCGAAAAGGCTCAGGTGCCGGTTGGTGCTGATGGCCTGGTACATCATCTTCTGGCCCTTGGGATACTTCAAGATCAGTTGGATATTGTCGTAGACGTCGCGGCCGTCTTTGGAGAAGTCGAGGCCGCCGACGCCGGTCACGAACTCGGGGCGGGCGCCGAACATCCAGTCCGCCACGTCGACCTGGTGTGAGGCCAGCTCGGCGGCCGCGCCGCCGGAATACTGCCGGAAGAGCCGCCAGTTGAGCTCCTTCTGGCGCACCGGGTCCGGCTTCATGACCCAGCCCGGGTTGCGATTCCATTGGGCGTTTACGTGCGTCACCTTGCCCAGGAGTCCCTTGTCGATCATCTGCTTGGCGGTCTGGTAGAACTGGCTGTAGCGCCGCTGGAGACCCACTTGCAGGATCTGCTTCGGATGCTCGCCGGCCAGCTTCCGCAGTGCGTGGACCTCCTCGGGCTTGAACACCAGGCTCTTCTCGCAGAACACGTGCTTTCCGGCCAGCAGGGCGTCCCGCGTGATCCGGAAATGCTCGTACAGCGGCGTGGCAATCAGGACCGCGTCGATATCCTGCCTCGCCAGCACGTCCCGGTAGTCGAGATACGTCTTTAGATTGCCGCCGATCGCCGCCGCGCCCTTCCTCAGGTTCGGCTCGTAGATGTCGCAGACCGCCAGGCACCGGCCGGCGTCGATCTTGCTGAGGTGGTTGAGCAGATACTGGCCGCGGCTGCCCGTGCCGATCATGGCGTAGGAGACCTGGTTGTTTGCAGCCTTCGCCTTCTGGATGGCAGGCGCCGTGAGGCGAGCCGCCGCGGCCGCCGCAGTGACGGCTCCGGCGGTCTTGAGCACATCGCGCCGGGTGAGCTCGGATGACTTGGCCATGCGATCAGTCCTCTCGGATTCCGGATGCTGGGATGGCAGGGATTCCCGGAACCTATGAGTATATGAGCTAGGCCTCGGAGGATGCAATCGGGGGCCGGCCGTAGCGTTCCGTTGAAGTCCGCAAGAAATGTCAAGCGAGGCGGCCCATAGCCACTTACAATGCTCATTGATGGGCATGCGAAACGGCACCGTGGAGTCCTACCAGGAGCGGGTGCAGCGGGTTCTGGCGCACATCCAGAACCACCTGGAGGGGCCGCTCCCGCTCGAGGAGCTGGCCGGAGTTGCGCACTTCTCCCCGTACCACTTTCACCGCATCTTCCGCGGCATGGTCGGCGAATCGGTCAAGGAGCACGTCCGGCGGCTGCGGCTCGAGCGCGCCGCGCGCCGGCTCCGCTTCTCCGCCGAATCCGTGACCATGATTGCGCTCGACTCCGGCTACCAGGCGCCCGAATCGTTCACCCGCGCGTTTGAAGCGATGTTCGGTGAATCGCCGTCGAGCTTCCGGCAAAGCTCCCGCGATTTCGCGCTGCCCGCGCGGGAGCGTGCCCCCGGGCCGCCGCTCGAGGTCCGCCTCCAGACCATCGGGCCGTTGCGTCTGGCCTTCTTCCGTCACATCGGGCCGTACGACGAGGTCGGGATCGCCTGGGGGAAGCTGATGTCGTGGGCCGGCCGGCGCGGCCTGCTCGGCCCGGGCATGAAGATGCTGGGCGTCGTCCACGACGACCATGAGATCACGCCGCCCGAGACGTCGCGCTACGATGCCGCGGTGCCGGTGGACGAGAGCGTTCAACCCTCGGGCGAGCTCGGGATTCAGACCCTCGAGCCGCGTGAGTACGCCGTCGCGACCCATCGCGGTCCCTACTCCACGTCGGGCGACACTTACGCACGCCTGGCCGGTCAGTGGCTCCCCGCGAGCGGCCGCGAGCTGCTGACCGCCCCGGCCCTCGAGATCTACCGCAATTCGCCCTTCTCCACCGCACCTGAGGACCTGTTGACCGACATTCACCTGCCACTTGCACCCAAGGAGTGAAACCCATGCCAACTGCCACCGAGAAAGTCGATTTCTACAAGACGCACAAATCCGAATACGTGACTCCCAAGCAGCCCGTCCTGGTCGAGATCGGGCCCGCCAAGTATCTGGCCATCGAAGGAAAGGGCGAGCCCGGCAGCCCGATGTTTCAGGCCCAGATCGGCGCGCTCTACGGAGCCGCCTACACCATCAAGATGACCAGGAAGTTCGCCGGCAAGGGCGACTTCAAGGTCTGCGCGCTGGAAGGCCAGTTCTGGGACTTCGAATGCGGCAAGCGCACCATGGAGTGGAAGCTGCTGATCCGCGTGCCCGAATTCGTGGCGGCGCGCGAGCTGGACGCCGCCGTCGCCGCGCTCAAAAAGAAGGGCAAGGGCGCGGAAGTCGATCATCTGCGCTTCGAAACCCTCAAGGAAGGCAAGTGCGTCCAGGTGCTCCACGTCGGCCCGTACGACACGGAACCCGCAACCATGGCTCGCATGGAAGCCTTTGCCAAGGAAAACGGCCTGGCATTCCGCGGCCTGCACCACGAGCTCTACCTCTCGGACCCGCGCCGCGTTCCCCCCGAGCGCCTGCGCACCATCCTGCGCCACCCGGTGGCATAAAATAAGAAGCCCCAGGCTGGGTACCTGGGGCTTCACTCAGAGGGGCTGGCGACGAGCTGGGCCTCGTCGCCGGGATGCTATGTTGTGTATAGCTGTGAGTCGAATATAGCACAATCCGACCTGCTTGTCCCCTGAAAATGCAAAAATCAGTGGATGCTGCGAGCGTGGCTCTAGGAGTACTAGGCCGAAGTTCCTGAGCCTGCCGTAGCATTACTCCCGTCGTTGGAGCAAGTTGGCCTGCAATTCGAGTTCCATGTGTAGCCACTAAAATGGTCTCGCCAGACCTTGCAATCTGAATGCGC
>JBEKWU010000142.1:0-12176 GCA_049512775.1 Bryobacteraceae bacterium
GTCGCTGACGAGCTTGCAGCAGCGGCTCGTGAAGACGGGCGGGCCGTTGGTGAAGCATGCCCGTTACTACGGGCTGATGCTGGCGGAGAGCCACCTGACGCGGCGGTTGTTCGGGAGCATGGCGCGCCGGATCGCAGCGCTGCCGGTGCCCACCGGATAGGCCGCGGCCGGGAAGCAAACCGGGCGCAGGAGGGCGGGAACGGATAGGTGTCTGAGAAACCGCTTGAAATGAGGCACTCCCAGGTTTTACGTACCCGGAGGAGCCAGAGTTGGCCCCTTTCTGGGCCGGTGGAGTCGCTCGGGATGGAAGAAAAGGAGACAAACGGCTCCAATTGGGGCGGTTGGATGTGCAATCGATGCTGGCCAGGATGGCAAAACGGAAATCCTGGGTAAGGAGCTGAGTGACGCTGTGAACTCATACGAGAGGGTGATGACCGCGCTCGCCGTCCAGCACCCGGATCGCGTGCCGATTGTGGAATTCGCGATCAGTCCCAGCGTAGTGCGGAGGGCTTGCCCGGGCGTCGAGACGCAGTACGATTTCGAAGAAAGAATGGACCTCGACGCGGTGTGTTGCTCCGCGCGATTCGAGAAGATCCGCCAAAACGCCGATGGAACTTATACCGACGAATGGGGGGTTGTATACGGCCCGGGCACGGAGGTCATCGATCATCCGATTCAGGGTCCCATCCGCACGAAGGACGATCTGGTTCGGTACGCACCGCCTGACCCGGAGGCGCCGCATCGGCTGGGGAACCTGGCGGAACTGGTTGGCCGGTTCAAGGGAAAGAAAGCGATCATCTTCCATCAACGTGCTGCGTTCATGTGGTCGGCGTACCTGAACGGCATCGATCACCTGCTGGTCAACTTTCTTGCCGAGCCGGACTTGGCGCACGAATTGATGGACATGGTGCTCAGCGTGATGCTGCGCATCGCCCGCCGGGCCATCCGCGCAGGCGCCGACATCATTGTGCTGGGCGACGACTACGCAGGCACCAGGGGTCCAATGTTTTCCCCGGCGGTCTTCCGAACCTTCGTACTGCCGCGGCTGAAGAAAATGGTGGACACTATTCACGAGGAGGGTGGAAAAGTTGTCAAGCACTCCGACGGCAGCCTATGGTTGCTGCTCGATGATATGGTCGGAGCGGGCATCGACGGCCTCAATCCGATCGAACAAGTTGCGGGAATGGATCTCGGCGAGGTGAAGCGGAAATACGGTTCGCGGCTGTGCCTGATCGGCAACGTGGATTGCGGGCATTTGCTGTCGCACGGCACTACGGACGAGGTCGAGGCGGCCGTGAGAGAGTGCATTCGGCAGGGTGCGCCGGGGGGCGGCTATATGCTCTCATCCTCAAACTCGATCCACTCGGGCGTCAAGCCAGAGAACTACCTCGCGATGATCGCGGCAGGGCGGAAGTACGGGGTCCATGATGCAGTGCAACGAACAGCCGGATCGGATTGGAAGGCTTAAACAGTTTGCAAATGTGAGATACGATAAGGCCTGGCGATCGGCGTGGTTGAATTAGGACTTGACATGAAACGCTCCACACGGCTCAGCCGCCGGCAATTCATCGCGGCCGGCGCCTGCGCGCTGCCCTTATCCGCACAGCAGAAGCGCACCGTTCTGCTGGTGCCCAATTTCCACCCCGCCAGTTGCGGCTGGCTGACCAATTTCTCCAAAGAGCGCGTGTACTGCGCCAACAGCTACTTCGATCACCTGGACCGTGTGCGGGACGATCCCGAATACGCCTTCGCCCTCTCGGAGTGCAACAACCTCCTCGGCATGATGAACTTCAAGCCCGCACGGAAGGCGGAGCTGCTGAAGGGTATCCGGGAGCGGCGGGTCGAGCTGGTGAACGGCTACTTCCTCGAGTCCACCATTAATCTCTCGGGCGGCGAAGCGCTAGTGCGGCTCGGGGTGGAAGGGATCCGATGGCAGGAGCAGATGTTCGGTGTGCGGCCGCGCATCGGCTGGAACATCGACGTCTGCGGCACACACGACCAGATGGCGCAGATCACTGCCGGCCTCGGGTTCGATGCCTTCGTGTACACACGCAAGAATCCCACCGGCAGCGCCGTCCACTGGGCCGAGTCTCCGGACGGAACCAAGGCGCTCGCCGTCGCGCCGGGCCACTACTCAGAACTGCCGCAGTTCTTCAGAGCCAAGGCGCCGGTGGGCCAGAAAGAGTTGCTGGAAATCGAATCGGCCATCGAACGCAAGCTCAAGATCACACCTAAGGGTGCGCCGATCCTGATCCTGGGCGGCGGTGGAGACTACTCCCTGCCTCCGCCGTACCAGCAGTATCCCCGGGAATTCCTCCGCCAGTGGCGCGAATTCCGGCCGCAGACTGAGATCCGTTTCGTCACGATGCGCCACTACCTGGATGCCATCCTGCCCGGGATCCGCTCCGGCCAGATCCAGATCCCCACGATGAAGGGCGGCACGGCGTACGATTTCCTGTCGTTCTGGATCGAGTGCCCGCGCGTGAAAACGTGGTATCGCAAGGACGAGCACGCCTTGCAGTCCGCCGAGGCGCTGGCGACCGTTGCGAGCCTGGCCGGAAATTACGCCTACCCCGTTCAACCTCTGCACAAGGCGTGGCTGCAGATGTTCCTCAATATGGACCGCAACACGCTCTGGGGCGCCGCCGGCGGCATGGTGTTCGAGCACGATCGGTCGTGGGGCGCCCGAGACCGCTTCGAGTGGGTGGAACGCACCGCCGGCGACACGCAACAGGCCGCCGGGCACGCCCTACTTGGCAGCGGCCGGCAACGGTCGGTTTTCAATTCGCTGACCTGGAAACGCTCCGACCCGCTGAGGCTGAAGCTGGAGAGTGGTTCGCCGGCCGGCGTTCCCGCACAAGCGATGCCGGACGGAACGACGCTGTGCCGCCTCGCAGTGCCGCCGTTCGCCGCTGTACCGGTGAAGCGAAGCCCGGAGCCGGGGGTCGCGGCCAAGCCGATTGCGATGCCGGCGGCGATTGAGACAAAGTTCCACCAGGTCCGTATCGACCCTCAGTCCGGCGCGCTGGTGAGCCTGAAGCTGAGGCCATCCGGGCGTGAGATGCTCGCCGGCCCGGCCAACGTTCTCCAGATCGAGAAGCCGAACGAGCAGCGCGGCGACCCAGGCGACCACATGCTGCCGCGCTCCGGACGTAGCCTCGTCGCCACGTCGAGCCAATCGCCAATCGAAATCAGCGCGGCCGCCGGACCGCTTGCCACCATCATCACGGTTACGGGCGGGCTGCCGGGCGCCGGACCCTGTCGGCGCACGCTGATTTTTTATAACGATCACCCGCGGATCGACTTCGAAACGGAACTGAACGACATTCCCGATCGTACCGTGGTCACGACCGAATTTCCTCTCAGCGGCGCGATCGCGGAAGTCCGCCGCGGCATCCCGTACGGGTTCGCGCATGGCGCGTGGGAGAAAGAGAACCCGAACCTGCACGGCTGGACAAAGGACATTACGCCGGCGGTGCGCTACTCGCACTACGAGCTGGCCGCAGGCGGAGGCCTCGCGATCCTCGACCGCGGGTTGACGGGACGCGAACTGGTCGGCCGTTCGCCGATTCTGTTCCTGCTGAACGCAACCGACAAATACTATGGTTATCCGAATTCCTGGCTCAGCGGCAAAGGCAAGCACGTGCTGGAGTACGCAATCGTGGCGCACGAGAGCGACTGGCGCGTCGCGCGGATTCCGCACCTCGCCTGGGAGTACAATAGCCCACCGGTCGTGCTCGCCGATGTCGGCGCTGCGCCGGCGTGGTCCTGCCTGGAGACTTCGGACAACATCATCGTCGAAGGATTCCGCCGCGACGGAAAGGACATCGAATTGCGGTTCGTGGAGTGCCTCGGCTACGCTGGAACCGCCAAAATTGGCCTGCAGCTGCCGCACCGGCAGGCAGTCCTCACGGATTTGACCGGCGCGAACCCCCGGCCGCTTGCGGGCGGGCCGCGCTACAAGATCCCGGTGCGCGCGCAACAGATCGTCACCGTACGCTTCCGTACCGCAGCTCCGGTGGAAGAAGTGAAACCGCTCGAGCGGTGGGACAAGCTGGTTCCCGAGCACAAGCGTGCCGCACTCCACGAGTATTCGAACGACAAGGGGCATCCCCCAAGGGGCGATTAAGTCTATGGCTGAACTACACCGACTCCATGCATCAATCCTGAACGGTAATGCGAGAGTTGCCGCCGAAATCACGCAGCAGGCCTTGGCCGAGAACGTCGACCCAATGGCGCTGCTTACGAACTGTATGGTGCCGGCGATGGACGAGGTCGGCCGGCGGTTCGAATGCCAAGAGTACTTCGTCCCCGAATTGCTGCTGTCGGCCCGCGCCATGAAGAGCGCGCTGGAGCTGATCCGGCCGTTGCTGGCCGCGCGCGGCGCCCAGCCGGCGGGCCGGGTGGTAATCGGCACGGTCAAGGGCGACCTGCACGACATCGGCAAGAACCTCGTTGCTTCGATGCTGGAAGGCGGCGGCTTCGAAGTGGTGGATCTCGGGATCGACGTGCCGGCGGAGAAGTTTGTCGAGGCCGTGCGCGCCAGCCACGCCAACTTCGTCGCGCTCTCGGCGCTTTTGACTGCGACCATGCCTTCCATGAAGACGACCATTGAGGCCCTGAAACAGGCCGGCATCCGCACGCAGGTGAAGGTGATGGTGGGCGGTGCGCCCGTCACGAAGAATTACGCCGAGGCGATCGGCGCCGACGGCTATAGCGAGAGCGCGGCTGGCGCGGTGGCCCTGGCCCGGCGGCTCGCAGCCGCGGCCGCCGAATCTGCCACCAGCGGTGAGTGATCTCCGTGCACCGCGGTGCGAACTGCCTCGCCAAGATCGAGCGGCTGAACAAGGCCCTGCGTCACCAGGAGCCGGACCGCGTGCCGGTCAGCGATTTCTTCTGGGGCTCGTTTCTGAGCCGCTGGCGCGAGGAGCTTGGCCTTGCGTCGGACTCCGACATTTATCGCTATACATAGAGTCTTAAATAATTGCGCATAGGCGGCGCAAGTTCTCGCTGTGGCGCGCCCATGCGGCGAACTCCCACTCCACCCTCTCGATGACTCGTTCCAGTTGAGGGAAGTAGCGGTTGTGCAGGCAGCGGCGACGGGCGAACTTCCACACCCGTTCGATCGGGTTCAACTCTGGGCTGTACGCCGGCAAGAACTCCAGGGAAATGCGTTCGGCGTGGCTCTCCCGCCAGGGCTTGTGCAGCCGGGCGTGGTGGTAAGAGGCATTGTCCAGAATCAGCACCATTCGACGCCGAGTTGCCCGATTGGCCCGGTTGAACTGACAGAGGAAATCAATGAAGGTCTCCGCTCCGAATCGCTCCGTCTCGCGTCGGTACAGAAACCTCCCTGTCCCGCAAGCGCACGGCGCCAAAGTAGCCGACGCTCCGCCGCGTGGGGTGGTGCCGCAGAACGGGATCGCGGTTCTCCGGCGGCATCCACATTCGGCAGCGCGAGCCATACTGCTGGAAGTGCACCTCATCCAGGGACCAAAGGTCAACGCTTTCGTCGGCGGCGAGCCGGCGCAGTTTTTTTTACTGCGGCTTGTTGGGTCGGGTCCGCATGCGCAATCAGCGGGCGAGGTTTCCGGAGGCGAAATCCGAACTGGCGGAACAGACGCTGGCACTGCCGCACTCCCAGCCTCACGCCGAACTCCTGTTCCACATGCGCCGACAGCAGCTTGCCATCCCACAGATGGCCCTCCAGCCCGAAGTGCTGCGGCGGCAGCCGTAGAGCGGCACTCACCAGTTTCAGTTGCTGATCGCTCAACCGGCTCGGCCGCCCCGGTCGCTCCCCTTCCCGAAGACCTGCCAGCCCGTGGGCTTCGAAACGGTGAACCCAATACTCCACCGTGCGTCGCGAGTCGCCCAACAGGTGGGCCACCTCCGGGCAGGTCACTCCTTGCGCCACCAGCAGCACGCCATGAAGTCGATGATCGTAGCGGGATTCCTCCGAGCGGCGGATCTCGTCTTGCAGTCCGAGCACGATATCGGCGGAGTCAGCAATCGTCAGAGCTCTCATGTCTCCATGAAAGCACGGATTCACGCTATGCGCAATTATGTATGACGCTATCTATAGTACCAGTTTGCACTCGCGGCAACCGGAAGACGCCGGCGTTCTGAACCGTGGAACGACATCAATTCACCCCGTTTGGACCCGACGCATGTTCCATGTGGCGGAACAGCGCTGCGCGCCCCGCTTGCGTGCGTGCAGAAGATCCTGGCGCCATGAAATTCAACAAGTTGCGGGAAGCCTTGCGCTCCGGCAGGCCGACGGTGGGGACGCACCTCGGCTGGACCAAGCCGGAACTCGGCAGTCCTACAGCACTCCTGGGGCTCGATTCGCAACTGTCTACGGCAGAACAACTTAGACTGCGGTTGACTTCTTGGACGTTACGACATCGACTTGTCTTGCGTTCGCCCCCCGCCTTGCGAAATCGCTGAACACGCGCCTTGACAAGCTGAATGTTCTGTAGTACTTTCTAAACCGTTAACGATACAATGCCGGTGGGACTTGCATCTGCCCTCGGTTGCGTCGGTTGCCACCGAGTGAGGCCCGGCGTCGGTCACCAGCGACGGAAGACGCTGTTGGATCGGCACGGGCGCCACTCACGATGTGTGAATGGAAATCCCCGGATTCGGGAGGGACTATGTTTGGTCTACGAAGAGGCGCTCAGTCGTTCGCAGTGTGCCTGCGCGGTACACTTGCATGTCAGATCGTGCTGCTAGCGGGGTTCTCTCTGTTCGTTTGCCGAACGGTTTCGTTCGGTCAGACGCGCGCCGAGGTCAGTGGAACCGTCACTGACCCCAGCGGCGGGGTGATTCCCGGGGCTCAGATCACTGTAACTAATCTGAATACGGGTGTTGACACCAAGACAACCACGAATCAGGAAGGTTTTTACACAGTTCCGCTCTTGCAGCCTGGTAACTACAATATCCTGGCGCGGAAGGAAGGCTTTTCCGCGGTTACTCACTCTGGGATCGCACTGGAGACGGGGATTAGGACGACCGTCGACGTTCGCTTGCTATTGAAAACTACTGTGGAAACAACAACTGTGACGGCGGAAGTGCCACTACTGGAGGAGGAGAGTTCATCCGTCGGCCAGTTCATCGAGCGGACCACGGTTATGAACATGCCTCTCAGTAGCCGACGTAGCAGCAGCTTGGTGAGGCTGTCGGGATATGTGGTCGGAGCGGGTGGGAGTTTTTTTAGCGTGGCTGGCGGCCGTTCCAGGAATATGAACTGGATGTTGGACGGCACGACTATCCAACGCAACGCCATTGACAACCAGCAAATCGACCTCGACCCTCCTGCTGAGTCGCTACAGGAGTTTAAGATTGAGACAAACAACTACTCCTCGGAGTATGGCCGTTCCGGCGGAGGGTTCATCGCCATGACCACCCGCTCTGGTACAAACCAGTTCCACGGCGCCGGTTACGACTTTCTGCGGAACGACAAACTGGACACACGGACGTTTTTCTCCCCTAGCAAGGCCCCCTTGCATTACAACATATTTGGTGCTTCGATCGGTGGGCCGGTCGTGAAGGGTAAGACTTTCTTTTTCTTCAACTACGAGGGATCCCGAACGCGGACCGGCGTTACCAGCGCCAGCAGTGTCGTACCGAACCCGCCTGAGGTCCAAGGAGACTTTTCCAATCGCACGGACTTGGTTCTGAAGGATCCTCTGACTGGCTCGCAATTTTCCGGTAATATCATTCCACCGAGCCGCATGGATCCCATCGGAAAGGCCATAGCGAAGTTGTACCCGGCGCCGAATGCACCCTTCAAAACTAACTTGGCACCTAGCGCTAACTACATAGCGGTCGTATCCGACAAGTCGAGCACCGGATTCTACACCGCAAAGATCGACCATGACTTCAGCCAAAGCAACCGGCTGTCTGTCCGGTTCGTGTTTGACTCGATTCCGACTGTAGCTGCCTCTTTGTGGCCAGCCGACCTCGCTTTCGCGGACGCCCGCTGGCGACCGGGTTTGACTCGCTATACTGACACAAGCGGCAGTTGGATCCATCAATTTTCACCGTCCTTTTTGAACGATTTCCGATTCAGTCGTGACACAAAGTACTTCTTCACGCAAGCCGGTGGTACCGGTTCCGGAGAGAACGGCAAACTGGGACTCTCTGGAGTCGATCCCACTATGATGGCGATCATCAACGTTACGGGATTGACTACCTTGGGTAGTGTTGGCTACCGGCAGCAAGAGCCCGTTGACACCTACCACCTTGTCAATAACGTGACCCGAATTGCTGGCAGGCATAACCTCAAGACAGGTTTTGAGTATCGTTATTCCGAGCTGGGCTCAACGAGCAAAGAGGATGTTAATGGCAACTTCAGTTTCTCAGACCGGACGACCGGAAGCGGGTTGGCCGACTTGCTGCTGGGAAGGGTGAATTCGGCCAATTACTCAAAGGTCGGTGCCATATTAGCGCGCCGGGACATCTATGGCGCCTTCATTCAGGATGACTGGAAACTTGGCAGAACCTTTACACTGAACATTGGGCTTCGCTGGGAATTAGAGACGCCACAGTGGGACAAGAACAACCACGAGAGTGGCTTCGACCTCAACGCGATCAATCCGGTGTGCAACTGCCGGGGCACAGTGATATTTGCCGGGCTCAATGGTCTGGGTAAGTATCTTAACTATAAGTTCGACAAAAACAACTTTGGGCCAAGGTTTGGATTTGCCTGGCAGACGTGGAAGGGAGCTGTTGTCCGTGGCGGTTATGGCATCCACTACAACAGCCTCTATCAGAGCGGCATGGGCGGCGATATTGGTGGTGCATTCAACAACAGCGGCTCGTTCTCGTCTCCAGACGGTGGGCTTACGCCGGCCTTTGTGCTGACCAGCGGTTTGCCGATCGTTCCGGCAGGAGAGGCATACACCTCTGCATATGGAGCGGTTGCACTCGGTGCGTCTCCGCGGTTCAGTCCGTCATTTATTGAGCCGAACGCGGTCGTTGGTTATGATCAACAATGGAACTTCGGAATTCAAAAGACATTGCCAGATAACATGCTGCTGGACGTTGCCTATCTGGGAAACGTGGGCCACCATATCAGCGGCGATGCCTCCGAGTTCAACGTGATTCCGTTGGTCGACGGACGAGGACCGGCCAAGCAACTTCAAAGTTTGCGGCCCTTTCCCCAGTTTAACAGCGTGACGCACGTGTTTCCTTCGTGGGGCAACTCGAGCTACCACGCAATGAATGTGAAAGTGGAGAAGCGCTATGCGCACGGCCTCAATTTTTTGATGAATTACACCTGGTCCAAATTCCTGGACGACACTGAGGCGAAGAGTGAACTTGGGGGGACTGGGTTAGGCGCCGCTATCACCCACCCACAGCTTCGGGCGCTTGATAAGTCATATTCTGGCAACGACATCCGCCACCGTTACGTCGCCAGCGCTGTCTATGAGCTGCCGTTCGGGCACGGACGTCACTGGGATGTATCAAATAGGGTGATGAATCAGATTGTCGGCGGCTGGGATACCGGTTTGATCACTGAATTGCGGAGCGGCATGCCTTACGGTGTGAGAGAACAGACCAATCTTACGAATACCTATAGTACCTCTGTGCGGCCTAACCTCCTCCGGAATCCGCAACTGAGCAGTGACCGCCCGAGGTCCCAAATGGTGGCGCAGTGGTTTGATACTTCTGCCTTCCAAGCTCCGGGGGTCGGGAATTTCGGAAGCGGTCCGCGGAATGAACCCAACGGCCCCGGCTTCATCGGAATTGATGTATCGGTGCACAAGGTCTTTAGGCTAACCGAGCGCGCTAAGCTGATGTTTAGATCCGATTGTTACAATCTGCCCAACCGGCCTAACTTTTCGAATCCGAACGTCACACGCGGCAGCGGAAGTTTTGGCAGAATCACCGGTGTTATCGGGACCGGTCGTCTGATCCAAGTGAGTATGCGCCTGGAGTTCTGAGCGTTTAATGGCGCCGGTTGGCTTCCAGTGGTAACGGGCGCGAGGTCCGGGAAGTGCTTCGGAGTGGCGGTTTGTCGGCCAAGATGTTCACGCGCGCACCGGCGGCGGCGACCTGGTGTTTGATCAGTTCTTTGGGAGAACGAGGATGTTCCCGGGGCTTCACACAGCACAGGATAACTCGCCCCGAGAAGCGGAAAGGACACCTCGAAACGGATGGCCGACCCGTTATCGGACACTCCACCTTCCGAACACGCTCTCCGAAAGTGCGGGAGCGCGGAGGGCCTACGCACCACTATTGAGTTTTGTCTACAGCACTCCGCTGTTATATGCGACGAAAACACGGATAGGCAACGCCAGGAGTTGGAGGAGCGCCTGGAAGCGATTGTGCGCGCGGTCTCGAAGCGCGTAGTATAGTACAATCCCGTTGGGCGGTGGGCGGTGGTGGATTTCGGAGACGGAAATAACTACCATGCAGCGACGAAGATTCTGGCAGTTTTTGGGGGCAGCGTCCTTTCTCCCTTCTCTCTCTTCCCGATTCCGGCTAGCTGGACAGCAGGCCGGCGAGTCAGGGTCTCACAATGGAACCAGGCTTCTACTCCCGAGCTTAGCGTCGGCAGCACCACTACCTGAAGCGGTTCTGTTCGCGTTCGACGATCGCGCATTTCCCTTCAGGGATTTCGTCCAGACACACTTAATCCCCGGGGATCGGCCGCGGCTCGTCCTGAATCACGGTCCAGAAGGCTCGCATGATGAGGTTGTGCTCTACTACGGTACAGTCGTTCGTCTCGGCGACACGTTTCACATGTGGTACAACGGCAACTGCCGTCCAGTCGGCGGCCACCGTCCAGTCGGCGGTTCCCGTCCAGTCGGCGGCTCCGCTGGCTACGAGGGAAACCACTGCGCCATCTGCTATGCGACGAGTAAAGACGGGATCCAGTGGGTCAAACCCTCTTTGGGGTTAGTCGAATTCAATGGGTCCAAAGACAACAACATTACCGACTTTAACGACCCGAACCTGTGGTCGTCCTGTGCGCTGCTGCATGATCCCGAAGATCCCGACCCCGGCCGGCGTTTCAAGATGATCTACGAGATCCAGGGTCCTCCGGCTGGGACGCGTTTTTCAGCGGCGTTCAGCTCGGACGGGCTTCGATGGAAACCTTCCCCGCGGAATCCTGTGGGGCCCGCACTTGAGATGGCTGGAATCACGAAGTTCCGCGGGTTGTACTACGTCAACGGCAAGTCTTCAGGTCACCAGCATGTTAGGGCTGCGCGTAAACTCATCACGTTCGCCTCGGCGGATTTTGAGAACTGGTCCCCCTGCGGAGCGCTGGGGTTGGATCGGTCGACAGACCTCTTCGGTCCTTCTATTGGCGCGGAGGGGAGCTTCGTAGGGGAACAAGTTCACCTTGGCGCCGCGCTTTGGAACCGGGGAAATGTGATCGTGGGCATCTACGGCCAGTGGCATGGGGATCCGTCGGGAGACCGGAGGCTGGTGACGATGGATCTGGGGTTGGCAGTTTCTCACAATGCCATTCACTTTCACGAACCTATTCCCGGGTACAAATTCATCCCCGCCATGGAGCAACCGGGAAGCCAGATCGGTATCAACCCCGCGCTCCAGCAAGGCCAAGGTATCGAGAATGTTGGGGAGCAAACTTTGTACTGGTATTCGCAATGGAGGGGAGTGCCTGGTAGCGGGGTGCGGATGGTAAGCTGGGGGCGCGACCGGCTGGGCATGCTGAAGCCTTACCAGAATCGGCGACCTCGGGCCATCTCGTGTCCGATTCGGGTGGTGGGCGGTCAGGCGAAGGTCTACGTCAATGCCAGCGGCTTGGGGGACCAGAGTCAGCTCCGCATCGAGCTGATGGACGAAGGCTTCCGGCCATTGCCGGGATACAATGGCGTGGACGCCCCCGTACTCGGCAAGGACGGTTTTCGGATTCCGGTTCGCTGGAGAGGAGGCGATGCGCTGACGGCCTCGCAAGGTCTCGTTAGGGTGGATGTCCGGTTTGAAGGGGTGCGGCCGGAGGATGCCCGATTGTACGCGGTGTACGTGGGGAGCTGACAAGGCTTCATTAACGAAGTGCACGGATTGGTGGATTTCGGAGACGGAGATAACGGATGTGTTGCAACAACGATTTTTCGACGTTCTCCGGCGCGGCCCGAAACGCTGGGAGGCCCGTCAATAAAGGGTTTTGGCCAAAACAGATAATACCGATTTTGTTCCAGGAG
>JBEKWU010000143.1:0-17459 GCA_049512775.1 Bryobacteraceae bacterium
TGGTCTCCACCCAGAAGGAAGTCTGCTTCTGCCTACGCTTGCCAAGCGCCATACCCAATTATCGGTCCAAAACATTTCCACATCAATATGTTTTGGCGACTTTATCCACGGGCTGCTAGCCCGCGGCTTGTGGGGCGGGCGGGGATGCAGTCGCTTATAATGCGGCTATGGCTGCATCGGCCGAGAGGCAGGTTCCCGTGGTGCTGGATCTGGGGCAGATCCAGGCTCAGGATCTGGAGGCGATGCTGGAGGAGGAGACGGGGACGTGGCGGAAGGAACTGGACTGGGATTTCCGGCCGTCGGCGGAGCTGGTGCGGCGGTTTGTGGACGTGCACGCGCTGAACGGCTATGTGCTGCTGATCGACGACGAGGTGGCGGGTTACTCCTACTACGTGTGCGAAGAGTACAAGGGGCTGGTGGGGGACTTGTATGTACGGAAGAAGTACCGGACGGCGGATAACGAACACCGACTGCTGGGCGCGGTGGTGGATCATCTGATCGGGGCGCGGTACGTGAAGCGGATCGAGTCGCAGTTGGTGCTGGCGCGATCGTTGGAACCGCGGCTGCTGCCCGGCGCGAGCTACGCGCGGTCCTACCCGCGGTATTTCATGGCGGTGGACGCGGCGGTGGGGGCGCGGCTGCCGGCGCGGGGGCTGGAAGACGTGGTGCTGGACCAGTGGACCGAGCGGTGGCAGGAGGAGACGGCGCACCTGATCGCGTCGGCTTACCGGGGGCACATCGACAGCGAGATCAACGACCAGTACCGGTCGGCGGCGGGGGCGCGGCGGTTCCTGTTCAACATCGTGCAGCATCCGGGATGCGGGACGTTTTTCGAGCCGGCGGCCTGCGTGGCGGTGCGGGAGAGCACGGGGAAGCTGTGCGGGGCGTCGCTGACCAGCCTGGTGGCGGCGGAGGCGGGGCACGTGACGCAGATCTGCGTGGCGCCGGCGCTGAAGGGGCAGGGGGTGGGGTATGAGTTGCTGCGGCGGTCGCTGGGGGTGCTGGCGCGGTCGGGAGCGAAAACGGTCAGCCTGACGGTGACCGCGGCCAACCGGGAGGCGGTGCGGCTCTATGAACGGGTGGGGTTCCGGATCGTGCGGCGGTTTTCGGCGTTTGTGTGGGAGGGGTTTTGAGGAATTGCGGACGGAATGCGCGTGATATAAAGAGCTGATGAAGATCTTGCTGATCCAGCCGCCGAAGGCTCCGGCGACCATCGGAGGGGAAGACGTTTTCATCTACGAGCCACTCGCGCTGGAATACCTGGCGGCGGCAGTGGCGGCGGATCACGACGTGCGCATCCTGGACTTGCGGTTTCCGGAGAAACTGCGGGAGGTCCTGGAGCAGTACCGGCCGGACCTGGTCGGAATCACCGCCTACACCGTTCACGTGAACGTCGCCAAGCAGCTGTTCGAGGAGATCAAGACGTGGAACCCGGAGGTGCTGACGGTGGTGGGCGGCCATCACGCCACCGTGATGCCGCGGGACTTCGTGTCGCGGTCCATCGATCTGGTGGTCGTCGGAGAAGGGGTGGCCCCGTTCCGTGAGATTGTCGAGCGGTTGGAGAAGAGGGAGGGGTTCGAGAGGATTCCCGGTGTCGCTGATGGGAGGGGAAACGAGCCTCCCATCGTGGATGACCTCGATGCGGTCCCGTTTCCAGACCGGAGGCTCACGGCGCGCTACCGGCGCCACTACTATTCGGAATGGATGAAGCCGCTGGCCTCGATCCGCACGTCGAAGGGATGCCCGTACCGGTGCAGCTTCTGCGCGCAGTGGAAGCTCGCGGGCGGACGCTACCTGCGGCGGAAGCCGGAGAAGGTGGTGGAGGAGCTGGGCACGATCGACGAGGAGTACGTGTTCTTCGCCGACGACGAGTCGCTGGTGGACGCGGTGCGAATGCAAGCGCTGGCGGAGCGGATCCGGGAGGCGGGGATCAAGAAGCGGTACTTTCTGTATGGCCGGTCGGACACCATTGCGCGGCATCCTGAGTTGGTCGAGCTGTGGCGGAGCATCGGGCTGGAGAGGGTGTTCGTAGGGTTTGAGTTCTTCCGGGACGAGGACCTGGCGTATATCCGGAAGGGGTCAACCTCGTCGGACAACGAGAAGGCGGCGCGGGTTCTGGCGGACCTGGGCATCGAGGTGTACGCCTCGTTCATCGTGCGGCCCGAGTTCAAGAAGGAGGACTTCGCGGCCTTCGGGCCGTACTGCCGCAAGCTGAAACTCCGGTATGCCACTTTCGCCGTGCTGACGCCGCTGCCGGGGACCGACTTGTACGAGGAAGTCCAGGACCGGCTGATCACCAGGAACTACGACTTGGTCGACTTCATCCACACGCTCCTGCCGACGGCGCTTCCGCTGGAAGAGTTCTACGAGGAGCTTTATCGGCTGTACACGCGGACGATTCCGTTTCACAAGCAGCTATCGCTCCTGAGGAAGCTGCCGCTGAAAGAGATACCGTCGATGCTGGCAAAGTCCCGGCGAGTGCTCAAGCGATTGCGGACGGCGTACTTGGACTACCAGCGCTAACCGCGCGGCAGGCCGGCTGCGCCGGATAGGCGGGCACCGTGTGCGTGCAGCGCTAACCGCGCGGCAGGCCGGCTGCGCCAGATAGGCGCGCCGGGCGCAAAAGGGATGGGGGGCGTCGGTGGCATAATGGCTGTCGGAGGCAGGGCGATGCAAGCGAACACTGCGGCGGCGATGGAGAATGAGCTGAATCCGTGGCTGGCGGCCGAGGCGCGGTTCGATCTGGCGGCGAGCCGGCTGGGGCTGGACAACGGCTTGTGCAAGGTGCTGCGCATGCCGTCGAAGGAGATCACGGTACACATTCCGGTGCAGTTGGACGACGGGCGGCTGGAAGTGTTTACGGGATACCGGGTGCAACACTCGGTGGCGCGGGGGCCGGGGAAGGGCGGGGTGCGGTTCGCTCCGGACGTGACCCTGGACGAGGTGCGGGCGCTGGCGGCCTGGATGACCTGGAAGTGCGCGGTGGTCAACATTCCGTTCGGCGGGGCCAAGGGCGGGGTGATCTGCGATCCGCGGCTGCTCTCGGAAGGGGAACTGGAGCGGATCACGCGGCGGTACACGGCGGAGATCCTGCCGTTCCTGGGGCCGGAGCGGGACGTCGCGGCGCCGGACGTGAACACCAACGAGCAAACCATGGCGTGGATGATGGACACGTACTCGATGCACGTGGGGCACACGGCTACGGCGGTGGTAACGGGCAAGCCGCTGGATTTGGGCGGATCGCGCGGGCGGCCGGAGGCGACGGGGAGAGGCTGCAAGATTGTCACCCAGGAGGCCCTGAGGCACCTGGGGATGGCAGCCGAGGGTGCGCGGGTGGTGGTGCAGGGGTTCGGCAACGTGGGCGGGATGGCGGCCAAGCTGATGTCGCGCGTGGGGTTCAAGATCATCGCCGTGATCGAGGTGGATGGCGCGGTGTACAATGCCGGCGGACTGGACATCCCGGCGCTGATGGAGCACCGCAGGGAGACGGGCTCGATCACGGGCTTCTCGGGGGGCGAGGCGATCGATCCGGAGGAGGCGATGTTCCTGGAGTGCGACGTGCTGATCCCGGCTGCCACGGAGAATGTGATCACCTCGGTGAACGCGGGGCGGATTCGCGCACGGATCATCTGCGAGGGGGCGAACGGGCCGACGACTCCGGTGGCGGACGAGATCCTGCAAGAGAAGAGAATCTTCGTGATCCCGGACATCCTGGCGAACGCGGGCGGGGTGACGGTGTCGTACTTCGAGTGGGTGCAGGACCGGCAGGGCTTCTTCTGGAACGAGAACCTGGTCAACGCGCGGCTGAAGGAGATCATGGTGGAGAACTTCGAGCGGGTGGTGGGCTACGCGGAGAAGCACGGGGTGAACAACCGGATCGCGGCCTACATGCTGGCGCTGGACCGGGTAGCGTTTGCGATCAAGTTGCGGGGAATCTATGCCTAGCACAGTCTGAGGGCCTGTGCCACGAAATGAGTTCTGAAGCCTCCACGCCGCTGATGCGGCAATATCATTCCGTCAAGCAGCAGGTTCCGGGCGCGCTGCTGATGTTCCGGCTGGGGGATTTCTACGAGCTGTTCTACGAGGACGCGGTGACGGCGGCGCGGGAACTGGAGATCACGCTCACCTCGCGGAACAAGGAAAAAGGGCAGGCGATCCCGATGTGCGGGGTGCCCTACCACGCGGCGGAATCCTACGTCGCGCGGTTGATCCAACGCGGGTACCGGGTGGCGATCTGCGACCAGATGGAAGACCCGCGGTTCGCCAAGAAGCTGGTGAAGCGGGAGCTCACCCGAATTGTCACGCCGGGCACAGTCACAGAGGCTGGCCTCCTGCGGTCGCACGAGAACAACTACCTGGCGGCGGTGGCGCTGGGGGGCGGGCGCGCGGGGCTGGCGCACGTGGACGTGTCGACCGGAGAGTTTCGGGCGACGGAGCTGGAGACGCCGGAGGTGGCGGCGGCGCTGGAACAGTTGGGGGCGCGGGAGGTGCTGTGCGCGGAGGGGGTCGAGTCGGCGGCGGCGGGGGCGCTGCGAACGGAGCTGGATGGGTGGATCTTCGGTTACGATCACGCGGAGCGGAGCCTGCGGGAACATTACCGGCTGCTGACGATGGATGGGTGCGGGCTCGGCGGGCGGCGGCTGGCGGTGGGGGCGGCGGGCGCGATCCTGCACTACTTAAAGGATACGCAGAAGGCGGCGCTGGACCACCTGGACCGGCCGTCGTACTACGACCGCGCCGAGGCGATGATCCTGGATTCGGTGACGGTGCGGAACCTGGAGCTGATCGAGCCGATTTTCCCGGCGGAACTGGGCGGGCAGAAAGAGGCGTGCCTCCTGGGCATCATCGATCAGACGCTGACCGGGATGGGCGGGAGGCTGCTGCGGGCGAGGCTGCTGCGGCCGTCGATGCAGGTGGCGGAGATCGAGGGACGGCTGGACGGGGTCGCGGAATTGGTTCGCGAGACGATTCGGCGGGGCGAGCTGCGCAAGGTGCTGGCGCAGATTCAGGACCTCGAGCGGCTGCTGGCCAAGGTGACGATGGGGACGGCGAGTCCGCGGGACGTGCAGGGGCTGGGGCGGTCGCTGGAGAAGGCGCCAGAGCTGTCTCCGAAGCTGGACGAGGTGAGGGAGGTCAGCGAGCGGATTGGAGCGGCGATTGCCGACTCCCCGCCCGCGAACCTGGCCGACGGAGGGACGATCCGGGCCGGATTTCACCGCGAGCTGGATGAACTGCGCGACATCAGCCGGAACAGCCGGCAGTACATCGCGCAGGTGGAGACGCGCGAGCGGGGGCGCACCGGCATACAGTCGCTGAAGGTGCGGTTCAACAACGTATTCGGCTACTACATCGAGGTCTCCAAATCCAATCTGCACCTGGTTCCGGACGATTACGAGCGCAAGCAGACGCTGGTGAACGCCGAACGGTACACCACGCCCGAGTTGAAGGAGCTGGAGCGGAAGATCCTGGCGGCGGAGGAGAAGATCCTGGAACTCGAGCGGGAGATCTTCGCGGAAGTGCGGGTGTTCACGGCGGCGCACGCGGCGCGCATCCGGGCGACGGCGGCGGCCATCGCCGCGATCGACGTGACGGCGGCGCTGGCGCAGGTGGCGGCCGAGAACCGGTACGTGCGACCGCGGTTCTCCGATGGCGGAGAGATGCGCATCGCAGGCGGGCGGCACCCGGTGATCGAGAAGCTGACCGAGCGGGAGGCGGCGCGGTTCATCCCCAACGACCTGTACCTGTCGGAGACCGAATTCATCGCCATCATCACGGGGCCGAACATGGGCGGGAAGTCGACGTATTTGCGGCAGGCCGCGCTGATTGCGATCCTGGCGCAGATGGGCTCGTTCGTGCCGGCGGAATCGGCGCTGCTTCCTTTGATCGATCGAGTGTTCACACGGATTGGAGCGTCGGACAACCTGGCGCGAGGCCGGTCGACGTTCATGGTCGAGATGACGGAAACGGCGGTGATCCTGAACACCGCGACGCCGCGGAGCCTGATCGTGCTGGACGAGATCGGGCGGGGAACCGCGACCTACGACGGGCTGGCGCTGGCCTGGGCGGTGATCGAGCACATCCACGACCGCATCCGGGCGAAGACGATGTTTGCCACGCATTACCACGAGCTGACCGAGTTGGCCGAGCAGATGGAGGGCGTGAGGAACCTGCGGGTGTCGGTGAAGGAGGCGGGCGACCAGATCATCTTCCTGCGGAAGGTGGAGCCGGGGGCGGCGGACCGCAGCTACGGGATCGAGGTGGCGCGGCTGGCCGCGCTGCCGGCAAGCGTGATCGAGCGGGCGCGGGAGGTGCTCGAGCTGCACGAGAAGACCGAGCAGGTGGTGACCGAGGAGCTGTCGCCGGGGGCGCGGCCGCACCCGGTGCAGATCGCGCTGTTCGAGCCGGTGAACTACGAGATCGCGGAGCGGATCCGCAAGGTGAACGTCGACCAGTTGCGGCCGGTGGAGGCGCTGCGGCTGCTGGCAGAGCTGCAAGACGAACTGAAGCGGTGACCTCCTATGTCGTGGGAGCCAGGTCCCGCTTCCACACACTGCGCAGGGCGCCCAGCGCGATGGGGACAGCGCCGGCGAGGATGAAGACCGCGTCGCCCGCCAGTCGCACCCATTCCAGCTTGTGGTAGAGGCCGCCCATCAGGAAGGTGAGGCGGCGCGCGTGCCAGTAGCCGTTGGCGGTGGAGTCGGCGAGCTGAAGGACGCCTCCGGGGAACAGGTCCAGGAGGATCATGAGGGCGAGGCCGAGGTTGGCGCCCCAGAAGCCTACCCGGATGAACTTCTCGGTCTTCTTCCAGACGGCGTCGGACTGCATCGCCCGCAAGCAGAAAACGAGGACCGCCAGAGCCAGCATCCCGAAGACGCCGAACAGGGCGGCGTGTCCATGGTTGGGGGTGAGGGTGGTTCCGATCTCGAAGTAGGAGACGATGGGCAGGTTGATCAGAAACCCGAAGATCCCCGCGCCGACGAAGTTCCACACACCCACCGCCATCAGGAAGTAGATGGCCCATCTCTGGTGCGTGGCGAGATCCTGACCGCAGGTGGAGCACTGGCGGTTCCTGAGCTTGATGAAGTCCCAGGCGTCCAGGGTCAGAAGGGTGAGAGGCACGACTTCCAAAGCGGAGAAGCAGGCCGCCAGGCCCATGTTGAGCGTTCCCTGGCCGGTGAAATACCAGTGGTGGCCGGTGCCAATGATCCCGCCGCTGAGGTACAGGATGGCGTCGAGGTAGATCAGGCGCGTGGCGGTCTTGGTGCTGATCATGCCCATCTGGTGGAACATGATGGCTACCAGCACGGTGGCGAAGAGCTCGAAGAACCCCTCGACCCAGAGATGGATGATCCAGAAGCGCCAGTTGTCGATGACCGCGAAGTTGCTGTGGGGGCCGTAGAAGAGTGCGGGGAGGTAGAAGACGGGAATGGCCACGGCCGCGTAGAGAAAGAGGGAGGACAGCTCACGCTTGCCAGGATTCCGGATGGCGGGCCGCAAGGCGCGGAACATTAGAACCAGCCAAAGGAGGAGGCCAACCGCCAGCAGGAGCTGCCAGAAGCGCCCGAGATCCAGGTACTCGGAACCCTGGTGCCCCAGCCAGAACCAGAGCTGTCCCAGCTTGTCGTTGATGCCGAGGGCCTCACCGCCGAGGCTTCCGACGACTACCACGACCAGTGCGCCCAGGAGAACGAAGACGCCAGTTCTCTGGCGGTGAGGCTCACTGCCACCGACCCAGGGCGCCAGGAACAGGCCGCCGCCTACCCAGGCGGTGGCGATCCAGAAGATCGCAAGCTGGAGGTGCCAGGTGCGTGCGAGGTTGTAGGGAAGGAGCCGGGCGAGGTCGAGGCCGTAGAAGGCTCCCGGCTCGACGCGGTAGTGGGCCAGCACCCCTCCCAGGAGGGCTTGCAACAGGAACAGCACAGCCACAATGACGAAGAACCACCCAGTGGCCCATTGACTGGGCGTGAGCTTCAGGGGTGAGGCGGGCGAGTGGACAACGTGGGCGGCGGCGCTCTCGCCCCTCCAGCCCAGGTAGTCGAACTTGCCGAAGAGGAAGAGGATGAGGCCCAGACCGCCCAGGAGGGTCATAAGGCTCAGGGCGCTCCAAACATAGGTCTCGGAGGAAGGTCGGTTGCCCGCCATCGGCTCGTAGGGCCAGTTGTTGGTGTAGGAGTAATCCTTGCCGGGGCGGTTGGCCACCGAAGCCCAGGCCGCCCACGCGAAGTAGGCGGTCAGCGCTTTGAGTTCCGCGGGATTCTTGATGTAGTTGGCAGGCAGGCCGGGGGCGGCGTCCTTCTTGGTGAAGTACTCGCTCCATTCGGCGGTTTGGATGCGGTAGGCGGCGGTCTCTCCGGGTGTGAGGAGGAGCGTCCGCAAAGCCGGGGCGTAGCGGTTCTCCTTGAGCGCCCTCCTGACGCGCGCGGAGGCGGCGCTTTGCTCATCGGGCGAGAGGCGGGCGAAGGGTTTACCGTAGCTCTCGACAGCGATGGTATCGCGAGCCACCTCGGTGAGTCTGTGCAGGTACTCGGCGCTGTAGTCGGGACCCAGGTAGGCTCCATGGCCCCAAAGGCTCCCGTGCTCCATGAGGCCGTACTTGAAGAAGATCTCTTGACCCCTTTGGATATCGGCTCCTGTGAACACCAGGTTCCCCGCCGCATCCACAGCCTTCTCGGGAATGGGCGGTGCGTTGGTGTAGGTCAGGACGGTCAGGATGGATAGAACCGAGAAACCGGCGATCATGACCAGGATCGCCGAGTGTCTCCACCAAGGAGAGAGACCCGCAACGCTGCCGGAGGTGTCTGCCATATCATTCCCCCATTCCGCCGTAGGATACACCCGAAGAGGGGGGCGCATCCAGGAAGTTGCGTCAACTACACTGGTGGCGGGGACAGATATGCGAGTCGCGGGGATCATGAGCGGGACGTCGCTGGATGGGATCGACGTCGCCATTGTCGATATTCGCGGGGTGCGGCGGATTTCGACGGTGGCGCTGCGGACGGCGCCGTATCCGGTGCGGGTGCGCGAGGCGCTGTTGGGGGTCCTGGACGCGGCGGCGATTTCGCGGCTGAATTTCCTGTTGGGCGAGCTGTATGCGCGGGCGGTGCGGGCGACGTGCGCGCGGAGCGGGGTTCCGCTCGAGTCGGTGAAGCTGATCGGGTGCCACGGGCAGACGATTCACCACGAGGTGGGGAATACGCTGCAAATCGGCGAGGCGGCGGTGATCGCGGAACGAACCGGGATTCCGGTGGTTTCCGATTTCCGGCCGCGGGACATTGCGGCGGACGGGCGCGGCGCGCCGCTCGTGCCGTACGTCGATTACCTGCTGTACCGCGACCGGCGGCTGGGGCGGGTGGCGCTCAATATCGGAGGCATCGCGAACATTACGGCGATCGCGGCGGGGGCGCGGCCCGAGGAGGTGATCGCGTTCGACACCGGGCCGGGCAACATGGTGGTGGATGCGCTGGTGGCCGAGTATACGGGCGGAAAGCGGAGGTTCGACCGCGGCGGGCGGATCGCGCGGCGGGGGTCGGTGAATCAGGGGCTCCTGCGAGAGCTGCTGCGGGACCGCTACTACCGCGCGGTGCCGCCGAAAACGGCGGGACGGGAGCAGTATGGGGCGGCGTTCGTCCAGCGGCTGCTCGAGACGGGGCTGGCGCTGACGGAGCTGATCGCCACGGCGACGGCGCTGACGGCGGCGGCGGTGGCCGAGGGGATCGAGCGGTTCGTGCGGCCGCGGATGAAGGTGGACGAGCTGATCGTCTCGGGCGGTGGCGCGCACAACGCGGCCATGATGGGGTTCCTGGCGGCGCTGCTTCCGGATGTCGCGCTGGCGACCTCGGCGTATTTCGGCGTTGACGTGGACGCGAAGGAAGCGATCGCCTTCGCGCTGCTGGCCTACGAAACCTGGCGGCGGCAGCCGGCGAACCTGCCCAGCGCGACGGGAGCGCGGCGCGCGGTGGTGCTGGGGAAAATCAGCCCGTAGGGGACCCACCCGCGCACGCCGCTGCTATTGGCGCGATGGGGGCTTCAAGGGATCTATCGTGGTGTCGCCTACGTGTCCCCCCGGGGTTGGCGCCCGTTCTTCGCACGAATGCGGCTCCCGGTTTCCCGCGGTTCCCCGAGACCGTTACTTCGATCAGTGGCGGCCTACGGCGCGAGTTCGTTCTCCAGATTCTGTATCGAGGCTCCGAGCATAGGTGCGTATAATGGTATTTGGAAATGTGGTTATTGTACATTATCGGGGTAGCCTTCGCTCTGTCGTTAATTCTTCCGCTGATCGAGCGAATCAAGAAGATCCCTCTAGACGTCGCCGAGAAGAAACGCATTGAGCAACTCGCGAGAGATACCGAGGCACGAGAAGCCCAACTGACGCTGGAGCGTGTGCGTTTCGCAGAACTCAAGGCCGAGGCGGCCTGTGCCCTTGAAACGATGAGCCGGGAGAAGGCTCTTGGGTTTCCATGGCTCGCCACTGCTTACAGCGAGTACCAGAAACTATACGATCTGAAACTTGCTGATCAACTGGAGGACAAGAAGTTTCCGGCCAAGCGCGCCGCGGAGCACGTCCGGGCCATGGCTGCCGAAAAAGCTGCCCTTCGTCGGGAGAACAGAATCTTGCGGGAGTCGTACCGTTATTACGAAAGCCTTTTCCCCTGGCTGATTGACTTCAAGGGTGAGGACCTCGATGAACTGATCCGGCAGGCGCAGGAGCGAGGGAAGACGAATGAGAGCGAGGAGCAGCAAGATGAAGACCCTGCCGCGCAGTGGCTGACAGAGGCGGAACAGGAGTCTCGGCAACTCACACGCGCAGAAAAGTATCAGCGGGCATTGGATCGGTATTGGCAGTCCAAGAAGACACCTTGGCAGATCGGCCGCGACTACGAGCGTTACATAGGCTATCAGTACGAGCGGGAAGGCTTCAAGGTGGAATACTATGGCATCGAGTTTGGTCTGGAGGATCTTGGGCGAGACTTGATTTGCCACAAGGGTACGGATGTGCGGATCGTGCAGTGCAAGCACTGGAGCCGGGAAAAGACACTGCATGAGAAACACGTGTGCCAGATCTTTGGAACAGCAGCTGCCTACCGAAAGAAGACTGGTGGACAGCACGATCTTTTTGGAGACGGCGAAATCACCGGTTGGCTCTATATCTCGTGTGTCGCGTCTTCGGTAGCGAAGGAGTTTGCGGAGATGCTAGGGGTGAAACTGATCGACGACTGTCCCTTGCGTCGGTACCCGATCATCAAGTGCAATGTGTCCCTTCGGGATGGCGAGAAGATATACCACTTACCGTTCGATCAACAGTACGACCGGACGTTGATTGAATACAAGGATGAGTGCTACGTGGAAACCGTAGCGGAGGCGGAGGCATTGGGGTTTCGGCGGGCTTTCCGATGGCGAGGCCGCCCGCAGGATTAGCATTCGGCCTGAGCGCGACGTTAGTAAAGCGGTCAACTTGCCGGCTTCCCAGACCGGCGAAGCGAGCAGGCCAAATGAAGCCCGAGCGTATTGAGTTCGTTCGTCCAAGCAGTTGAGGCGGAGTTAAGACGAACCCTGGGACGAGTTTGAAACTGCCGCCCTCTGCCCCGGGGGGACATGCAAAATCTGAGTCGAAACATCCCGTGACACACCCTTCACGGAAGATCGGACGCACACGCAGCCGTCTTGCTGGGACCAGCCCTGAGTTGGCGTCCCATGGGGGTCCGCGCTACGCCTTGCGCTTGAAGACCACCACGGCCAGCGGCGGGAGGGTGAGGGAGAGGCTGTGGGGACGGCCGTGCATCTTGATGGGTTGGGAGGCGACGCGGCCGCCGTTGCCGAGGTTGCTGCCGCCGAACATCTCGGCGTCTCTTCGTAGAGGCTTTCGGCGGGGACTCCGACGCGATAGCGATGATGGGGGACCGGGGTGAAGTTGCAGCAGAACAGCAGGAAATCGTCGGGGTCCTCGGCGCGGCGGAGGAAAGAGATGATGGAGTGGTCGACGTCGTGAAAATCGACCCACTCGAATCCGCTCCAGTGGGTGTCGATCTGGTAGAGGGCGGGCTGGGCGCGATAGAGGCGGTTGAGCTCGCGGACGAGCGTCTGTAGTTTGCGGTGGGGCTCGAACTCGAGCAGCTCCCAGCGGAGGCTGGAATTGTAATCCCACTCCTCGTACTGGCCGATCTCCGAGCCCATGAACAGTAGTTTCTTGCCCGGATGGCCGTACATGTAGGCGAGGAAGGCGCGCACGTTGGCGAACTTGCGCCATTCGTCGCCGGGCATCTTGCCGATGAGCGATCCCTTGCCGTGAACCACCTCGTCGTGGGAGATGGGCAGCAGGAAGTTCTCGTGGAAGGCGTACAACATGCTGAAGGTGATGTTGTTGTGGTGGAAGCGGCGGAACATGGGGTCGGTGGAAAAGTAAGCCAGCATGTCGTGCATCCAGCCCATGTTCCACTTCATGGTGAAGCCGAGGCCGCCCATGTAGACGGGCTTGGAGACGCCGGGGAAAGCAGTGGATTCCTCGGCGACGGTGATAGCGCCAGGCTCCTTGTGCGCCAGCTCGTTGAAGCGGCGGAGGAAGTCGATGGCCTCGATGTTCTCACGGCCGCCGAAGACGTTGGGGATCCATTCGCCGGGCTGGCGGGAATAGTCGAGGTAGAGCATCGAGGCGACGGCGTCCACGCGCAACCCGTCGATGTGGTACTTCTTCAGCCAGAACAGGGCGTTGGAGATGAGGAAGGCGCGCACCTCGTTGCGGCCATAATTGAAGACCATGGTGCCCCAGTCGCGCTGCTCGCCCTTGCGCGGGTCGGCGTGCTCGTAGAGGGCGGTGCCGTCGAACGAGGCCAGCCCGTGTGCGTCCTTGGGGAAATGGGCGGGAACCCAGTCGACCAGGACGGCGATGCCGGCCTGGTGGCAGCAATCCACGAAGTACATGAAGTCGTCGGGAGTGCCGAACCGCGAGGTGGGGGCGAAATAGCCGATGACCTGGTAGCCCCAGGAGCCCGAGTACGGGTACTCCATGACCGGCAGCAGCTCGATGTGGGTGTAGCCCATGCCCTTCACATACTCGACCAGCGAGCAGGCCAACTCGCGGTAGCTGAGCGCCTGGTTCCCGGGGCCGCGCAGCCAGGACTCCAGGTGGACCTCGTAGATGGAGACGGGCCGCTTGAGCCAGTCGGTGCGGGCGCGAGCTTCCATCCACGCGGCGTCGCCCCAAGGGTAACGGTCCACATCCCAGACGATGGAGGCGGATTTGGGCGGGGTCTCGCAGCAGAAGGAGTAGGGGTCGGTCTTCAACTGCTGGTAGCCGTTCAAGCGGGAGCGCACGAAGAACTTGTACTTGGCGCCCTGGGACAGCCCGGGAATGAAGATTTCCCAGATGCCGGCGCTGCGAAGGCGCATGGGGTGACGGCGGACGTCCCAATCGTTGAAGTCGCCGGCCAGCGAGACGACCTCGGCGTTGGGGGCCCAGACGGCGAAGCGGACGCCGGCGACTCCGTCGATTTCGGCGGCGTGGGCGCCAAGGGAGCGGTAGCTTTCGAAATGGGTGCCCTCGCTGTAGAGGTGCAGCTCGAAATCGGTGAGGAGCGGGGGGAAGCGGTAGGGGTCGTCGAACTCCGCGGCTTCGCCGCCCCAGAGCTTGACGCGGAGCCGGTAAGGCTTGCGCTCGCCGTCGATCCAGGCGACGTAGAAGCCGGTAGGATCCTTCTTCTTCATGCGGCAGGCGCCGCCATCCAGGATCACTTCGGCCTCTTCGGCTTGCGGCAAGAAGGCACGCACCTCCCAGGAGGCTTTTTTCCGGCCCACGGGATGGGGTCCGAGGATGCGGAAGGGGTCGCCGTGGTAACCGCCGACGATGGCGCTGATCTCATCGCGCGTCATGGGAAAGGTACTTCCATTATGGCAGGATGGGGGTTATGGTTCACGAGCTCGAGAAAGCGGAGTTGCACCTGCACCTGGAGGGATCGGTGGAGCCGGAGACGCTGCGGGAACTGGACCCGAAGCTAACCCCGGAGGAGGTGCGGGAGCGATACCGGTACGAGGATTTCGCCGGGTTCATCGAGAGCTTCAAGTGGGTGATCCAGCGGCTGCGGCGGCCCGCGGACTACGCGCTGGTGACGCGGCGGCTGCTGGAGAGGTTGGCGACAGAGAACGTGCGTTATGCGGAGATCACCATCTCGGCCGGGGTGATCTTGTGGAGGGGGCAGGAATTCACTCCCATCTACCAGGCGGTGCGGGAGGAGGCGGCGCGGTCTTCGGTGGAAGTGTGGTGGGTGCTGGATGCGGTGCGGCAGATGGGCGCCGAAGAGGCCATGAAGGTGGCCAGACTGGCCGCCGAGCGCGTCGAGCAGGGCGTGGTGGCGTTCGGCATCGGCGGCGACGAGGCGCTGGGGCCGGTCCAGTGGTTTGGCGAGGTGTTCGAGTTTGCGCGGCGCAACGGGCTGCACCTGACCGTCCATGCCGGGGAGACCGTGGGGCCGGAATCGGTCTGGGGTGCGTTGCGGCTGGGGGCGGAGCGGATCGGGCACGGCATCCGGGCGGCGGAGGATCCGGCGCTGTTGGAGTGGCTGAGGGAAAAGGACATTCCGCTCGAGATCTGCATCACCAGCAACGTGGCGACCGGGGCGGTGGCGACGCTGGAGCAGCATCCGGTGCGGCGGATTTACGAGGCCGGCGTGCCGATCGTGCTGGGGAGCGACGATCCGGCGATGTTCCAGACGACGCTGGAGCGGGAGTATGAAGTGGCGGCGCGGGAGTTCGGTTTCACGGAGGAAGAGCTGCGCGGGATCGCGGAGAACGGGTTCCGGTATGCCTTTAGGCGCTGAGCTCTTGGGGACAAGGCTGGAGCCTTATCCTACTCGAATTCGCGGACGGGGGTGGGCTGGCCGGGCCCCACGCGACCGGTGGCGATCGTGGCGCGGAAGTAGTTCTCTCCGCGGATGGGCGCGCCCGCCGCGCGGCGGAGCATGGCGATCTGGCCGACGTGTGTCAGCGCGTCGGCAATCGGGCCCTGGAACAGGCGCTCGGCCGGAGCCCCCAGCGGGAGGTCGGAGGCCAGGCAGTCGTCCAAGGCTTGGAGGGCGGCGTGGAACCGCCGGATTTCCTCCTCCCAGGGCAGGGGCTGCGAATCGTGCCATTCCTCTTTCCCTTTCGACAGAGACAAGGCCCAGTCGAGGAGGTCGCCCATGTGGGCGAGGATCTGAGCGGGAGTGCGGGACGACTCCCAGACGCGGAACTCGGGAAAGCCGCCGGGCGCGCCGCGCAGGGTCTTGGCGGCACGATAGGCCAGCGTGGCGAGGGTGTGACGCAGCATTTCCCGGTTCGGATCGGTGGTGCTGGGATTCATAGGACAGATTCTAGCGTGCGGCGCCGGTGGCGTAGTAGCCGGCGCGGGTGCGCACGGTGAGGCCGTCCGGGCCGCTGGCGAAAACCTGGATCTTGCGGTAGGTCCCGTCGAGTCGTTCGTTGGAGGGGCTGTAAGCCAGCGTGTACTGGTCACGGATCTCGCGGGCGATTTCGCGGGCGGTCGAGTCGGTTTCCGAGACATCGTGGAGGTAGAAGGCCTGGCCGCCGGTGGCCTGAGTGAGGGCGTCGAGCTCGCGGCGGGCGCGCTGGGTGCGTTCATCGTCGATTTGGGTGAGCAGGCCGAGCGCGTAAATCAGGACGTTGTTCTGCTGGGAGAGTTTGATGACATAGTCCGGCCCGATGGCGCTGGAGTTGTCCTCGCCGTCGGTGACCAGGACCAGCACCTTCTTGTCCTCCGTGGCGCTCTGGGCCATGTGCTCGACGGCGAAACGCAGGGCGTCGCGCAGGGCGGTGGTGCCCCGCGAGTCGAAGGCGGCGAGGCCCTGCTCGAGTCTGGCGCGGTCGCTGGTGAAGTCGGCGTCCAGGTAGATCTTCTCGTTGAAATGGAGGATGAAAACCTCGTCGTCGGGGTGGGAGGCCCGGACCAGGGACAAGGCCGCGGCGGCGACCTTCTGGCGCTTGTCAATCATGCTGCCGCTGTCGTCGATGAGGAGGCCGATCGAGACCGGGGAATCCTCCCTGTGGAAGACCTTGAGTTGCTGCTCGACGCCGTTTTCGAAAACGCGGAAAGCGCTCATGGGGAGGCCGGTTACGCGGCGTCCCTGGGGATCCAGAACCGTGGCGTGGAGGACCACCAGGCGAGAATGGCTGCGGAAAACGGCGATTTCATCCTGGGAGAAGGCCGGGGTAGTCAGGGCGAGGAGGGCGCAGAGGGCCGCAGCGGGAATGGGTGGTGTGGCGGTCTCGCGCATGTCGAGGGGGAGGGTGTCCGCCCCACCGACTATTCTGACGCAATTCCGGTAGCGCGCGTTTTGGCGCGGGGCGGAGGCTGTTCTTCGTCGAACCGAAGGCGAAAGGGCTTCAGCCAGCCGAGGCCTGAGAAGCCCCGAGAACTTCTGGGACGCGGACGGTTACGGGGGAGGAATTCGGGATCCCATCTTGCGTCTTCTTGTACCATGGCCCGTCAAACTGCACCCGGCATTCACGTTCCGAGTGGCAATTCAGGCAGACCTGGATGTCCTTGCCGCCCCGCCTCCGGGGCCAAGTCCAGTTGTGCCCGAACAGACATGCCATATTGTGATCACCCTCCTGTGGCGCTGTTCAGGTAATATATCGGCCGGAGCGGCGGGGAGGGTGAGGGAAAAAGCAGCCTAGGAACCGGCGGGGTGGGGGAGGGGGCCTGGGCAGGCCAGACTGGGGCGCTGGGCCCAGCGAAGGCTGTGCTACAATTCGGGGTGCCGCACCGCATTCGGGCCCGTAGCTCAGTTGGTTAGAGCGCTACCTTGACACGGTAGAGGTCTGGCGTTCGAGTCGCCACGGGCCCACCACCCCTCCCAGTACCTTCAACAAGTTAGCAGCCTGCCGCCGTTGGGGACAACCGCAGAAGTGGTGGGTTTTGCGGCCCAGTTGCGGCCCAGACTTCTTGGCTCGGCGTTGGGTGGCTCCCTTTGGAACGAGCAGAAGTGGGTGAAGACGTAAGGAAGATGGACGCGCTGTACTTCAGGATTTCAAGCGACCGACAGACAACAGTGAACCACTTTGAAGAGGTACTCCTGATCGCGGAGCTGGATGGCTCCGGTCGGGACTGGGAAAAGATCCGGTAACTGTTGTCCGGCTCCGTCGAGGCGGAAGACCGGAACGGGGCCGGTGGCGTGCGGACGATCTACCGCGTCGTGCCAGCGGTCGCGGCAGAACTCTCCGAAAGCGGCGTCTACGTCGAACAGGGACGATCTCGCGAGATGGGTGTCAGGCGGCGGTCCCTGTTCCGGCAGATCAAGCGGGACGCCGCCGCCAGGAAGTTCGACCGGCTGCTGGTTTGGAAGGTGTCCCGGCTAGCAGCCCGTGGATAAACTCGCGTTTTGGCGGTGCCACCAACGGCACCGATTTCGCGTGCGAGCAGGCCGAACCAGCGGACCACGCGGTCTGATCACCGGCAGGGCCGTTTCTGCGGC
>JBEKWU010000144.1:0-11832 GCA_049512775.1 Bryobacteraceae bacterium
GGGTTGTTCTTCCCCAACACCCGGGTGATCGCCGCCGTCAGCGTGGTCTTGCCGTGATCGATGTGCCCGATCGTCCCAATGTTGATGTGCGGCTTGCTGCGGTCGAATTTCTCCTTGGCCATTTATGAAAACCTCATGCGCTTCTCATCTGTTACGGGTGATACAGAATGCTGGGCTGAAAATCCTGGAGCCGTTGACCGGGATCGAACCGGTGACCTCGTCCTTACCAAGGACGCGCTCTACCAACTGAGCTACAACGGCCCGAAAACTCCTGGTGGACGGGGGAGGATTCGAACCTCCGTAGCCCGCAAGGGGCGGCAGATTTACAGTCTGCTGCCATTAACCGCTCGGCCACCCGTCCGCAACCCGCCCGGCATGGCATAGCTCTCCTGTGCCCTGACCGGCCGAACAAATCAGTATAGCGCACTGCGAACGCGAAACGCCAACCGAGGGATTGTCCCCTCCGCTTCAGTGCGCGGCAGCGTCCCGCTTCGAGCTGAATGCGCGCAGCAGGACCGGCCTCTGGTTCTGCCCGAGCGCGTCCCACTGAATTGTGCCGGTTACGCCCTGAAACGGCGAAAGCGCCTGGACTGCATCGCGGATGCGGGCACGATTCAGGCCGGCCTTGCGGATGGCGGCGGTCAGGATGTTCGCCGCGTCGTAGGCGTGCGCGGCGGTGTAGTCCGGCTCCCTCCCGTAGCGGCCGGCGAACTTCGTGCGGAAGGCCGCCGGGATGCCGCCCAGCGCCGGATACAGCACGCCCTCGAGTGCGGGATCGGGGCCGGCACGAGCGATCCACGGGCCGCCCAGAATGGCGCCTGCGAATCCGGTGGCGCGGGCTGCCTTGATGACGGCTGCGCTGTCCCGAGCATCGGCGATAATCACCGCCGCCTGCGCTCCGGACGACGCGAGCCGCCCGGCAACTTCTTCCCCTTTGGCCGTCGCAGGATCGAACTCGACGTGCAGGATGGGCACCAGCCGGTCATGTTCGAAAGCGAGCTGGAGCTGGGAAACAAATGCACGGGAATCATGGCCGGTCGCCGACAGAAGCGCGAACGGTGTTCCGCGCCGCTTCAATTCGTGGCTGAGCAGCGGCGCCAGCAGGTGATCCCCAGGCACGCAGGAGAACATCCAAGGCACGTTCGCCGTGTGAATACTCCGGTCCGTGGCGGCCGGATTGATCAGTGTCAACAGCGCCTTGGGGACGACCTGTTCGGCCAGGTGCGTGGTGGCGCCGTCGATTCCGCCGATGATGGCCCAGATCCTTTGCGTATACGTGATTCGGATCAGCGTGGCGGCTCCGCCGGCCCACGGATTCCCGGCCCAGGCCGGAATGAGCCGGAACGGAAGGCCTCGGTAGCCGCCCTCCCGGTTCGCCTCCTCGATCGCCAGGCTCGCTCCCTGCCAGAGTTGGCCGCCGGCGGGATGGGTTGGGTCCGGCGGCCCGAAAAAAGCGATCGCCACTTCCTTGACGTCCACGGGGTCGGGCTCGTCGCGTCCGGGGCCGTTGTACGAGCGGGGCGAGCTGCCGAAATCATGATACGGCTTGGGCGCGGAGTCCTGCGCCCAGGCAACCCCCGCCAGCGCCAGGAGCCCGACTATGGAGGCGCACAGTTGGCGCATGCCGCTCATTCCACCGGCGCCGGGGGCTTCAGGGGATCGATCGCGCCGGTCGCGCGGTTGACGCGGTCGCGCGCAGGGATATAGCCGCGCGGGATCTTCAGCTCGTCGCGCGAATAGTAGTGCCAGCCTCCGTTCTCGTATCTCGCCAGGAACACCTCTCCGAGGTCGTCCAATGCCGCACTCAAAGGAATGTCGTGGGTAACACCAGGCCAGGGCTTGGTGCGGTACGCCAACACGTCACGGATCTTCGCCCGGTTCAAACCAGCGACCTGGATCGCCCAGATCAGCATGTTCATACCGTCGTAAGCGTGGGCCGCGTAGGTATCCGGCTCGTCGGTGAAGCGCTTGCGGAACGCAGTCCGGAACGCGTCCAGCTTGGGGTCTTTGTGGTCCGGATTCCAGGGATACCCGCAAACCACGCCTTCGGCGTTCGGCCCGGCGAGCTTCACGAACTCCGGCGACACCGAGCGGTCGCTGGCGAGATATGGCTGGTTCATCCCCATCTTGCGCATCTGGTTGAGGATCAGAGCGCTCTCGTGGGCATCGCCCCAGTGGATCACCACGTCGGGGTTGACCTCCTTGATCCGCTGCAACTGCAGGCTGAAATCCTCGGCGCCCAGACGATAGGCCATTTCGATGAGAACCGGCCGTTGATGGCGCCGCGCGGCGTCGTTTACCTCACGCACGCCGAATCGGCCGTAGCGGTTGCTCCCGCGGATGATCGCGATCCGCTTACAGTTCAGCTTGCGGAGCACGTAGTCCATGAGCAGGTAACCCATTTGCCGGTCGTCGCCGATGCACCGCATCACCCACGGGATGTTGGTCTCGACGAACGTGGGGTCCGTGTCGCCGGTGTTCATCACCACGATCTCGGCCTTGAGCGCCACGCGAATGGCGATGTGGCTGTTCGCGCCATCGATCGTGCCGAGGATGGCCCAGTCGTCGTTGCTGTAGGCCATCTTGATGATCTCGTTGCCCGAGGCGCCCCACAAGCCGTTGTCGTTGCGGACGTGCAGTTCAAATGGGATGTGGCGCCGGAAGTATCCGCCGCGCCCGTTCCACTCCTCGATGGCCAGTTTGGCCCCCTCGAGCATCTTGATTCCGAGAGCCTCTTCATGACTCTTGCCGCCCGTGGCGACCGAGACGGTGGACATGATCGGACCGATGAACCCGATCTTGACCGACTTCAGGTCCGGTCCGGGCTCCGGAATGGCGCGGCCAGGACCCGTGTACTCCATCTGTTTCAGGAAGAACTCTTTGTACGGCTTGATGGCGCCGTAGGGCTCGTAATCCACCGGCGTGTGGGCGTAGTTGGTGTCCTGCCTCAGGCGGAGGTCCGGCACTTCATACGGAGAGAGCCCGTTGATGCGGCGCAAGACCTCTGCCGTGTCATCGTCGATGAGCGCCTTCAGCTCCGGCGGCATCGCCTCCGCGGGCGCCGTTTTGGCGGACTTCGGCGGTCCGCTGCCGGCAAGAGCGGCCGTCAGCAACAAGGCCGCCCCAAATAGACACTTGCGGGATCTCATCTGGCGCCTCCTTTCACGACTCCAGACTTGGCCAGGATCTTGGGGCGCACCCTCAGACCCGGATAATAGCCTTCCCCAACGCCCCAGCCGAGGCCCTTGGCGGTGGCCACCCAGACATCGTTGCCGTCGATGTCGCAGTTGATGATGAAATTGTGAGGGATGCCGACGGGCAGATCGACGGTTTCGAGCACGTCGCGATCACGCATCACGACCGCCTTGCCGCCATGGCCCTGCGCGTCGCGGGTATAGGTCACCCAGGTGTTGGTCGCGAAGTCCGTGATCGCGCTCGCGCCCTTGTCGGTGGCGAACCAGGCCTCGTCCGCGCTACGGCCTTTGGCGTTGTTGATGAAGTCGCTGGCCAGCCCCGAGTCCTGGTTGTAATATCCGCGCCAATGCCGGCCGTCGTAGCGGCAGGCGCCGAAGTAGCTGGAGACCCAGACGACGTCGTCGGCCGGGCTGGCGGCGGTGGTGATGACATGCACGATGCCGTCGTCGCGATAGAGGTCGATTTCCATCTCGCCGTCGGGATCGAGATAGTCCTTCCAGCGATCGTTGGCGATGTCGTACTCGAGCATGCCGCTGCCCCATATGGCGAGATAGACCTTGCCCTTCCCAACCGCGACGCTGTAGTTCCAGATCTCCTCCATGGGCGCGTTCTTTTCGGTGAAGATGGCCCACTCGCCGGTCACCGTGTTGAAACGGCTGGCGCCCGCGGTGGTCGCGGCCCACACGTACTCGTCCTGCACGGCGACTCCGTAGACGACGTCGTTCACCAGGCCGCTGTTCAACTGGTGCCAGTGATCGAACCGGCCACCGCTGAAGCGGGCAAGGCCGCCTCCAAACAGCCCGAGCCAGACGTCTCCGGTCTTCTTGTCCACATCGATTGCGGTGATAGCACGCCAGGGCAGGCCGTCCTTCTCGCCCCAGCTCTTGATCTTGCCGGTGCGCTTGTCGAGCATCGCCAGGCCGTTTTCGGTTCCGATCCAGACCCGCGGCCCGTCGGCCTTCACCGCGAAAATGTGGTCGTTCGGAAGCCCTTCGGCCACGGTGAACTGCTTCCACTTGGTGTAGACATAAGGCAGCTTGAGCGGTTCGGCCGCCGTGAGCAGCCCGCCCAGCGCAGCTACGAGGGTAAGCGACGTAACGACTCTCATAACTCCTCCTGCCGATCAGAGCGTCTTCAAAAACTCGATCAAATCGTTGAGCTGGTCTTTGGTCATGTCATTGGTAACGCCGTGCCTGTCGTCGGGGTTGTACACGGTCCAGATCTCCTCGAGCGTCGCGGCCATGCCGTTGTGCAGGTAAGGCGCCGAATCGTAGATGTTGTTCAAATGCGGAACGTCGAAGTTCCCGGCCCGGTCGAACGACATTTTGGTGCCGACATCGTGGCGTCTCCGATCCGTGTAATACGGCGGATAATGGCAGGTCACGCAGCGGTTGCCGACCGGGATCTCCCGGCCGTCGCTCGTCGTGGTGCGGTCGAAGACCGCCTTGCCCCGGCGTTGCGCGGGCGTGAGTTCGGCGCCGAGCGGACGGAAAGGATTGGGCGGCCGCTGAATCGTGGTGACGTAGTAGTCCACGGCCGCGAGCTGCGCGGGCGTGAAAGGCGCCAGGCGCGTGAAGAAGACGGCGAGGCGGGCGCCGCACTGTCTCGACAGGCTCGGATTGGTGCCCTCCCACTTGAAGGGCGCCGTGTCGAGAATCCCGCGCAGTGTGCGGTTGTCCACGGGCTGGATGCCGATGCCGTCCGACTCGATATCGTAGGTCATACCGTCCACGTGGCCATCGGGGTGGCAGGAGTTGCAGGCGTACTGCTTGTGAAAAGTCACGAACGCGTTGTGGAAGAGCTGCTCGCCCCAGCGCTGCCTGGTAATGGTCTTCGAGCCGCCCAGATCCACCGTGCCGGTCATCTCCATCTTCGCGAGGTCGATCACGCCCAGCGTATCGTCGAGCGAGTTGGCGACGAACGCGCGCCGGTTGCCGGGCGGGATCAGGAGGGCGCGCGGGTTCTTGCCGGTGGGGATGTGTTTGACGATGAACTCGGCCGGGTAGCCGAGGTGGTTCGGCAGAACGTGTTCCCGCTCGTAGGCCGGCAGGCGCCGGATGAGAGCGAGCAGCTTGGCGATATCGACCACCGCGATGCGGTCCGTCCCGGCGCTTGCGACCAGCGCATAGCGCCCATCCGGCGTGCAGGCGATATCGGTCGCGTCGGCAAAGCCCATGTCCGATTCGTCCAGCAGGACCTCGTCGGCGTGGCCGTCGCGCCAAATCACCGCCAGCCCGTTGGTGATGGTCCAGCCCTGAAGCAGTCGCGTCATCGGGACCGAGCTTTTCGTGCGATTGAGAGTGGCCAGCGCGAAGTTGCCGCTCGGATGCCACGCGACCCCCATCATCAGGTTCGCCCCAGGCACGACGACGCGATCCTCGACCGTCCCGCGCCCGGTCTCGATCACGGTGACTTCGGATTCGAACGGCTGGCGCAGGGGCGCGAACTTCGCTTTCATGTTGGTGGCGAGGATTCGCTCGCCGTCCGGCGACAGCGCGAGCGACCACGGCCCGTGGCTGGCGCTGAGGTTCTTGACCCGCGTCAGGCTCGCCAGGTCGAACACAGAGATGTCGTTCGACGACGTGTTCAGAACGTAGAGCAGCCGGCCGGCCCGGTCGGAGAGGACGCCGTGCGGCTCGTTGCCCGTTTTGAGCGTCGCGATCACTTTGCGCGCGGCCACGTCGATGACCGAGACCGTGTCGTCCAGGCGGTTGGTGACGAACGCGCGCCGGCCGTCGGGAGCGAACGTCACGCCCGTGGGATTCCCGCCGACGGGGATCTCGGCAACCTTCTCGAGCGTCGCCGGATCGACGACGATTACGGTGTCGGCCGCTTCGCAGGTGACGTAGATCTCCCGGCCGTCGGGCCGCAGCGCCATGCGGAGCGGAGTCTTGTAGCGCGGCTCCTGCGCGACCGGCGGGAGCTTCGTCGGATGCGCGATTTTCTTCATCGCGGCATCGAAGTCGAACTTCTCCATGTGCGCCTGGTGGCAGCGTATGCAGGTTTCGCGCGTGGGTTTCCGGAGGCCGGCCGCCATGGCAGACCGCTTGTCGCGCATGATCGCATCCGCCATGTACTCACTGCCCGCACCGTGGCATGCTTCGCAGCCCACGCCCTCATCGGGACTGAAGCTCGCAAGCCGGGCGTTGCTCCCGGTGGTCGTATGGCACTTCAGACATTGAGAACTGCTCTGCGGGTCGTCGATGCCCTTGCCGCGCGCCATCTCCTGCGCCTTCGCCGTTCCGAGCGCGGCCCATGCACCCGAATGAGCGCTCATGCGCCAGACGCTCCACTGGTTGCCAAGCACGGGCCCACGGTGGCACTGTCCGCACGCCATCACGCCGGCGTACTTCGGTCCCTTCGCCTTTGGATCCATCGGAGAGAGGCCGGCGATAGGACCTGGGACCGGCTTGGCGGCCAGCGGGTGCCGCAGGAGTTCCCAGCCCTTTTTCAGGTCGGTGGGGGGCCGCTTCAACACCGCGACGTGCGATCCCTTCTCGATGTGGCAGGTGACGCAGGATTCCTGGTTCGGCATCTTCAGACCGGCCATCATCGCGGCCTGCCGGTCTCTCATGACTTCCATGGAAGAGTACTCGCTGCCGGGCCCGTGGCAACCCTCGCACTGCACGCCGTCCTCGATGTGGAAGGTCTCGTCCTTCTCCCAGTCTTCGGCGTGCCAGGCCGTGGCGTGGCAGCCGAGGCAGATCGCCGATTCCTGCGGCGGAGTCCGGAGACCGCTCAGTTTCGAGATTTGGAGCGCCTCCGGCTTGGCCAGCAGCGCGTACGTCTGGCTGTGCCTGGAGTGGAGCCACTGGCTGTACTGGTTGCCAATGCTCCCGGCGGCGTGGCAGCCGGCACACACTCGCACGCCGACGTAGACGGGCTTCTTCGGAGCTGCGTGGACGCTCAGCCAGCCGAGCGCGAGCAGGATCGCCGGAACGGCGAACAGGCGGATGCGGTTCCGTTTCATCGCTTCACTCCATTGGCTTTGGCCTCATGCACCAGCTTGAGAAACTGATTGGCCTTGACGTTGTCGAACCTCTCGACTTTGCCGTCCGGCCACCGGATCTCGACGGAATCGGCGGCCGCCGCCTTCCCCAGGCCGAAGTGCAGGCGTGGATCGCCCTGCGACATGTAGCCGCGGAAGGGCACCAGATCCTCGATCTGCTTCAGCGCTCCCGTGGCGACGGTCACGCGAGCGCCGATCGCGTCGCGAGTCCCGGTGGGGAATCTCAGCTTCGCATCCACGGTCAGCCAGTTGTTTCGCTTGTTGCCTCCGTCGTTGCGCAGCAGAATCGGGCGGTCGTTCAGGTTGGCGACCACCAGGTCGATATCGCCGTCGTTGTCGATGTCCGCCCAAGCGGCTCCGCGGCCCACATACTTCTCCTTGAAGTGCTGGCCCGAACGGTCCGAGACATCTTCGAACGTCCCGTTCCCTCTGTTCCGCATGAGCGTGTTTTCCTGCACGTACTCGTGGTGCGCGTCGCCGTGCACGGTGAAGATGTCGAGCCAGCCGTCGTTGTCGTAGTCGAACATGACCGCGCCCCAGCCGGCATACTGGCCCATGGCCTGCGCCAGTCCCGTCACGGCCGTGCGGTCGGCGAAGTCGCGGCGGCCCTTGACCGACGTTTGCACGAAGAGAGTGCAGTAGTTCAGGTTCGGGATGAAGATATCGAGCAGGCCGTCGCGGTTCACGTCCCCGACCACCGGCCCCATCGACGACACGCCCTGCCCGTTCTCCCCGTAGGCGACGCCGTAATCCAGGGCCTGCTCGACGAACGTCCCTTTCCCGGTGTTCTCGAAATAGTTGTTCTCCATCGCATCGTTGGTCACAAAGATGTCGAGGAGCCCCACGTTGCGGAAGTCGGAGACGGTGGCGCTCATGGCGCGGCCTTCCTTGAACACGCCCGCCTCCTTGGTCACTTCGGTGAACGTGCCGTCGCCGTTGTTGCGGTAGAGCGCGCTCGGCTCGGCGTTGTAGCTCAGCGGTCCGGGGTAGCCCGCGGCCGGGTAGAAATCGCGGAATTTGCCGTCGTCGTAGAGCAGGTAGTTGGCCACGAAGACGTCCAGGAGGCCGTCGTTGTTGTAATCGAACCAGACCGCGGAAAGGCTCCAGCGCGGGTCATCGAGACCCGACTGCTTGGAGACATCCGTGAAGGTCCCGTCGCCGTTGTTGTGATAGAGGATGTTCCGGCCGTAGTTGAGGACGTAGAGATCCACGTGGCCGTCGTTGTCGTAGTCGGCGGCCGAGCAGCCGGAACTGAAGACGCCGTTGCCGCCGACCCCGGCCTTCTCGGTGACATCCGTGAAGGTGCCGTCGCCGTTGTTGCGGTACAGCTTGTTCGACAACTTGCCGCGGAGGTCGCGCCCCTCGTTGCTCGAGACGTTCTTGGTCCACGTGCCGGTCACGAAGTAGAGATCCATGAGCCCGTCGCCGTTGTAGTCGAAGACGCAAACGCCGGCTCCCGTGCCCTCGACGATGTTGTCGAGGTGATGGTCGCCATAGCTGTGCTTGAAGGCGATTCCGGCCTGCTTTGTGATATCGGCAAACACCGGCAGGTCCGGGCTCTGTTGAGCGCCGCTGCCAATCGCCAGAACAGCCAGGATCACGGCGATCGGAGCCATCATCCAAGGTTTCATCGCTCGCCTCCGGATGCGCCTGCCGGCAGCGCATTGAGCTGGGCCCCAAGATCGATCCATTCGATAATGGCCTGCCGCTCGTCATCTGTCAGAGGAGGAGATCCGGCCGGCGGCATTCGTTTTGGCACGGGAGCCGGTCGCATGCGGTCCCAGGGCCGCGCAGTGTTCTTGCCGAGGATTGCCCAGACCAGCCGGCTCGTGCGGGCGCGGCCCGGATCGACGTACTTGCCGCGGTCGGGGCGGCCGGCGGCGGTTGCCGATTTTGCCAGAAGCCGCTCATAGGACATTGCCGGTTGCGCGGCGCCGCCGTGGCAGGCGGCACTGGAACATCGTGCGGATAGGATCGGCATCACGTCCCGGCGGAAATCCACGGTCCTGCGCCGCTCGGGGGGAAGCGTGAGTTCGGCGGCGGGGTGGCTGAGCGCCTGTGCGAAGACGTTTTCGGGCGTGCGCTCGCGATCTTCATGGCAGCCGATACAGCCGCGCTGCTCTTTGTTCTTGGCCCAAATCCAAGCGCTGGTGCGGAGCGCCATTCCCTCCGCATCGACGACTTGCAGTTGGATGGGCGTATTCGGCGGCACCAGCAGATGAAACGACCCGTCCTCGTCGAGCGCGAGGCCGCCGAGCAGGCGCTTCCGGATCGCGCCGCCGCCGGTTGCCGCGGTAGGCGGCATCCCCTCGATAACCCGGAGCCGCCTGGCGGTCCCCGGCGGCATCCACTCGCGCTTGAGGTCGCTTTCGTAAACGCTGAGACAGTAGAGCTTGGCCCAGTTTTGATCGTCCTCGACCACCGAGGAATGGCCGTCCGGCTCGGGCCGGGAGACCAGCGCCACCGCTTGAATGCTGTGAGATCCGGCATCGCGAAAGACCAGCGTTCTCCGGCCCGTTTCCAGATCCAGGCGGTAAATCGCGTGGACGCCGGCGCCGTCCGCGGGCCGCCGCGATACAAGGACCGAGCCGTCTGGCAGCGGCGACGGTGAGTGAAACAGACCATCCGTCGCGCTCGTGACTGCCTTGTAGGAGTGCAGATTGCGGCGGAGGCTCAGCGCCCCCACAGTACCCGCCCCATCCCAAGCCAGCGCGTCAGACTCGATGAACGCCACCATGCGTTTCGGCGTGGTACAGGCCATGTGCTTGATGCGGCGGCCTTGGGTCCCGGAAAAGGCGGCGTAATCGACGCCGTCAAGCTGGATGGCGAACAGGTCGATGCGTCCTGGATCGCCGTACCCCGCGTGGCTGCGTTGCCAGTTCGAGAAGAGAATGCGGCCGTCCTGCATCTGAAACGGGTCGTAGCTGCTCGAAACCGCATAGGTGAGACGCCGAAGGCCGGAGCCGTCGAACCGAACGGAGTAGAGGTTCGCCGCCGCGACGCGGCCATACTCGTTGAGTTCGCCCGCGGCATCGCTCGCGAACGTGACCTGGTACGAGGGTTGGGCGTCGTTGAGGTAGAACAACGCGGACTGGTACATCGGGTTGCGGCAGTTCCCGGCATTGCGCGTGATCTGGCGGGTGCCGGAACCGTCGGCATTCATCTCGAAGATGTTCCAGTTGTCGCCGGCCGCTTTCTTGCCCGCGAACAGGATGCGTTTGCCATCGAATGAGACCGCCGGGTCGGCCGCGCTTTCGAAATCCTGCGTGAGCACGCGCGTCGCGCCGGTTTTCGCCAGCAGCACCAGGCGGCCTCCGTCACCACATGGCGCGCGAAGCATTCCGCCGGCGAGGGGCTGGGCGCCGCTGGCCCGTGCCACCGGGATCTCCGTGAACACGACGCCGCCGTATCCGGGCGCGTAAGGCGACAGATCGGGCCTGGCCGCCGCCGCGCCGGATGTCACCGGTGCTCGCGCGTGCGTGCCAGCGCTATCGCCTGGACGCAGGCCGGGGACGCAGCAGGCCCCGGCCGCCATCACCAACCACCACCCCCTCAAACGCCGCATTCGCATCGACTCCACGCTGAGCGAAACAGACTGGGGGCTAGGCTGCCGGCGCCCGCCGGAAGATGGCAATCGCTTCGATCTCAACCAGCAGGTCGGGACGGCAGAGCTGGGCCTGAATCCCGGTCGAAGCCGGTAGCGGATCGAGCGCCTGCTCTCTGTAGAATGCCGTCCGCTCCTCGTTGAACGCTTCGTAGTCGCGATCGATATCGCGCAAATAACACGTGGTCCGCACGATGTCCTTCCAAGTGGCTCCCTCCGACTCGAGCAGCCTGGTGATGTTCAGGAACGTCCTCCGGCACTGGGCGCGAAGGTCGCCGATGTGTACGGAGCAGCCGTTCTCGTCCACGCTGGCCGTGCCGGAAATCAACAGGATCGCGATTCCGCCCAGCTCGATGCGCAGCCCTCGCGAAAAGGAGCTCGGCTTGGCGTAGTGATAGGCCTCGTTCAGTATGTCCGGTGCGCTGATTGCCTTCTTCTCGATCGTGGCCGCGTTGGCGGCAGCCTGAAGCACTTCGGTCATGGTCACGTTAAGAGTCCCCAAAAGCTACCTAGGTCCTGATCGCGGTGCACTGCGCCGAGCGTCACAGAACAGCCGCCTTCATCTGGCGGAGTATAGCATCGGGATCTCGGAATACGGAATACTTAAAAGCTACTAGTCAAAACCAACTATACGCAGCGAAGGAATTGAATGCGCCCCCGCTCCCTCACGGTCGCGGCTCGGCCACGTTACTGAGCAGCGCGCGTGAGCAAGCGGCTGGTCTGATGCGCAAGGACTGATGACGCCGCGTATAGCACCTACTGAGGGTCGCGTAATTGAGTGACGCAATGCTCACGACGTGGCGCGGGCTTCAGCCTGCCGAGTCGGCACTCTGGCCGACTCACGAGGTGCGCAGCAACGCCGGCACAAGCGCCGAGATGAGTCTCGGCGCGGCAGGCACGAGTGCCTAATGCCGCAAACTTTTTGCCTTACGGCCAAAGCGAGGGGGAGCGAGTAGAGCTGTTGGCTCAGGTGGTGCGACCGGCTTTGGTCCGCTTGGCCTGTGCTGCCAGAGCCGTGCGCGAC
>JBEKWU010000145.1:0-11347 GCA_049512775.1 Bryobacteraceae bacterium
GATCCGGCTTCTCGCCGTTGAGAAACGCCGTCACGCGGAGCTCCTCCAGGAGCTGGCTCTCGGTGATGGGCTGGCTGTCGATTGTCACCGCGACGCGGTCGATGATCTCCGCGCGAGCGAGGCAGCAGAAAAGTACGAAGGACGAAGTACGAAGTACGAAGTGGGAACCGCTATGCATCGTCATTTCAAAACGCCTGCCCCAGGGAGAAGTGGAACTGGAAGTGGCTGATCTGCTGGTTCGTCAGTTGCCCGGTGCCAGCCTGGAGCTGCTGCTGCGTGCCTGTGAAGCCGAAGAAACGCGGCGGATTGATGCTGTAACCCAAATCCAGCCGGATCGGACCCACCGGGGTCTGGTATCGCACCCCGAAGCCCACCGCGTGCACCATGTAGTTGAAGTCCTGGAGACCGCGCTGCTTGACCCGGAAAGAGACGCTGTTCAGGCCCGAATACACGTTCCCCGCATCTTCGAACAGCACTCCGCGGACATTGTCGCCGATCAGCGGGAATCGCAATTCGACCTGGTTCATCAACAGCGCCTTGCCGCCCAACGGAAACCCGGTCTCGGGGTCGCGCGGTCCGGCTTGATTCTCGGGGAACCCCCGGTGCGACTCCGCGCCGCCCGCGAAGAACTTCTCGGGCAGCGGGATGTCCTGCGGCCCGGACAGCCTCTGTTCCCAGCCGAAGGTGATCGAGCGCGCCAGCACTAACCGGCTTCCGAAACCGACCGGATGGTAGGTGGCGTTGTGGCCCACGAAGCGGGTGAATCCAGTCTGCGACCCCAGCGCCTTCGCCGCCCAGCCCAGGTCCAGCGTGTTGTAGACGCCGCGGTGGGAGTCCACCGGGTCGTCGCGCCGGTCCTGGATGTAGTTGACCGCCAGAATGCCGATCCGCGTCGGTTGAGAATACAGAGGGATCAGCTCGACGCTGCTGATCTTCAGGTTCGACACGCTCACCCGGCGAAACGTAAACCGGTACAGCATCGTGCTGGCCTTGGAGATCTTCTGCCCCAATTGCACCGAAGCTTCCCGGCGTCTGGCGTCAAACGTGCGCACGTCGCGAGAGTCGTCGTAGAGGGCGCTGAACAGCAGGTTCAGGCTCGGGTTGCCGCGGAACTGCGGCGCCTGATAGGTGAGCACTGCCCTCTGTTCCAGCGTCGATGCGCGGCTCTGAAAGGAAACGATGTGCCCGTAGCCCAGGAAATTCCTCCGGGTGACGCCGAAATACGCCCGCGGGCTGAACCCGGCCTGCCCGGCGGGCGCCTCCAGGCAGGTCTGGCATCCGCCGATCCGGGCGATTTCCGCGCCCAGGCCTCCCGTCACCGTGTACTTGCGCGCCTCCTCGACGTCCAGCAGAACGTTCTTGTCCCGCTCCTCCCCCTGCGGATTCTGAAGCGCCATGTCGACCCGCGCGAAAATCCCCAGGTTGTAGAGCCGCCGTTGCGTGTCCAGGATCGCCGCCCGGGACAGCGGGTCGCCCGGCTTGAGTTGTACGCGCTCGTCCACCAGTTGCGGGGCCGTCGCCGCCAGCCCGCTTTTCAGCGTGCCTCGCACGAACTTGCGCTCGCCTTCCTCGATCGTATACTTCAGGTCCATGCGGTTGGGTTCCCCGGGCCGCGTGAAGCTCCACTGGAGTCTGGCGTTCGGGTAGCCCTGGTTGTAATACCAGTCCAACACGTTGTCGCGGTCGATGGCCACGTTCAGCTCGCTAAAGGGCTGGCCGGGCAGCGATTGAAGCAGGCCCTCCACCGCCTGGCGGTTCTCCGGGGAGCTCCCCGCCAGGTCCAGCTTCCCCACCAGCCACTGCGGGCCCTCCTGAATCCGGATGGACACGGCGAGGTTCGTCTCTTTGCCCTTGTAGCCGCGGGTCACCTGCGAGGTCACGTTCACATCGCGGAACCCGTTGGCACGGTACGGCGAGGCGATCGCCTCCAGATCCTGGCGCAGCAGGCTCTCGCTGTAGCGCCCGTGCCGGAATTGCAGCACCGAGGCCGGCCGCACGTACATCCGCTCGACCAGGGTGTTGGTGTCGAAGTACTTGTTCCCCTGGATCGCTACCTCGACCACCTTGTGCCGCTCGCCCCGTGCCACCTGGTACTGGATCAGCGATTGGCCGCCGCCGTCCGCCGCCTGGATCGAGAACTCCACCGTGGCGTCGAAGTAGCCCTGGCTCTGGAAGTACTCGATCAGGTTCTGCTTGCCCTCCACCAGCAGATCGCGGTCCACCGACTGCTCCTCGTAAACCGGCACCAGTTGGCGCAGCTTTCCGCGGGAAATCTTCGCGCCCACCAGCTCGATCCGGATCTTCGGCCCGCCCTCGAGCGCCAGCGTCGGCCTCACCCGTTCGGTGTTCGGGTCGTAGTCCATCTTCTCGAGGGATACCCGCGCCTCCAGCCGGTCGCGCTTCTCGTAGGACCTCCGCACCCGCTGCACGCCCTCCTGCGTCCGGGCCTCGGTCTGCTTTTTCCAGCCGAACAAGCCCTTCCAGCGTGTCGTGCGGGCAATCTCCCGAGGCGCCCGATCGGGATGCCCGGTCACCTCCGGGGTGGTGTACCGCGCCCGGTCCCCGCTCTCGATCCGGAAATGGATTCGCACCTGCTGCGTCGCCGGATCGCGCTCCACCTCCGGCTGGACATGACTCTCGTTGAAGCCGTTGTTCCGCAGCACGTTTTCCAGGTTTCTCACCGCCTGCGCCACGTCCTCTTCCGCGTACGGCGCGCCCAATTCCAGCCGGGTGGAGTTCACCAGCACGCCCTCGTTCGGCGGTTCGGAGACCCGCTCCACACTCACGTGCCCGATGAAGTAGTTGTTCGTAGTACGGAATTCGAGGACGACCCCGCCGTCGGCCAGCCGCGCGTCCACGTCGATCTGGGCGTAGCGCCCGGTCGCGTACAGCCGCTCGATCGCCGCCCGCACCTCCGCCAGCCGCAGTGGCGCATCGACTTTCAGCGGCAGGATCCGGTCCAAAACCTCCCGGCTATAGGGCTGCTTCTCCGGACGGAACTCAATCGCCCGGATCGGCCTGCCCTGGTAGTCTTCGGGCGCGGCCATGGCGGAAAATGCCGCGACGACACACAGAAATAACGACCGCACCAAACAGCAATCTTAGCATCCGGCCCCCAGGCGGCCTGTGTGCGACCATGGGCTTGATGCAGCCCGACCGCTACTCCCGGCAGATCCTGTTTGCCGGCATTGGCGCCGCCGGACAGCAGCGCCTGGCCGCCTCCCGCGCCGCTATTGTCGGCTGCGGCGCGCTGGGAAGCTTTCAGGCCGGCGCCCTGGCCCGAGCGGGCGTCGGGCGCCTGCTGATCGTCGACCGCGACTACGTCGAGTGGAGCAACCTCCAGCGCCAGTGGCTGTTCGAGGAATCCGATGCCCGCGAGGGCTGGCCCAAAGCCATCGCCGCCGCCCGGCGCCTCGCCGCCATCAACTCGGAGATCGAGGTCCTGCCGCTGGTTGCCGACCTCACCGCGGCCAACATCCACGACACGCTCGAGAGCACGGACCTGATCCTGGACGGCACGGACAACTTCGAAACCCGCTACCTCATCAACGACTACGCCGTCAGCCGCGGGCTCCCCTGGATCTACGGCGCGGCGGTGGGCAGCTACGGCCTCACCATGCCCATACTGCCCGGCCGCACTGCCTGCCTGAAGTGCGTCTACCCCGAGCCGCCTTCCGGCGCGCAGCCAACCTGCGAGACCGCGGGAATCCTGAACGCCGTCACCTCCGCCGTTGCCTCCCTTCAGGTGGGCGACGCGCTCAAAATCCTCGCCGGCGACGCCGCTTCCCTCCGCCCGCGCATCACCACCATCGACGTCTGGAGCGGCGAAGTCCGCCAGATCGCTCTGCCTGCGCCCGACCCCCAGTGCGAGGCCTGCGGCCAGCGCCGCTTCGTCCATCTGGAAGGCACCCGCCGCGTCCCCATCGGCCTTTGCGGCCGCAACGCCGTGCAAATCCACGAGCGTTCCCGCCCCGTGAACCTCGGCGAACTGGAGCAGGCCCTCAAGCCGCTCGGCGAGGTCCGCGCCAACGAGTTCGCCCTGCGCTTCTTCCTGGCCCCATACGAGATCACCGTCTTCCCCGACGGCCGCGCCATCATTAAAGGCACTACCGATATAGGCCTCGCCCGCAGCCTCTACGCCCGCTACGTCGGAAGTTAGGGCCCGCCCTGGACCTCACTCCTCACTCGCGGCCCACAAAACGTCTTCTGCGCTTTCTGTGGGGCAGGCGGTTTCGCCTGCCACCGTCTGTGTCTTGATGGCTCGGATGAACGTTCACGAAACGTTAGGAAGGCAATACCGGGCGTCGCTGGAGATGCTGTGGCAGGCGATCGCCAAGTGCCCCGAATCTCTGTGGCTGACGCCCGGCTATCCGAACAGGTTCTGGCACATCGCCTACCACGCGCTGTTTTACACGCACCTGTACTTGCAGAATTCCGAAGCGGACTTCCGGCCTTGGGCCAAGCACAAGCCGAACCACCAGTTTCTCGGCTGCACGCCCTGGCCGCCCTACGAGCGGCCGAAGATCGAAGCGCCGTACACGAAAGAGGAGGTTCTCGAGTACCTTGAGATCTGCCGCGCGGAAATCGAGGCGCGGACGCCGTCCCTGGACCTGGACGCAGCCTCGGGGTTCCCCTGGCAACCGTTCCACAAACTGGAGCAGCAGCTCAATAGCATCCGGCACCTCCAGCATCACACCGCGCAACTGATAGACCGCCTGCGCACCGCGGAGAATATCAGCGTCGCCTGGGTGGCGACCGCCTGAGCGCTGCGTCTGCCGCGGATAGCCCTGCCGCTACTTCTTGTGGTAGTTCGGGTAGGCCGGCTTCTTGTAGGCCGGCGGCGGGTTCTTCTCCAGCTCCGCCAGGACTACTTTGACGGCCTCCTCGAGTTGCGGGTCGTGCCCGGCGCGCACCGCTTGCGGATCGTAATCCACCTCGATGTCCGGCGACACGCCGTGGTTCTCGACCTCCCAGGCGCCCTCGGTGTTATAGAACGCCAGGTTCGGCGCGGTCACGCGCCCGCCGTCCATCAGCGCCGGGAAGCCGAAGATCCCCACCAGCCCACCCCAGGTGCGCTCGCCGATGAGTTTTCCGATGTGCGCCTTGCGGAACATCCACGGCATCATGTCACCGCCCGAGCCCGCGTATTCGTTGACGATCATCGCCTTCGGCCCGAAGATCGAACCTACCGGCGTGGTGAAGGCCGCTCCGTCCCGCGTCGCGAAGAAGTTCATAAGTGGCCGCCGCATGTAGTCGATGATGTAATCGGCCGCGGCGCCCCCGCCGTTGAAGCGCTCGTCGATCACCGCGCCCTGCTTGTCCACTTGCGCAAAGTAGTAGCGGTTAAAATTCGTGTATCCGGCTCCGGCGGTGTTGGGCAGGTAGACGTAGGCCAGCCGGCCGCCGCTCATCTGGTCCACCTTCCGGCGATTGTCTTCGATCCAGGCCAGGCTGCGCAGGCCGAATTCGTTCTCCACCGGAACCACCGTCACCTCGCGCGACTTCGCGCCGTCCGGTTCCGGCCCCACCTTCAGCCTCACCGACTTGCCCGCCGTCTCCTCAAAGAAGCTGTAGAGGTTGTCGGATGCGCGCACCTCCCGCCCGTTCACCGCCAGCAGGTACTCGCCCGCGATGACGTTCACGCCGGGTTGGGTCAGCGGCGCGCGAGTTTCCGGGTTCCAGTTCTCGCCATTGTAGACTCGCGCGAAGCGGTAGCGCCCGTTTTCGATGCGGTAATCGGCGCCCAGCAGGCCGCCGCGCACGCGCCGGACCTCGGGCATCGCCCCGCCGCCCACGTAGAGGTGCCCTACCGACAACTCGCCCAGCATCTCCTGGAAAAGGTAGTTCAGCTCCGCGCGGCTGCCGATCCCCTCGAGATACGGCTCGTATTTCGCCGCCGTTGCCTTCGGGTCCAGGCCGTGCAGCCCCGGATCATAGAAGAAATCGCGCTCGATCCGCCACACTTCCCGGTACATCTGCCGCCACTCGGCGCGCGGGTCCACGCGCACCTCCATGCCCTCCAGCTTGAGCGCGCCTTCCCCCGCTTTGGGCGTCTTCCCCGTCTCCGCGATCACCCACTGCTCGCCCTTGCGGAACAGCATCTTCTCGCCGTTGAAGGAGACCACCAGCGCCCGCACGCCGTCCATCACCTTCTCCGCCTTGCGGGTCTTCATCTCGAACTTATGCAGGATCTGGTCCTCCGACGGCCCTTGCGGCGGCACCGGCGGGCCTTCCACCACGAACAGGATGCCGGTCTTGCCTGCCGCCAGCCCGGCATAGTTGCGCGCGGGCATGGGGAGCGCCAGGATCCGCTGGCCGATGTTCTCGAAATCGATCCGTACCGTGACCGGCTCTTTCTTCTTGTCCTTATCCTTGTCCTTGTCTTTGTCCTTCTCCTCCGGCTTGGCCGCGTCTCCGGCGGGCTTGTCCGTCTTCGCCGCGTCTTTTTTCGCTTCCTCGCCCTTCTCCTCGTCGCTCTCCGGAGCCAGCGGCGACGGCAGATCCTTGCGCAGCACCACCACGTAAACGCTGCTGGTCACGGGCCGGTTCATGCTCGACATATCGAGCCATCCGGCGGTCGGCCCGGCATCGGTCGAGGCCGTAAAGAACAGGTGCTCGCCGTTCTTGTCGAAGACCGCGTACCGCGCGTCGCTCATCCCGTCGGTGATCTGCTCGGTCTTCCCCGACTCGAGCGAGTACACAAACACCGCGCGCAGGTGATTCTTGAGCAGCTTGGTGTAAGCCAGCCAGCGGCTGTCCGGAGCCCACGCCGGATCCAGGCCGCCTCCCGGATCCTTGTAGGTGTCTGTGTCCACCCGCACCGGCGTCTTCTTCTCCAGGTCCAGGTACCAGATGTTCTCCGCTTTGTCCGTGAAGGCGATCTTCTTGCTGTCCGGAGACCACGCCGGGTTGTAGTAGAACGACGGCGGCAACTCGATCTTGGTCACCTCGCCCATCCCGTTCTGCGCCCGCAGGTGCAGCGCATACTCGCCCGATTCGTCCGAGAAGTACGCGATCCGCTTGCCGTCCGGCGACCAGGCCGGGAACCGCTCGGCCACCCCGGGCGTGTTCGTCAGGTTGCGGATGTCGCCCTTCTCCGCGGGAACCGTCAGGATCTCGCCGCGCGCCTCGAACACCGCCCGCGCGCCCGTCGGAGACAGCTCCGCGCTCTGGATCCCCCGCGCCACCTTCTCGAACTTCGGCCGCACCGCCAGCAGGTCCGCCGCGACGTGGATATCCAATAACCGGGACTTGTTCGTTTTCAGATCAAAGAGGCCTAGCCGCCCGAACTGCTCGTAGACGATCGCCCCCGGACCCGCCGACGCCGACTTGAGGTCCAGCCCCGTGTTGGGCAGCGCCTGCGTTACCTTCTTGGTCTTCAGGTCGAAGACGAACAGCGTCACCGGGCCGTTGCGGTCCGAGAGGAAGTAGACCTTCTCACCCACCCACATGGGCGCGAAGTCGTTCGAATTGTCGCGCGGGATTCTTTCGATTCGGGAGTCGGCCAGGTCCGCGATCCAGATCTTGGTTATGCGGCCGCCGCGATACCGTTTCCAAGCCTCGAACGCACGCGCTACGGGCATATAGGCGATGCGCGAGCCGTCCGGCGAATACGATCCCTCTTCGGCCATTGGCAGCGGCAGCTCCGCCGGCAAGCCGCTCCCGTCCACCGGAGTCGTGAACAGCCGGTTGAAGCGAGAGTAGCTGCTTCGCCCCGAGCGGAACAGGATGTTCTTGCCGTCCGGGGTCCAGCCCAGCACGGTGTCCGCTCCGGGATGATACGTCAGCCGCCGCGGCACGCCCCCCGCCGCCGGCACCACGTACACATCCTGGTTGCCGTCGTACTCTCCCGTGAAGGCAATCAGGCTGCTGTCCGGCGAAAACACCGGGTTGGTCTCGATGCCCGGGCCGTTGGTCAACTGCCGCGCGTCTCCGCCATCGCGGCCCACGATCCACAGATCGCCCGCGTAGGAGAACACGATCTCGGTGCGGCTCAGGCTGGGTTTCTGAAGCAACTGTGTCTGCGCGAGGCAGACGCTCGCAAAGATCAGGCTGATAGTCAGGAAGGGAGTTTTCACGCTTCGAGTATACCCGACCGGCCCACCGCTCGCCGCGACCGCGCTTAATGCCTGAAGTGCCGCACTCCGGTGAACACCATGGCCAGGCCCAGGCGGTTGGCCGCCGCAATCACTTCCGGGTCGCGAACCGAGCCGCCAGGCTGGATTACCGCGGTGATCCCATGGTTGGCGGCCTCTTCGACCCCGTCGGGGAATGGGAAGTAGGCGTCCGAGGCGACGACCGTCCCGGGGAGCGGCAGCACGGCCTTCATCGCCCCCACTTTCACCGAATCCACGCGGCTCATCTGTCCCGCGCCCACCGCCGCCGTCTGCCCCGCTCTGGCGTACACGATGGCGTTCGACTTGACGTGTTTCGAGACTTTCCAGCCGAACTCGAGCGCCCGCCATTCGTCTTCGCCCGGCGCCCGCTCGGTCACCACGCGCGCCTGCGCGCGGTCCAGCCGGTGGACGTCGGGGGTCTGAGCCAGAAAGCCTCCGCTGATCGACTTGATGACCAGGCCCGGCCCCTCCCCCACCGCCACTTGGAGCAGTCGCAGGTTCTTCTTTCCGGTGAGGACCGCGAGCGCCTCGGGGGAATAGTCCGGCGCGGCGATGGCCTCGATGAAGGTCTTCGCGATCTCGCGCGCCGTCTCCTGGTCGAGTGGCCGGTTGAACGCCAGCACGCCGCCGTACGCCGACACCGGGTCGCATTCGAAGGCCTTGCGGTAGCTCTCGGCCAGCGTCGCCTGCTCGGCGCAGCCGCAGGGGTTGGTGTGCTTGATGATCGCCGAGGCCGGCTCGTCGAACTCCCAGACCAGTTGCCAGGCGGCGTCCAGATCCACCAGGTTGTTATAGGAAAGCTCCTTCCCGTGCAGTTGGCGGGCGCCCGCGATCCCGCCCGGCCCGCTCGCGTACAACGCCGCCGCCTGGTGCGGGTTCTCGCCGTACCGCAGGTCCAGGACGCGCGGAGCGCGCATATCGAGCAGGGGCGGCAGCGCCGGCGCCGTGTCGACGTACTGCTGGTCCTGGACGGCGATCCGCGCCAGCCGCGCCGAGATCGCGCGGTCGTAGTCCGCGGTCATGCGGAACGCCTTCTGCGCCAGCCGCCAGCGCGTGGCCAGCGACACGCCCCCTCCCTGCATCTCCTCCAGGATGGCGGCGTAGTCCGCCGGCGACACCACCACCACCACATCCTGGTAGTTCTTGGCCGCCGCCCGGATCAGGGTCGGCCCGCCGATATCAATGTTCTCGATCAGCTCCGGTACCGTCGCACCCTCGCGCGCCGCGGCCTTCTCGAACGCATACAGGTTCACCACCACCATATCGATGGTCGAGATGCCGTGCGCCTCGAGCGCCTGGCGGTGCTCGGGGTTCTCGCGAATCGCCAGCACGCCCGCGGCGATCTTCGGATGGAGGGTTTTCACCCTTCCGTCGAGCATCTCGGGAAACCCGGTCACCTCGGCGACGTCGCGCACCGCGACACCCGCCTCCTGGAGCGCCCGAGCCGTCCCGCCGGTGGAAATGATCGCGCAGCCCAGCGCCTCCAGCCCCCGCGCGAACTCCGCGATCCCCGTCTTGTCGGTAACGCTGATCAGTACACGTTCAATTTTGGACATGGACCTAATATTGTGCCACGTGGCAGGCGGGATCGCGTCCTGCCCCGCCGGTTCGCTATAATTGGAACCGCAGCATCTCTTGGGGCGCCGTCTCCGGTTCAGCCCACTACTCAGGAGCATTTATGTCGACAAAACGCATTGGAATTCTCACAGGCGGCGGCGACGTCCCCGGCCTCAACTCCGTCATCAAGGGAGTGGTTTACCGCGGCAGCGAGATCGGCTGCGAGGTCATCGGCATCCGGCGCGGCTGGGAGGGGCTCACCCACGTCAATCTCGACGACGCCGCGAGCGAGGCCCGCTACATCTGGCCGCTGGACCGCGAGAACACCCGCACCATCGACCGCACCGGCGGCACCGTCCTGCACAGCAGCCGCACCAATCCCTCCCGGATGAAGAGCCTGCCCGAGCAGCTTCAGGGCCTCGACTTCCCCAAGACCGAGGTCACCAAGAAGGGCGTCACCTCCACCGTCTACGACCTCACCCCGCAGGTCGTCAAGAACCTCGACCGGTTGGGGATCGACTTTCTCATCGCCATCGGCGGCGACGACACGCTCAGTTACGCCGCCAAGCTCGACAAGGCCGGCGTGAAGGTGATCGCCATTCCCAAGACCATGGACAACGACGTGCGGAACACCGAGTACTGCATCGGTTTCTCGACCGCCATCAGCCGCGCTAGCGACGCCATCCAGCGCCAGCGCACCACGGTCGGCTCGCACGAGCGCGTCGGCATCTTCCGCGTCTTTGGCCGCGACGCCGGTTACACCGCGCTCTACACCGCCTACGTCACCTCCATCCGCTGCGGCATCCCCGAGCACAGGTTCAAGCTGGAGCGGTTCATCGAACTCCTGATCAAGGACAAACGCGACAACCCCAGCAACTACTCCATCTGCGTCCTGTCCGAGGGCGCCGAGTGGGAGGGCTACCAGGTGCGCGAGTACGGCGATCCCGACGCTTACGGCCATCGCAAGAAGATGAGCGTCGCCGAGGATCTGAGCGAAGAGATCAAGAAGCGGGCCAAAGAGGAGACCGTGGTCAGCGACCTCACCTACGAGCTGCGCAGCGGCGAACCCGATTTCGTGGACAAGCTGGTCGCCGGCACCTTCGGCAACATGGCCATGGATTGCCTGCTCGAGGACAAGCACGGCGTCATGATGGCCATCGTCAACGGCTGCTATACCCGCATGCCCATCCCCGACCCCAAGCTCGGCCCGCGCACCGTCGATATCGAGTCCATGTACAACACCGACCGCTACCGCCCCAACTACGCCAACAAAGCGGGCTTGCCCATCTTCCTGACCCGCGCATGAACTGGAAACGCTTTTGTGGCGCACGCTCTGAGCGTGCCGCATCGACACTCATGTCGATGCTTGAGGGGGCGGGCGCGTGAACTGGCCGCTTTTTCGAAAGAAAAGCGAGGCGAGCCTCCTTACGCCGGACCTGCGCCGGCGCATCCGCACTTCCTTCGAGGAAGCGGCGCGCGACGAGGAGCACTTTCCCTCCACCATCGATCCCCGGATCTACCACGTCCGGCTCATCCTGGAGTTTTTCGGCGACCTGGTGGGGAAGCGCGTGCTGGATGTGGGCTGCGGCAAGGGCCGCTTCGCCCGCATCCTGGCCGAGCGCCACCCCGGCGCGGAAATCTGGGGGCTCGACCTGGCCGAGTCGATGCTCAAG
>JBEKWU010000146.1:0-11305 GCA_049512775.1 Bryobacteraceae bacterium
AGGTCAGAAAAGCTCTCGCTCCGCCCGCACAGCACCGATTATCTTCCCGCCCGACTCTATCCAGAATTTCCTTTACCACCTCTGGGCGCGAGCCATAGTATACACCATCCTGCCGGCGCCCCCAAAAGCGGCGCTTCGGTGACCGGGTCTTTGGGCTTGACAGGGGCGCGGCCGCCGCACGCCGGCCCGGATACCACCCCCGTCCGTTCAAACCCAATCCGGGAACCGGACACCCCGCCCTCCTTCGCTCGGCTTGCTCCAGCCCCCGTCTATACTGAAGTTCAGGGAGATGGCCTCGGAAACCAGGGAACTCACGGTGCGGCAGTTCTTTGCGCGCGGCGGCCTGCTGGCGCAGTACCACCCCAGCTACGAGTTCCGCTCCGGCCAGCTCGAGATGGCCGAGGCGGTGGAAGCCGCGCTCGCCGACCGGCGCCACCTCCTGGTCGAAGCCGGCACCGGGACCGGCAAGACGCTCGCCTACCTGGTCCCGGCGCTGCTTTCCGGCAAGCGCATCGTGATCTCCACCGCCACCAAGAACCTCCAGGAGCAGCTTCTCTTCAAGGACATCCCGTTCCTCCAGCAGTATCTCGGCCGCCAGGTCCGCGTCTGCTACATGAAGGGCCGCAACAACTACGCCTGCCGCCAGAAGATCTACGACGCCGAGAAGGAGCCGGTGCTCGAAGGGCTCGAGGAGGTGGCCGATTTCGAGATCATCCGCGACTGGGAGAAAACCACCGCCACCGGCGACCGCGCCGAGATCAAGACGCTGCCCGAAACCACCGCCGCCTGGGCGAAAGTGGATGCGCGCCGCGATCTGTGCACCGGCCAGAAGTGCCTCCAGTTCGAGCGCTGCTTCCTCACCCTGATGCACCAGCTCGCCTTCTCCAGCGACATCATCATCGTCAATCACCACCTGTTGTTCGCCGACCTGGCGGTGAAGGACCAGGACTACGGCGGCATCATTCCCGAGTACACGGCCGCCATTCTCGACGAGGCGCACGAGATCGAGGACGTCGCCGGCCAGTACTTCGGCGTCTCGGTCAGCAACTACCAGTTCCAGGAGCTGCAGCGCGATATCGCCGCCGTGGCCCGGCGGAAGAACTTCGGATCCCAGGAGCTCGACCGCGTCCTGGTCGCGGTGGGCGATGTCGCGATGCGCTTCTTCGCGCTGTTCTCCGCCGCCGAGGGACGAGTCGGTTTCCGAGAGCACCAGGCGTTCCTCGAGCAGTACGAAGAGCAGTACAGCGACGTATTGCACGGCCTGGAGCTGATCGGCGCGCATCTCGAGCTCATCAAGGATGCGCCGGAAGAGGTGCTGCCGCTGCTGCGCCGCCTGGTCGAGGTGGGGAAAGCGCTCGAGTTCTGGATGGCCGGCAACGATCGCCGCTTCGTCTACTGGATCGAGCGCCGCGGCCGCGGGTGCTTCCTCCAGGCGACCCCCATCGAGGTTTCCGGCATTCTCGCCGAAAAACTCTTCGGCAAGGTGGATACGGTGGTGCTGACCTCCGCCACGCTAGCCGTGGCGGGCAACTTCGAGTACGCGCGCAGACGACTGGGGCTGGACGGCGCACGCACGCTGCTGGTACCGGGCCACTTCGATTTCGCCCGCCAGGCGCTGCTGTATGTCCCCCAGCACCTGCCCGACCCACGGACTCCCGAGTTCGTCCCGATGGCCGCCGATGAAATTGTGCGCATCCTGAAACTGAGCCGGGGCCGCGCCTTCGTGCTCTTCACCAGCTACCAGCAGATGCGCGCCGTCTACGACCGCGTCTCCTTCGAGCTGGAGTACCCCACCCTGCTCCAGGGAACCGGGCCGCGCACCGCCCTGCTCGAGGAGTTCCGCCGGACGCCCCACTGCGTGCTGTTCGCCACCGCCTCGTTCTGGCAGGGCGTCGACGTGCCGGGCGAGCAACTGAGCTGCGTTATCATAGATAAGTTGCCGTTCGCGGTTCCCAACGACCCGGTGGTGGAGGCCAGAATCCGCGCCATCCGCGAAGAGGGCGGGAATCCGTTCTACGAGTACCAGATCCCGCAGGCCGCCCTGGCCCTCAAGCAGGGTTTCGGGCGCCTGATCCGCAGCCGCTCGGACCGCGGCGTCCTGGCGCTGCTGGACCACCGCATCTCGAAGCAGCGCTACGGCCAGGTCTTCTTCGACAGCCTGCCCGATTACGGCTTTACCACCAGCGCCGAAGACGTGGAGAAGTTTTTCGATGTTTGAAGTCTGCGTGGAAGAGACCTTCGCCGCCGGTCACGCCCTGCGCGGCTATCGCGGCAAGTGCGAGAACGTGCACGGTCACAACTACCGCGTGCGCGTCACCATCCAGGGCGAGCAGCTCGACTCCACCGGACTGCTGGTGGATTTCATGGAACTGAAGCGCATCCTTCGCACCATCGTCGAACGGCTCGACCACACCTTTCTCAACGACGTCCCGCCTTTCGACAGGCTCAACCCCTCAGCCGAGAACATGGCGCGTTACTTCTACCAGGAAATGACCCAGGGCCTGGCCGGCCTCTCCCCGGAAAACCCCATCCGCCTCGCTGAAGTGAAGATGTGGGAAACCGACACCGCGACGGCCACCTATCGCCTGCCCTGATCAGGCCGTCCAGTAGGAAACCAGCAGCCCTTCGCCTGCCACATCCATGTCGATGTAGTATTCCGACAGGGGGATGTTGTTCGTTCCGGACTGGGATTCCAGCACAAGCGAGTCGGCGATTCCGCCGCTGGCATTCGGCCACAGGATCCTGATCACGCCCACCAGGCTGGCCCGAACCATGTCGGAGCAGCCGATGTATCCCTTGCCGGTGAGCGCCGGAATGCTCTGAATGGCTAGTCTCGCCACCCGCAGTGTCGGATCGGCAGAAAGGGGAACCAGGGTTCCGGGCGTGGCAACGTTCACCCGTCCCATCGCGGTTACGTTCATAGGATCTCCTCACTGGCATCTTACGGAACAGCCCGGCGAGAAGACCCTCCTGGCAACGGCTATTCTGCTGAGTGCGAAGACCTTAGAAGTTTCAGCCCGGCGTCATCGCCCGAAGTAGGACGCATTCTCCTGGGCGAAATCGGCCCACTTCTCGGGCAGGTCGTCCAACGCGAAGATCGCCGATACCGGGCATACCGGGACGCAGGCGCCGCAGTCGATGCACTCCACCGGATCGATGTAGAGCATCTTGGCGGCAGCGAAATCGGCCTCGTCCTTCTTGGGATGGATGCAGTCCACCGGGCAGGCGTCCACACAGGCCGTATCCTTGGTCCCGATGCAGGGCTCCGCGATTACATAGGCCATAAGGCTCCTCCGTATTCTTGGTTCCAGCATAGCGCAACCGCCAAGGCTACAATGTGGTCATGATTCCCAAAGTGCGCAAAGCGGTATTCCCCGCCGCCGGATTGGGGACGCGCTTTCTGCCCGCCACCAAAGCCCAACCGAAGGAGATGCTTCCGCTGGTGGACAAGCCGTTGATCCAGTATGGCGTCGAGGAAGCCATCCACTCCGGCATCCAGAACATCGTGATTGTCACGGGCCGGGGCAAGACCGCCATCGAAGATCACTTCGACGTGAGCTTCGAGCTGGAGCACCTGCTGGAGACGCGCAATCGGCGGGACCTGCTGAGCGCCGTACGCGACATCTCGGACATGATCGACGTGGCCTACGTCCGGCAGAGGGAAGCCCTCGGCCTCGGCCACGCCGTCCTGCGCGCGCGCGCCATCGTTGGCAGCGAGCCGTTCGCCGTGGTTCTCTCCGACGACGTCATCCACTCCGACATCCCCTGCCTGCGGCAACTCCTCGACGTCTACGAGTTCTTCGGCGCCCCGGTGCTGGCCTTGATGGAGGTGCCGCCCGACCATATTTCCGCCTACGGCGTGGTGGATGCCGAGGCGGTGGCGCACAATGGCTGCCGGGACCGCCTGTACCGCATCCGCAACCTGGTGGAAAAGCCCAAGCGGGAGGAGGCGCCCTCCAACCTGGCCATCATCGGGCGATACGTGCTGACTTCCGAGATCTTCGCGTCGCTCGAGGCGATCGAGCCCGGCTCGATGGGCGAGATCCAGTTGACCGACGGTCTGCGGCACCTCCTGCGCAACCGTCCGATCTATGGCTACCGCTTCGAAGGCACGCGCTATGATGCCGGCGACAAGCTCGGCTTCCTGATCGCCACGGTCGAATTCGCGTTGCGCCGCGACGATCTCGGCGCGCCGTTTCGGGAGTACCTCAAGACCCTCAAGCTGAACTCATGAGGGCGCTCGAATACTCCCTGGCCGTCCTGCTGCTGGTCCCCGCGGTCCGCGGGCAGGACCGCGTTACGCCGGAGAGGATCGAAGCGCTCTCCCGGCTGGCGCGCGGCGCCCTGGCCGCCAGGCAGCTCGACCAGGCCGAGAGCTATGCCTCCGAGACCCGCAAGCTGGCCCTCGAACTGTTGAAGCGGCGCAAGCTGGACGCCGAACGGCATCTGCCGCTGGCCCTCGGCGCTTCCATCGAGGTGCAGGCCAGCGTGCTCGCCGAACGGGGCGAGCGCGAGCGGGCGGTCAGCTTCCTCGCGGGCGAGCTCGAAACCTGGTGGGACACTTCGATCCGTACCCGCATCCAGAAGAACCTGAACCTGCTGACACTGGAGGGCAAGCCTGCACCGCCTCTCGAAGTCGGACAATGGCTGGGGCCCCAACCCCTGCCGCTTTCCGCCCTCAAGGGCCGGCCGGTGCTGCTGTTCTTCTGGGCGCACTGGTGCCCCGACTGCAAGGCGCAGATCCCGGCGCTCGTCAAGATTGAGGCGGAATACGGCCGACGCGGCCTCGTTGTGGTCGGCCCCACGCAACGTTACGGCTACGTCGCACGCGGCCAGGAGGCCCCGCCAGACGAGGAGCTGCGGTACATCGACCAGGTCCGGCAGAAGTTCTACGCGGCGCTGGCGGCGATGCCGGTTCCGGTGAGCGAGGAGAACTTCAAGCGCTACGGCGCCAGCACGGTGCCCACTCTGGTGCTGATCGACCGCCAGGGACTCGTCCGCCTCTACCACCCCAACCAGATGAGCTACGGAGAGCTTGCGGCCCAGGTTGCTTCAGCTCTCGCGAAGTAGCCGCAAGCTCATCCACCAGAGGAAGCCCGCGGAGGCGCCCATCATGATCCAGGCAAGCTGCGCCGGTGAGAACCACGCCTGGACCAGCGTAGCTCCGATGGCCGCCAGGGCGCAGTACCCAAACACGTCCAGAACTTGCGGGACCCAGCTCGACCGCTCCTCGCTCTCGCACGCCACGCGCCGCATGAGCCGCTGGCGGAACTCGGGTGATGGCTCGGGCTTGCCGATCGCCCCCGGCAGCGCGGCCTCCACCTGGCGTTGAATCTCGAAAAACGCCCGGCATTCCGCGCATCCGGCCAGGTGCGTCTCGACGCAGCCGCGGTCCTCCGCGGAAAGCGCGTCCTCGCAGTATTCCAGGATCAGGTCTTCAAATCGACGGCAGGACATGCGAGTCGTCCCTCCTTCGGGCGCGCCATCAGCAGCGCACCCAGTTCCTTCTTGCCGCGATGCAGAAAGGTCTTGACGGTGCCCAGCGGCAGGCGCAGAATCTCCGCCACCTGCTCATAGGACCGGTCCTCCAGATAGAACAGCGTAAGCACGCGCCGGTACTTCTCCGGGATCCGCGAAAGCAGGTCCCGCATCTCGAGTTCGTCGCCGTGCCGGTCCGGCCGGGCGTGGAGCGACTCCGCCGAAGCCCGCACCCCAGCCACCTCGAGGGAGGAGGCCCTTCTGGACGCCTCGCGCCGGCGGTGACTCAGGCAGGTGTTGCGGGCGATGACGAAAACCCAGCTACCGAGCGAGGCCTCCCCGCGGTAGCCCGGCAGAGCCTTCCAGATCTTGACGAACACTTCCTGCGCCAGGTCCTCGGCCGCCGCGCGGTCGCCCAGGATCGAATAGGCCAGCCGGAACACCTTGGCCTGGTACTGCTCCACCACAAGCTCGAACTGGGCCACGCCAGCCATTATCCGATTTAGACTCTCCGCGCGCCAGTCAATGTTTCAGCGCCAGCGTGAAACAAAACCGGTGGCGCGACGTGTCTCAATCCTCGAAAGGACGTTCCAATGGACGAATTCATGAAAGGGCCCGAAGTGATGATCCCCCTCGTGGCCATCCTGATGCCCGTGGGAATCATCGCCGTGGTGTCCCACTTCAAGCACAAGGAAAGAGAAATGATTCATCGCGAGCGCATGGCCGCTCTGGAGAAGGGTCTGCAACCGCCGGTCGAACCCGAGCCTTCCGCTTTCTCCCGCCGCCCGCATGGCCCGCGCAACTACCTTTTGCGCGGGCTGATCTGGCTGTTTGTGGGCCTCGGCGCCCTCGCTCCGATGTTCTTGTTTCGAGATCCATGGGGGGAGCGCATCGCTCCGCAGATCCTCTCCTTGCCGTTCCTGGGGTTGATCCCGGCCGGCGTGGGCCTGGCGTACCTGGTCTTTTACGCCATCGAGGGCAACAAGCCGCGCCCTCCCGCCCCGTGATATCCAGGTAGAGGAGGGACCCTCATGCAGTACCGCCGCCTCGGGAAGAGCAACCTGAACGTCTCCGCCATCGGGCTGGGATGCATGGGCATGTCGGAATTCTACGGCCCCAGCGACGATCGGGAGTCCATCGCCACCATCCACCGGGCCCTGGAACTCGGCATCAACTTCCTCGACACCGCCGACATGTACGGCATGGGCCGCAACGAGGAACTCGTGGGCCGGGCGATCGGGGACCGGCGGGAAGGCGTCGTCCTGGCGACGAAGTTCGGCGTGGTGCGCGGCCCGGCTCCCGGGTCGCGCGGCGTGTGCGGCCGGCCGGAATACGTGCGCCAGGCCTGCGAGCGAAGCCTGAAGCGCCTGGGCGTCGAGGTGATCGACCTCTATTACCAACACCGGGTCGATCGCGACACGCCGATCGAGGAAACCGTCGGTGCGATGGCCCGGCTGGTGGAAGAAGGCAAGGTGCGCTTCCTCGGCTTATCCGAGGCTTCGCCCGCGACCCTTCGCCGCGCCGATCGGACGCACCCGATCGCCGCCCTCCAGTCGGAGTACTCGCTGTGGAGCCGCGATCCGGAAGACGGGGTCCTCCCGGCCTGCCGCGAGCTGGACATCGCGCTGGTGGCCTACTGCCCGCTTGGCCGCGGCTTCTTGAGCGGCCGGATCAAGAGCCTCGACAACCTCGCCCCGGACGATTTCCGCCGCATCTCACCGCGCTTCCAGGGCGAGAATTTCCGGCGCAACCTGGATCTGGTCGATCGGATCGCGCGGATCGCCGGGGAGAAGGGGTGCACGCCGGCCCAACTCGCGCTCGGTTGGGTGCTCTCCCAGGGCGGCGACATCCTGCCAATTCCCGGGACCAGACGCCGCACGTACCTGGAGGAGAACGCCGCGGCGCTCGAGGTCGAGCTCAGCTCGGCCGATCTGGTGCGCATCGACGAGGCCGCCCCGCGCGGCGCCGCCGCCGGCGACCGCTACCCGGAAGCCGCCATGCGCGTCGTGAACCTGTAAAAGGAAGCGGCCCCGCAACCGAGGGACTGCCTGGACCGTCCGCTGTGGGGACGGCTCCGGCTGTCCCCGGTTGCGTAAACCAACCACCTCTCAGAAGGTCAACCGCAGCGCCATCTGGATCAGGCGCGGCGTGTTGGTGGTGCTGCTGATGGTGCCGAACGCCGCGTTGGTGGGCGTCACGTTCGCCCCGGCGAACAGAGCGTGATTGCAGACGTTGAAGGAATCCGCCCGATACTGCAACTTCACCTTCTCCCAAAACGAGAAGTCCTTGGTCACCGTGAAATTCAGATTGTTGGTGCCGTCCACCCGAATGTTGCTGAACTGGGAGGAGAACGTGCGGAAGTTCGAAGCAAGCTGCTGGTTCGAAATCAGGTTGAACTTGGTCTTGTCGAAAGTGCGATTCACGTTGCGCGGGTCGTAGTTGATATCCCCGCCGAAGTAGATCAAGGTCGCCACGGTCCAGGGAAGCGGCGCGCCGGAGTGGTAGGAGTACAGCGTGGAAATGGCCCAGTTGCCAACCAGCGCGTTCAGGACACCGTTTGCACCGGAGGCAAACCGCTTGCCCCGCCCGAAGGGGAGCTCATACAGAGCGCCGATATTGAGATTGTCGGGGCGGTCGGCGGTCGAGACACGGTTTTCCAGCGTCAGGTCACCGCCGTTCAGGTAGCTGACGCGCTCCATGAGGCGCGAGTGGTCGTAGTTCATTACGGCGGTCACGCCGTGAGAGAACCGCTTCTGGATCTTGACTGCGCCCATGTAGAAATACGACCCGCCGTTGTTCATGAGGTTCTCCGTCACCCCGGTGAACTCCGGGAAGGGGCGGAGCAGGTTCTGGACCGAGATGGTGGACCCGTTCAGCGTCGTGCCGGGAAGCAGGCCCGCCAAAGGATTGGTGACCAGCGCTCCCAGCGCATTGATTGTGGCCGGGTCCCGGTTGGTCGAGGTGCTGAGGTACTTCGCCGGCAACGAACCGAAGTTGTAGTTGGTGGTCAGGTGCACCGAGTGGTTCCCGATGTAGCCGAGCTGGATCACCAGATCCTTGGCGATTTGATGCTGGATGTCGAAGGTCCAGCGCAGGCTGTACTGGTTCTGAAGGTTCGGGTTGAGGAACGTAATGCCCTGCCCGAGGTTGGTATTCACACCCTGTGTCGCCGGCTGGGTGATGCCGCTCGGGAACGGATTGCTCAGCGTAGTGGCGGGAGTGAGGAAGCTGTCGTTGCTCGCCACGTAGGTGGTGGTGGCGCTGAACCCGGGCTGCTGGGGCAGAATCACGCCGTAAAGATAGTAGAACATGCCCACGCCGGCACGGAACACGGTCCGGCCCTTCAAGGCCTCGGGAGTCCAACTGATGCCGAACCGAGGGCTGAAGCTGTGGTGCGGCGTGGAGGTGGCCGCGCGGTTATCTTTCGTCGCGAAGAGCAGTCCGCCGACCGGATTGAAGCTGACGCCCGAAAGCAGGGGAGAAAGCGTCGAGACATTTTTCGCCTGGTAGGCGGCGACCCCGGCGGCCGTCGCCTGGTTGGTGGCGCTGGCGTCGAAACCGTTTGACATGCGATTCCATCTCTCCAGAGTGGGAGTGTTGCATTCCCAGCGCAGGCCCAGATTCAGCGTCAGGTTGGACCGGGCATGCCAGTCCTCCTGGAGGAACGCCACGTAGTACTTCGAGTCGTTCTTGGAAGTGGCATTGATGGTGTAGGCGCCGCTGGTCGGCAGCCCAAGCAGGAAGCTGGCCATGGAGCCACCCAGGGGTTGGCTGGAGGCGGTGCTGCTGGCCTGGACCCAATTGGTGGCGAACGTGTAGGTTCCCGTGGTGCCCCCCCAGTTCATATTCGAGAAGTCCAGCACGCGGTACTCGGCGCCGGCCTTGATCGAGTGTTTGCCCGCAACCTTGATGATGCTCGCGAGAACCTGGTAGGTGTTGTAAGGCTGATCGCTGTAGTGCAGATTGGTGGCTGGGCTGGCCACCAGGAAGCCGTCGCTGAAGCTCCACGCCGGCATCAGAAGCTGTGTCGCGTTCCCGGCGATATAAGACGGGAACCCCAGATCGGTCGGGTCGTACCCAAAGCTGTTCTGCTGGTAATACGCGCGATACCGGGTGAAGCCGACTCGGAAGTTGGCTACCAGGGTGGGGGTGAAGGTGTGGACATCGTCCAGCATGGCGCCCCAGATGCTCCGCAATCCGTTCTCACCCAAGGCGAGGTTCCGGAAGATGTTGCCCGATTTCTGGATCCAGAAGCTCTCGTCGAATCTGCCGCTCAGTTTGTTCCGGTCGCTGATGTTAACGTCTCCGCGGCCCAGGTAGGAGTGGTAGCTGTTGTTGGTGGTCAGCGGGGCGAAGTAGTTGTTGGTGCCATTGGCGGTGCCGGTGAAGTTCGGCATCCCTATGTAGGTCAGGTACTTCGACGCGATCGCATTGATCCGGCTCGGGGGAATGATGTTGCTCGAGAACCCCGTGCGCACCACCGTGCTCCCGGACAGCTTGGCCGTGGTCGGATCGTACAACTGGTACGTGCTGCCGAGTGCCAGCAGTTGGGAGAAGTCGCCCTTGCGTTCGGCATCGGTGGGAACGGTAGTGTAAGTCGGGAGGGGTTCGCTGTTCTTTTGGCCTTCGTAAGAGAACAGGAAGAACAGCTTGTTGCGCCCGTCGAACACCTTGGGCAGGAATACCGGCCCACTCACTGTCCCCCCGTACTGGTTCTGGCGGGAAACCGTTTTCTTGCCGTTGCTGGCATTGGTGAAGAACGGCGTGGCCGCCAGCCTGGATGCCTGGTTGAACTCCGAAAGAGCGCCGTGTACCTGGTTGCCTCCGCTCCTGGTGACGACCTCGACCGTGCCGCCGCCCGACCCGCCATAGGCGGCGTCCACGTTGAAGGCCTCCACCTTGACTTCGGACACCGCATCCACGGACGGACTGAAGGCCGCGCGGTGGTCATTGGATCCGAGCGTCCCGATGTTGGGCACGCCATCCAGCAGGACTTCGTTCATGCCATTGGTGGCGCCGCCCATGGCGAAGTTGGAAAACCCGGAGTTTTCGTACGGCCGGTTCTGGTCCCGGACGCCGGTGTTGATGACGGCATAGGCCATCACGGCCAAGTCCATCGGCGCGCGCCCGTTGATGGGCAAGTTCTCCACCTCGCGGGTGGTGATGGACTGTCCGGAGGATGCGCTGACGGTGTCCAGCGGCGGTGCATCCGAAGTGACGGTGATGCTTTCGGTGGCGCTGCCGACGGTCAGCTCGACGTGCTGTGCGATACGCTCGTTACTGCCGATCTGGATGCCGGTCTGTACGTATTTCTTGAAGCCCGCCGCTTCGGCGGAGAGCTCATAGGTTCCTGGCGGCAGCAAGGGAATCGTATAAAAACCCTCCTGCCCGGACACGGTCGAAAAGTGGCTGTTGGTTTCGGTCCTGGTCGCGGCGATCTTGGCGCCCGCAACTGCCGCGCCAGAGGGATCGGTGACTCTTCCGGTTAATGTGGAACGATATTCCTGGGCATGCAACAAGCATCCCCAGGCGAAAACGAAGATCAAAATATAACGAGACATTTCTCCTCCCCTCGACAAAGACCCTTTGCGGAAGTCTGCCTGAATTTCCCAGACGCTGTCAAGGGTGAAGACGGTACGCAACCGCTGGTGCGTGAATAGCCGCTGGTTTGTCAATGACTTATGAGTGCCGCGGCAGGACGTTGCGAGCCTGTCAAGTCATTTAACGATGTAACCGAAACCGGTCTTGGTTGGGTCATTTAAGAATGTAACCGTGGGCGGAGGTGTACACCGACCTGAGGTGTATGTTTTTCGGGCCGACCAACGGG
>JBEKWU010000147.1:0-11165 GCA_049512775.1 Bryobacteraceae bacterium
GGTTGCCTCCCGAGGGTGTTGTCTCTGGCAAGAAACATTCTATTGGGAAAGCAGCCCTCTCTCAAACATTTCTTCAGGTTTTGTTTCGACCGGGCCTGGGCGCCATTTTTGCAAGTCCCTCTTCAGCCCCGCCCGCCGTCTTCTGGGGCGCTCGACCACGGGGGTTCTTCCGGATACGCCGCCAGCCGATCCCAGCGCTCCGGCTGCCAGAACGGCTCGCCGGTCCGCCCCAGGAGCCGGTCCAAAACCACGAAGGCCTCGCCGTTAGTGAGGTGTTCGCGTCGGGACCAACGGCGCGCGCCTGAGGATGGCGGCGCCGACTGCGCTCAAGCGCATGGCGCTGAAGGCGCCGGGCTACTGCTTCTTGGGGGGCGGCGAGGGCGGTGGGACCTTGGTCCAGAGCTCCTCGGCCGTGTAAGGCTCGCCCTGCGGGGGGGTGATCTTGGTCTTAACTCTCATGGTCGCGTTGTCCGCCAGAAGCTCAATCTCCGCGGTCTCCACGGTCGCGTTTTTGTTCTTCAGGATCCAGGTCGAGGTGCGAGCGCCCGTGATGGTCTGCTCGCAGGAGAAGCCCGGGGGCAGGCCGATGAGACCGCAAGCGCCCTGAGGCCCCCTGGTGACCGCGAGGGCTGTCAAATCGCCTTTGGCGTTGACCATCGCCAGGACCCATCCCTGCGGAGTGATGGCGACCAGCCCCGTCTTGGGCGGTGCCTGGCTGCCGAAGGCGCTCTTGGCGAGGTCCAGCTTCCAGCGCCCGTAGAAGGCCGGATCCATATCCTGTCCGAATACCGCCACGCCCGCCAGCGCGAGGATGGCAACCAAAGCAGTCCACTTCCATGCGGTCATGTGTGCTCCTCCCCTTGGGTGAGAGTATGCATCAGACCACCCCCTGTTGCGGGGCGTCAGTGCTACTCGATGATGTAGCTGTCCGGACAAAACTATGGCCGTGGCTTCGGGCGATCGAAACGCACGATCACGGCGTCCAGCGTGCCGTCCAGCGCCCGCCGGGCTTCCACCGCCACGCGGTCTCCGGGCTTGAGGCCCGAGGAGGCGATCTTCTTCGAGCCATCGTAGTACTTGGTCTTCTTCGAGCAGCGGAACTCCAGCAGGTTGGTGCCCGGCTCCTCCAGCGTGAGCAGCTTGGAATCGATTCCGCGGATGGTCCCGGCGAAGTTCGGCATCGGTTCCTGCTCCGGCGTGGCCGGATTGGTTTGCGCCTGCCTTCCGCCGCCCCGGCGTCCCTGCGGAGACCCGCTTCCAGGCTGACGCGACGTCTGGCACATCGCCGGCAACCCCGTCACCAGCGCGCCCACCAGGATCCAGCGGCGCAACACAGAAGTACTTTCCATGCCCGCTTCTATTCTCTCAGTTCGCCAGGCCGAAGGGCGGGCTTCACCCCGCCCGCTACCACCTGCCCCGGACATGACGCCTTGGGTTAAAGTGGTATGACCACTATGCCACACCGCCTCGATTCCAGAATCCGCGCAGGGACCTTGACTCTGTCCGCCCTCCTGCTGCTGGCCGCCCCCGCGCTGGCCCAGCCGCTCGGCCGTAGCGAGCCTTCTTTTTCACAGCCCTCGCTGGCCCCCGGCGTCGATTACGTCGTGCCCACCGAGGCTGGGATCAAAGCCACGCTCGATCGCATTCGGGACTACTTCGTCCACTCGACTCCTTACCGCATCATCGACACCCAGACCGGCCAGCCGATCACCGATTTCTCGTCTCCCATCCGGTCCGCCGGACTCGACAGGCACGACGGCCAGCTCAACGATTGGGATTACCCCATGGGGGTTGTGCTGGCGGCCATGCTGCTGGTCACGGAGGTCACCGGCGACGCAAGCTACCAGGAGTACACGCTCAAGAACTTCGATTTCATCTTCGACCACCTGGACTACTTCCGGAAGCAGGCGAGCGAGTTCAGCGCGCCGCCTCGCGCCTATCGCCGCATGCTCGACATGCGCGAGCTGGACGACTGCGGCGCCATCGGGGCGGCGCTCGTCAAAGCCTACGCCAAGAAGCAGGACCCGCGCTACCGCGCCACCATCGACGTAGTGGCCAATCACATCTCGCACAAGCAGATGCGCTTGCCCGACGGCACGCTCGCCCGCTCCCGCCCGCAGCCGGTTTCGCTGTGGATCGACGACATGTACATGTCGGTCCCCTTCCTGGCGCAGATGGGACGGCTGACCGGCGATCGCGCCTATTTCGACGACGGCGCGCGGCAGGTCGTCCAGATGTCGGAGCGGTTACAGGACAAGGCCACCGGACTCTACGATCACTCCTGGTTTCAGAACACCCCCTACGATCCCAAGTTCTACTGGGGCCGCGGGGCCGGATGGGCGCTGATGGCGACGGCCGAATTGCTGAGCGTTCTGCCGGAGGACCATCCCGAGCGCGCCCGCGTGCTGGACGTCTTCCGGCGCGCGGTGCAGGGGGTGGCCGCGGTCCAAGGTGGCGCCGGGATGTGGCACCAGTTGCTGGACAAGACCGACAGCTACCTGGAGACCTCGGCGTCCGCCATGTTCACCTTCGCCGTAGCGTGCGGAGTCAACCGCGGGTGGCTCCCGCCCACCTACGCGCCGGTAGCGCAAGCCGGCTGGCAGGCCATCGCCACGCGCGTGCGTCCCGATGGCCGCATCGAGGGCATCTGCGTTGGCACCACCGCCGCCTACGACGCCGTCTACTACTACAACCGCCCCACGGAGCTGGGCGCGATGCAGGGCTACGGCCCGGTCCTGATGGCCGGCGCGGAAGTCATCACCATGTTGCGCTCCTTCGATATCGAGCGCCGCCTGAACACGTTCCATTACCGGGTGCGGAAACCCTAGCGGCCCGCCCCCGGCGTTGGTTGAGGAGGAAAACCGAATGCGTCGTGCGTGCTTGTTTCCGATCGTTTCCGGGGTGGTCTGGGCCACGCTGGGTTGGGCCGCCGCGCCCGGGGCCGCGGTGATCGCGCGCAATCCCATCGAGCTGGCGCGGCCCAGCGAGACCATCGTACTCCAGGCCGCCGAACTGCGGCAGTTGCTCGGGGTGGATGACGTGCGGAAGGTCCACGTCCGCGACGAGCGCTCGGGCAAGGATGTGCTGGTGCAGGCCGTCGACCCCAACGATGACGGCGTCTTCGAGCAGTTGCTGTTTCAGGCGGATTTCGCGCCGAAGGAGACCCGCACCTTCCTGCTGACGGCCGGGGAGCGGCAAATCCCGCGCTTGGAAGACTACAAGACCTACGGCCGCTTCGTGCGCGAGCGCCGCGACGACTTCGCCTGGGAGAACGACCGCATCGCGCACCGCATGTACGGCAAGGAACTCGAAACCTGGCCGCGGGAGCCGCTCACCAGCAGCGCGATCGACGTTTGGAGCAAGCGCGTGCGCAAGCTGGTGATCAACGATTGGTACCTGGTGGACGACTATCACCACGACCACGGCGAGGGCGCCGACTTCTATTCGGCCGGCAAGACCCGCGGCTGCGGCGGCTCCGGAATCTGGGCCGGCGGCAAGCTCTGGCCATCCGCCAATTTCCGCGATTCCCGCGTGTTCGCCGCCGGGCCGATTCGCGTGCTGTTCGAACTCACCTACGAGGCCTGGACCGCCGACGGCGTCCGGGTTTCCGAGAAGAAACGCATTTCGCTCGACGCTGGCCACAACCTGGACCGCATCGAGAGCCACTACACCTTCGAGGGCAGCCCCACCGCTCTGGCGCATGCCATCGGCATCCGGAAGTGGAAGGACTCCGAGCTGCGCTCGGACCGCTCCCTGGGCCTCATGCGCACCTGGGAAACGGTCGAGGGCGGCAACGGAAAACTGGGCATTGGCGTGATCGCCGATCCGGCTTCCGTCATGGATTTCACCGTGGACGACCGCAATTTCTTGATGCTCACGAAGATCGACCCGGCGTCGCCGTCGGTCTACTACGCCGGCTTCGGCTGGACCAAGAGCGGCGATTTCAGCAGTCTCGAGGACTGGGACCGCTATCTGGGCGAGTGTGCGGCCCGTCTGCGGGCTCCGCTGGAAGTGCGGATCGAGAAGCGATAGCGCGGCCCGCGCGCTCGATTCGGATGCATCGTGCGCTCAAGTGGCGCGGCCGTTGACAATTCGCCCTTCGGATTCCCATAATATAAATGACCGACCGGTCGGTCAATCATGGCTGCGCGAATCGTCGACCGCCCCGCTAAGACCGGAGCCATTCTTCGCGCCGCGACCCAAGTCTTCGCCGAACAGGGGTACCAGGCGGCGACGATGGATGCGATCGCCGAGCGCGCCGGCATCGGCAAGGGAACACTCTACGAGTACTTCCGCGACAAGCAGGATTTGTTCTTCGCCGTTTTCGACGACTACATCGCCTCGATGGAACGGCTTGCCAGGCAGAGCATGGAACTTCCCTCCGACACCGCCGCGGCCCAGATTCAACAGGCGATCCACACCGTCCTGGCGATGAGCGCCGAGGCACGCGACCTGTTTCCTCTGGTCTTCGAGTTTTGGTCGGCCTCTGCGTCGCCGGATCGCCGGGCGCGCGTGGCCACATTGTTCCGCGACACCTATGCGGAGTTCCGGAGGCTCATTGCCGGCCAGATTCACAAAGGCCAGCAAAAGGGCGAATTCGACCCCGCGGCCGATGCTTCCCGGATCGCGGCTGTCCTGGTTGGCGCGCTGGATGGGCTCTTCCTCCAGGCTTGGTTCGATCCCGCCCTTGATCCCGTCTCGATGGGGGACGATTTCGTGGCCGTTTTGCTCCGTGGCCTTGCGGCGCCTGCGAAGCTCAGCAAGAAAGCTCCCTCCCGAAAACACGCTCGACGAGGGGCGTCCAAGAAATGAAGTACGCGCTCGCCCTTGCGGTGTTGGTCCTATTTTCGCCCGGAGCCATGGTTCGGGCAGACGGACCCGATGCCCTGACCATCGCCAGGAAATGTGACGCGGCGCTCAAAGGAAAAACCGAACATGGCACCGCCTCGATGACGGTTCGCACACCCGAGTGGCAAAGGACGTTGGAGATGACGTTTTGGTACGACTACCCGGAGAAAACCATCATTCGCATCACGGCTCCGGCGAAGGACGCCGGAACCGGCACGCTTCGCCTGGGGAGCAACATGTGGACCTACCTGCCCTCGGTGGAGCGCGTCATCAAGATTCCGCCATCCCTCATGCTCCAGTCCTGGATGGGCAGCGACTTTACCAATGACGACCTGGTGAAAGAAAGCAGCCTGCCCACCGACTACACGCACCGCATCGAAGCCGAAACCACCGAAGACGGCGACCCCTGCTACCGGCTGGTTGCCACGCCCAAACCCAACGCTCCCGTGGTGTGGGGCAAGCTGGTGTTGCTGATCCGCAAAGCGGATTCTCTTCCTCGCCGCGAAGAGTTCTACGACGACCAGGGGGCGCTTCAGAAGACTCTGTATTTCGACAATATCCGCAGAACCGGCTCGCGCAACTACCCCATGCGTTGGCGTATGGTCTCCCAGAACAAGCCGGGACACGAAACCACTCTGACGTTCTCTTCGCTGGAATTCGACAAACCCATGCCCGCGAACACATTCACGCGACAGAATCTCGAACGGCGTTTCTGAGGGACAGCGATGCTTTTCTGGCAAATGGCGTGGCGCAACGTCTGGAGGCACCGGCGGCGATCTCTTCTGACCGTGCTTACCATCGCGCTCGGGCTGGCGTTTAACATCCTGATGCGCGGCATCGGCGACGGCTTTCACGAGCAGATGGTCGACAATTCCGTGCGCGCCCAGATCGGCCACATCGAGATTCACCGCTCCGGTTATCAACACGATCCCGCGCTGCTGAAGACGTTGCCCGACGTGCAGTTGCTCGAACGGGTGGTGCCGCAGACGCCGCATCTGCGCGGCTACTCCTTCCGGGTTCTTGGCGACGGGCTCGCCAGCACGGCGGAAAACTCCGCCGGGGTGAGCATAGTAGGGATTGTCCCGCAGGCCGAGCGGAGCGTCACCACCATCGGTCGCGCCGTCATCGCCGGGAGATTCCTCGACGAAGGCATGAGCCGGCCGATCCTGATTGGCGAACGCCTTTCGCAATCCTTGGGCGCGCGGCTAAACGACAAGGTGGTGCTGATGGTTCAGGCAGCCGATGGCTCGATGGGCGCGCAACTGTTCCGCGTAGCCGGCATCTTCCGATCCGGCTCGCCCGAACTCGACCGCGGGGTCGTCTACCTGCTCCGGAAAGACGCGCAATCGCTGTTCTCCCTTGCCGGCGGGACGACCGAAGCCGCGCTGCTGCTCGAGTCGTCGGAATCCGTCGCGGAAGCGCAGCGGTTCCTGAGCACCCAACTTGCGGGCGCGCCCGTGGAGATTCTGCCCTGGTACGTGGTCGAGCCGTTCTTACGGCAGTTCATTGAGTTGGACGATGCTTTCTTCTACATCATCGTGCTCATCCTTTTTATCGTGATCTCGGTGGGCATCCTGAATACGGTAATGATGTCGGTGTTCGAACGCGTGCGGGAGTTCGGCGTGATGATGGCGCTGGGCACCAGGCCCCGGCAGGTGGTGCGGCTGGTGGTACAGGAAGCGGCCGTGCTCGCCTTGATGGGAGCCGCGCTGGGAGCGCTCCTCGGCAGCGTGTCCCTTATCGTTTTCGCTCACACCGGAATCGATCTCTCCCGCTACGCCGCGGGGGCATCCGCTCTGGGGATCACCACCACCGTCATCCATCCGGAATTGACGTCGCGGAATCTGATCTTTTCGGATCTCTCCGTCGTGGCCGTGGTCCTCCTGGTGGCTTTCTATCCGGCCTTCAAAGCCGCGCGCCTGAGGCCCGTCGAGGCTATCCGGAACATCTGAGCGAACATGGCGCTGATCGAGCTTATCGACGTTTCGAAAACCTATCGCGATCACGTTTCGGTGCGCGCGCTAACCGCGTTGAACCTGACGGTCGAGAAAGGCGAATTCGCGGCGGCCGTGGGCCCTTCCGGATCCGGCAAGACTACTCTGCTCAACCTCATCGGCGCGATCGACACCCCGGACACCGGCATCATCCGCGTCGCCGGGCTGGAGATCACTTCCACGCCTGCGGACCAGCTTGCGGAATTCCGGCTGCGGCGCCTGGGTTTCGTGTTTCAGTCCTTCAACCTGTTCCCGGTGCTCAGCGTTCTGGAGAACCTCGAGTTTGTGCCTGCGCTCCAGGGTGTGCCGAAGCCCGAGCGCGTGCGCCGGGCGGAGCGCCTGCTGGAAGCCGTCGGAATGCACGAGCTTCGCGACAAGCGCCCCGACGAATTGAGCGGCGGCCAGCAGCAACGCGTGGCCGTCCTCCGTGCGATCCTGCCGGAACCCGATCTCATCCTGGCCGACGAACCGACCGCGAACCTGGATTCGGAAAACGCGGCGTTGCTCCTCGACATGATGGAACGTCTTAATCGCGAACTCGCCGTTACGTTTCTGTTCTCGACCCACGATCCGGCGGTGATGCGTCGCGCCCGCCGCCTCATCCGGTTGAGAGACGGCCGGCTGATCGGCGACGAAATGCAAGAACCGTGAAAGCGCTGAGCTGCTTCTGGGCGATCTCGCTGGCTGGTCTCGGGATGGCGCAGACCTCGCCTCCTGACAACAGCCAGCCATCCTGGACGCAGCAAATCAGCGGCTATCTCAAAGACCTGGCCAGCGGCTCGCGTTCCTACTTCACGCAAGATGCCTGGGCGGACAACCTCGACCGCCTGCGTCTCACCTACGACGGGAAGTATCGGGACTGGCTTGCCGTCCACGTGGACTACGACAGCGAAGTCCACGCGGGCAATCTCACCGGGCTCCCCGATTTCCAGATTGTCCGAGACCGCCAGGGCGCCGCCTGGCTCGATCTCCAGCATGCCCTCGTGAACCGCAGCAACCTGTACTGGGACACTTCTCTCTATCGCGGATATGTTTCGCTGCACAACGACTCGGCGGCTCTGACGGTTGGGCGCCAGCGCATCGGCTGGGGGACGGCACGCTTCTGGAGTCCCATGGACATGTTCAATCCGATCAGCCCGCTGCAGATTGAATCCGAGGAACGCCAGGGCGTGGATGCCGCCGTGCTCGAATTCGGTTCCCCGGGCGCACTGCGATGGAACGCCGTTTACGCGCCTCAGGACGGCTTCCGCCACTCCACTTCGGCGCTCCGGCTCAGCCGGACATTCCACAACTACGATTTCGATGTGGCGGCGGCCCGTTTCGGCCAGGATTGGACCACTGGGTTCGACTTCGCCGGCCAGGTTCGTGGCGCCGGCGTGCGCGGAGAGCTGACGTATCGCTGGCGCCACCCGATACCCGGCTCCATCCCAATCTCGACCCGCGATGCACTACGGTTGGTAATCGGCAGCGACTACGCCCTCGCCAACGGCCTTTACCTGGCCGGCGAGTATTTTTACAACCAGGGCCAGCCGGATCTCGCGCAAAACCGGCCACTCGATCCCAACGTGCTGCTCCGATTTTCGAATGAGATCTTCACCCTGCATCGTCACTTCATCTCGGGCGGCGGGAGCTATCCGCTCACGCCTCTTTGGAAGCTGGAGACGTATGTAGTCGGCGATCTGGAAGGGCGCTCCGCCGTTGTCTTGCCGCGTCTGAGTCACAACCTGACCGCCAACACCGACCTGAACTTCGGCGCCCAATTGTTCGCGTCCTCTCGGAATGGGGAGTTTCACGGTCTATCCGATCTGGTCTATATCGAATTCGTGCTTCATTTCCGATAAGCTTTTCCTGGGTGCCGAAGGACACCGCGCAGTGACCTTTTAGGTTTTCAGTTCCTCTGACACTCTACATGGAGTTTCTGCGTTTCAGCGGAGAAGTCTTCGGAGTACATCGTTCTGCCCCACGTGGCTCCTGGTTGGCAGACGACACAGAACGATCGTCTGCCCCACCGGGCTATCATCCGCATCAGGTGGCTGGCCAGCCTGTGTGCGACGAAAGGGTTAGAATCGGCGTTGTATGAAACGAGTGCTTCTGAGTTTGGGCTTGGTTGTGTCGGCCTTCGCCGGCGAGCGCTACAACACCTTCCTGTTCGGCGTGGCTTATTACCCGGAACAGTGGCCGGAGAGCTATTGGGGGGCCGACGCGCGGCTGATGCGCGCGGCCGGGGTGAATGTCGTGCGCATGGGCGAATTCGGCTGGTACCTGATGGAGCCCAGGGAGGGGACGTTCGATTTCAGCCTGTTCGACCGCGCCATCGCCGTGCTGGCCCGGCACGGCATCAAGACCATCCTGGGCACCCCCACGGCCGCGCCGCCCAAGTGGCTTACCGGGAGGTATCCGGAGGCGCTGGCGGTCTTCGCGGACGGCCGCGCGGCCGACGACCAGACCCGCCGCCACACCTGCTACAACTCGCCGGTCTACCGCCGGCTGTCCAAGCGGATCGTCGAGGAGATGGCCGCGCACTTCAAGGACAACCCGAACGTGATCGGCTGGCAGATCGACAACGAGTTCAACTGCGGCCTGAGCGAATGCTACAGCGAGAGTTGCAGCAACGCCTTCCGCGAGTGGCTCAAGGCCAGGTACGGCGAGCTGCACGGGCTCAACGAGCGCTGGGGAACCGCGTTCTGGAGCCAGTGGTACTCGAGTTGGGGCCAGGTCGATCTTCCCTTTCCCGCGCCCGCGCCGCACAACCCGGCGCACGAGCTGGACTATCGGCGGTTCATCTCGGATTCCGTGGCGTCCTACCAGCGCGACCAGGTCGAGATCCTCCGCCGCGTTCGCCCCAACGACTTCCTCACGCACAACGGCTTCTTCAAGAACATCGACTACTACGAGATGAGCCGGGATCTGGACATTTTCGCGTTCGACAACTATCCCTGCTTCCAGGAGAAGCCCCAGTACCCGACCGGGGCAAACCTCACCAAGGCGCGCGGGTTCCGCGACCGGCTCATGATCATGGAGCAGCAGACCGGAGCGGGCGGCCAAACCTATCTGCTGCGCACGCCGCGGCCGGGCGAGATGAGCCTGTGGGCGTTTCAATCCATCGCGCACGGCGCCGACGGCGTGCTCCACTTCCGCTGGCGAACGGCGCGAAAGGGCATCGAGGAGTACTGGAGCGGGGTGCTGGATCACGACAACATCCCGCGGGCGCGCTTCCAGGAGTTCAAGAAAGAGGGCGCGGAAATCCGCCGGATCGGCAGCGAGATCCTGGGCTCGAGCGTGGTTTCCGACATCGCCGTGGTGAACGACTTCGACGACGAGTGGGCGCTGGATCACCAGTACCTCACCCGCGAGGTCAGCCTGGCCGCCGAATTCGCGGATCTCTTCCAGGCGGCCTCGGAAGCCAAGTACAACATCGACTTCATCGGCCGCCGGGCGGATTTCAACCGCTACAAGATCGTCTTCGGCCCGCACCTGATGCTGATGGATTCAGAGCTGGCGCAGAAGATCCGCCGGTTCGTCGAGCAGGGCGGGACCTTCATCCTCTCGGCCCACAGCGCGGTGAAGAACCGCGACAACGCCATGACCGAGCAGGTGAAGCCCATCCTGCTCAGCGACCTGTTCGGCGTCGAGGTGATCGACTTCCAGTGCTACCAGCCGCCCTCGCGGAAGAAGAACGCCATCCGCTTCGAGGACGCCGCGCCGGTCCCGGTGAACGTATTCGCCGAGGTGCTCCAGACCACCCGGGCAGCGGCGGTGGCCACCTGGGAACACGACGCCATGAAGGGCAGCCCGGCGGCGACCGAGAACAAGTACGGCAAGGGCACGGCCGTCTATTACGCGTCGTTTTTCAACCTGGAGGCGGCGCGCCACCTGATTCGGCGCTACGCCGCCGAGCACAACCTCAAGCCGCTCCTGGCCGGCGTCCCCAGCGGCGTCGAGGTGACGCGGCGCTCCAAGGGCCAGAACCACTACTACTTCGTGTTGAACCACGACGACCAGAGCGTCGTCGTCAAGCCCGGCCCAGGCTACTTCGACCTGCTGGAAAACGCCCCCGCACCGGCGAACATGACGCTGAAGCCGTTCGAGTACAAGGTGCTCAGGAGAAGCCAGTAACGACCCTGGCCCGGCTCTTCCTCCCGGACGGATTGCCGTCCCGCCCTACTGCAGCGTCCCTTTTTTCTTCACCGACTCGTAGAACTCCTGCATCACGAAGAACGCCGCTTTCTTCTGGCCGCGTTCGGAAATGAGTCCCTTCCGGTTGAAGTAGTCCTGGATCCCCGGCAGGGTCCGCCTGGGAGAGCGGAAATCCATCAGAATCCA
>JBEKWU010000148.1:0-11755 GCA_049512775.1 Bryobacteraceae bacterium
AACTCTTGCCTTGCCTTGGAGACATTAAGGCGTGTCACGGGAATACCTTCTTGTACGAATTGTACGACTCTGCATTCCCAGTATGGCCCAGGAAGCGGGTATTCCGCAAGAGAGAGGGACCGTAATGCGTCGGTTGACCCTCGCGCGTGCTGCGCTTGCAGTATACTGTTTCGAGCCAACATGCCCTCGCCCGCCGACGACCGAATGGACGCCTTGAGCGGGGCCATCGCCCGCATACTGCGGCGCCTGGACGCGCTCGAACGGCGTTCGTCCCGCTTCGAGGCGGCTTCGGGAATCTCCCAAATCCCCGAGCCGCCTCCCGTTCCGGAGCCTCCGCCCGCACCGGCTCCGCCGCCACCCACCGCCGAGACCGCCGCGCCGCCGCGGATTCCCGAGCCGGCCCCGATCCCCGAGGAATCCGAGGCGCCGCGCCGGCTCGAAACGCGCGTGGGTCTCACCTGGATCAACCGCGTCGGCGTGCTCACGCTGGTCTTCGCCGTCGCGTTCTTTTTCAAGTACGCCGTGGACAACCAGTGGATCGGCGAAGCCGGCCGCGTGGCGTTGGGCGTTCTGGCCGGCTTTGCGACGCTGGGCCTGGCCGAGTACATTTGGCGCCGCGGCCACAGAATCTACGCGCAGGGGATCACGGCTACCGGCAGCGCCATTCTGTACCTCTCCTTTTACGCGGCCTTCGGTTTCTATGGTCTGCTGGGGCAGGGCCCCGCCTTTCTGCTCCTGGCGCTCACCACGGCCATGGCGGCCGCTCTGGCCCTCCGCTACAACGCCGTGGCCATCTCCATGCTCAGCCTGGTGGGTGGTTACCTCACGCCCATCCTGCTGAGCACCGGCGAGGATCGGCCCTGGGTCTTCTTCGGCTGGGTGCTCCTGCTCAACCTGGGCGCTCTGGCGGTGGCGCGCGCCCGCAAGTGGCGGCGGCTCGAGATCCTGGCCTTCGCAGGCACTCTCATTCTGTACTTCACCTGGTTCGTGGAACGATTCAATCCGGAGAAGCGACTGGTGGCCACGGTTTACGCGCTGGCCTTTTACGCGCTCTTCGCGCTGGTGGAATCCCAGGTGCTGTTCATCGCCTGCCAGGTGCTGGCCAGCCTGGCGATCCTGGCCATTTGGTGGGCTCCTGCCGTGACGTTCCTGTGGTTGTCGCTGGCCCTGGCGCTGGCGGGCCTGGTCCTTTCCGGGCGACGCGGCTGGTCCGGCGCTCCCCTAGCGGCCTTTGGCGCTTTCTGGGCCTGCTGCGCCATCTGGCAGGCGGACCTGTCGCAGCCCTCCCGGTTGCTCCCGATCGTCCTGGCGTTCACCGCGGGGTTCCTGCTCTTCTTGGGCTGGGCCGCATGGCGCATCCTGGTCCAGCGGGCGGCGGAGCGCAAGCAGGATCTCCTGATCGTCGCGCTCAACGGCGCCATTTACTTCGGCCTCTGCTACCACCTGCTCCACCCCGGCTACGCCGCCTACCTCGGCTTGTTCGCCGCGGCGCTGGCGGGCGTTCATCTCGTCCTCGGTCTTCGGTTTTGGAATGCGCAGCCCGCGGAGGAACGCGATACCCGCCCGGTCCTGCTCTGCATCGGCGTGGCGCTGGGGTTCCTGACTCTGGCCGCCCCGATCCAGTTCTCCGGCTATCGCATCACCATGGCCTGGGCGCTGGAGGCTGCCGCGCTGGCCTGGATCGGCATCCGAACCGAGGCCAGGCGTCTGGTCTGGGCCGCCCTGCTGGTCTTCTACCTGACGCTTGCCCGGCTGTATTCCATCGACGCCTGGATTTACGGCGACGCCGCGAGCTACCACGCACTCTGGAATGTCCGCTTCCTGACCTTCCTCACCGCCGCGGTCTGTCTGTGGCTCGGCGCGCGCTGGATCGGGATCGGCGTCGCGGGGCTGGCGCCTTACATCGCGGGCCACTTCGTCATGCTGTGGGCGCTGGCGCAGGAGGCGGTGGGATGGGCCGCGCGATCGACGCCCGCCGAGAATGTCTTCAGTGTCCAGAGTGTCTCGGTCTCGGTCCTGATGGCCGCTTATGGCGTGTTCCTGGTGGGGATGGGAGTCTTCACGCGCCTGGGCATCAACCGCATCCTGGGTCTGGGACTGCTGGCGCTGGTAGTCGCCAAGCTGTACCTCTACGACGTGTGGCAGCTTGGGCGGGTCTACCGTGTGGTGGCCTTCGGGCTTCTGGGTCTCCTTCTGCTGGTCACTTCTTTCCTGTACTCCCGTTACCGGACAACCATCGAGGACTGGTGGAAAAATGAGAAGGGCAGTTCCTAGCCTGCTCGCCTTCACCGCGCTGCTGCGGGCGGACTTCAACCCGGCGCGGTGGCAGTTTCGCCGTTCGCTGATGGCCGGGGAGGCGCAGCAGGTCTCGGCGGTGACGCTGGACCGCGCCGTCTACGCGGGCGCGCAAGTGGGCCTCGCCGATCTCCGCGTGATCCGGGAGGGCGCGGAAGTCCCATATGTCATCGAGACCCTGACCGGCTCGGCGGAAGAGCGGGAATTGCGGCCCGGGATTCTGGACCGGTCCGTCGTCCCGGGCGTGGGCCTCCAACTGACGCTGGATGTGGGCGGGGCCGCGAAACACAACCGCTTGCGCATCTCCACCAGCGAGGTGAATTTCCGCACCAAGGTCGCAATTGAGATCTCCGAGGATGGCCGGCGCTGGGCGGTCGCGCGCGCCAACGGCTACGTGTTCGATTTCTCGCAAGGCGACCGCCGTGTTTCGGTCCTCTCGGTGGACTATCCCGTTTCCACGCGCCGCTACGTGCGCGCCACCTTCTTCGGCTGGCTGCGGACGGACGCAGTCACCGGAGCCTGGCTGACGCACTGGCAGGAGCGCCCCTCCCGCTGGCAGACCATCGCTACCGTCGAACCGGCGCGCACCGAGGATCAGCGCGCCAGCCTGCTGGTCCTGGACCTGGGCGCGGACCGGCTGCCGCATTCCCGCCTGCGCCTCGAAACCGGCGCCGCCCCGTTTTATCGCGCCTGCGACATCGAATCCAGTCCCGACCGCAAGGACTGGCGGTACGTCGCTGGAGCGGTGCTCTACCGCTTTGCCGATGAGGAATCCCCGATCCTGAAGTTCGCCGAGCAGCACGACCGGTATCTCCGCCTGCGCATCTTCAACGGCGACGACCGCCCGGTGCCGGTGCGATCCGTAACTCTCGAAACCCTGGAGCGGCGCGTGAAGTTTCTCCCCGCCGCCGCGGGGGAGTACTGGCTCTACTACGGCAACCCCGAGGCCAAGCCGCCCACCTACGACTTGGGAACGATCCTGGCCCGAAGAGGCCCCGCGCCGGAAGTCCTGCTGGCCGCCGCCTCCGAGCAGCGGAATCCGGCCTACCGCCCGCCGCCCCCTCCGCTCAAGCCCTGGAGCGAACGCCACCCCGAGGTGCTCTACGGGACGCTGGCCGCGGCCATTTTGGGCATGGGCTACGTCACCGTGCGCCTCCTCAGCGTGGTAAAACGCGCAAGCTGAGTCGCGCTTGCCGGCGGCTGATCCCGCCTACCTCGGGATCACCGGCAGCACCAGCGCCGAGGGGTGCGCGGCGTCGTGGTAGATCTTCTGCGTGGCCTTCAGCATGCCCGTGGCGCCCGCCGCCGCCTCGCCGGTGTTCAGGTTGCGGTTGAAGCGCGGGAAGTTGCTCGAAGAAATCGCCAGCCGGATGCGGTGCCCCGCCTGGAACACGTTGCTGGTCGCCCACAGGTCGATGTCGTACTCGTAGATTTTGCCGGGCTCGATCGGTTCGGCTTTCGTTGTCGAGTTGCGGTAGCGCGCCCGAACAATGCCGTCGGTGAGGAACCGCGAGTAGCCGGACGAATCGACGTCGGTGAGCATTGCCGTGAAATCCGTGTCCACCGCCGAGCTGGAGGCGTAGATCTTGGCGCGAATGAACCCGGTGACCTCGAGGTCCTTTTCGAGCGGCGGCGTCGAGAACACCACCACGTCGGGCCGGCTTTCGTTCGGACGCTCGTCGGCCGGCCCGGGCGGAAGCTGGTGGTTGGCGCAGCACAGCCGCCCGCCGATGCTGGGCACGGGATTGGCCGGGTCGTATTCATACGAGTCCGGCGGATCGTCGCCCGGCGGGGCCGCACCCAGCGCGCCGCCGCGAAGGTAATAGTTCGTGTCCCGCGTGCGCGCCAGCGGAAACTCCTGCTCCTCGCGCCAGACGTTCTCGCCCATCACGAAAATGCGCACCGGCGCTCCGGTGGCATACTCGTTGCGCACGCCTTTCAGCGCATAGTCGAACCACCGCAGCGCCGTCGCCGTGTGGTCGAGCACGGCCTGCTTGCCGAACGTGACGTCGCCGATCTTGCCTTCCGGCGAGATGCTGGCGTGCGCCCAGGGTCCCAGCAGCAGCCGCTGCCCGGCCGCCGCGGGCGAGGCGCGCCGCATCCCCACGAAGTTCCGGATGGTGCCCTTCAGGAAAATGTCGTTCCAGCCGCCCGCGTGCAACGCCTTCACGGTCATCTCGGAGTAGTGGTCGGAGATCTTCCACGGCCGCCAGTACTCGTCGTCGCGCTCGTGCGCCACCCAGTCGCGAAAGTACGGCGCCACTCCCGCCCCCGGCAGTTCAAGCAGCCGGTAGTCCTCGATCGGCAACTGCGCCACCCACTCTTTCGGATTGGAAATGTCCGCCGCCTTGCGCCGCAGCGTGTCCACCGCCAGGCTGCTGGCCCACGAGCTGGCGAACCACTGCATCAGCGCGCCGCCTTGATAGGTCCACCCTTCGTAATACTCCGACGCGGTCACGTAGGGGAAGACCGCCGCCAGGTGCGGAGGCCGCGCCATGGCCGCCAGCATCTGCGTCGCCCCCACGTACGACCCGCCGAACATGCCCACTTCGCCGCTGGAATACGGCAGCGCGGCGGCCCATTCCACGGTGTCGTAGCCGTCCTGGCTCTCATAGCGGAACGGGTAGAACTCGCCGCGCGAGTCGAAGCGCCCGCGCGTATCCTGCAACACCACCACGTATCCGTGCGACGACATCTCGGCCGCGCCCGCGGCGCCGCCCGCGCGGTTATACGGCGTGCGCTGCAACAGCACCGGAAACTTGCCGTCCGCCTGCGGCCGGTAGACGTCCGCGATCAGCAGCGTGCCGTCGCGCATCTTCACCGCAACCGCGCTCTCGATCTTCACCGGGTAGGATTGCCCCCAGGCGCCGGCCGCAAAACTCAGCCAGAGACTTAAACCAAGAAAGACTCGCATCCGTATCAGTCTATCCCGTTAGCCCAACTTCCGCAAAATTGAGGACGCGAGTCCGCGGAATCAATCACTTGCGTGGTCGTTCAGTGACTATCCGGCTTTGCACCGGCTCGACAATGTTCTCAGGAATCCGAAGCAGTTGGTAGATCCGTTTGTGCTCCGCTTCCGGCGCCGTCGCCTTGCGGATACGGATCTCGTGGCCGTCGCTGGTCGGCAGCACCACCGTGACCACCTGGTGGCTGGCGAGTTGCTCCCGCAGCGAAGCCCAGGAGGTGTGGATTCCCTGATCCAGGAAGGTCTTCTCAATGCTGACCAGCAGATGATAAGCCAGCACACACAGGAAGATGTGCGTCTCTACCCGATGCGCCAGCTGATGGAAGATCGGCCGCTCCATCAGCGGGCTCTTCATCGCGCGGAACGCCGACTCGACCCGCGTCAGCAAAGTGTAGCTGCGCCAGATTTCTTCTTTCGTCATGTCCCGGCGGTCGGTCTTGAGCACATAGCTTCCATCGAGCCGTTCCGCACGTCGCTTTTCCTCCACTTCCTCTTGCCAGCTCAAAGCCTGCTGCTGGGCGTCGTAGAGGATCTGATAATAGCGGCCCACCCGGGAATAGCGCTCCCGCAGCCGCCCGATCGCTTGGTGTACCTCGGCCTCGCTCAGCGGTTTCTTCTTTCGCTTCGCAATCCGCCTCGACAGTCGCTCCAGCTCCGCCAGCAGTCGCTTCTGTTGCAGTTCCCGAATCGCCCGGTCCTTCTCCGTGCGCGGTTCGCTCACGCACAGGATGTGCACCTCTTCACCGGCCAGGCACTGCTTGATCCAGACCCGCGTTTTCTTCTGGAACGGGTTGGTCGGTGAGGGCTGGCGCAGGACCTCCTCCCAGCCGGCTTCCTCGGCAAACTCCTGCTCGTGCTGGAAGCGCTCCTCCGGCCGGGCGGCCACCAGGTAGTGATAGCCGCAGCCGCGGATCTGCTCGAGATTCTTGTCGTAGGCCATGCCCCGGTCCACCGTCACCGTGGCGCCGGCCTTCTTGCCCACGCGCTTCTCCAAGGCGGCCAGCATCTCTTCGACCGTGGTGCTGTCATTGCGGTTGCCGTCGAAGACCTCATGCGCTTTGGGAAAGCCGTCGCCGTCCACCACCAGGCCGATGACCACCTGCTTGCAGTCCGGCCGCGGATCGCGCGAGTGGCCCCGCTTGGCCTTTGCGTTGCCGAGCGCCTGGCCCTCGAAATAGGTCGAGGTCAGGTCGTAGAGATAGATGCTCTCGGGCAACTGAAACAGCTCCTGCTCGCGCCCCGCCAACTCCCTCTCGATCAGCACGCGTTGCGGATGTAGCCGGTCGAGGTTGCGATACAGAGCGTCGTCGTTCAACACGGTGAAGTCGGTGTGCAGCAGATCGGCCAGTGCGGTGCGCCGCACCCAGTCCGGCATGGCGTGCTCGGAGGCGGGAGCCACCAACCGGTTGATGGTCATCACCTCGCTGAGCAGCCGCGCCCGCTGGTTCAGGCCTGCCTGGCCCAGGATTGCATCCAGGTTGAGGCGCCGCCACATCTGGTGGGCGACGTAGGCCGAGCCGGCTTCCCGCGCCTCTTGGATTTCGATCTGGTCGACCAGAACACTCACCAGTTCGGAGTGGGCGCCGGTCCGGGGTGAGGCCTGGATCCGTTGGCGCAGCGAGTCGATCTGAGCGTCGGGCAACAAAGCTTGCTGGCCGCTCAAGGCGGCCTGGAGTTTGTGGGCCAGGGCCAGCCAGTGCTGGCGGGGAGCGGGCTCCAACGAGCCCAGGGAACAGATGGTGCGATGGCGGGGCCCGTTGGGGGTGCTGATGGACTCGACCAGAAGGTGGTTGGTGTAGGTTTTGCCGCGGACGGTTTTGCGGGTCGGCTTGAGAAACACTTCGTCCCTATATACACCGGATGGAGAGTGATTGCAATAGAAATCTGCACCGTACTAACCGATACCATCCCCATATTCGGCCACCCGGATGGCGCCGAATATTCGTGACTATTTTAACCGAATCCGAGAAGCCGCCATTGACCGCAAAGGAGATCCGGTTCCGAAATGCCCCGAAGACCCCAGATTTCCACAGGAGGATGCGGAAGTTGGGGTAGGAAGCTCCGATCGCCTCCGCGTGCCTCGGCGCGATATATCCGTAACCCATGTGCTTGCGGATCACCGCCCCGTTCTTGCACTCCACCAGTCCGTTGTCGTTGCAGTGCCGCGGCCGCGATTTGGTCTGCTCGATCAGGAGCTTGTTCAACAACCCGGCTACGGTGTGATTGATGAACTCGCTGCCGTTGTCGGAATGAAACCCCCGAATCCGGAACGGGAACTGCTCGAGCATCGCTTCTAGCACGGGCCGCAGAGCCGCTTCGGTGATTTGCCCCGCCGCTCCCACCACCTGCCATTGCGTGACCTCGTCGACCGCATTGATGTGATACACTCCCTTGGCTCCGTCCCAATCGCCTTGATGCACCGTGTCCACCCGCAGGTATCCCGGCCGGCCTTCCGGCCGCGGCGCCCGCCGTTGGCCGATGGCGACCTGCGTTGGGCGAGTTGCCTGATAGACCACGCGCCGCTTCCGGTACGTTCGGCTCTTGCGCAAACGATACAGTTGCGCCACCGAGGTCCGCGCCAGCCGCTGGTAGCGCCGGCCACCGAATTCCTAATACTCGCGTTGCAGGATCTTCTGCGTCGCCGGTCCGCTGAGCGTTTCATGCGCCTCATCCAGGCACGCCAGCACCTCGATGTCCCTGGGGGTATACACCGTGGGGAACCGGCGCCGCCGGTAAGATCGCGCCTTCACCGCGCCGCTCTGCACGTATTGCGTGATCCGCCGCGCGATCTGTGCGCGGCTCAGCCCGGTCATCTTCTCGACGTAGCGCCGCACCAGGCCTCGCGCTGTGCGCCCTAAGCGGCGATTGCCCTGTAGGCGCAATGTCTCGCTCACCCACTGGTAAACCTCCTCCCGGTTGCGGCCCTGGAAATCCACCTCCTCGCTGGCCTTCAAAAACGCCCGGATCTGATCCAGGCTCAATCCCATTGCGCCTTGCACGTTGATCGTCAATCCCCAGCATGCGGGATTCTCGCTTCAGGCTCATCTTGAGTGAGACAAGACTCGACCGTGCAGAAAGCGTTTGAACGTGCGATAATTCGGAAGAGAGATGACGATTTCATCACTGCCCTCGAACTCGCTGCCCGAGGATGCCAGTCTGCTCTCGGCTGATCCCCGAAGCCTATTGATGATTAAGGACTCTGTGGCTGCGCTCCTCCGAGAAGAAATCGCGAGCGGGAGGTTGCAGCCAGGAGACCGGATAGTGGAGGGCAAGTGGGGAAAAAAGCTGAGAGTGGCTCAGACATCTATCCGAGAGGCGATCAATACTCTCACGGCTGAAGGTTTCGTCGAGAAAGGCTCTGGCAAAACAGCGAGTGTGACTCTGCTGAGTCCGCAGAACGTAGCGCATATCTACCAGTTGCGCGGCGTCATGGAGGGCCTGGCGGCCCGACTGGTGGCGGAGCGCCAGGCAGACCTGTCCGACTTGGAGCAACTGCTATCGGACATGAAGTCGGCGATCGAGTGCCGAAACGTTCGGGCATTTTACCAGCGTGATCTTCGATTTCACCTGCTGATCTCTGAAAAATCAGCCAACCCCTTTCTCGAGCAGGCTCTCCGCCGCGTGATTGTTCCTCTTTTCGCCTTCGTCATTCTACGTGTTCACGGCAATGAGGAGGACCCCGAGACGTGGACTCGCAGCCTCGCACAACACCGTCAAATGCTGGAGGCGATGCGCAGCGGAGATCCGTTCTTCGCCGAGCAGCAGGTCCGCAATAGTATATACAAATTCTTCAGTATTACGCATGAACTCGTCGAATGCAAACCTTCGGCCGACTCGACCAAATCGACGGTAGGGTAGACCATGTTGATCGACCTCTCTCATCCGCTCGAACACGGTCAGCCGAACCTCGCCACGGATCCCAAGATCAGCGTGGTCCCGCATTACCCGGTGAGTTCAATAGGTTATCGTTGGTCTTGCCTTCTTCCATCCCGAGCAAGTCGTCGAGCGGCGTGGAGGGATACCAGCGCTCTTCGATCGCCAGTTCGCTGCCCGGCGCACACAGCCGATTGATGGCCAGCACGGAGGCGACTTGCGACCAGGGCACAGCGGCCGCTTCGTCGGGTCCGTCCAGCAGCGGCTCCCAGGAGTGGTCCAACTCCAATCTCTTCCACAACTCCAGCCCGAGGAGGCAATCGCCGAAGCGGCGCGAGCGTTCCAGCCGCACCTTGTCCACTCGCACGCGCGCCACCGCATCGACGTCTCCAAGCAAATCAGGATTCTTAAGTGAACAGTATTGAGGCTAGCCACAATACTGTTCACTTAACAAGCCTTATCCGCCTGGAGTGGTGGATCCGACGCGTATGCTGCCGCTTGCGCGGACGTAGGGGGTAGTTGCTCATCTTCCGCTTCACCTCACGAGGGTTGACGCAGTTACGCCTCGAACTGACGTGCGCCTGTAAGGATCTCATCAAGTACGACGGCATGAAAGGTCTTCCTCTGCCGAGGGGGGATAGCATCAAAGCGCGGCAGGCGTCGTTGGATGACTCTAACGGCGTGCACGAAAGAGAGGCGTTCTAGGTCTTCGCCGACTCCAAAAGCTGCTTCGTGCATCAATGTTAGGCGCTCGCGAGAATTTGCCCAGTAGTGCTCGGCTGAAGTGACCCGCGCTGGGAACAGGACTGGGATCAGAAACGAGGGTCAGGGCATCATCATCCACGCCGAAGGCGTGGAGTGAAGGATATGGGCGACGGCGATAGCATCCACGCCGAAGGCGTGCACGGTGACGCGTGGCAGTGAACTGGTTGCAGGCAGGAACGCAGCGGGCCTACCGTGTTTGGGCGAGGCGTTCGATCTTGCGGCGTAGATATTGGAAGTAGTCCGGGCTGACGCGCAGGCTCAGCACTTTTCCTCGATCACCGGAAGGAAGTAAGCCAGCGAGCGAATCGCGCCCAGGGGCGGGGAGCCGGCGGGGCGTATCAAGCGGCGCGCGGCCGCCAGGACCAAGGCGTTTTCGATGGCCATCAGGGGCACACCTCGTTGATGAAGTTGGGTGGCCAGGAGACGGTCCGGACGGCGGATGGTTCCGATGGTCCCCGGCGTTTTGCGGTAGGCGTTGAGGACCTGCCGGATATACTCTTCCTGGTTGGCGCGGCTCTGTTCCACGACTTCCTCCTCAGCGTTGGGGATAGCGCAGCGAGGGGCCTTGGATCCGCACGGTGTGGCAGTAGTGCCGCAAGCGGCTCAACAGTGCTTCCACCATGGGCCGGTTGCCCAGGAAATTCGGCCACTCTTCATAGTCCAGGTTTAATGCGGAGTCCATTTTTATGCGGAGTGAACGGTCATAGCAGTAGACAATCCCTTGTCACATCAAGCCGAGGTAGCCCGCCCGGCGATCCTGGAACTTCGCATAATCATGACGTCCTAAAACCTCGGTGGTCACCTCAAAACCGGCCATGCGTGGTCACTTCAAAACCGGCCACCGGACATCGCCCAGGACAGAGTAGTTTTACCATGTCACCTGCATTCAGACAAGTGTGTATTTCGACTGAGACTGCTCGTCTCGCCGGTTGAGGTTTGGCGCACCTTCCCGGTTCAGCTCGGGGCCGACCAACGAGAGGCGCGCAGGGTTTCTGTTTTCCGGTTTGCCCCCTTTCCCTTGTCTCAGCAGAAGGGTTTTCAGAACGGCCCGGAGCGGTCCAGGGCGCGCCGGGGCACCCGCGCGGAGCGCGGGTCGAGCGCGGCGGAGCGGACCCTTGACGGCGAGGACCGTTCTGAAAGGTGGCGCGGCGGAGCGGACCCTTGACGGCGAGGACCGTTCTGAAAGGTGGAGGTGAAGGGAAAGGGGGCATCCCAGACCGCACCCGCTGTGCGGGTGCGGCGTTGCTCGCGATACGGGGAAGCCATCATCGGCTCGCGCCGGCGGCGGTCGGATCCACCTTGGTTCGCCAACTGCGGGGACCGCACTTGAGCACGTAGCCGTGGTGGAGGAGGCGGTCGAGCATGGCGCCGACCGCGGCCGCGTCTCCCAACAGCTTGCCCCAATCCTGGACGGGACGATTGGAAGTCAGAAGCGTGCTGGCGCGCTCGTAGCGTCGCATGACGATCTCCAGCAGGTCCTCGGCGGCGGTGAGCGGTAGCTTGCGCATGCCGAGGTCATCGATGATGAGCAGTGGCACAGCGGCCAGGGACTCCATGTACTCTTTCTTCTTACCGTCGAGGACGGCGTCGGCCAGTTCCTCCAGCAGGACGTGCGTCTCGCGGTACCAGACGCGATAGTTCTGCTGAATGGCCGATCGCCTGGGCCAGGTGACTCTTACCCGTGCCGCTCGAGCCGATGAACAGCGCGTCTTCGCGCCTGGCGATGAAGCCGCCTGCGGCCAGATCGAAGATCAGGCTGCGATTCATCTTCGGATTGAAATTGAAATCGAAGTTATCGAGCGTCTTTTGCGGGTCGCGAAACTGCGCCTGTTTGCGCCGCCGCTCCAGCAAGCGATC
>JBEKWU010000149.1:0-15253 GCA_049512775.1 Bryobacteraceae bacterium
TTGACCCTCACCTTGGTGCCCGGGACAGGCACCATCCACAGCAGCCGCCTGCGCCGGATGCGGCTGATCACCTCTTGCTTGGTCACGGTGGCCGGCACCAGCTTGGCCGGGTCCTTCCAGGAGGTGTCCTTGCCCGGCGCCGCCCCCGTGTCCACGTACCCCGCCCGGATCTCCAGAAACGCGTCCTGCCGCAGCTTGGTCAGGTACGTCCGCACCGCCGGCTGCATCCGCGGCATGTACAGCCGCTCCGTGATCTCGTTCTCCACCAGCTCGAACGGCTGCAAGCCCGCCTGGTACCGCTCTTCCACCTTCAGGATCAAAAAGCCGTTGGGCTGCCGGATCGGATCGGTCACGTATCCTTTGCTCTGGCTGAAAACGAGATCCTCGATTTCCTTCTTCAGATCCCCGCGCTTGGACGGCCCCAGCTCGCCGTAGTTGCGCGCCGTCTCGGCATCCGAGTTGTCCCGCGCCAGGGTGCCGAAGTTCTCGCCCTTCCGCGCCCGCGCCACCAGGTCCTTGGCCTTCTTCTCCACCGCCGCGGCGTCCTTGCCTTCGGTCGAAAGGAAGATCTCCCGCAGCAGCACCTGCTCCTGGCGCACGAACTCGTTCTTGTGCTCCTCGTAGTACTTCTGGAGTTCGGCCTTGGGAATCGCGATGCGCCCGCCCACCTCGTGCCGGATCACTTCCCGCGTCAGCATGTTGTCTCTGCTCTGCTGCTTGAAATCCTCGTAGGACATGCCGGTGTTCTCGCGCACGTACTGCTGGAACTGGTCCGGATCGACGATCCCGCTCTGGCGTTGGATCTCCGCCATGTACCGGCTTACCTCCTGATCCACCTTGATCTCCAGCTCCTTGCCCTTCTGCACCAGCAGGAGCTGGTCGATGCGGTCGCGCAGCAGGTCCGGCTCCGCCTGCTTCATCAACTCCTGCGAGCGATCCAACTCACCCAGGGTGACGATTTCGTTGTTGACCTTGGCGACGATCTGCTCGATGATGGTGGCGCGCGCTACGGGCGCCTCCGTCTTCATCACGGGCGCCGCTGGCGCTGGGACAGCGGGAGGCTCGGCCGGGCGCGAAGGCGCCGGCTCGGGTGGAGGCGCGGCCGGCTTCACAGGCTCGGGTGGCGGCGGGACCGGTTTCGGCGGCTCGGGCGGTGGCGCCGGAGGTGGGGGAGCAACCGGCTGGGGCGGCTGCGCAACCACGGGTCCGGCGGCGCCCGATCGCCGCAAGTCGATCACCAGCCGCTCCGGATCCCTCAGCGGGAAGGCGGCAAACTCCGCCGGCGCTTCGAGGTCCAAGACCACTCGTGTCACGCCCGGCTCTCTCCAGGCAACCCGGATCTGCTTCAGCAGCCCGGTTCGCACCGGAATCACCTGGACCGCCTTTCCGCCCGGCCGCGGCTTGGCGCCCGGCAAGTCGAAATAGATACGATCGGGATTGCGCAAACGGGCCGCCTGGTACTGCACCTTCCCACTGGCCTCGATGACGACCTGCGTCGCCTCGCCCTCGGAAGAAAAGCGGATCGGCCCGACCACCATGTCGGTCCGGGGCTGCGCCACAGCGGAGCACAGGAAAAGTGCCCCGGCCCTTATGGTCCAGGAGACTTCCACTCGCACTATTGTAGTCCAGGCGCGAACGGCCGGCCGTGCGGCCCACTCCGGAGGCGGGCCGCACGGAGCAGGGGTGGGTTACGACTTCACCACGCGGAGGTGGTTGGTCACCGAGAACACACCGAACACGCCGTTGGCGTACAGCCCCGCGAGGTTTCGGTCCGTCTCGGTGTTCACGACGCCTTCCAGAGTGACGTGGCCGTTCTTCACGATGATGTGGATGGACGGCAGCGTGCCCATGCCGTAACGGGAAAGCCCGTCGTGCCAGTAGATGGCGCGGTACTCCGCCAGCCGCACGCGATCGTCGAAGGGCGAAGGCGGCAGCACTTCAATGTTGTTGGTGACGCCGGTGACTCCCGGGATGCGGCGCACCACGTTCCCGGCGTCGGACCTCACCGTGGGCCACGTCACCGCTCCCGTCAGCACCACTTGACTGCCCTCCACCTGGAACGAGAGGTCGTCGAACACGTTGTAGTACGGGAGCATCACCAGCTCGTGCCGCACCCGCTGTTCTAGACTCTGCGGCGCGCTCCCGCTGCTGCCGGCAGCCTGGACCAGCAGCGGCGCGGCAAGGAGTGCTCCGGCCAGAACTAACCCGTTCATGCGTCTCATGTCTTTCACTCCTTTCACTTTAGGGGATGCGTCCCGCAGAACACGCGTTCCCAAAGTTACGAAGTTTTACACCCCGCGGAGTCACCGCAGCAGGTCTGCGAGCTAGAGCTTGGCGCCGCGGAGCTTCACGATGACGGGCGTGTACACGGGGCATGGCGCGCGCCGGCATGCATCTCGCCGCACGCCAAATCGTAGACCGGCGTCGGGCGGTTCAGAATGGTGCCCGTGCCCAGCGCCGCGCGGACGCGTTCTTCGTCGGGGACATATCGGGATCTATCCGCACCGGAGCATGGGCGTGCCCAAGATTGGGGGAGCCTGGCGCGTTTTGTGGGTACCTGTCCCGCGCGCCAGGCGGATCGTGCTCAGCTACAACAACTTGCGAAACGTCAGGGGACCACCATTCCAGGACGGGTGCTCTTCGTCCGGGTGACCGGCGCCACGACCGTTCACCGATTCCTATTCTCGCCCTGCTCAGTAATTACGGCCAGGGGAGTTGTCTCAGCTATGTTGGCACGGAGGGCGCTGCCCGGAGCGGCTGTGAGGAGCTGATCACGACGGAAAAGCCCACCGAGGCGATTCATCGCGGCAATCTGGTTCGGATTGTCTCCATCGGCACGGAGTAGTCGAGACTTCGACGCTCCGCGCTCACACTTGCAGCACGTCGTCTTCCTTGGCAACCAGGGAATAGAGCACCGGCGCGAGGAAGATCGACAGCAGCAGGCGGGAAGCGAGGCCGCCGACGATCACGATGGCGAAGGGCTTCTGCGAGTCGCTGCCGATGCCGGTGGACATGGCCGCGGGCAGCAGGCCGAGACAGGCCACCAGCGCCGCGATCATGATCGGCCGCAGGCGCAGCAGCGAGGCGGCGTGCGTGGCCTCGGCGATGCTCTGGCCCTCCAGCCGCAGCTTGTTGATGAACGAGTACAGGATCACGCTGGTCTGCACCGCCACGCCCATCAGCGCCACGAAGCCCAGCCCCGAGGAGACGTTGAAGTTGGTTCCGGTCAGCCGGAGCGCCAGCAGGGCGCCGACCGGCTCGGTCACCAGCACGCTGAACACGATAATCACCGGGAACTTCAGGTTGCCGTACAGGGCGAACAGGATGAGCAGGATCAGCAGCACGGTCAGCGGCAGGATCACTTTCATCTGTCCGAGCGCGGCCGGGTACTCCTGGTATTCCCCGCCCCAATCGAAGCGATAGCCGATGGGGAGCTTGACGGCCTCGGCCACCTTGCGGCGCGCCTCGCCGACCGCGCTCGCCAGGTCGCGGTCCTCGACGCTGAACCGCACTCCGATGTAGCGGGAGTTGCCCTCGCGGTAGATGAACGACGCCCCGTTTTCCACCTTGATGTCGGCGAACTGGCTGAGCGGCAGGTGCTGGCCGTCGGGCGTGGCGATCAAGAGGGGTAGAGCAATCGCGTCCAGCTCGTGTTGGTGCTGTAGGGCAGGCTTCAGCAGGCGGGGCGGGCGGTGCCGCCTGCCTGGCCCTTACCCTTTACCCGAAGCTTCCAGCACCGCTGCTCCGGATACTTCTATCCTCTTGCGGATTAACGGCCGCAGAGCCGCCATGGCAATCAGCACCAGGGCGAACGTGCACACGATGGTGGCGCCGGTCGGTAGATCGATCTGGAGCGAGAGATAAACTCCCAGCGCCGAAACCAGCGTCCCCATGGTCCACCCGATCGCCAGCCGCGTGCCAATGTGTTCCGAGTAAAGCATCGCGCCCACCGAGGGCACAATCAGATAGCAGAACACCAGCAGCACGCCGGCAATCGCCACCGACGAAGTCACCACGAAGCCGAAAGAAGCATAGAACATGAAATCCCAGAAACGCGTGGAGATGCCCTGCGCTTCGGCGGCGTCCGGGTCGATCGAGATCAGCAGGAACTTGCGGCGGAAGATGTAGTGGAACAGGCCGATCGCGCCATACAGGGCCGCCGTCTTGCCGACCTCGAACCACGACACCGAGAGAATGTTGCCCACCAGCATCTCCTTGAGGTGTTCGGTCTGCTGGGTCGATTTGCTCATGGCCAGAATCGCCGCGGCGGAGGCCACGGCGTAGCAGATGCCGATGACCGCCTCCTGAGGAATGCGCGCGCGGCGGCCGCGGATGGTCGAGAAAACCGCCGCGCCCAGGAACGTGAAAGCGAGACTGACGACATATGCCGCATCGCCGTGCGGCTCAATGCCGTAAAGCACCGCGAAGGTTGTGCCGAGGGCCGCGATCTGGGCCAGGGCGAGATCGACGAAGATCACGCCGCGCTCCACTACGTGGACGCCCAGGTAGGCGTGAATGCCCGTCAGGATGAGGCTCGCCACAAAGGGCGCGAGCAGAAAAGCGAACATTCCCATAATTGGTCCTTATTTCACCTTCTGGAAGAGATTTACCAGTATGTTGATATCGTAATCGAATAACTGGAAGTAATTGGTGATTTCCTTGACCCCGCCCACCGAAGGCATTAGTTGCGCCACCTCGCCCCCCACGGCCCGGGCGATGGAGTTGGGCGTGCGCAGATCGAAATACGGCTCCACCAGAATCAGCTTGATGCCCTCGCGCTTCATGATGTTGATGACTTCCAGCGTGTGGCTGGGGGTGGGTGGGATGCCGGGGCGCGGCTCCACGTAGTCCACCACCTCCAGGCCGAAGCGCTCGCAGAAGTTGGGCCACGAGCGGTGATACGTGATTACCTTGCGGCCGCGGTAGGGGGCCATTTTGGCCACCCATCCCTTTTCGGCGGCGGTGAGACGCTGGTCGAGGTCCGCGTAGCGCCCGGCAAAATACGCGCCGTCGGCGGCATCCAACTGGCTGAGTTTATCGGCGAACGCCTTGGCGATGCGGCGGCCGTTGTTGGGATCCAGCCAGTAGTGCGGGTTGCCCAGCGGATGGACGTCGCCCATGGCGCGCGTCACCTGGCCGGTGGGGATCTCCAGGATCTGGCAGTACTGCGACATGTCCATGTACCCGGTGCCGCCCACCTGGATCTTGGCATTGCGGCTCTGCGTCTGCAGCGGCGGCAGCCAGCCGATTTCGAGCTGCAGGCCGACCACCGCGAGCAGGTCGGCCTTCTGCAGCTTCAGCACGAAGCTGGGCTTGGGCTCGACGAAGTGGGGATCCTGGTAGCCCATGGCGATAGATTCGACGTTGACCTTATCGCCGCCGACTTCGCGCGCGAGGGCAGCGAGGTCCTGCGTGGACGTCACCAGGTTGATTTTGGAAGCGGCGTGAGAAGCACCCGCCAGGGCCGCGGCCATCGCCACGGCCAGGGTTTGAAATTTGATGGATACGATCACGAGAGTTTGTCCTTTCGATCTCTAGAACGGGTGCGCTCCGTGAGCGCCCATGGAAAACATGAACTGGAAGATCAGCTCGTTGGCAGTCAAACCTTCGCCGTAACGGGTGCGCCGCAACTGGCCGCGAATCTGGCTGAATTCGCTGGGCCAGTACGTCAGAACCAGAGAACCGCCGGTATCCTGCAAAAGCCTGGTGGAAGGGATCGGCGTATCGCACGGCGTGGTGTCCGGGTTGGTAGGCAGGCAGGCGCCGCGCTGCGAGCGGTCGAAGCGCGCCCCGAAAAACCAGCGGCGGCCGAACTGGTAGTCGCCCGAAACATAGTAGCCGAACGGCTTGGTGGTGGCGGCGCGGGGGAATGGCAGCGACGGTAGAGTCACCGTGGTGCGCGCCCACACCAGCTCGCTGCGCCCCACGAAAGAGTGATAGATGGCGCGCCGCAGGGGCTTCCAGCGCAGCGTGAGATCGGCGCCGTAAAGCTGGTTCGTGCCATCGCCGAAGGGGCTGTGGCCGCGCGCGTAGGAGCCGCCGACGTCGAAGTTGGTGGATTCGCTGAAGTCGTGGTAGGCGTGCAAGTGCCCGATGGTGGAAACGTCGGTGCGCTTGTCGGCCTGAAAGACGTTGGTGCTGTCGCCGCGGTACACCTGCGCCACGCCTTCGAGGAAGATGCCCTTGGGCGCGGGCAGAATACGGCTCAGCGAGAGGCCGGCGTCGTCGATTCCGTCTTCCCCGCCGACGAGGTTCTGGCTGACCAAAGGCCGGTCGGCCCAGGGCAACACGTGGTTGTGCAGCGTATTCACCTTTCCGAAGGCTGCGCGCATCTTGCCCACTTTCAACTGCAAGCCGGCCGGCAGCGCGGTGAAGGTCAGGAAGCCTTCTTCGAGATCCACGCCGTGCTCGCCGAAGCTGATGAAGAAGTCGGCGCGCGCGTAGGGGTCGATGACCTCCTGAAAAGCCAGTTCGCTCTCGTGCATTTCCAGAGCCGGAATTTTGCGGTTGGCACCATATCCCGCCGCGCCGATGAAATCGCCGATCGCACTGATATCGGGGTTCAAAACTTTGGCCGCCGCCGGACCGGCGCCGCCCAGATTCACGCGTTGGGGCTCCTGAGGGATGGACGGCGCGGGAGCCACCGGCGTTGCGGCCACGGCCGCGGGTGCCGCCGCCGCGGCCGGCGCCGCTTGCCCTTTCAGCGCTTGCACCTCCGCCTCCAGGGCCTTGATACGGTCCTCCATGGCCTTCATTCGATTCAATAGCTCGCTGGTATCCTGCGCCGGAAGTTGGGCTGCCAGCAAGCCCAGGAGCGCAGGAACGAACAAAGAAATACGCATAATGCCTCGATTCCTCCCAGTTTCTCTGCTGCTGTGAATACTCGGCCGCACGCCCGGCCGATGGACCGGAAGCTAGTGGCCGCCAATCAGAAGCGAGGAACTAAGCGGGAGGCGCCCGCGAGGAACCCGCGGCGAGAAGCACTTCGTGGGCCGAGCCGGGCTCGAAAGAGCACTCCAGCCAGGCTACCCGGAGCACCGGCAGGAGCGCCGCGGCAATCACCGGCTGAACGAACGGCAGCGGCCCCACGTGACACAAGGGGCAGCAATGCTGTGAAAAGGACCCGTGGGCATGTTCCGAGGCGAGAGAAGCCGCTTGCGCGCACATCACTGCGCACAGCAGCAGGCAGACGAACAAACCCCTCCGGGCGCTTCGCAGCAAGAACACTGTAACCATTATAGGACTCCCGGCGGGCTGGGCTCGTCGTTTGTCCCACCGGCGGAAGCAACATGAAAATGAGCGGACGCGTCCCTACCGCGCGCCCTTTGCTGCACCAGAACATCCACAAGCTTCTCTTCCTATTGGACTACAACCAGACCCCAGATGTTACAGATGATTGCGGGGGCGTTTTGTGGCGCAGGCCATCGCCTTCCGTGGCCTGCGAGACCGGCAGACGACAAAAGGCCATCGTCCGCCCCACGTAGTCTACAGCGCCGCTTCGCCCCGATCGTCGTTGCGGATCCGGATCGCGTCGGCGATTTCCGAGACGAAAATCTTGCCGTCGCCGATGCTGCCGGTGCGCGCGGCGCCGATGAGAGTCCGGATGACCTCGTCCTTGCGGTCCGCGGGAATCACCATTTCCAGCTTGATCTTGGGGAGCAGGTCGACATTGTATTCCCGGCCGCGGTACACCTCCTTGTGACCTTTCTGGCGGCCATGACCGCGCACTTCGGTAATGGTGAGGCCATCGATCTGGATGGCTTTCAGGGCCTCCCGGACGCCTTCGAGCTTGAACGGTTGGATGATCGCTTCAATCTTGTACATACGGCTACGCCTCGAAATTGTACCCTTCTTCGCCGTGTAATGTCAGGTCCATTCCAGTGGACTCGTCGCGCTCCGCGATTCGCAGGGGCACGATGAGATCCGTGATCTTGAGCGCAATGAGCGTTCCCACCACCGCGAAGGCGATGCCTATGGCCGCGCCCGTGAGCTGATTCGGCACCTGCATCCAGTGACCGTCAATCACGCCGAGTGGAGCGGACTGGCCGCTGGCCAGCTTCAGCGCGCTGTTGACGGCCCGGGTGGCGAAGAAGCCGGTCAGGGTGCAGCCAATGAGGCCGCCGACGCCGTGCACGCCGAACACGTCCAGGGAATCGTCGTAGCCGAAGCGGTCCTTCACCGCCGTGACCATGTAAAAGCACACGGCGCCCGCGATCAGGCCGATGAGCACGGCGCTGAACGGCTGCACGAAGCCCGCGCCCTGCGTGATCGTCGCCAGGCCGGCGACTGCTCCCGAGATGGCGCCCAGCGCGCTGGCCTTGCCCTTGCGGAGTTTCTCGGCCAGCATCCAGGAAAGCGCGCCCGCCGCGGAACCGAAGTGCGTCGCCACAAACGCGCTGGTGGCCAGCGACGATGCCGCCAAAGCGCTGCCGGCGTTGAAGCCGAACCAACCCACCCACAGCAGACAGGCGCCGACGAAGCTCAGGACGATACTGTGCGGCATCATTTGCTGGCTCGGATAGCCCCGCCTCTTGCCGATGTAGAGTGCGGTCACCAGGGCCGAGAAGCCGGAACTGATGTGGACCACCGTGCCGCCGGCGAAGTCGAAGACCGGGACCTTGCCGCCCAGGTACGCATTCAGGAAGCCGCCGTTGCCCCAAACCATGTGCGCCACGGGGAAGTAGACCAGAAACGCCCACAATGTCGAGAACAGCACCATGGCGCCGAACCGTACCCGTTCCGCAAACGCGCCGGCGATGAGCGCCGGGGTGATGATGGCGAACATGAGCTGGTAAATCATGAAAGTCTGGTGCGGAATGGTGGGCGCATACGCGGCGTTCGGCTCGGCCCCAACGCCGCGCAGGAACAGGTAGCGCAGGTCCCCGATGAAGGGGGTGCCCTCGCCGAAAACCAGGCTGTACCCGCAGACCGCCCACACCAGCGTGATGACGGCCATCATGGCGAAGCTCTGCATCATGGTGCCGAGGACGTTTCTCTTCCGCACCAGGCCGCAGTAGAACAGCGCCAGGCCGGGGCCCGTCATCATCAGCACCAGCGCCGAGCTGATGAGCATCCAGGCGTTGTCACCGGCCGATTGGGAGGATTTCACCGCGGCCCTCAAGGCCGCCAATTCCGCTTCAATTCCCTCGGGCGCCCGCGCAAACAGCGCCGAGGACAGCAATAACAGACCGGTAACGATCCGATAGGACACCGTGGTCACCTCGACGGGGAGTATGGGCTCGCAAGCCAAGCGAGCGGGTCAACACAGTATTAATGATGGCGGCCTGCCCGCGCCACAAAAAATTTGCATCGGGGCAATAGAGAATTCTTATCCCGCGGCCGGGTCTTTGACAGCGCGGCGTTCACCCGGCCTCCGGGCTCGCGTGGGGTCGTTTCGCACTATGTTGTCCTGAGATGCTCCTCTCCAACAGAGTTCTTGCGGTTGGTTATCAGTTTATGATAACCTTAGGGACGGATGACACGGTCTGACCAGGATCGTGGCGCAGATGCGCTCTTGGACCTCGACGGGCAGGTATTCGTGGTGGATCCCAAGGGCGAGTATTGGGTGCGATTCGTGGTCCGGCGCGTTGAACCCTCGCCGGAGCGGCCGCATGGTTTGAACTACTCGCTGACTCTGCACGGCCCGGACGGCAGACGGCTGGTGGGGTTCGATAACGCCCATCCCGTGCGGGAGTCGCAGCGACCCGGTGGAGCCGCCAAGGATGTCTGCGACCACCGGCACCGGATGGATAGGGTCCGGCCTTACCGGTTCAGGGACGCCGTCACTTTGATCGAGGACTTCTGGGCCGAGGTGGACAGGTTCTTGAAGGAGAAGGGAGTCGTTTGAGATGAAGACGCTGCGTGTGGGTATTGCCACGTATCAGGAGATGAAGGCTCGCACCGTCGCGATCGCCAAAGGCGAGTACAAGCCTGGGCCAAAGGAGCCGCAGGTGTGGTTCACCTCGGCCGAGAGCTTCGCCAAGGTGCTCTCAGACCGCAATCGGGATCTGCTACGGGTCATCGCGGAATCTACTCCCGAGTCGCTGGCCGCGCTGGCACAGCGGACGGGCCGGCAAAAGTCGAACCTCTCCCGGACATTGAAGACCATGGAGCGCTACGGCTTGGTCCAACTGAGACGCGGCGAGCGCGGTTCGCTGATCCCGCGAGTGCCCTACGAGCGGATCTCGCTGGTGGTACCGCTCAGGAAGCCGGTGGGACGGCAGATCGAAGCTGCGTGACGCCCCTGGCGCGGCGGCAACGTCCGCTGCCTCTCGATTTCGAAAGACGTTCTGCTCGTGCGCCCGACCACCCGCGGCTATTCACAAAGTCGGGAAATCGCGTGCAGAGACCGTGGGAAAGGGTCGCCGGCGGGCGTGGAACGGTGCGTAATCGGCCGGCCAAGCCGAACTACTATCGAAACCGAGAGATGGGACCCCGCGATGTGCCCGGCATTTTATTCTACGGTATGTTCGGAAAATGTCCAGGGCAGTACCACGGCACGCGCACCGAACCCAATCTTCGTTTTGACACTCATACTTGGGCAGCCGAGCGGGACAGTGACCCGCAGAGTTGCGCTCGGCAGAATAAGAGAGACTCCCAACGCCTGTACGACCCACGCAACCGGGGAGCGTCCGTGGCTGGCGACGGCCTATGCTACCATGCTCCGAGGGAGGTGGGCCGTGCGGGCCAGCCTGACTTTCTCGTTCTGCATGTGCCTGCCTGCGTTCGCAGCTACGGTGGCGACGGTCCGCCCCGAGCTGGAGGTGCTCCCAGCGACCATCGAGCTGCCTTCTCCGAAGATACCCACCGACGTCGTGCTGGTCCTCCGAAACCCGTCCGATCGGTCGCTCAACGAGGTGAACCTCTCCTGGATCGCCAGCGACGAGTTCGCAGTCACGGCCAATTCCCCCCTGAAACCGGGCACCCTTCCGCCGTACGCGGAGAGTGCCTGGAGACTCCGAGTTTCCCGCACGAACGAAGACGTTGTCCCCGGCGCGCTCCATTTTCGAATCGACTACACCACGCTGATTCAAGGCAGGCCCACGAAGCAAATCCTGCTGAGATCGGTCAAGGTAACGACCCGCGAGCGCGAACCCGCCGAGAAGTTCTTGGACGTACAGGTCGCCACCAGTCTCGAAACTCTCGAATCATCGCGCGACGGCAGCCTCAACCTGCTGTTCACGAATAAAACGGGCCGGCCTGTGGTCATTGAAAAGGTGACCCCGAACTACCCGGATTTCCTGAACCTCGAGCTTGCCACGGAGCCCAGGCTTTCCATTTCTCCTTACGGAACTGCACGCCAGGGATACGTGGTAAAGGCCAAGGACCGCGTCGTGCCCGGAAAGTACCTGCTGGTCTTCGACATTCAGTTCCGCTCCGCCGAAGGTGGGGTGACCGCGGACAGGACCATGGTGGCGAGCCGTGAGGTGACCGTCGGAGTCCTGGGCGAGTCGGCGATTTCCAAAGCGGTCGGCCTCGGCTCTTTCCTGCTCGCGCCCGGCTGGCTGTTCATCGTGACCGCCGGGCTCATGTTTCGCACCGGGCTGCTGCGCAGGAAGGTGGCGGACGAGAAGCTCCTCCTGGAGATCAACACACCCGAGTTCTGGTTGGTGGCGGTGGCGATCTCGCTCCTGTTCGCGGTCGTGGCGAAGCTCTTTACCAAACAATGGTATTTCGTTCGCTACGGCCTCGAAGATATCGTCTGGGTCTGGATGATTTCGATCGGCTTCGGCGCGCTCTCCTACATCTCCTACATGGCCGTCGAGGCGACAAAGAGACGGAAGGAGGCAGCGCGAACTCCTTCGGAACGGGACACGCCAGTTGTCGGCTTGAAGAAGCTCGCAGCCCAGGGCCTCCCGCTGGTTCTTGACCGGGTGACACTGAAGGGCAAAGGAGACAAGCCGGGGTTCTTGATCCAGAAAGACGGGAAGGACTCGGATCCGGCGTGGGTAAGCCCGGCGATTCTGATCCGGTATGCGGACATCCCGGAGGAAGACGGCCTGCGCGAGCGGGTCAAACAGATGACGTCCGAGACCAGTCCGGCGGAGCTGGCTGGTTTGCTCCAGCGGTGTCCGCGGGCAGTCGCCTGGGATAGTGAGCCGATTCCGGGACCTCGCAAGGTACGCAAGGAAGACAGAACAGACGTCGAGGCCGACATCATTGTCGGGGAGGCAAACTAATGGGTTTGGGCGGCCGCACGTGCGACCGCCCTGGACGACGCAAAATGCGACTCGCCATCCCAATTAAGGGATTGCGTGCCGATTCGCTGCGACCAGCCCGATGGGCCCGCTTGCGCGGACGGCACCGGTAGCGGCACGAGGTCGTCGAAGAAGTCAGTTTCATGATACAACCGCCAGGGGTGGGCGTCAATGGCACTCTCGATCACGAATTTCCGCGCTAGCTTCATTTGGTCCGAAACCCTTCTTGGGGTTCCGGGCGGCACGCTCAAACCGTTGCCGGAGTTCCAATTCCTGACCTGGAGCGACCAGTACCAGGAGCGGTTTCGCGGCGTCCTGGACGGCGACGACCCGCTGCGGCTCGATCCGCCCTGGGAGGCCCACTCGAACCAACTCTTCTGGAAGTACTATCTGCCCGGTGCGGTGCTGGCGGCAGTGAGTCCGAAGCAGGCCTGGAAATCCCTGGTGCCCTTGCGCCGCGGGACGCCGTTCGCCGTGGATGCTGGAAAGGGCGCGACAGCCTGGCTCGAGTGGTACTACTATCCGCACGGCATCGCTTTGGCTCTCACCTTCAAGTACTCCGGGGCACGCACGCTCCAAGAGACGGTCGATATCGCCTGGAACATGCGCCGCCAGGGCGTCGTCTCGCAGCAGACTCCGGCGGGCCTTAAACCGCTCTCCCTCCAAGTCTTCGTGGACGGAGCGCTCAAGTGGCTCCGAGAGTCCGTGCTCGGCCCGAACGCCCAGCCGGGACCCCAGCGAGGTCCGTTCACTCTCTGCACCATTATCAGGGCCGAGTCCGACTCCTCGCTGCAACCAATCGACGCCGATCCCGACCTGCATCGCGCTCTGGAAGCGCTCACGAGCTGGCCGCCGAATCCCGAGAAGGCGAAGCTGCCCGACTTGGCAAGCGCGTGCCCGTCCCACGCTGTTGGCGATGACGACGTTCTCTACGCGCGCGACCGCGGCCGCGCGCTCTGGTTTCCCACCCTCTTCACCCCCACCGACCGTCCTTCGGTTCGCTCACTGGCCTGCTATCACAGGAACCTGATGTTCGGCTCGATGCAGGTCGACAGCCTTGGGGGCCTCGTGGCTGCCGTAGCCGCCGAACTGCGCGGCGGGAAGCAGATCCACCAGTTGTCCTCGACGCTGCGTACGTGTGCCAACAACGCCTGCGAGCGGCTGGCCGATCTTTTCGAAGGCGACAAGCGGCGAACCTACCGCTCGCGTAGTCTGAAGTGGCAGATCCAGCAAAACGATCTGGCCGACTTGAACTTTCTGCGACAGAAGTTTCTTCCAGGTGCGGCCGATCTGCCGGCTACCCCTTAGGGGGACGAGCCTCGACTTGCGGCTCGGGCCCGGCGCCCGGATTCGTGGCCATTGGCCCACGCCAAGTGCTACATTGGTGCCCATCATGCACAACCCATTCCGGGAAACCGCTGCCGACATCCCCGATGAGGAGCTGGTGTCCAGTGCCCGGTCCGGCAACCGGGAGGCGCTCGAACGCCTATTCGCCCGGCATCAGCCTTGGGTTTTCAATATCGCCCTCCGCATGCTGTGGCGCCGCCCGGATGCCGAAGACGCCACGCAGGACGTTCTGATCAAGGCGCTCAAAGCTCTGCCCACGTTCCGGGGGGACAGCAAGTTTCGCACGTGGCTGTACCGCATCGCGGTGAATCACGTGCTGAATCTCAAGAAGGACCGGTGGGCCGTCTCCGAGCCCATCTGTTCGTTCGAGGACGCCGCCCGCGGGCTCGAGCGGACTCCCGACCTCGATCTGCCGGACCCGCGGACCGTTCCGGTTCCGGTCGAGGTGCTCGCTGAGGAGACCCGGATCAGTTGCATGGTGGGGACGCTGCTGTGTCTCGACGGCCGCCAACGGCTGGTCTTCATCCTCGGCGAAATCTTCGGCGTCGGCGACGAGGTCGGCGGAGAGATCGCCGGCGTGACACCGGTCAACTTCCGCCAGATTCTGTCGCGCGCCCGCCGCGATCTGTACGAATACCTGCGCGGCAATTGCAGCCTCGTGAATCCCGGCAGTCCCTGCAAGTGCGTGAGGAAAACGCAGGCGTTCATTCAGGGCGGCTTCGTCGATCCGCTCCACCTCAGATTCACCTCGGACTACTTGCGCAGAGTCCGGGAGATCGCCGACGACCGGGCGGACGAGCTGATGGATGCGTACATGAAGGTTGCCGCCAGCGTTTACAGAAGCCACCCGTTCTATGAGCCGGCCGAGCAGGTGGAGATGCTCCGGCGGGCTTTGACGACGATCTCACTGGAGCCGCCGGCCTGATTCTTCCATCCCGCTGTCACAGCCGTCATCGGACGTTGTCCTACTCAGTGGAGGTCAGCCTCGCAATGGACAGCTTGCGAAGCGGCGCATGCCGGCCGCCGGCTGGGGCTTTCCATTGGCGCAGAGAAAGGCGAAGAAATGGCTGCGTTGTGGAGAATCGAACGGATTGTCAACTTTCAGAAAGGCAAGATCTGGGGGAACGGAGACGCACTCCTCGGTTGTCACGACAGCGCCGGTCGCCAGTATGTGATCGACTTCTGGAACGACTGGGTAGGCTGCTTGGGCGCCGCCGGCCGGCTGCGCTGGTCGGCAGGTTCCACTCCCCAACCCGAAAGCGACTTGCACATCCCGGCCGATCTGCGCGGACCGGGGTACGTGGCTGTTACGCCTGCCGGGAAGATCCTCGTCGCCTGTTTCCGTGGGAATGCGGTCCATGCCATTGACTTGGCGCGCAAGGAAGCGTCGGTTTTCATTGACGGCGGCGTGATGGGCCTGAAAGACATCGGCAACTGCGTGCCCAATCCGGAGGGAAACATCTGGGTCAATGAAGTGGAAGGAGGGCGAATCTGGCAATTCAGCCCCGATGGCCGGCCGCTTCAGACTGTTGGCACCGGCGAGCCCGGCTTCCAGGTGGGCAGCACTCCCTTTGAAAAGGCTCAGTTCCCTCGGGGGTCACCCAAAACCGGCCACTGATGGTCACCTGAAAACCGGCCAGCGAGACCGACACCCAGGACATTGACACCGACGAGAGCTTAACCTCTCCGTCGGCATGAGCAATGTCTTG
>JBEKWU010000150.1:0-10836 GCA_049512775.1 Bryobacteraceae bacterium
CGCGGCCAGTGCGGCGGCTCCCGTGACCTGCCGGAGAAAGCGTCTTCTGCTCTCCATATCTCCTCCCTGGCAACGCGGGTTCAGAACTCAACCCGTAGCTTCACTTGCATCTGCCGCGGACCGTTAAATTGCAGCGGCGTGATTTCGCCGTAATTCGCGCCGGTAATTGCCTGGGAGTCGGAGGTCGCCCAGGTGTGCCGGTTCAGGAGGTTGAACCCCTCCAAGCCGAAGCGGATCTGCAGCCTCTCGCGCACGTAGAAGGTCTTGGTAGCGCTGATGTCCTCGTTCAGCGTCCAGCACTGGCGCGCCTGCGGATCCACCAACGCCGCGTTGCCGAAGCCGTAGGCCCCCTCGGATTGGTATGCCAGCGGGCGTCCAGTCCGGGTGGCTTGGGTCGGATTGCCCGCGTTGAGCAGGTAGTTCCTGGCGGGGTTGCCGAACTGCATTTCGGAGCAGGCTATGTTGCTACGCAGCGGCACGCCCGCCACGCGGTCGGACATCGAGGAGACGGTGGGAATGCTCGTGGCCAACGCACCGCTCGATTGCAGCGGAGTGCCTGCCTGGTACTGGTGGATGCCGGAAATGATCCAGCCGCTGAGCAGTTGCTTCCCCACCCGGCCACTACCGCTGCCGAATCGCTTGCCTGGCCCGAAAGGCAGCTCGTAGGAATAGCTCAGCACTAACCGCTGGGGCATGTCGTATCGGTAGAGCGCCTTGCTCAGCCGGAAGTTGTACGGGTCACGCGGCGCGGCGCCGTATTGTCCCGGCGACGAGAAGGTCGTCGCGATATATTTCGCCAACGTGTAGTTAGTCAGAAACGTCAGCCCGGCGGAAAACCGTTTCTGGACTTTGAAAATTGCGGCGTTGTACGTGCTGGCGGTCCAGGAACTGGCGTTGTCGGTGAGGCCGTTGAACTGGGGATACGGAATCAGAGCGCGGTAAAGCGGAAGGCTCTGGTTGAAACCGGGGTACGGGGCTGTAAAACCGAGGGCCTGCACTTGCGGTGAGTTCAGAGGCAGGTTGAGCAGCGACCCGAGGCTCCAGTATTTCGGATTCAGCACATCGAGCCCCATCTTGTCGGTGCCGTGCTTGACGTTGTTGGCTAGGTAAGTGGCATCAAGCAGGATATTGCCCTTGATCTCGCGTTGAAAGCCGCCGCTCCACATATACAGGACCGGCGCGAGGCCGAGGCCCGATTCGCTCTGCATAGTCGTGGCTTGCCCGTTGCGGAATGAGGGGTCGAAGTTCGGAATCGTGCCAAGGACATTTTGGGGATACGGCGTGTCCCAGCTATAATACAGCCCGTACGGATTCGGGTTCGCCGTCGGCGATCCGCCTCCCTGGAAGCCGGTGTGGTCAGCCCACTCCAGGTTGCACGTCTGGACCCCCTGGTAGACCAAGCCGGCGAAAGCGCGGAACACCGTCTTGCTGTTGATCTGATAGGCCAGGCCGAGGCGCGGCCCGAAGTTCTTCCAGTGAATCTCGCCCGGGCGATTGTTGCCGTTCCGGCCGGACCCCGAACCGTAGAACGTCAACGCGCCCGGTAGGTTGCCCGCTCCGGGGTTTGGCTGGTTCAAGTCCACGCTGGTGACCAGCCCATGCACCTCGCTATACGGAACATTGAGGTCCCACCGCAGCCCGGCGTTGATGGTCAGTCTTCGGCTGACCTTCCAGTCATCCTGCACGAAAAGGCCATAATACGCCTGGCGAAAGCCAAAGTCCGCCGGGGCGTACATGGTCACTACGGTGGGATAGCCGAGGACGAAACTGGCCCATTGATTCCCGCCGGTGCCGGTTGTATTAGCGGTACCGGAGTCATAGAAGGCATACTCGCCGGTCGAGCTGTTGTGGGAGATTGAGCCCAGGGTGCGGAAGTTCTCGTTCCAGCGGTTGAGCTGGATCCCCGTCTTGACCGTGTGCTTGCCGAAGTTCCACATCAACGAGTCGTTAAAGGTCGTGATGAGATTGCCCTTGCTGTCGATGGGGTGGCCGCCCAGCGTGGTATTCCCGCAAATGTACCAGTCGGGTTGGGGAAACCAGATCTCCGGGCAGTTCGGATCGTAAGTGCCTCGAATGCCCGCCTTCTGCCCGAGGTTCTGGCCGTTGTTGTTGCTCGCCAGACCGTCGAAGTAGCGCGTGACGCCGAAGAGCATCTGGTTAATCAGATTCGGCTTAATGTTGTACGTCCAGTCTAGTCGCGGGCGGTGCACGTGCCAGATATCTTTCGCTCCGAACAAGTCCCCTAAGACGTTCCCGCTAGCCGTGTTGGGATGCGTGTATTGATAGAAGCCCGAAATGCGGCTTCTGGCGCTCAGATAATGATCCATCTTCAGGGAAAAGTCCCAACTATTGGTGGCATTCCGGCTGGTCCCCACGAAGTTGTTGAAGGAGCCCGCCATAGTCGGCAGCGGCAGTTGGTCCAGGAAGAACTTGGACACCGGGCTCACCCGACTAGGATCGATTACGTTGAGCTTCCCGCCGTAGCTGTACTGGCTGCGCAGCGTCTGCCCGGATGCGTTGGTGTACAGGTCGGTGGGATCATAGATGGGGTTGATATCCGAAGCCGAAAAGTCCCCCTTCCGCATGGCCTCGGTGGGCATCGTCAGGACCTTTGAGGACGCCTCGCTGCGGAGCTTGTAGCCGGTTATGTTTGCCCAGAAGAAGGTCTTGTTGGTGCCATTGTAAATCCTGGGCAGAATGACCGGCCCGCCGCCCGCGAAGCCGAACTCATTCTGCTTGCTTATGTCGCGCTTTGCCGAAGCCCAAGCCCTGGCATTTAGGTCAGTATTGCGCAGATACTCATACGCGACGCCATGAAACTTGTTGGTTCCGGACTTCGCGGCGAAGGTAGTCATCGCTCCGGACGAGCGGCCGTATTCGGCCGCCACCGAATTCGTGAGCATTTTGTACTCGCCGATCGCTTCCACGGAGGGCATGCCACCGGCCTGGAATCCCATGAACCGCGACCGGATGTCCAGGCTCTGGCCGTCGAGCAGTGCCTCGGCGGAATTCGTGCGCCCGCCGCCCAGCGTCAGTTGCCCGCGCGGGTTCACGGCTGGCGACAAGTAGATATAGCTCGAAGCGTTCCGCATGCCGCCGCTGACGAGGTTGGGCACGTCGCTCTTCAGCTTTTCTTCGACCGCCGTGCCGACGGTCGACGTGTTGGCTTCGAGCACGATAGCGCTGGCCTGCACGGTGACCTGGTCGGTGACGGCTGCCAACTCCAGCGTCGCATTGACCGTCGTTGTCGTTGCCGTTGCGATCTCCACGCCCGAAAACGTATAGGGGGCGAAGCCCTGCGCGGTTATCGTCAGGCGATAGCTTCCGTACTGAAGGTACGGAATGGTGTAAAGACCCTCGGCGTTGGTCTCGGTTTGCGCTTTGACGCCGGTGGCGGGATTGGTTACTTCGACCTTGGCTCGCGGCACGACGGCGCCGCTGGTATCCGTAACCCTGCCGACAATCTGGCCGCGTTGTGTTTGCGCGCACGCGGCCACGGTAAGAATGGTTAAACCCAGAATCAGGTTCACGCGTACAGACATTGGAAACCTCCTTTCGTGAGGTGCGGCGATTAACAACGTTCAGTGCGATCGGGACGGCGTGATACCCGTCGCCCACTTGATGGCTTCGACCAGCATCTTCTGAATCTCCGGGCGGTCGAAAACCTCGTTGAGGTGTCCGAACCCGCAATAGAACACGCGGCCTTTGCCGTAACTGTGCTCCCAGGCCAGGGCAAAGTCATTGTCGGTGCGGTGCACCAGCGGAGCCTTCAGATCCACCGTGCTGATGTCGACCTTCATCAACTCATGCACTTTGTCGGCAGAATAGTTCTTCACCTGATAGATCTCGTCGGTGATGGTGAACCGGTCGGGCAGGTCTTTGGTCGCCGGGAAAGAATGATCCAGCACCAGCACACCCACCTCTTTATTCCAGGGGTGCAGGTCGAACGTGCCGCCGACCATCTCGTTGTACTCGGGCCAGTTCCGGACGGCTTCAATGGCCGAATGTATCGCGATGAAACCCTTGCCATCATCCTTGATGAAAGAGAGCAGCGCCGCTTTCTGTTCGTCGTCGAGTTCCAGGGCACCGGTCGTGTAGAACACCACCGCATCGAAGAAATTCAGGTTCTTCGTGTTCCGATTCAGTTCGAGGAAGTTGGGATCCTGCCGGCCGGCTTTGTCCGGCAGAGACTTCTTGGTGATGAAGCGCGAATCGGTGCGAATCCAGGTATCCCAGAGCTTCGTATCGATGCCCAGTTTCCAGATGGTGCCCATACAGTGGGTGATGGCATCGTGCTGATAGCCATTCGACGCGCCCACGACGAGCAGTTTCTTGCGTTGCGGCTGAGCGGCCTGCGGCATCGCGCAGGTCGCGAACAAAACGCACAGGAGAAGCAGCCGGAAGGAACGTGTTTTCATGAGTGGACTCCTGACATTACTCCAGCGGTTGCGGTTAGCGTTGCCCGAAAATCCGGAAGGCGGACGACTTCGCCGCCTCGCAACGCCGATTCATGAGCGTAGATCCCGGCGCAGGTCCAGTTCACAGACTGGTACAGGTCCGGGAAAGAGCGGCGCCCCTCGACGATACTGGAAACGAACTCGTGTACCAGGTGTGGATGGGAGCCGCCGTGCCCGCGTCCCTGAATGAAAGACCGGTGGACGTTATCGTCGTCGTAGACGCCGTGCCGGGTGAAGCGGCGGATGGGCTCCGGCAGCAGGTGTGCGTAATCGGGCAGATCCACACGCTGGGGGGTCTCCCCAATGAAAATAACCGGCTGCTCGCCTTCCACCTGCGTCCACTCGTACGAGATTTTGTCGGCGTAAATGTCGAAACCCTCCTTGAGCTGGCGCGCTGTCTCAAACAGCGAGCGCGTCACCTCGAACGCCAGTTGCTGGTTGCGCACCTTGAAAATGGCGCTCTCGACGGCGAAGGGAGAACCATATTTCGCGATGAGCCGGTCGGCGATCCGCCCCGACCCGAGGCAGACTACATACTCCGCTTCACCATTGACCATGGCGAGGCACGGACTGACGGCGTGCGTGGCGTAATGCATGGGCGGGAGCCCTTCCCAGTAACCCGGCCAGCCTGCCATTTCCTGCTGATGGCAGCCGCGCATGAACTGGATGCGCCCCAGTTTGCCGGTGTCGCGCAGCTCGCGCCCATAGAGAAACTCGCGGGTGTAGATCGCGGTCTCCATCATCATGTATTGCTTGCCGGATTCCAGGCTGGCGCGCACGATCTGCCGGCATTCCTCCATGGAGGTGGCGGCCGGAACCGTGGAGGCCACGTGCTTGCCCGCCTTCAGGGCGGCGACGCTCTGCGGCGCGTGCAAATGAATCGGAGAGTTGATATGGACCACGTCGACCTGCGGATCCTGAATCAACTCTTCGAAACTGGTGAACCTCTTCGCCACACCAAACTCGTCGCCAACTTCGTCCAGTTTCTGCCGCGTGCGCTGGCAGATCGCGTACATGTTGGTGTTGGGGTGGTTCTGGTAGATGGGAATGAACTCTCTCCCGAATCCGAGTCCGACGATGGCGATATTCAGCTTTTCCCCCGTCATGGCGGCCTCCCTTTCCTAAGCGGAAGATTTTCTGATATTCTAGTTCCGTTTACGGTGCCGTGTCAAGGGGGTAGCTTCTCCGCTTCTCGGGCGTACGACACAGGAGTGAGAGTTTGTGCGGGCTGGTAGAATGGGTTATACTTCTGTAAGCGGTATACGCTTACAGATGAGGAGACCTACTCTTGCTACCTGATGGCACCCCCATAGAACAGCTCCTGTCTCAGAGACAGACGGTGAAATCTCAGATCGCTGCGGTCGGCGATATGCGCCCCGGTTCGTTGGTCGAGCGCCACCGCAAGTGCGGAAAGCCGAACTGTCACTGTGCCAAACACGGCGCTCAAGGCCACGGACCCGATTGGATCCTCACCCGGGAAGTGAACGGGAAAACCGTCACCAGGGCCGTCCCCGGCGGTTCTGCCGTTCAGCAGACTCGCGCCCAGATTGAAGAGTACAAGCGCTTCCGGGAGTTGATCCGCGAGTTGATCCAGGTGAACGAGCGGATCTGCGATCTTCGTTTACGCCAGCCCGATGCCGCCGCCCCAAGCGGGGATAAGAAAAACCGCACTCGCCGCCGAGTTCCACGGTGAGATCGCGGAGGAACTGGCCTCGTTGCTGGGCCGACAGCCGCTCGAGGAACTGGACTTCGAGGCGCTGGAGATGGCGGCGCGCCGCATCGTGCTCGCCTGGGCCGCGCGGCTGATCCAGAACTGGCTCAACGCCGATGACTCCGATCGCCGTCACGTGGCCGTGCTTTGTCCGTGCGGCCACCCGGCCCGGTATGTGGACCGGCGCAGGAAGCGAGTTCAGTCCGCCTTGGGAGATCTCGAACTGGAGCGGGCCTATTATCACTGCCCTCGTTGTGGGACAGGCTTCTGCCCCCGCGACCGGACGCTCGGAATCGAAGGCCGCCTGTCGCCCGCCGTGGCGCGGATGATCGCCTCGGTGGGGGCGGTGGTCAGCTTTCAAGAGGGCAGCCAGTTGCTGGGGGAGTTGGCCGGAATTGCGGTGGATGCCAAACAGGTGGAGCGCGGCGCTGAGGCATTGGGAACGGAGATCGCCTCGGACGAGAAGCAGGACCTGGCGCCGCGGCCCGAGCAACCGTTGCCGCCTACGCTGTACCTCGGCATTGACGGAACCGGCGTGCCGATGCGTCCCTCCGAGTTAGTGGGGCGCAGCGGCAAGCAGTCCGACGGATCGGCCAAGACCCGCGAGGCCAAGCTCTGCACCTGCTGGAGTGCAGAATCGCGCGATTCCGAGAACCGGCCTATGCGCGACGAAGGGTCTATCAGCTACACCGCCGCCATCGAAAGCGCCGCTACGCGGGACACCGATGAAGTTCCCTCCGAGTTCACCCAACGCGTTCTGCGTGAAGCCACCCGCCGGTCCTTCACCCAAGCCCAACGCCAGGTGGTTATCGGCGACGGCGCACCTTGGATTTGGAAGATCGCCCATGAACTATTCCCCAAAGCTGTCCAGATCGTGGACAAGTTTCACGTCAAGGAGCATCTCAGCGAGTTGGCCGGCGTGTTGTACGGGGCCGGCTCCGAGCAAGCCAGGACGTGGTCTGAGCGCCGCCATGGCGAACTCGACGCCGGCCGCAGCCGACAATCTCAGATTCTGAAACCCCCGCCAATCGGGCACTTCGTCGGATTCCTGCTCAGAGCCAGAAGTTGATTACGCAGAAGCAGGCAGCCGAAAAGATTGGCGTTACCGAACGACAGGTGCGGCGGCTGCTGCGCAAGCTGCGGCGCCTGGGGGACAAGGCGGTGATTCATGGGCTGCGCGGCTGCCTGTCGAACCGGAGGCTGTCCGCGGCAACCGAAGAGGAAGCGGTATGCATCCTGTCGGATCCGATATACCAAGGCTTCGGCCCGACGCTGGCTTGCGAGTACTTGCGCAAGAAGCACGGCCTGGCGGTGAGCAAGGAGACGCTGCGGCAGTGGATGGGGAGGGCCGGGCTGTGGAAGGCGCATGGGCGGCACATCCAAGAAGCACATCTGTGGCGAGCGCGGCGCAGTTGCTTCGGGGAATTGGTGCAGTGGGACACCAGCGAGCATGACTGGCTGGAAGGGCGGGGAGAGAAGCTCTACCTGATCGTCATGATCGACGACGCCACCAGCCGTTTGTTTGCGCGTTTCGTGCGGCACGATTCCACCGAGGAAAACATGCGGGTGCTGCAGGAGTACCTGGAGCGTTTTGGCCGTCCGCTGGCGTTCTACACGGACCAACCGGGCCTGTTTCAGACGGCGGTCAGAACCAAGCGGGGCGAGCAGCGTGAGGGCTTAGACCGGCCGGAGATGCCGCCCACGCAGATCGGCCGGGCGCTGAGGGAGCTCAACATTGTGTGGATCGCCGCGCATTCTGCGCAAGCCAAAGGGCGCGTGGAGCGGCAGTTTGGCACCGCCCAGGATCGTCTGGTGAAGGGGATGCGAGTGGCCGGTGTGTGCACCCTCGAGCAGGCCAATGCCTACCTGGACGGGGAGTATCTGCCGTGGTGGAACCAGACGCTGGCGGTGTTGCCGGCCATCCCTGCCGACGCGCACCGCCCGCTGGGAAAGGAGCATTCTCTGGCGGCCATCCTGAGCCACGTGGAAGACCGCCAGGTGACCAACGACTACACGGTTCGTTACGAAGCCAAGCTCTATCAGATCGGTGGCAAGGACATTCGGACTGGGCTGCGCGGCGCCAGAGTGCGGGTGGAGAAGCGGATGGATGGCTCACTGGCCATGCGCTTCCAAGGCCGCTATCTGAGCTCGACAGTCTGCGCGCCGGCGGCGAAGGTGACCATCCAGAAGACTTCCGCACCGGCCACGCGTAAGGCTGCGCCTAAACCAAGGGGTAGCGACTGGGGGAAGAACTTCGACCTGCGCAAAGGCCCCAAGGTCTGGCAGGCCGCGCAGAGCTCCGGCGCCCGGAGCGCGGAGTCGCTGGGATGAGCCAAAACCGTCCACAAGGAAAGCCGGGCAAAAGCGCCCCGGCAGCACTCGCGTTGGAAGGGTCTCAAGGCCTCCGCTCCGAAGCTTCGCCAATAAAATCTGCTCAGAAGAAAAACCTGAAAACCAAACCCGGAAGACCAAGACCCTCTGATGACGAGAGGCTCGTCACCAGAGGGCGGGATGCCGATTTTTCGGAGCCAGCTCCGTCGCATCGGCCTTGGACCTCCGCGCCAGGCGCGACCCCGGCACGGACAATCACAGACTACCACGCCATCCCGTCCGCCCCTGCAAAACCGGACATTTCTACTTTGCTGGGAATGGGACATTTCTACTTTGCCTTGACAGGGGGTAGCTTCTCCGCCAGCGGTTTCGGAGAGTTGGGACAAGACACTTCCGGACCCCGCTGAGCGGGCCGACTGGCAGGGGGGGGGCGTCGCAGAATGGCGAAAAACCGCGACGACGAGGGGCACGTCGTTTTGCCGAGCGGTTTTGAACAGGAGGATTGTCAAAGATCAGTGCGGCATCTTGCGATTGCCGCCGCCCGGCATCCACTGGTGTCGGCGTGGGCCGGGCGGAGATGGAGCCAAAGCGTGTCCTTGAGCTGGATGGCGGTAAGGATCAGGTGCGTACCGCGATGCAGATAGCGGTTCCGGTAAGGCCGTTCGATCATCAAGGCGAGCAGCAGGAAGAGCCAGTTCACCAGCATGCTGTTGGGATGGTGATGCTGGATGTGCTCCATCCCGTAAAGATTCTTGCCGTCGTTGAACCCCTGATTCTCGATCTCCCAGCGGCTCTTGGCAAGCTTGAAGAACGTCTGGGTGCCCAACCTGGCGATGGAGAAATTGGTTAACCAGTCGGCCTGGATGACCGTTCCATCCCGCTTGTGCTGACGATACCGCATGACCCGGACCGTGGGCCACGCCAAAGTTTCCCAAGGATCAAAGTCGTCGGCGTCCCAGACTTCAATCCGGTCTTCCCCGTGTTCGAACGTAGCCGCAGGCGGCTGCTGGCCGAACCGGGCCTCGACCGCCGCCGACAGTTCCGGCAGATTGTCCTTCAGGCGCGCAATGGCGGGGACGTCCAGTTCATCGGCAGCATGCAGAAAGGGCGCGGTGGCGAACTTCCCGTCCACCACCACATAGTCGGCGAAGCGCGGACCGACATGTTCCGTCGATCGCTTCAGCACGCGCATGCCGGCGGCGTACTCGCTGTCGCCCGACTCGTACGGTTCGACGTCGAACGGCAGGGTGATGCCGGCGCCCACCACGCTGACCATCACGAAGTAGTGCAGTTGGCAGATGGTGTTGCCATTGGAGTCCTTCACGGGGTGGCACAGCGGACAAGCTTCTTTGGTGGTGCGGCCGGCCCCGGTTCCGTCAATGGCCAAGCCAATGAAGGCGGTTTGCGCGAACACCTTGTTGTACTTGGCCAGCTTCAACGTCGCCGCCGAGCGCTGGCGGACAACTTCCGGATCGACGCGTTCGGTGAAGTAGGCCAGCGCGTCGTCGCCGAATCCACTCGCCAGCCCTAACTCCTTTCGATCCGCGGAGCGCGCCAGCCATTCCAATCGGTTCGCGCTACCGATCCGCAAGATGGCGCCGATGAGCAGCGCCCAGCTCAAGCAGGCGGCGGGGATCTCTGGTTGGGTCCGTCCATCGCCTGGCTGGTCCAGGAAAGTCCGCAACGCGAGAGTGTGGCAAGCGTAGTGGAAGATCGACTGAACGGTCGGGCCTTTCACCGGCCTTTCTGCTTGCGCCAAAGCACCAGTAGTTCGGCGTTGGCCGTGAGCATATCTTTGATAGCGTCCTGCAGCGCGCGCCCCGCCTCCACCTGGCGGCGAACGTCTTCAACCCACTCTTTGGGGATGCGCTCGACGCGGCGTTTGCCACCAGACATGAAGGTTAGAAACCAGATGGGATGCCCCGGCCCTTGATCGGAGGCGCAACGGCAGTTGGGGCGGCCACAGCGCCGGTGGGTCTGGGTAAGGCATCCGGGCAACAGGTCCTCGGGCAGTTGATACTGCCGCACCACTTGGTACTTGCGCTGTCGCAGGCGGGAAGCCTCGGGGCCTTTGGGTTCGAACTTCACCTGCAAGTAACAGTACATGCAGAACAGGGAAAAGGCAAACACTTTTTGCGAATTCGAAAATAGGACGTTTTGGGCCAGACCGGCGGAACAGGTGAACGGCCCTAACGAGTCAGCCAGTTACCGGCGTCCTCGGTGGTCACCTCAAAACCGGCCATGCGTGGTCACTTCAAAACCGGCCACGGACTTCACCCAGGACAGAGTAGTTTTACCATGTCACCTGCATTCAGACAAGTGTCAATTTCGACTGAG
>JBEKWU010000151.1:0-10818 GCA_049512775.1 Bryobacteraceae bacterium
GGGTACCCCCCTTTGCCGAGTGTCTCGGATCCCAAAAAGTGTAAAGGATGTCACTGGACTAATCTGTCAATGATGTCACCGGACCGGACCATCTACAGGCCACAAGCCACAAGCTACAAGCCACAGGCTTATCATGAAAGCGTGCCCTACCAAGTCACTCTGATCCCCGGCGACGGCATCGGGCCGGAGGTGGCGCAGGCCACTGTGCGCGCCGTGGATGCCACCGGGGTGCGCATCGACTGGGAATGCGTCGAGCTGAACTCGGAAGCCCTGCGGGCCACCGGCGGGGAGATCCCGCAGTACGTCCTGGATTCGCTCGAGCGCACGCGCGTCGGCCTCAAGGGCCCGGTCACCACGCCCATTGCCGGCGGCCACCAGAGCGTGAACGTGCAGTTGCGCAAGCGGCTCGACCTGTTCGCGAACTTCCGCCCGGTCCGCAGCTTTCCCGGCATCCGAACGCGCTACAGCGACGTCCACATCGATATCGTCATGTTCCGCGAGAACACCGAGGACCTGTACGCCGGGCTGGAGCACGAGGTGGTCAAGGACGTGGTGACCAGCCTCAAGGTGATCACCCGGGTGGCCTCGCTGCGCATCGCGCGCTATGCCTTCGAGTACGCGCGCCGCGAGAAGCGCCGCAAGATCCACGCCATCCACAAGGCCAACATCATGAAGCTCGGCGACGGCCTGTTCCTGCGCTGCTGCCGCGAAGTCGCGCGCGATTATCCCGACATCGAGTACAAGGAGATGATCGTCGACAACGCCGCCATGCAACTGGTCATGCGGCCCGAGATCTTCGACGCACTGCTGATGCCGAATCTCTACGGCGACATCGTCTCGGACCTGGTGGCGGGGCTGGTAGGCGGGCTGGGAATCGTTCCGGGCGCGAACTTCGGCGAGCGGCACGCGGTCTTCGAGGCGGTCCACGGCAGCGCGCCCGACATCGCCGGCAAAGGAGTCGCCAACCCGACCGCTCTCATGCAGTCGGCGGCGCTGATGCTCTCGCATTTCGGGGAAGGAGAGGCGGCCCGCCGGCTACAGTCCGCCATCGAGTGGGTCTACGCGGAGGGCCGCCACGTGACGCCCGACGTCGGTGGCTCGGCCTCTACGACCGAGTTCACCGACGCCGTCATCCGCAGACTGACGAAAGAATAGAGGCTACAGTCCCTTGGCCACCAGGAACTTGATCAGGTCCACCACGCGGCAGGAGTAGCCCCACTCGTTGTCGTACCAGGCAACCACTTTCAGCAGGTCCCCGCCCACCACCTTGGTCAGGCTGGCGTCGACGATCGAGCTGTTGGGATTGTGCAGCATGTCGGTGGAAACCACCGGGTCCTCGGTGTAGGCCAGGATGCCCTTCAGCTCACCCTCGGCCGCGCTCTTCAACGCGGCGTTCACTTCCTCGGCCGTGGCGCTCTTGGCGAGCACGGCGACCAGGTCCACCACCGACACGTTGGGCGTCGGCACGCGCATGGAGTAGCCATCCAGCTTGCCTTTCAGCTCCGGCATCACCAGCCCGATGGCCTTGGCGGCCCCGGTCGTGGTGGGGATCATGTTGATGGCTGCGGCACGCGCCCGCCGCAGGTCCCGGTGCGGGAAATCCAGCACGTTCTGATCGTTGGTGTAGCTGTGGATCGTGGTCATCGATCCCTTCAGGATGGTGAAGTTCTCGTGCACCACCTTCACCACCGGCGCCAGGCAGTTGGTCGTACAGGACGCATTGGAGATGATGTTGTGCTTGGCCGGGTCATACGCGCTGTCGTTGACGCCCAGCACCAGCGTGATGTCCTCGTTCTTCGCGGGGGCCGAAATGATGACCTTCTTCACGCTCCCGCGCAGGTGCTTCGAGGCCTGGGTGGCGTCGGTGAACTTGCCGGTCGATTCGATGACGATCTCGGCGCCCAGCGAGTTCCAGTCGAGCTCCGCTGGGTCCTTGATCGCGAACACCCGCAGCTTCTTGCCATTGATCGAGATCGAGTCGCCTTCCGCCTTCACCTCGGCGGCCAGCGGACCCAGCACCGAATCGTACTTCAGCAAATGAGCCAGGGTTTTCGTGTCGGTGAGGTCGTTGCAGGCGACAAATTCAATCTCCGGATCCTGGTAGCCCGCGCGCACGACGTTGCGGCCGATTCTGCCGAAACCATTAATCCCTACTTTTACCGCCATGTTGAGGTTCTCCTGAGGTCTGATGGAATAACCTCTAATCATAGCAAACGCGGCTATCGCGGCGGCTCGAGGGGGGGCGCCTGCGTGCCCAGCCCGGCGTAGGTTTCCTTCACCTTGATCACCTTGTTGCCATTGAAGGTGACGAAGACGATCTTGCCCGGCGGCACGCCGTAGATCCAATCCTCGGTTTCGACGCCGTCCTTGGTCTCGCGCACCTTGCGCACCGGCCGGCCCAGCGCCAGCAGCACCTCGTCGCGGTCCATCCCTTCCACCGCGCGCTTCTCCTTCACCGCCTGCTGGATTTCCGGCGGCAGGCTCTCCATGTAAGTCTGGGCCGCCGAGCGCTTCTCGAAATCCAACACCGGCGCGAGCATCTTCTTGATCTGGTCCGCCTTCACCGCGGGAACCGGCCCGTGGAACAGCAGCGCGATCGAGGTGCCCCCCGGAGCGTTCGACTGCCCCTGCGATAGTGGTACACTCTGGCCGCCCATCCCGATCTGGATCCGCTGGTGCCATTTCGGTTTGCCGCTGTTGAACCCGCCGTTGATGGCCAGAACGATTTTCTCGCTCTCGATATCGACCTTGGTCACCTGCACCAGGTCGCCGACCCGCGCCGCCGGGCCGAGTTCCCGCCCGACCACCTCCCACGCCTTCTTGTCGTACGTGCCCTCGCTGTCGTACTCCAGCGCCTTCTTCGAGCGCGGCAGCGGCGCTTTCACCGTTGCGTACTCGGCCGTCAGCCCGCGGATCAGCTCGATCCGCTGCTGATCGGTGAGCTTGTCGGCGCCCAGCAGCGGGAAGGAGAGGAGAACCACGGAGAGCGGCACGCATCTGCGCATCGGGACTGCTCCTCCGACTGGCTACTGGTCCTCCCACTGCCCACGCAGTAGGAAGGGCTTCTGCCGCCGGACCGGGGCCTTCAGCGCCAGCCAGACGAACAGCAGCACAACCACCACGCTGGTCGCGAGGCCGCCCTCCGGCCCGTAAGCGTCGTTCCCCCACACGGAGGGCGCTTTCCAGCGCATCACGTAGCCCGTCACATTCATTGTAAACCCGCTCAAATTGGCCCCCAGCAGCGGCAGCACCCAGTTCCAACCCACGTGCAGGCCGATGGGCAGCCACAGGTCCCCGCTGCGGTAGAACGCGTACCCCAGGAGCACGCCCCACAGCCCGGTGTTCACCAGTCCCAGCGTGGTGACATTCGGGTTGCCGACATGCAAGAGCGCAAATAGCACGCTGACCGGAAGAATCGTGGCAAACGGCCCCAACGCTCCCATAAGAATCTGAAATGCGTACCCACGCAGGAGCATCTCTTCGCCCATCGCCCCAAACAACAGCACGACGAGCAGCAGCAGGATAGACCCCCAATCGGCGTTTTGCCCAGGTGTCCGAGCGATTTCGGCAACTCCCTCCAACACCGGCCCAATCACCACCACCAGGGCCGCCACGATGCCGCCGGCTAGACCCAGCAGCAGGTTGCGAATCGAGCTGGAGTTCCACCCCAAGCCCAAATCGACCAGTGACCGGTGCTCGTAGATGCGCATGGCCAGAGCGTTCGCGACGCCGGCGGCCAAGAACGTGTGCAAGGTTGCAGCAACCACGATGGGCAAAACCGAGAGGGCGGTGCCGAACACCACCAACCCGGCGAGCGCCAGAAAAACATATACCCCTACCCGGAGGGTCGTCTGAAGCGCTTTCTCCGGCAACCGGAAACTCATTGCACCGTCACCTTCGCCCCTCTCGGCGCAACCCGCACGGGAACCAGCGTGGCCCCCTCGCGCTCGATCGCCTCCGACACCTTCTGCCTGGCGCCGCGCGCGGCCAGGAAGAACACGCAGCCGCCGCCGCCCGCGCCGCAGACCTTCGCCCCGGTGACCCCCGCCTTCCGCGTCACCGCCACCAGCCGGTCGATCAGCGGCGTGGTGATCCCCGGAGCGTTCTTGCGCCGGTGCGCCCATTCCTCGCGCAGCAGCCGCCCCACCTCGGTCCAGTCGCTCCTCTCGAGTGCGCCGCGCATGGCCTGCGCGATGGCGGCGATGACGTCGAAATTGCGGTGGACGCGGCGGCTGCCGTCGATGTGCGCTTTGATTACTTCCCAGTTGTTGATTCCCGAATTCCGCGGGACGCCGGTGTAGGCCAGCACGATGCGCTGGTTGAAATCCTCCAAGTCCACTTGGATCTGCTTCCGGACGATCCCGGCCACGCCCATTTCGACCGCGCTGACCCCGCCGTACAGTGCCGGGTAGTAGTCCTGCGAGCCGGTCGGCACCCGGATGATCCGCGCCTCGATGTTCTGGGAGATCTCGCGCAACTGCCCCCGCTTGTACCCTGCCCCGGTCAGCCGGTTCAGGGCGCTGGCAATGGCGATGATCAGCGCCGACGAGCCGGAAATCCCCGCCCCCGCCGGGGCCTCCGAGTCCGTTCGCAGCTCGAAGCCCGTCTGCGGCGCGAAGAAGCGCACCACCTCGGCCGCGAGTGGCAGGCGGTAGCGGGGGGCGGCTTTCAGCGTCTCCAGAGACTCGAACGACTCCTCGATTCCCAGGTCCTTCGAGTTGAGCAGGATCTTGCCATCGCCGCGGGTCTCCAGCACGCAGCATGCGTACCGGTCGACGGCGAAATTCACCGTCACCGAGTGGGCGTGGTACAGGTACAGGGGCCAGATGTCGAGGGTTCCGCCGGCCAGGTCCACCCGGCAGGGGGCTTTAGCGGTGATCTTCATGGCGAAACGACCACTATATCCCGAATCGCCTGCGCTACGATAACACTATGCCCGCCCGCCGGATTCTTCAGCTCGGCGACCCGCTGCTGCGGGAGGTCTCCCGTCCGGTGGCCTCTCCCGCGGACGCGCGGCCGGTCCTCTACGATCTGCGCGACACCTTGCGTGAGTTTCGCCGCACCCACGGATATGGCCGCGGCATCAGCGCGGTCCAGATCGGCGAGCCGCAGCGCATCATCTACCTCGAGTTCGAGGACGCCGCCTATTCCCTGGTCAATCCTGCATTCGAGCGCCTGAGCCCCGAAAAGTTTCGCCTCTGGGACGACTGCTTCTCGTTTCCCGGCCTCCTGGTCTTCCTCGAGCGGTCCGCCTCGGTGACGGTACGTTACCAGGACCCTTCGGGCTCGCCGCGCACCCTGGAGGCCACGGGCAAGCTCTCCGAGTTGGTGCAGCACGAAATGGACCACCTCGACGGCGCCCTGGCCATCGACCGCGCCCTGGACCGCAACAGCCTCTCCACCCGCGAAGAATTCGAGCGCCGCTATCGCGTCGCTGGCTTGTAGCCTGTGGCTTGTGGCCTGTGGATTCCGCGACGATTCGCTGGCTGGCGCTCCTACCGTGCCCCCAGGTGCGCCAGCGGGTACGCGGTTGTGGGACCCACAGGCCACAAGCCACAAGCCACAAGCCGCCAGCCACAAGCTGCCGCACTCACCCCCAGGGGAGGATCTGGCATAAGGGCAGCGACAAGAGGCAATTCAGATGTTTAATAAGAATTAGGCGCGAATGCCGTAAGAGTATGCGTAAGAAGATTATCCGCCGCGCGCGCCGCTAAACTTTTCACGGCCTCCGCCGATGGAGTGAATATGCAGGAAAGGCGCCTGGAACCGCGGTTGCTCTGTGCGGACCTGATCGACGTCCACTGGACCGACAAGTCCGGGCGCAACCGCTCCGCCCTGGCCAATCTCGAGGATATTTCGCTTTCGGGCGTCTGCCTGCAAATGGATATGCCGGTGCCCCACGAGACCGTGCTGCGGATTGCCCATCCCAAGACCGAGCTCTCGGGCCGTGTGCGCTACTGCGTGTTCCGCGAGACCGGCTACTTCCTGGGCGTGCAGTTCGAGCCCGGTTTCCGCTGGAGCCGGCGGAACTTCCGTCCGAAGCACCTGCTGGATCCTCGCCGTCTGGTGGCGCTGAGCGTCGGGCGTGCGCTGAAGAAGCGTAAGGCGGAAAAACAGCCCCCCGCGGAACCTCAATAGCGGCACAGCCAGCGCGCCTTCTCGAGCACCTTCTCCGCGTTGGGCAGGAACGCCTCTTCCAGGGGCGTGCTGAAAGGGACCGGCGTGTCCGGTGCGGCGATGCGCACCAGGGGCGCGTCCAGGGATTCGAAGGCCCGCTCGGCGATGCGCGCGGCGAGCTCCGCCCCGAGGCCGCCGGTGAGGATGTCCTCGTGCAGCAGAATCGCCCGCGAGGTCTTCCGCACGCTCGAGAGCACCGTCTCCTCGTCGATGGGCAGCACCGTGCGCAGGTCGATGATCTCGGTGGAAACGCCCTCGCGATCCAGCGTTTCGGCGGCCTCCTGCGCCACGTAGACCATCGCGCCGTAGGTGATGATCGACAGGTCCGTGCCCTCGCGGAAGATTCGGGCCTTGCCCATCGGCACCGTGTACTCGCCCTCCGGGATCTCCTCCTTAATCCGGCGGTAGAGCCCCTTGTGCTCGAAGAAGATCACCGGATCGTTGTCGCGGATCGCCGACTTGATCAGCCCTTTGGCGTCGTAGGCCGTCGCCGGTGTCACCACTTTCAGCCCCGGCACGTGCGCGAACCAGGCCTCCGGGTTCTGCGAGTGGAACGGGCCACCGTGAATCCCTCCTCCGGAGGGCGCCCGCACCACAATCGGCACCGCGGCGTTCCAGCGGTAGCGGCACTTGGCCGCGAAGTTCACCACCTGGTCGAAGGCGCAGGTGATGAAATCGGCGAACTGCATCTCGGCCACCGGCCGCAGCCCCATCAGGCCCGCGCCGATCGCCGCCCCGACGATGGCCGACTCCGAGACCGGCGTGTCGATGACCCGGCGCTCGCCGAAGGCCTCGAACATCCCCGCGGTCACCTTGAAGGCGCCCCCGTAGATCCCGATGTCCTCGCCGATGAGGAACACGTCCGGGTCGCGCTCCATCTCCTCCCAGATGCCCTGGCGGATTGCTTCCAGGTAAGTCGTGCTCATGGCTCACCCCTGCTCGTACACATCTTTGAGCAGGTCGGAAGCGTCTGGGAACGGGCTCTGCTCGGCCCAGGTCTGGGCTTGGTCGACTTCCTCGCGGATGCGGCCGCGGGTGTCCTCGATGTCCCCCTGCGTGGCGAACCCCCGGGCCAGCATCAGCCGCTCCAACTTCTGAATCGGATCCTTTTCCGCCCATTCCGCCCACAGGTGCTTGGGGACGTATTCGGCCGCGTCGTGCGCGGCGTGCCCGGTCATGCGGAAGGTCTTGCACTCGACCATGTAGGGGCCCAATCCCGCGCGCGCGTGCGCTCGGGCCCGCTGGGCCGCCCGATAGACCTCGAAGACGTCGTTGCCGTCCACGATCTCGGCCGGCACACCGTAAGCCGGCCCGCGGTCGGCCACGTTGGCGCAGGCCATCTGCTTCTCCAGGGGAGTGGAATAAGCGTAGGCGTTGTTGTTACACATCAGCACCAGCGGGAGCTTCTGCACAGCGGCCAGGTTGACCCCCTCGTGCCAGTCGCCGCGGCTGGTGGCCCCGTCGCCGAAGAACACGTACGCCACGTTGCGGCTTCCCTTGTACTTCAGCGCCAGCGCGGCCCCCGCCGCCACCGGCACCGAGGTCGCCAGCGAGCTGATGATCGCTACGATCCGCCGGCGCATGTCGCCCATGTGCATGTTGCCGTCTTTGCCGTGGGTCACCCCGCCAACGCGCCCCATGTACTGGGCCAGAACCTCCCGCGGCGTGATCCCCCGGATGAAGAACAGCCCCATGTCGCGGTGACTCGGGAACAATACGTCTTCCGGCTCGGCGGTGAGCCCGGCGCCCACACAAATAGCTTCCTGCCCGCGGCCGACGTATACGCCGCCCACGATTTTGCCCTGCCGGTGGAGCTTGTAATAGATGCGGTCCTCAACCTCCCGCATCAGGAACATGTAGTACAGCGCTTTTCGGGCCAGCTCGGCGTCGGGGTCCGGCTTCTCCGCCGGCAACCGGCTGACCCGGGCTAAATCCAGAGAATTCACGGCTGCCATGGCAAGCTCCGGGTGTATGGATACCAAAGCCTGTAGTATACGCTATCCGGGGCGCGCCGCCGGAGCAAGAACACCAGGCATAATGGTAAGGCCATGAAAACACTCCTCTGGCTGTTCGCGCTGGCGGCTCTCGCGCAGGCGGCGGACCCGGGCGGCGCCCACCTGCTCTGGTATCGGCAGCCCGCCGGGAATTGGGTCGAGGCGCTGCCGGTCGGCAACGGCCGCCTGGGCGCCATGGTGTTTGGCAAGGTCCGGGACGAGCGCATCCAACTCAATGAAGATACGGTTTGGGCCGGCAGCCGGCGGGATCGCAAGAACCCGGCCGCTGGGGCGGCGGTCCCGGAGATCCGCAAGCTGCTGTTCGCCGGGAAGGTGAGGGAGGCGGAGGCGCTCGCCGGAAAGGCCATGCTTGCCATCCCGCTGCGGATGCCGCCGTATCAGACCCTCGGCGATCTGTGGCTCCGCTTCCCCGGCCAGGAAGAGGCCCGAGACTACCGCCGCGAGCTCGACCTGGAGACCGGCATCCTCCGCGTGGCCTACCGCTTGGGCGACGCCGTTTTCACGCGCGAGGTCTTTTCCTCCGCCGTCGACCAGGTGATCGTCATCCGCCTCACCTGCGACCAGCCAGGCCGCATTACGTTCTCCGCCACCCTCAGCCGCGAGGCTGACAGCCAGACCGAGGCCCGCGAGCCAGGCACGGTAATCCTGCGCGGCCAGGCCATTGCCCACGCCCCACAGTGGGCGGACGAGGGACCCAACGGCGTCAAGTTCCAGGCCGAGTTGCGCGTGCTGGCCCAGGGGGGCGGCGTACGCGCCGGGAATGGGCAGGTTTCCGTCGAAGGCGCGAACTCGGCGACGCTGCTGCTGGCGGCGGCCACCGACTTCCGCCATGCCGACCTGGCCACCGCCTGCACCCGCACCCTGAAAGCGGCGGACCAGCCTTACGTGCAACTCCGCGCGGCCCACGTCGCGGATCATGAGCGGCTCTTCCGGCGCGTGAAGCTCTCGCTCGGCGGCGACGACCTGGGCGCCCTGCCTACCGACGAGCGCCTGAAGCGGGTCCAGCAGGGTGGCGCCGATCCGCAACTGCTAGCCCTCTACTTCCAATACGGGCGCTACCTGCTCATCGCCAGCAGCCGTCCCGGCGCCATGCCCGCCAACTTGCAGGGCATCTGGAACGAGAGCCTCGCGCCCTCCTGGGGCAGCAAGTACACCATCAACATCAACACCGAGATGAATTACTGGCCGGTGGAAACCTGCAACCTCTCGGAGCTGCACCAACCGTTGTTCGACCTGATCGACCTGGCGCGCCCTGCGGGGCACGATGTCGCCCGGGCTTACTACGGCGCGCGCGGCTTTGTGCTCCACCACAACACCGACCTGTGGGGCGACGCCGTGCCCATCGACGGCGTGCCCTACGGCATCTGGCCCATGGGCGGCGCCTGGCTGGCGCTCGATCTCTGGGATCACTACGACTTCACGCGCGACCGCAAGTTCCTGGCTCAACGCGCCTATCCGGTCATGAAAGACGCCGCCGAGTTCCTGCTGGACTACCTGGTCGAGGACCCCGCGGGGCGCCTCGTCACCGGCCCCTCGCTGTCGCCCGAGAACCGCTTTCTGCTGCCGGACGGCACGGCGGGTTCGCTGGCGATGGGCCCGTTCATGGATATCGAGATCACGCATGCGCTGTTCAGCCGCCTCCTGGAAGCGGGCCAGATCCTGGGGATCGACGCCGAGTTCCGGAAGAAGCTCGCCGCGGCGCGCGACCGCCTGCCGGCGCTCAAGATCGGCAAGTACGGCCAGTTGCAGGAGTGGCAGGAAGACTACGAAGAGCGGGAGCCTGGCCACCGGCACATTTCGCACCTGTTCGCGCTGCACCCCGGCAACCAGATCACGCTGCGCGGCACGCCGGAGCTGGCCCGGGCCGCCCGGGTCACCCTCGAGCGGCGCCTGAGCCGGGGCGGCGGGCGCACCGGCTGGAGCCGGGCCTGGATCATCAACTTCTGGGCGCGCCTGGAAGAGGGTGATCTGGCGCACGAGAACCTGATGGCGCTGTTGCGCCAGTCCACCTTGCCCAACCTGTTCGACAACCATCCGCCGTTCCAGATCGACGGCAATTTCGGGGGCACGGCCGGAATCGCCGAAATGCTGCTCCAGAGCCACGCCGGGGAGATCCACTTCCTGCCCGCACTGCCCAAGGCCTGGCCTCAGGGATCGGTGCGGGGGCTGCGGGCGCGGGGCGGGCTGGAAGTCGATCTGGAATGGCGCAACGGGAAGGCGACCTCGGCGGCGCTACGCGCGAGTGTCGCCGGGAGCCATCGGCTGCGGGCGCCGCAGGGGCAGGAGATCGCCTCCATCCGCGTCAAGGGCAGGGCGGTCCCGCTCGGAAAGGGAGCCGGCGGCGTGGTGACCTTCACGGCCCAGGCTGGCCGGGAGTATAACGTTAGTTTTCGTTAGTAGAGGTTGTTGTCCCCAGCAGCCTCTGGTGAAAGTCCGTGGCAGGCGAAACCGCCTACCCCACACTGGCCCAAGTCGTTGATTCTCCTTGTGGCGCAGGCAGTTCCGCCTAATGCCGCAAACTTTTGGAAGTTGGGGACTGCCACAGTCTACCCCTTTCGATGAGGAAACGAATGCGGCTTCGGCCAGACCGCTCGCGGATAGGACCGGCGCTTTCGGTTGCGCTTCG
>JBEKWU010000152.1:0-19026 GCA_049512775.1 Bryobacteraceae bacterium
TACTGCTTCTGCGCGTGCATGTCCACTCCTCGAAGGTGTCATGCCCCGCGCCCACTTGGGTTACATTTCTTCGTGACCCAACGGCTCGAGTCCTGGTGACATTTTAAGCGACCCAATTCGTCCTTCCGATTCCCCTGCCCGTGCTGTGCTATACTCACGGAATCGTAACCTGGTATCCAAAGAGGGGCATTAACCGGGCTTTTTTCCGCGAGCCACTGCTGCGGCATTTTCTTTGGGAGGTTCCTTGGATTGCGACGACTCATCATCTGGACGGGCGTGCTCACAGCTTCCGCCGTGTCTATTCCCGGCCAGGGACTCCCTCAGCCCAGCTACCGGAATGACCCCCGGCTGGTTCTCCTGAAGGACTTCTTCCGTGCTTTCGGCAGCCCCGTCCGTCACCTGGCGCCGGACTTCCTGGCCGCGGCGGATCGCCACGGTCTGGATTGGCGCCTGTTGCCCAGCATCTGCGTAGTCGAATCAGGTGGGGGAAAGAACCTCAGCAAGAACAATATCTTTGGGTGGGATTCGGCCCGGCGAGGCTTCACCTCGGTCCGCGGCAGCATCTACTGGGTCGCTTCGCGCCTCGCCGACTCCAAGCTTTACAGAAACAAGGACTTAGACGGAATCCTGGCAGCCTATAACCCACGCAGAGGATACCCTGCTCGCGTCAAGTCCGTCATGAAACTCGTCGCTCCGGACCAGCCTCTGGGAACTCGGTACGCCCTCCACCCCCGGATCAACCCAGCGAACGGACCCCGACCACAAGCCCGCCTAGCACCAGCACCGTAACCGCAAGCGCCAGGGCCCAACGCAGGATCCGCTGCGTCCGCGTCGACTCCATTTCAGTGTCGTGCTTTATTTGATCGTCCAACGATTCAAACATCTCGTCTCACCTCCTGATGGATGAGGGTTCCCCCAAGAGACTTATACGTTTGCCCCTCCATTCTAGATCCGAACTTTTTAAAAGGACAGAGAAATGTTGCCGTAAGCCCCCAGGACCGTACTGGCCACCTCGTAAGGGTACTGCCCGATGGCCAGCGCCTCCTGACGCACGCCTGTCCGCCGGAGGCGGCATGCCGCGCGGTTGGCGCCTAAAGTCCCATCCGATCCAGCTTCCGGTACAGCGTCTTCCGCTCGATTCCCAGGATCTTGGCCGCCCGGCTCTTATTCCCCCCGGTCGCCGACAGCACGCGCCGGATCTGGTCCGTCTCGGTGTCGGCCAGCGACTCGCTGGGCTGTTCGCTCGGCTCGCTCAAGGCGATGGCCTCCTTCACCGCCGCCTCGTCGATCCACCCGTTCGGCGCCAGGATGCTCAGCCGCTCGACCATGTGCTGCAATTGCCGCACGTTGCCCGGCCAGATGTGGTCCAGCATGGCCTTCAGCCCCGAGTTGGCGAGCCTGGTCTGCTGCTGGTAGCGGTCGTTGTATTTCTTCAGGAAGTACTGCACCAGCAGGGGCACGTCGCCGCGGCGCTCCCGCAGCGGCGGCACCACGATGCGCACCACGTTCAGCCGGAACCACAAGTCCTCCCGGAACTTGCCTTCGTCCACCTTCTGGTGCAGGTCCTGGTTGGTCGCGGCGATCACCCGCACGTCCACCACTTTGGCCCGCGGCGCCCCCACCGGCCGGATCTCCCGATCCTGCAGGAAGCGCAGCAGCTTCAACTGGAAATTCAGCTCGACATCCCCGATCTCATCCAGGAAGACCGTCCCCCGGCTGGCCGCCTCGAACACGCCGATCCGGTCCCGCTCGGCGCCCGTGAACGCGCCCCGCATCGCCCCGAACAGTTCGCTCTCGAGCAGGCTGGGCGCGATCGAACCGCAGTCCACCGCCACGAACGGATGCGGCGCCCGCGGGCTGTTGCGGTGGATCATCCGCGCGATCAGCTCCTTGCCGGTCCCGGTCTCCCCCTCCATCAGCACCGAGGCATCCGTCGGCGCCACCCGCGAGACCACCTTGTAGATTTCCACCATTCCCGCCGAGCTGCCGATCATCTCCGTTTCCGGCAACTCTTCGGTCTCGACCTCGTCCTCGCGCGCGCGCCCCGACACGGTCGCCTCGGCGCGCTTCACCGTCTCCACCATCCGTTCGAGCTCGAAGGGTTTGGCGATGTAGTCGAACGCTCCGCCGCGGGTGGCGGCCATCACGGTCTCCATGGTCCCGCGCGCGGTCATCAGGATCACCGCGCAGGCCGGGTTCTTGGTCCGCGCCGCGTTCAGCACATCCAGGCCCGTCCGCTCGTCCAGGTAAATGTCGGAGATCACGATCGGGTAGTCGTGCGCGCTCAGCCGCTCGATCGCCTCCCGCGTCGAGGACGCCGCATCCACCTCGTAGCCTTCGCACTCCAGCAGCGTCACGATCGTCGTGCGCACCGCCGCGTCGTCTTCCACCACCAACAGTCGTGCCAACTTGTGACCTCTACCCTTTTACGACTCCCGCAAATTGCGCCGGCAACACCAGCGTAAAACAAGATCCCTTGCCCGGGGCGCTGGTCACTTCGATCCGCCCTCCGTGATGCGTCACGATCTGCTCCACGATCGACAGCCCGATCCCCGTGCCCGCTTCCCCGGACTCGACCGCCCGCCCGGTCCGGTAGAACTTCTGGAAGATCTTCCGCAGTTCCTGCTGCTCCATGCCGATTCCCTGGTCCCGCACCGCCAGCCGCACGCGCTCCCCATCGGCCCGGCCCGACACCGATACCACGGTCTGTGCCGGTGAGTACTTTACCGCATTCGTGAGCAGGTTGTATATAGCGTATTCCATGAGCTCGCGGTCGCCGGTCAGCACCGCATTCGTCACGTCGCCCACCTCGAACCGGATCTGCTTGCGCTCCGCCAGCGGCCGCGCCCGCCCCAGGCATGCCTCCAGCACCTCGCGCACTTCGAAGGTCTCCTGCTTCAGCTCCATTTCGCCCGCCGACAGCCGCTCCACGTTCAGGAACGTCTCGATCATGCGCGCCAGGCGCTTGGACTCCGAGTTGATCAGGTCCGCAATCTGCTTCCGCTTCTCCTCGCTCAGGGTGTAGCGCGTCATCAGTTCGCTGGAGCCCTGGATGGCCGTCAGAGGGGTCCGCATCTCGTGCGTCACGAAGTGCACCGCCTGCTGGTAGCGCGCCGTCTGCGCCTCCGACCTCCTCAGTTGCCGCCGCACCGTCACGAACTGGAACGCGCCCGCGCCCACCGTGGACAGCCAGGCCCCCGACACCGCCGCGAAGTACGGAAACACCAGGTCCCGCGTGAACAGCCAGTATGGCCCTACGTGCGCCGCCACCAGCACCAGCAGGGCCAGTGCGTAGGCCTGCCACCCGGTTCGGAACGCGAACGCCGCCACGCCCGCCGCCGCCAGCAGGAAGCACAGCCCCGCCACCGCCAGGTTCGATGCGCTCTCGAGAAACCGCCCGCCCTCCAGCGTCTCGAAGATGCTCGCGTGGATCTCCACCCCCGCGATCTTCTGCGCATCCGAAAGCGGTGTGATGTGCCGGTCCGGGGCCGCCGATTGCGCCGTCACCCCCACGAACACCACCCGGTTGCGGAACCGCTCCGCCAGCTCGGGCTTGTTCCTCAGCTCCCAAAACGAGACCCGCTCGATCGGCTTCGCCGGGTACCGGATCCGGATCGCCCGCGACATCGACGCTGGCGCCGGAATCGTCTCCGCGCCCACCTGCACGTCCCCAGGCGACTCGATCATATCCTTCACCCCGCGGCTCAGCCGGAAAGCTTCCAGCGCCAGCGCCCACCTCCGGTCGATCCCGGCCACCTTCCACAGCGGCGCCTGCCGGGTCACGCCGCCGGTAGTCGGTTCCACGTGCGCGTGCCCAACCGCTGCCGCCAACCGCCGGAATCTCTCGAGCGGAAGCTCCCACCGCCGGCCCTCGTCGATCATGTCGCAAGCCAGCACCAGGTTCGGCGTTTTGCGGAACGCCGCCTCCAGCGCCGCGTCCTGCGCCGGATCGCCCGGGCCCGCCAGAATCACGTCGACCGCCACCGCTTTCGGCCCCGCCGCCGCCACCCGCTCGAGCCCCTCGGCCATGAACCCCCGCAGCTCCCGCATCTCTCCCAGATTCGTCAGCGACTCCTCGTCCGCCGCCAGCACGATGGCCTGGGTTTGCCTCGCCGCCACCGGGTGGTTACGGAACATCCAGTCGTAGGCGTCGTCGTCGATCGCCGTGCCGAGCCAGCCGGCCACCATCGCCAGCACGAAGCTCGCCGCCAGCACCGACAAATACCCGACCGCCCGGCCGCGCTTCATTTCGCCGCCATCGCCTTCTCGATTTCGTCCGCCTCTTTCGGGAGCGCCGCGCTCAGCACCTTCGCCCCCTCCGCCGTCACCAGCAGCGTATCTTCGATCCGGATGCCAATGCCTTCCTCCGGGATGTACAAGCCCGGCTCCGCCGTGATCACCATCCCCGCCGCGAGCGGCTGGGAATACGACGACGGCGGCGCGTCATGCACCTCCAGCCCTACATTGTGGCTGACGCCGTGCGTCAGGTACTTGCCCAGCTTCCCGTGCGCTTCCAGGTAATCGGTGGCCACCTGGCGCAGGCTGTTCATCGTGACTCCGGGCTTCACCGCCGCCAGCACCGCCTTCTGCGCTCCCAGAACCGCCTCGTACAGCTCCCGCTGCCGCGCCGTGAACTTCCCGCTCACCGGGACCGTCCGCGTCACATCGGAGGCGTAAAAGGCGCACTGAGCGCCCACGTCCATCAGCAGCAGCTCGCCCACCTCCATCCGCCGCGAGTTCTTGGCGTAGTGCAGCACCGTCGCGTTAGGACCCGATCCCACGATCGGCTCGTACGCGTTCCCCTCGCATCCGGCCTCCAGCATCGTGTAGGTCATCGTCGCCGCGATCTGGTATTCATAGAGGCCCGCCGCGACCCGTCTCCACGCCGCCCGGTGCGCCTCCACCGTCACGTCCGTGCTCCGCTGGATCCGCTCGATCTCCCCCGCCGATTTCACGGCGCGCAGCCGCGCCAGCATCTCCTCGGCGTCCGGCGCCTCGCGCAGCGGAGCCAGGCTCTTCACCTTCGCCGTATCCGCTTTCAGCGCAAACACCCGGCCATACGATTCCAGCGCTTTCGCAAGCTGCCCCTCGAACTGCGCCCTCGAAAGCACCTGCTCGAATCCGGTTACCGCCCGCGCATTCCGGTCCTCCGCGCTGGCCGCCGGTCCGGTGTACTTCTCCCTCTCCGGGTTGCGCTTGGGCAGGAACAGCGTTTCGCTCGACGGCGTCAGCAGCAGGATCGCATCCGCCTCCCGCCACCCGGTCAGGTAGTAGAAGTTCGGCTCCTGCGCCTCGCCCTCGCGCCCGAACAGCACCAGCACCCCATCTCCCAGCGCCTTCTGCGCCGCCACCCGCCGCGTCCGATACTCCGCCTGCGGGATTTCCGCCGCCCAAACCCACACCGCCGCCAGCAACGCGATCCACGCTCTCCACATACGTATCAGTGTATAGCGATCAGCCAAGCGCTATCAGCCGGAAATGCCGCCGTGCTACACTGAGGCTGTAACGTTGGGAAAGGCAGCGCATGACCCGCACTGGCCGCTTCTTGGGCTGGCGATGGGTGACGAGGTTGAGGGTTCCCGCCTTCCGTGAGGCGGGCCAACTGGGGCGGGTCGGGCAGTACCGCCTCGGGAAAATCGACAGATCAGCGGATGCCCTCCGGGTGTTCCACCACCCGCTTCTTTCCCTCCGACGAACGCTGTGGGGAACGCCGCCCGGGCAACCGGACGGACAAAGCCGCGGCGAGTGGGGTCGACGACATTCAAAGGAGGGATTCCCATGTGCGGAATCGTCGGTTACGTCGGCCCTCAGGACGCCACTCCCATCATCCTGAGCGGCCTGAAGAGACTGGAATACCGCGGCTATGACTCGGCCGGACTGGCGGTTCTGGAAAACGGCTCCATCCAGGTCCGCCGCGAAGTCGGCAAGCTCTCCCGCCTGGCTGCGCTGGTCGAGGAATCGCCCGTGCACGGCCACATCGGAATCGGCCACACCCGCTGGGCCACCCACGGCGTGCCCAGCAGCCGCAACGCCCACCCCCACATCGGCAACACCGGCAAAGTCGTGGTGGTGCACAACGGCATCGTCGAGAACTACCTCGAGCTGCGCCAGGAGCTCACCGCCGCGGGCGCCGTCTTCCAATCGGAGACGGACACCGAGACCATCGTTCACCTCATCGAGCGCTACCTCGCGCGCGGCTTCGGCCTGGTGGAAGCGGTCCGCGAAGCGCTGACCCTCCTCAAGGGCGCCCACGGAATCGTGGTCCTGTCAGCGCTCGAGCCCGACAAGATCGTCGCCGCGCGCATCGGCAACGCCGGGGGCGTCGTCCTCGGCCTCGGAGACGGCGAAATGTTCGTGGCCTCGGACCTGCCGGCCATCCTCGATCACACCCGCCAGGTCGTCTTTCTCGAATCCCGGCAGCTCGCCGTGGTCACGCGTTGCGGGCTGGATCTTCAGACCCTCGACGGCAAGCCGCTCCCATACCAGGCGCACACCATCCCCTGGGACCCCGTCTCCGCGGAAAAGGGCGAGTACCGCCACTTCATGGCCAAGGAGATTCACGAGCAGGTCCGCTCGCTCACCGACACCATCTCCGGCCGCGTCGATTTCGAGGCCGGCCGCATCCGCCTGCCCGAGCTCAACCTCACGCCCGAGCTGGCGCGCCGCATCCGCAAGATCTTCATCACCGCTTGCGGCACCGCCGCGCACGCCGGCATGGTCGGCCGCATCCTCATCCAGCGCATCGCGCGCATCCCCGTCGAGGTCGAGATCGCCTCGGAGTTCCGCTACAGTGACCCCATCGCCGACCAGGACACCGTGGTGCTCGCCATCAGCCAGTCCGGGGAGACCGTCGACACGCTGGCCGCGATGGAGGAAGCCCGCCGCAAGGGGGCCGTGCTGTGGTCGATTGTCAACGCCATCGGCTCGCAGGCCATGCGGTTGGCCGACGGCTTCATCTCCATGCAGACTGGCCCGGAGATCGGCGTCGCCTCCACCAAGGCGTTCACCGCCCCGCTGGTGGATCTCTACATGCTGGCCATCCTGCTCGCCGACCTCCGCGGCGCCATCGACGAGTCCGAACGCCGCCGTCTCATCGACAACCTGCGCCTGGCGCCCGACCTGGTGGGCCAGTGCCTCGACCGGGAGCATGACGTCGAGGCCGTCGCCCGCGCGCTTAAGGACACCACGCACTGCCTCTACCTGGGCCGCGGCATCAACATGCCCATCGCTTACGAGGGCGCTCTCAAGCTCAAGGAGATCTCCTACATCCACGCCGAGGGCTACCCCGCCGGCGAGATGAAGCACGGCCCCATCGCGCTCATCGATCGCACCATGCCCACCGTGGTCATCGCGCCGCGCGATCCCTGGTATGAGAAGATGATCAGCCAGATCGAGCAGGCCCGGGCCCGCGGCGGCGCGGTGGTGGCCGTGGCCACCGGCGGGGATCGGCTCATCCCGCCGCTCGCCACGCACGTTCTCTGGGTGCCCGAGACGCCCTGGATGCTCAGCCCGGTGGTCACCGTGATTCCGCTCCAGTTGCTCGCCTACCACATCGCGGCGCTACGCGGCCTGGACGTCGATCAGCCGCGCAACCTGGCCAAGTCGGTCACCGTCGAGTAGGTGGTAGACTGCAAAGAAAGGCCCTGCTGGAGAAGTTTCCATGCGAACCGAGTGGACAGAGAAGCGGGAGTCTGACAAGATCCGGACGCAAATGCACTACGCGCGTCAGGGCCTCGTGACTCCGGAGATGGAGTATGTCGCGCGCCGCGAGAATCTGGCGCCCGAGCTGGTTCGGTCCGAGATTGCCCGGGGCCGGATGATCGTTCCCGCCAACATCCATCACGCCAACCTCGAGCCCCTGTGCATCGGAATCGCCTCCCGGTGCAAGATCAACGCCAACATCGGCAACTCCGCCGTCACCTCCAACGTGGATGAGGAGCTCGAGAAGCTCCGCTACTCCATCAAGTACGGCGCCGATACCGTCATGGACCTCTCCACCGGCGGCGACATTCCGGGCATTCGAGAGGCCATCATCCGCAATTCGCCGGTTCCGGTCGGCACCGTGCCGATCTACGAAGCTCTCGCCCGCGTTCGCCGCATCGAGGACCTCACCGCCGAGATCATGCTCGAGGTCATCGAGGAGCAGGCTGCCCAGGGCGTCGACTACATGACCATCCACGCCGGCGTCCTCATCCTCGCCGAATGGATGGCCCGCAACCACCGCCAGAACTTCCTCTACGAGCGCTTCGAGGACATTTGCAGGATCTTCCAGAAGTACGACGTCAGCTTCTCGCTCGGCGACGGCCTGCGTCCCGGGTCAATCGCCGACGCCAGCGAGCAGTTCGCGGAGCTAAAGACCCTCGGCGAACTCACGCGCAAGGCCTGGGAGTACGACGTGCAGGTGATGATCGAGGGGCCGGGCCACATCCCCATGGACCAGATCCAGCTCCAGGTGGAGAAGGAAATCGAGATGTGCGGCGAGGCGCCCTTCTACACGCTGGGTCCGCTGGTCACCGACATCGCGCCGGGCTACGACCACATCACCTCGGCCATCGGCGCGGCCATGATCGGCTGGTACGGCGCCTCGATGCTCTGCTACGTCACGCCCAAGGAGCACCTGGGCCTGCCCAACCGCGAGGACGTCAAGCAGGGCATCATCGCTTACAAGATCGCCGCCCACGCCGCCGACATCGCCCGGGGCCGCCCCGGCGCCCGCGACCGCGACGACGAGATGTCGCGCGCCCGCTACCGTTTCGACTGGAACCGGCAATTCGAGCTCTCGCTCGACCCGGAAACCGCCCGCGCCATGCACGACGAAACCCTGCCGGACTCCGGCTTCAAGGACGCCCACTTCTGCTCCATGTGCGGCCCCAAGTTCTGCGCCATGAACATCTCGGCGGACGCCGTCGCCAAGCCCGGTCAGTGCTGAGCCGCGGGGGTGGGTCCGCCGCTCAGTTCATCCTCGTCGAAGGCCAGGGGGCGGTCGAGCACCATTTCGAGGCTGCTGCCCCGGGGCAGAACGGCGTCAGGGCCGCGAGAAAGGAGCACGCCCGCCAGGCCCGCCACGGCCCCGGCGGCGGCACCGATGCCCGCGCCGGCGCCGGTGCGGGTCGCGAGCCCTCCCACGGTGGCGCCGGCCCCGGCGGCTTCGCCCACCGTGCGGGCGTCGCCACCCTTGTTCCCCTGGCTGCTGATCTTGCCCTCCGTCCGGTCGAAGTCGCCGGGGGCCTGGCCGTCGATGGCGCCCAACCGCGAGCGAAAGTCGCGAGTGACGCCGTTCGGCAGCGTGAGGGAGTCGAAGCGTAGAAACAGCTCCCCACGGCCCGTCGCGCGGCCGGGCCGCTTGACGTGGGTCACCGTTCCCGCCACGTAGCTGCCCGGCGGAATGACCACCCGGCCCTCGGACAGGATGGGGAACGTAGTCCTCAGATAGACCCGGTCGCCCTCGCTGGCTTGCCTGGTGCTCACGCTGTTGATCAGCGCCAGCGGCACCTTGGTCCCCGCCGGGATCACGTAGCGCCGCGCCGGGCGCGGTGACTCGGCGGCCGCCTGCCTGACCGGTTCCGCCGGGCGCGGCCTCTCGTACACCAGCGTCGATTCGGATTCGCTTCCCAGGCGCACGATCTCGCGGTGGATGGTCAGCGTCGCTCCGCCGCGCGAAAGCTCCCAGCGGTCCATCTGCGTGTAGTTGCCGTGCGCGCCGCTCACCAGCGTGTTGATCAGCAGCGCCTTCCCTTCCCATTTCAGGACGGTGCTGGTGACGACTCCGCCGGAATTGGCCTTCGCAGGTCTTCCGTCGAAAGCCGCCGACCAGACCGCCGGCGCCTCGACCCACCGCAGCGTGGCGCCACGCTGCTCGATCTGAAGCTCGGGCCCCGGAGGCGCGGGCAACCAGCCGAGCGCGCTGCGCTCCCGGTTCAGCTTCCAGGTCCCCGAAAAATCCGGCTCGGCGGCCGACGCGGACAGCACGGTGCAAGCGATCAGTATCGCGGGGATGGGGCGGGTCACTTCCTCACCTGGTAGACGGCGACCTCGGCCATCAGGTTGGCCAGGAAGACTCCGGTGCGGTGGCCGGAGAGGAAGATCTTGCGCTCGATGGCCCAGCGCTGCTCGCGCGCGAGCACCTCGAAATCGCGAATGGTGAGGAAGTGGATGTTGGGCGAATTGTACCACTCGAAGGGGAAGCACCTGGTCCGGGGCGCGCGGCCGGTCGCCGCGAGCGAGAGGCGCACCGCCCAGTGGCCGTAATTGGGGAAGGCGACGATGGCGTGCTTGCCGATGCGAAGCATCTCGCGGAGCACCTCCAGCGGGCGGCGGCTCTCCTGGAGGGTCTGGCTCAGGATGACGTAGTCGAAGGAATCATCGGGGTAGCCGGTGAGGCCCTCGTCGATGTCGCTCTGGTAGACGGAGACGCCGCGGGCAATGGCGCGCTGCACCTTGGGGCCGTCGATCTCGATGCCGCGGGCGTCTACGGCCTTGTTCTGGACCAGCCATTGCAGCAGCTCACCTTCGCCGCACCCGAGGTCGAGCACGCGCGAGTTGGGCTCGATGAGATCGCTGATGATGGCGTAGTCGCTGCGGCCGAGAATGTCGGTGACGAAGGGACGGCGGCGGACATCCGAAGCGGTCGACGGCATGGCTAACTCCTCACCTTGAAGGTGCTGGCCAGAAAGCCGCGGACGACTTCGGTCTGCTCGCCGACGTCGACCAGGAAGGCGTCGTGGCCGTAGTTGGAGGGCAGCTCGCAGTAGGCGACGTCGCGGTTCATGCCGCGCAGGGCCTGCACGATCTCGAGCGACTGGTAGCTGGGGTAGAGCCAGTCGGAGGTAAAGCTGATCACCAGGTACCGCGAATTGCCTTTCCCGAACGCGGCGGCCAGCGAGCCGCTGCCGTCGCTCAGGTCGAAATAGTCCAGCGCCTTGGTGATGTAGAGGTAGGAGTTGGCGTCGAAGCGGTTGACGAACTGGCTGCCACGGTAGCGGAGGTAGCTCTCGACCTCGAAATCCACCGAGAAATCGAAGCCGAACTTGTCCTTGTCGCGGAGCCGGCGGCCGAACTTCTCGCGCATGCTCTCGTCGCTCATGTAGGTGATGTGGCCGACCATGCGGGCGACGGCGAGGCCGCGGGCCGGAGGCTTCGAGTCGTAGTAGTTGCCCTCGTTCCAGTCGGGGTCGGCCATGATAGCCTGGCGGCCGACCTCGTTGAAGGCGATCTGCTGGGCGCTGTGCCGCGCGGTGGTGGCGATGGGAATGGCGCTGACCACCGCGTCGGGGTAGGAGGCCGCCCACTCGAGCGCCTGCATGCCGCCCATCGAGCCGCCGGTGACCGAGAGCAGGCGCTCAATGCCGAGGTGGTCGATGAGCATCTTCTGGAGCCGCACCATGTCGGGGATGGTGATGCCCGGGAACAACGTGGCATAGGGGGCGCCGGTGGCCGGGTTGATCGAGCCGGGGCCGGTGGTGCCGCGGCAGCCGCCCAGCACGTTGGCGCAGATCATGAAGTACTTGTCGGTGTCGAAGGCCTTGCCCTTGCCGATCATGCTGTCCCACCAGCCGGGCTTGCCGTCGACTTTCGAGATGCCGGCGGCGTGCGCGTCGCCGCTGAGCGCGTGGGCGATCAGGATGGCGTTGGAGCGCGCCTCGTTCAGCCGCCCGTAGGTTTCGTAAGCGACGTCCACGGGCGCGAGCGTGGCGCCGCAATCGAGAGGCAGCGACTCAAAGCGTACGGTTTTGGACTCGACGATCATTGGCTTTCGAGGTGCTCCCACACCGGCTGAAACTCACCGATCCTTCTTACGGCTCTTGCGAGACTGGGGGAGGATCGCGCAGCCGAGTTCACATCCCAGTATCTTCTGACAAAAACAGCCAAACGACCATTGTAATCCGGGCCTTCGGTGGCTGTGCTGCCTGGGCGTGGCACGATGGCCGCCCTCAATTCCCGGTTCCTTGTTTGCCGCGCCAAGTCTATGAGTGTCCTCTTTGGATTGGGTAGGCTGTCGACATCGGCAGGGACCAGACGCTCACGTATCCCGAGGAAACGCGCCATGCCCTCCCGGTGCGCGAGGAGCCAGGCCTCCACCGCTCTGACCGCCACACGGAAGATCAGGTTCGCGTGCCTCGGTTGCGGCAGCCAGGCGCGAACGAGCGCTGCGGGGCAGACCTCCTGATCGAGATCGGTGAGAACGGCAAAAGGTGTCCCTTTCGCGGCACTGTTGAACCCACGGATGGTCTTTCGCAAGTAGCCGGAACCTCTTCGCCCGTACGGCTTCCCGATCGCATAACCGCGCCCTGCTTGTCGCAGAATCTTCCTGAGTATCTCTTCATCCAAGGAACCCTCGACAGCGAGGTTGATCGGGATGGTCCTATTCATCCGCCAACACATCCAACTGATCAAGGCTCAGAGTGATTATATGCGGCAGGGCGGCGTCGGCGGGACTCAGCCCCGCGTCCAGCAAGTCGCGGACTTCCCGGATCGATGACGCCAGTTGGACTCTAGTGCCCTCCGTATCCGGGGTCAGGAGAAGCACCTCTTCGCCCCCAATTCCTTTCCCGGAAAGCAGATCCGCGCTGTGCGTACTCATCAGAACCTGTCGCTTCCTCTGGCGTTGCAGACGGAAGATCAGTGCCGGCAGTCTGCTGACAATTGCGGGGTTGAGTGACAGTTCCGGCTCCTCCAGCAGGAGAGGCGAGTCACCGTCCAGCAGAGACCAGAACAGGCCGATCAGCCGCAAAGTGCCATCCGAGAATTGGTCTTCGCGCTGCCAGGCGCCGCGCAGGCGCCAGTGTTCGTACAACGCCTCCAAGTGCGGCACGCCGGTCTCATCCTTAGTGTCCCGGAGATTCTTCAACTGCGGTACGGCTTGGCGTAGCGCCTTTTCGATCCTCCTGAGCCGAGACTTGCGAGTCTTCTCCTTAGTCTTGGCAACCCGCTCCAAGAAGTTGCGGCCAAAGGGATCATCCGGAATGCCCGGTCCAACGAATGCTTCTGGATGCCGCAGGAGCTGCGGAACCAGATGCAGGTATAGAACCGACTCGAACAACCTAGCGATCTCCCGAAACCGCTGATTGGCGTTGATCTGCTCAAGGTGCGTCTGGGTGAGCCGCAGTATGTCCTTCTTGTCGTCGTCGTCAGGGCGCTCCAGAATGACCCGGTTGCCTTGGCGCACACGCTCATACACGAGCTCGGGTTGCCGGTAGCCCCGCACCTGCTGCTTGATGCCAACACTGTATTCCCAGGTTGGTCCGCGTTCGTTCTCCGAAAGCTGCACCGAGATCTCTACATCGGGCTCGCGCCGGGCGGCCAGGCACCGGATCTTGGACAGTCCTCCGCGCTGGCTGACGGCCTGCTGTAGGCCGCCGCCTGGTTTCGCAATGTCCCGGAGAAACCTGAACACGTCCAGCAAGTTCGACTTGCCGGACGCGTTCGGGCCGATGAGGAACATCCGTTCGGTAAGCGGGACATCGACGGACCGGAAGTTGCGCCAGTTCTTGACAACCAAATGAGAGACGATCATTGGCGTTCGGTCCTCTTTCCACCGCTGGCGTGTCCGACGGGTGGTTCTCGAACACGCTTGTGTTGTCTATGATAGCAGCGGGAAGGCGGGCAGCGCGGGGGCGGAGCGCCTACCCGCATGATTCGAGGGCAGAAAGCGGTGGGAACCGGTAGGTGAATGCGGCGGGTCCAACGTGGTAGATTTGGCCTATGAATCGAAAACAGTTTCTGAAGATGAGCGCGTGCGGTGGGGCGCTGCCCATCTTCGGCCAGACCGCTCCGGATCAGGCCAAGGGGACCCCCTGCGCCAAGCGGATGGAGTTCAGCGAGACGTGGGTGAAACGATTCATGGATGTCCTGGGCCAGAACCTGGACCAGGAGACGTTCAAGAAGATCATGGAGGCCAACGGGCGGGCCTGCTTCCGGGGCGCGCACGGCGAGCCGAAGGGGAACCCGGCTCCGGATGCGCTGGAGAAGTTCATCGAGCGGTACAACACCTACGAAGCGAATGCGGTGTACCGCGAGGACAACGTCATCCACTACAAGTACATTGGGAATCCTCAAGGGCTGAAGGTGTCCGGCGGCCACTGCCTGTGTCCCCTCGCGGAGACCGTTCCGAAGGGGATCTCGGGCATGTACTGCCACTGCTCGGTGGGGTACGTGGGCGAAATGTTCCGCGGCTTTCTCGGGAGGCCGGTGCGGGTGGAGCTGGTGGACTCGCTGCTGCGCGGCAGCAAGGAGTGCCGGTTCAAGATATACACCTGATCCAGGTTGAAGAGTCCAGGGGCGGCGTGTTGAAATGGGTGTTACGCCATCCCCTGGAGGAGTATCCGGTTGAACACTGCAATCCTGGCCCTGGAAGACGGGACGGTCTTCGAGGGCAGGAGCTTTGGCGCGCGCACCGAGAGCTCCGGGGAAGTTGTTTTCAATACCGCCATCACGGGCTACCAGGAAATCTTCACCGACCCTTCCTATTGCGGGCAAATCGTCGTTCTGACGTATCCGCAGATCGGCAACTACGGCGCGAACCGCCAGGACCCGGAGTCCGATCGCCCCTATATCGAGGGGCTGGTGGTGCGGGAGTTCTCCGCGATCGCGAGCAACTGGCGGAGCCAGCAACATGCCGAGGAATACCTTGCGGAAGCCAATATCCCGGTGGCGGCGGAGATCGACACGCGGAAACTGGTGCGGCACCTGCGGACGCGCGGGGTGATGCGCGGGGTGCTGGCCACCGGGGGCGGCGACGCGCGGGAACTGGTCGAGAAGGCGCGCGGCATTCCGTCGATGGCGGGCCTGGACCTGGCGACGCGGGTTTCGACGCCGGCCTCGTACGAATGGAAGAGCGGCGTGGAGGCCTGTTCGCCATCGGAGCCGGTGGGGCGCGCGGCGGAAACACGCTACCACGTGGTCGCGTACGATTTCGGGATCAAGCGGAACATTCTGCGGCGGCTGGTGCATTCGGGCTGCCGGGTGACGGTGGTTCCGGCGCTGACCTCGGCCGAGGACGTGCTGGCGCTCGCTCCCGACGGGGTGTTTCTCTCGAACGGGCCGGGGGACCCGGAGCCGCTGCACACGCAGCAGACCAACATCCGGAAGCTGATCGGAAAGACGCCGGTGTTCGGCATCTGCCTGGGGCACCAGTTGCTGGGGATCGCGCTGGGCGGGAAGACCTACAAGCTGAAGTTCGGGCATCGCGGCGCGAACCACCCGGTACTGAACAAGGTGACGGGGAAGGTAGAGATCACGTCGCACAATCACGGGTTCGCGGTGGACCCGGAATCGCTGAACCCGGCCGACATCGAGCTGACGCACTTCAACCTGAACGACCAGACGCTGGAGGGATTCCGGCACCGCCGGGAGCCGGCGTTCTGCGTGCAGTACCATCCGGAGGCCGCTCCGGGGCCGCACGATTCGTTGTACCTGTTCGAGGATTTCATCCGGCTCATGGCGGGGTTCAAGAGATAGCCGATGCCGAAGCGCACCGACCTCCACAAGATCCTGATCGTAGGAAGCGGGCCGATCGTCATCGGGCAGGCGTGCGAGTTCGACTATTCGGGCACGCAGGCGTGCAAGGCGCTGAAGGCGGACGGGTACCAGGTGGTGCTGGTCAATTCCAACCCGGCCACGATCATGACCGATCCGAACCTGGCCGATCGGACCTACGTCGAGCCGCTGAGCCTCAAGTTCGTCGAAGAGGTGATTCGGAGGGAACGGCCGGACGCGCTGCTGTCGACGGTGGGCGGGCAGACCGGGCTGAACCTGTCGGTGGAGCTGGCCGAGGCGGGGGTGCTGGAGAAGTACGGGGTCGAGCTGATCGGGGCGAAGATCGACGCGATCAAGAAGGCCGAAGACCGGCTGATGTTCAAGGACGCGATGCGGAAGATCGGCCTGGAGGTGCCGGACTCGAAGCTGGTGAACAAGGTGGAGGACGGGCTGGAGTTCGCCGAGCGGATCTCTTATCCGGCGATCCTGCGGCCGAGCTTCACGCTGGGGGGCACGGGCGGCGGGATCGCGTACAACCGCGAGGAAATGGCCGAGCTGCTGGAGAAGGGCCTGGATCTTTCGCCGGTGCATGAAGTGCTGGTGGAGGAGAGCGTGCTGGGGTGGAAGGAATTCGAGCTGGAGGTGATGCGGGACCTGGCGGACAACGCGATCATCATCTGCTCGATCGAGAACTTCGATCCCATGGGCGTTCACACGGGCGACTCGATCACCGTGGCGCCGGCGCAGACGCTGACGGACCGCGAATACCAGATGATGCGGGACGCGGCGATCCGGTGCCTGCGCGAGATCGGCGTGGATACGGGCGGGTCGAACGTGCAGTTCGCCTTCCATCCGGAGACGGGCCGGATGGTGATCATCGAGATGAACCCGCGGGTTTCGCGCAGCTCGGCGCTGGCATCGAAAGCCACCGGGTTCCCGATCGCCAAGATCGCGGCGAAGCTGGCCGTTGGGTACCGGCTGGATGAAATCCCGAACGACATCACGCGCAAAACGCCGGCGTGCTTCGAGCCGACGCTGGACTACGTGGTGGTGAAGATTCCGCGCTGGCAGTTCGAGAAGTTCCCCGGTGCGGAGACCACCATCGGGACGCAGATGAAGAGCGTCGGCGAGGTGATGGCCATCGGGCGGACGTTCAAGCAGGCGCTGGCCAAGGGGCTGCGCAGCCTGGAGACGGGCAAGTCGTCGGCCTCGGACGTCTACGACCGGGAGCTGATCGCTGGGAAGCTGATCACGCCGAACCCGGACCGGCTGAACTACATCCGGTTTGCGTTCCAATGCGGGTACTCGGTGGAAGAGATCCGGGAGTGGACGGCGATCGACCGCTGGTTCCTGGAGCAGGTGAAGGAGGCGGTGGAGCTGGAGACGGAGCTGGCCCAGGAGAGCCTGGAGACGGTATCGGAGGAGATGCTGCGGCGGGCCAAGCGGGACGGCGTCGGCGACCGGCAGTTGGCGCGGTTGTGGAAGGCCGATCCGATGGCGGTGCGGGCCCGGCGCAAGGCGGCGGGGATCGCGGCGGTGTTCAACCGCGTGGATACGTGCGCGGCGGAGTTCGAGAGCTTCACGCCGTACCTGTATTCGAGCTACGAGCAGGAGTGCGAGGCGACGCCCGCGGACCGCAAGAAGGTCATGATCCTGGGGAGCGGGCCGAACCGGATCGGGCAAGGGATCGAATTCGACTACTGTTGCTGCCACGCGTCGTTCGCGCTGCAAGAGTTCGGGGTGGAGTCGATCATGGTGAACTGCAACCCCGAGACTGTCTCGACGGATTACGACACCAGCGACCGGCTGTACTTCGAGCCGCTGACGCTGGAAGAGGTGCTGAACATCTACGACATCGAGAAGCCGGACGGGGTGATCGTGCAGTTCGGCGGGCAGACGCCGCTGACGCTGGCACTGCCGCTGAAGGCGCAGGGCGTGCCGATTATTGGCACGGACCCAGAGAATATCGATCTCGCAGAGGACAGGAAATTGTTCGGGGCGCTGCTGGACCGGCTGGAGATTCGCGCGCCGGCCAACGGCACGGCGACGAGCGTGGAAGAAGCCTGTAACGTGGCGCGCGGGATCGGGTACCCGGTGCTGGTGCGGCCGTCGTACGTGCTGGGCGGGCGGGCGATGGTGATCGCCTACGACGAGGAGACGGTGCGGCGGTACATGCGCGAGGCGGTGGTGTTCTCGCAGGACCGGCCGGTGCTGATCGACCGGTTCCTGGAGAACGCGACCGAGATCGACGTGGACGCGCTGGCGGACGGCGAGGACGTGCTGATCGCGGGGATCATGGAGCACATCGAGGAGGCGGGGGTGCATTCGGGCGACAGCTCGTGCGTGCTGCCGCCGACTTCGCTGAGCGAGGACGTGCTGGCGGTGGTTCGGGAGTACACGGAGCGGCTGGCGCGGGCGCTGAATGTGATCGGGCTGATGAATGTCCAGTACGCGGTGCAGAACGGGATGGTGTACGTGCTGGAGGTGAACCCGCGGGCGTCGCGGACGGTGCCGTACGTGAGCAAGGCGACTGGGGCGCCGCTGGCCAAGATCGCGGTGGGGCTCATGCTGGGCAGGCGGCTTGGCGATTTCGCGCACCTGACCGGCGGGCGGGTGAGCGGGGTGCTGCCGGTGCCGCAGTTCTTCGTGAAGTCGCCGGTGTTCCCGTTCAACAAGTTTCCGGGGGTGGACCCGGTGCTGGGGCCGGAGATGCGGTCGACCGGCGAGGTGATGGGGGTGGGCGAGAATTTCGGGGAGGCGTTCGCCAAGGCGCAGTTGAGCGCGGGGACGCCGCTGCCGGAGCGCGGGACGGTGTTTATCAGCGTGAACGACCGGGACAAGCCGGCGGCGGTCGAGGTGGCGCGGACGCTGGCGGAGTTCGGGTTCAAGCTGGCGGCGACGCGCGGGACGGCGGCGGCGCTGCGGGCGGCGGGCTTGCAGCCGAAGACGGTCCTCAAGGTGAACGAGGGGCGGCCGAATGCGGTGGACCTGCTGAAGGCGGGGTCGATTCAGCTTGTGATTTACACCGCGACGGGCGCGCACTCGTTCAGCGACGAGCGGGCGATCCGGCGGACGACGGTGTCGCACCGCATCCCGTGCATCACGACGCTGAGTGGGGCGCGGGCGGCGGCCGAAGCGGTGGCCTCGCGGCGGCGCGACCCGATCCGGGTGTGGAGTTTGCAGGAGATTCACGCGGGAGCGGGGCAAAAGGCGGTCGTTTAGGCGGTTTTGCGGCGCTTGTCGGGGGGCGCGGCGGGGTGGCTTCGGCTCGTAACCTGGTGTATTTTCAATCGTTTGGGGCGGGGTGTCCGTTTTTGGGATTGGCTTCGTTTGGTGATTTTGAGTTTTTGGGGGCGGGGAGGGGTGTCTGTGCGCCGGTGTGCCTGTTGTGCGCCGGATTGTGGGGTGGCGGGACGTGGGCGGGCTCCTACGCGTTGACTCGCGACTTCTGCTACCGGGGCGGAGCCGTTGCCTCATAAAAATGTTACCCGTCAAGGTTGAACACAACGGGCGACAGAATCGGGAGGCAACTGAGCTTGGCAACCAGACGAG
>JBEKWU010000153.1:0-10745 GCA_049512775.1 Bryobacteraceae bacterium
AAGGTGGATTCCTCGGCCCCATGTTCTGCATCCGTACCCGGACGTGCGCTTTGACGCCAGCCATCCAAGGTAGGAGCCGTATGCGGTAATTCCGCTCGTACGGATCTGTGCGGGGGGCGGCCGGCGATGGCCGTCCCTACCGCGACCTGAGCCGTCCCAAAGGCGGACGGCCTGGGCAGTCCCTCGGTTGCGGTCAGTGCACCGCTTCCACGGAGGCGCGGCGCTCGAGCTTGCCCCAGCCCACCAGGCGGCCTCGGAGGGCGTAGACGACGGACTTGGCGAGCACGTACTGCATGAGTTGGCGGTAGTAGATGCGCTGGAAGAACAGCAGCAGCAAGTCGCGCGGGCTTCGCCACTCGAGCCCGTAGGCCAACAGGCCGGTGAGCAGCTCCAGCACGAAAAACGCGCCGTAATACAGCAGCACGATTCTCCAGTTGCCGGAGACCAGGGCGATGATCATGGCCAGCTCGGCAAAGGGCGAAAGCGTCGAGAGCAGCACCTGGAACAGCCAGATGCTGGGCAGCGCGATGAAGGCCAGCGAGCCGTAGCGCGGGTCGAAGGTGGCGTCCCGGTGCTTCCACACCGATTGCAGGGTGCCGAAGGCCCAGCGGAAACGCTGGCGGGCCAGGCTGCGGGTATCCTCGGGCGCTTCGGTATAGGCCACCGCCTCCTCGTCGTAGCGGATGCGGTAATCCAGGCGCCGGATGGCCAGGGTCAGGTCGGTGTCTTCGGCCAGCGTGTCGTGGGCGAATCCGCCGGCTTCGAGGATCAGGCTCTTGCGCCAGGCGCCGGCGGCGCCGGGAACCACCGTGATCGCGTTCAGCACGTCCAGCGCGCGCCGGTCCAGGTTGAAACCGTAGGTGTACTCGATGGACTGGAATCGGGCGATCCAGGGCTTGCGGTTGCCCACCCGGGCGTTGCCCGAGACCGCGCCCACGCGCGGGTCGGCGAAGTGCCGCACCAGTTTCTCGATGGCGCCGCGGCGGAAAACGGTGTCGGCGTCCAGCGCCACCAGGATCTCGCTCGAGGTCTCGGCAATGGCCCGGTTGAGCGCGGCGGACTTGCCGGCGTTGGGCTGCGTGAAGATCCGCACGCGCGGCTCGCCCGCGAAGGCCTCCTCGAGCACTGCCAGCGTCCGGTCCTTCGAGCCATCGTCCACCACGACGACCTCCAGGTCCGGGTAGCCGTTTTCCAGGATCGATTCCACCGTCCTGCGGATCACCTTCTCCTCGTTGAAGGCCGCGACGACCACCGAAACCGGGGGCCGCCAGGCCGGATCGAAGCGGCGGCGCCGCGCCTGGAACTTCTGGATCGCCGCCAGGACGCCATAGGCCAGCGAGCGCAGCGCAGTGAGGTAGATGGCCCACAGGAACAGGATGCCGGCGGCCTTCTTGAACGTGCCCTTGACGTCGAACGCCTCTCCCTGGATATGCGCCCAGCGCAACTCGCTCGAGCCCGGCGCCGGCATGACCTCGGCCCGGGTCCTGCCGATCAACTCCCCGACGGTCACGAAGCGGTATCCCTGTTGCTGGAAGTAGTCGATGATGCGCGGCAGCGCCGCTACGGTGGCGGACCGGTCGCCGCCCCCATCGTGCAGCAACACGATCTGGCCCTCGTCCTTGTCCCCGATCACCTCGGAGGCGATCGTATCGGCGGTGGCGCCTTTCTCCCAGTCGCGTGGATCGATTCGCTCGCCGATGGTGATGTAGCCGGCCTGTTCGGCGCGCAGGATGGGCACGATTTCCTCGGGGGTCTGCGGCTCGCTGTCGGCGTTGTAGGGAGGCCGGAACAGGATCGTCGAGACGCCGATGATGTGCTCGATGATGCGCTCGGTAGCGCTCAGCTCCAGGCTGGTGCGTTCTCCCGACACGGCGGCGATGTTGGGATGCGAGTAACTGTGGTTGCCGATCTCGTGGCCCTCGGCGTATTCGCGCCGGATCAGGCCGGGATTCTGCTCGGCTTCGACGCCCACCACGAAGAAGGTCGCCGGCACGCGTCGCGCCTTCAGGACGTCGAGGATCAGCGGCGTGTAGGTGCCGTCGGGGCCATCGTCGAAGGTCAGGCAAATGACTTTGCCGGGCGCCTTCCCCGAGCCTTCGATCACGTAGAAGGACGGGTAGTCTTCATATTGCTCGGTGTAGCCGCCGTCGGCCTCGCGCCAGACTTTGCGTTGGCCTTCCCGCGGCGTGTCGGCGATGTGCAGCACCTCGCCATCCCCGTACTGGCTCACCGATTTCTGGGACACCAGCCGCGCGAGCCGCGATGTGTCGTAGTTGTCGGCCGGCCAGCCGTCCGCCCGCAGCAGGTTCCAGAGGCCCGGGTCCTCCGCGCCCAGCCGCCAAAGCGCGCAGCCCCGGAACCCGGCGTCGGAGACGGCGTTCACCTGGTTGAGAGCCGACACCGCATCCAGGAACCAGACTTCGTGCTGCTGCGCGCCGGAGCGGTAGCGCAGCACCGGGTTGTCGGTGTCGCGGTCCCAGACCACCTGCGCGTGCCTCGACCGCGCAGCCGACATCACGTCGCCGAAGACCACCTCGGCCGCGCCGCGCGATCCGATGATCCAGTCGTAGCCGTAGTTGCCCAGCCCGATAATCGTTTTCTGGGGAGGCAGGCTGCGCGCCAGCGTGCCGAGCTGGCGCTCGAACCATTCCTGGGAGGCTACCGGTCCGGGCGAACCCGACTGGTAGTGCTCGTCGTAGACCATCGGCACGATGTAGTCGCACTGCTCCGCCAGCCGCTTCAGATCGTAGGCCGGATCGTCCACCGGCACGCTTTGGGTGAGCAGCAGGCCCTCGGGCGCGAGCCTGGCCTTGAGGCTGCGCATGAACTCGACCAGCCTTTCGCGGTCCTTCACCGCGAGCTGCTCGAAATCGATATTCACCCCGGCGAACTTGTGCTCGGCCAGGTTGTAACTGATGTTGTCGATGAGATCGGTGCGGGCGCCGGCGTCGTTGAGCACGCGGTGAAGGTCGCCTGCCTGCCAGCCGCTGCGGAAGTTGGTCACCTCGGGAAGCACGGGCAGCCCGGCGTCCGCGGCGATCTGAATGACGGTGGGGTCCGACTCGTCGTTGAGATCGCCGCGCCCATCCTCGAGCACCAGCCACTCCGGGAGCAGGTGGGTCAGGTTCTGGAGGTTGAGCCGCAGGGACACGATGCTGGCCCGGTCCCAGTTCACGTAGAATCCGAAGACCACCGGGCGGCTAGCCCCAACTTTCGCCGCGGTCTTCGGATGGACCACCGGGGAGGAGGAGCGCACATACTTGACGTCCTGGGCGGCTTTGCGGAGCTTGAACGGCACGTTCTTGCGGGCCTTCTCTCCCCGGATCACCGAGGGCACCTCCGAGAAGCGCGCCAGGTGCTCGACTTCCGGCAGTCCGAGGGTGGGAAGCTGCGGGCTGCTGAACAGGCTCAGCGCAAAAAGCAGAGCCGCGATGCCCAGAAAGATGGCGCCGGAGCGCGCAATCCGCTTCACGCGGACCCAGCGCCTGCCCGAAGGATCCAGAAAGACGAACGAACCCGGCATATCGTTGACGACCGCTGCCTCAGGGTTTGGCTTTCTGCAAAACCCTGCGGAGGATCTTCATCGCCCGGTCGACTTCCGCGTCCGCGATGATGTACGGCGGCAGGAACCGCAGCACGGTGTCGTGCGTGCAGTTGATGAGCAGGCCCTCGGCCATGGCGTCCAGCACGATCTGCTTTCCGGGAATATCCAGCTCGACGCCGATCATCAGGCCGTAGCCGCGCACCTCGCGGATAAAGCCGAAATGCCGCGCCAGATCGGAGAGCTGCACGCGGAAATCGCCGCCCAGGCGGTAGATCGAGGGCAGCAGCTCGCCGATGATGTCGAGGCACTCGATGGCCACGCGGCAGGCCAGCGGTCCGCCGCCGAAGGTGGTGCCGTGCATCCCGGGGCCGATGGTTGCGGCGGCCTTCGCGTTCGCCACGACCACCCCCAGCGGCAAGCCGCAGGCCAGCGGTTTGGCAGCCACCATGATGTCCGGCAGGATCACCGGATCGGCCAACTGGTAAGCGAAGTACTTCCCGGGCCGGCCGACCCCGCATTGGATCTCGTCGAACACCAGCAGCGCGTTGTGACGCGCGGCCAGTTCCCTGGCTTTCGCCACGTAGTCGTGCTTGAGCGGATAGATGCCGCCCTCCCCTTGGATCCACTCCAAAACCACTCCGGCGGTGCGCGGGCCGATGGCCTCCTCGAGCGCGGCCGCATCGTTCGGCGTCACGAATTTCACGCCCGCCAGCAGCGGCTCGAAATCCTTGCGGTACTTCGCCTGGCCGGTCACCGAGATCGCGCCCATGGTGCGGCCGTGGAAGGAGTTGTCCAGCGAGACAATCTCGTATTTCTCGGGGTTGATCTTGCCGCCGTGGGAGCGCACCATCTTGATCGCCGCTTCCATGGCCTCGGTTCCGGAGTTGCAGAAGAAGCTGCGTTCGAGCCCGCTGATCTCGGCCAGCCGCTTCGCCAGCGGCCCCTGGTACTCGTGATAGTACAGGTTCGAGCCGTGGATCAGCAGCCCCGCCTGCTCGCGCACCACTTTCAGGATGCGCGGGTGCGCGTGGCCGAGCGCGTTCACGCCGATGCCCGCGATCAGGTCCAGGTAGCGCTTGCCCTGAAGGTCGAAGAGCGTGCAGCCTCTCCCGCGGTGCAGCACGATCGGGTAGCGGGCGTAATTCTGTAACACGTACTGGCTTTCCAGGTCCATGATCTCCTGCGCGCTGGCGGCGGCGCCGGGCTCGGAAGTGCTAGGCATGCCTTCATTATAGGCGTGATACCATCGACTTACAGGATGCTATTCGCCGCTCTGCTGGTGCCGTGCATGACTCTCCCCGCGATCGCCGCGGCGGTTTTGCCCGCCAAGACGCGCCTGGAGGTGGTGCGGGCGATCGAGTAATTCCTACTTCTCCACCCTGAGGTTGTTGGTCACCGAGAAAATACCCGGCACGCCGTTGGCCTGGATGCCCGCCAGGTTCTTGTCCGCCTCGTTCGCCACCACGCCCTCGAGCGTCACGTTGCCATTCTTCACGATGATGTGGATGGGCGGGACGGCGGAGAGGGCGTAGCGGTCGAGGCCGGTGGCGCCGAAAATGGCGCGGTACACTGCCAACCGGATGCGGTCGTCATTCGGCGACAACGGCAGAACCTCGATGTTGTTGGTGATCTTCTCGACGCCTTCGATGCCCCGCACCGCCCGCTCCGCATCCGACTTCAGAGTGGGCCGAGTGACTTGGCCAAGGAGCGTGACCTGGCCGCTATCCACTTTGAACTCAAGATTGTCGAAGACGCTGTAGTAGGGTAGCATCACCAGTTCGTGCCGGACCTCGCGCTCCAGGTGCATGCGGCCGCGCTCGGAAGCGGGCCGCTGAGCGAGCGCCAGGGCGGCGATTGCGAATGCGATTGGAAACAGTGTTCGGGCTTGTGCTCGCATGACCTTACCTCCTCTTTCTGCTTACAGGATGCATCACCGGGGACGGCCGCGTCCAGCCCCTCGGCGACATCACTTCGCCGGAACGAACTTTACGCAGGCCGGCGAAGCGACTTCGAGCACCTTGCCCGTGGGCGTCAGCCGCCCGGTCTTCGCGTCGCGGCGAAAGATCACCACGCTGCCGGAACTCCGGTTGGCGGCGAACAGGTACGAGCCGGTGGGATCGATGCGGAAATTGCGCGGCGTCTTGCCTTGCGTGGGTACGTACTCGACCGGGGTAAGCGTGCCCTTCGCGGGGTCGATGGCGAACACGGCGATGCTGTCATGGCCGCGGTTGGAGCCGTACAGGAACTTCCCCGCGGCGTCCACCTGCACCTCGGCCGTCGTGCTGCTGCCGGTGAAACCCTGCGGGAGTGTCGAGACGGTTTGAAGCTCGGAGAGCGCGCCCCGGGCCGCATCGTAGGAGAACACGGTCACGGTGGAGGCGAGCTCGTTGATCACATAAGCGAACTTGCCGCTGGGATGGAAGGTGAAGTGCCGCGGCCCCGAGCCGGGCTTGACCGCGGCGAACGGGGGATCGTTGGGTGCGAGGGCGCCCTTGGCGGCGTCGAGCCGGTAGACCATCAGCTTGTCCAGACCCGCGTCGGCGACGATGGCGAAGCGGTTGTCGGGCGAGACGTTGACGGAGTGCGCGTGCGGCTCGCGCTGCCGCTGCGGGTTGATGCTCGAACCGGTGTGCTGCACAAACGCCGTGGCCTCGCCGAGCCGGCCGTCGCTGTGAATGGGGCACACCGCGACGCTGCCGCCCGTGTAGTTGGCGACCAGCACGTTCGTGCCGGTCCGGTCCACGGTGACGAAGGCCGGGCCCGCGCCGCGCGATGAGACCTGGTTGAGCAGCGTCAGCTTGCCGCTGGCGGCGTCGATCGCGAAGGCGCTGACGGCTCCCTCCCGCTTGCCCCCGTAAGTCGCGATCTCCGATGCCGCGTAGAGGTACCGGTTGGTTGGATCCACCGCCAGGAAAGCGGGGTTCGCCGCCTCGGCCGCCAGGCCCAGCGGAGTTGCGGCGCCCGAGCCGGCATCGAACCGCCAGGCGTAGATGCCCTTGCTCTGGGCGCCGGTGTACGTGCCGACGTAGACCAGGAACCGGCCCTTTTCGGCACTGCGGCCCAATGGCGCCACAAGCAGCGCCGCAGCCAATAACCAGAAGTGTGGAGAAGTTCTCATGAGTCCAATGAAAGCGCACCGGAGGGGTGCGATGCAAGCCGGTGGCCCGGTGTCGTACACGCGCTCGTGGAGGAATCCGTGATCTTCATTGGCATTCAGGGGAGCGTCCTGGCGCTGGATCCCGCCACCGGCCAGGAAATCTGGCGCGCACGGCTGATGAGCAGCGACTTCGTGAACGTGGTGCTGGAGAACGGTATGCTCTGCGCCGCCACCCAGGGTGAATTGTTCTGCCTCGATCCGGCCACAGGAGAGCTGCGCTGGCACAACAAGTTGAAGGGCCGCGGCCGCGGCCTGGTCACCGTCGCTTGGGCCAGCGCAGGGTCCGGGGCAGTTTTGAGAGAGAAGCAGCGCCGCGACGAGGCGGCGACAGCGGCGGTCTCCGCCTCGGCTTCAGCAGTCTGATGCGAAGACGCCTCGCGCGACCACGGTGTGAGGTACGCTAGTGATCGTGACTACTTTGAATACCGCAGGGGGAACATGGGAGTGAGACCGCGCCTAACCAGAATCACGCTGCGAGGTTTCAAGACGATCCGCGAACTGACGGATTTCGAGCCTGGGCCGCTCACAGTCCTGATCGGCCCCAACGGAGCGGGCAAGACCAACTTCATCTCCTTCTTCCGCATGCTTTCTTGGGCGTTGGCCCCGCCGGGGAATCTCCAGGAGCACATCGGGGAGTTGGGAGGCGCAAGTGCGCTTCTGCACGACGGACCCGCTAGAACACCACAGATGGAAGCCGCTCTGGTGCTGAGTACGGATGATGGCGAGAACGAGTATCAGTTCCGCCTGTTCTATGCGGCAGGCGACACGTTGATCTATGCCGACGAGGGGTTCCGCTTCTCGCCAAGCGACGTTCCCCCGGAATTGTGTCGCTGGACCAACCTGGGCGCCGGGCATCGGGAGGCGCAGTTGATTGCGCGAGCGGAACGGGGCGACAAGACGCCCGGTTTCATCCTCGGCAAGCTTCGCAAGATCATTGTCCATCAGTTCCACAACACTTCCGCAACAGCCCGGATGCGCAACAAGTGGGATGTGGAGGATGCGCGGTGGTTGAAGGAAGATGGCGCCAACATCGCCCCGTTTCTGTTCCGGCTGAAGAACGAGCAGCCGGGTCACTACCGGCGGATTGTGGAGACCATCCGACCTATCCTGCCGTTCTTTGCGGACTTTGAGTTTGAACAGGAGCATGGCAAGATGCTGCTGCGCTGGCGCGAGCGCGGCAGCGATCGGGTGTTCAATGCATCCCAAGCTGGCGATGGCATGCTGCGGTTGATGGCTCTGGTCGCCCTGCTCCAGCAACCCGAATCGGACCTGCCCGACGTGTTGATTCTCGACGAACCGGAACTCGGCCTGCATCCTTATGCAATTGGGACGCTGGCAGGCCTCATCCGCAGCGTATCGACACAGGTGCAAGTGATTCTGGCGACGCAGTCCGTCGCCCTGATCGACCGTTTCGAGCCGGAGGACATCGTTGTGGTTGACCGTTCGGGGAGGGAATCCGCGTTTCGCCGGCTCGGGCGCCAGGAGTTGGATTCCTGGCTTGCTGAATACACCATGTCCGAGCTTTGGGAGAAGAACGTGATTGGCGGGAGGCCCGGTCTTTGATTCGCTTGCATGCGGTCGTTGAGGGACAGACCGAGGAGAGCTTCGTCAATAGAATCCTTGCCCAGGAGCTGTGGCCACATCAAGTGATCACCGACGTCCACATGATCACAACCGGGCGGCACGGGTCCCGGATCCATCGCGGCGGGCTCGCCAGTTATGCGAAGTGGAGGAAGGATCTCACGCTGTGGATGAAGGAGGACCACAATCCCGACGCCCGGTTCACTACCATGGTGGACCTGTTCCGGCTGCCGAGCGATTTCCCTGGGTACGATGCGTGCCGCGGAGACATAGACCCCCTGAGAAAGGCAAAACGCCTGGAGGACGCCTTCGCGGATGACATCGAGGATCGCCGTTTCATCCCTTACATTCAAGTCCACGAGTTCGAGGCGTTGCTGTTTGTCGAGCCGCTGAAGTTCGACGTTGCCTTCCCGGGCAGGGCCGAGGCCGCCGAGCGCTTGGCAGCCGTTCGGCGCGACTTCTCCAGCCCCGAACACATCGACGACGGCGCGGAGACTGCGCCCTCGAAGCGAATTCTTGCCGTCCTTCCGGAATACCAAAAACCCGTGGCTGGCCCGCTGATCCTTCAGCATATTGGAATGACTGCCCTGCGGCGCGAGTGCGCCCATTTCGATGAATGGATCCGGCAACTGGAGAGTTGCGGAGCGGAGCAGACAGGTTGAGGAGTGGCCGGCACGCGGGCCACCGCGCAGTGCCTACGCCCCCTCGATCTTCAGCGCGATGGCGTGGTCGCAGGGCTTCTCCGGGGGCATCTCGACTTTCAGCCCCGTCTCGTCCTGGGTCCACTTTACCTTTCCTGCGAAGCCCAGCAGTTTGACGTTCCGGATCTTGCCCACACCCTGCTTGCTCGTGGTGGCCAGGGGCGCGACCACGGCTTGCTTTTCCGGCCACCCCATCACGAACGCATACAGCGTCTTGCCCTTGGCGGTGAATCGCACGTCGTTGGCGGTGAGGTCCTTGCGGTTGCGCTCATTGAGCGGCGTCGCCTTGCCCGCGGGCGCCGGGGCGGCGGGGCTTTCTCCGAAGATCTTCCACGGGCGCGTGGCGTAAATCGCTTCACTGTTGACCGCCATCCACCTGGTGATTTCGTCGAGGATCTTCAATTCCTCGGGGTCCAGGGTTCCGTCGGAACGCAGGGGGAAATTCAGCATCAGGTTACCGTTTCGGCTGACGATATCCACCAGCATGTCGATCACGGTCTTGGGCGTCTTGTACTTGGCTTCCTTGTTGTAGTGCCAGTAGCCCACGCAGGTGTCGGTCTGCCACGGCCGGGGCCAAATCGTGTCCACCGTGCCTCGCTCGATGTCGAGCACGCGCGTGCCGGTCTCGTCATCGACGTGCTGCTTGCACGTGTAGACCGCTTCCACCGTGCCGCGATTCCGCCTGGCGCTCTGGTTGTACAGGTGCGCGATGAAGCTCAGCCCCCACTCCTCGAACATGATCGGTCCGTCGGTGTACAACAGGTCCGGTTCGTACTGGTCGATGATGTCTTTCACGCGTTGGAAGTACGTGCGCTTCCAGGCAACCGGCACACCCTCGGGGCTCCACGGGCTTTTCGGGACCGGATGCGCCTCGTGATAGAGGCTGGCGTACTTCGGGTCGGCCCCATCGTAGGGCACGCCCTGGTACGGCCCCTCTTTGTCGCTGCCGTGGCTGGTCTGGAACCAGTGGTAACTGGCTCCCAGGTGCTCGCTGACCGCGAACTTGAGCCCGCGCTTCAGGGCCGCCTTGCGGAACAGCCCCACGACGTCGCGCTTGGGCCCCATGTTCACCGCGTTCCAGCTTTGGTGCTTCGAGTTCCACAAATCGAAGTTGTCGTGATGGACGCCCATGCTACAGAAGTACTTCGCGCCGGCCTTCTTGTACAGATCCATCAGGCCTTCCGGATCGAACTTCTCGGCCTTCCAGGTGGGGATCACGTCCTTGAAGCCGAACTTCGAAGGGTGACCGTAGTGCTCCAGGTGATACTTGTACTGTGGGTGCCCTTCAACGTACATGTTGCGGGCATACCAGTCTCCGAACTCGGGCGCCGACTGCGGGCCCCAATGCGCCCAGATGCCGAACTTGGCGTCGCGGTACCACTCGGGAATGCGGTAATCCTTGAGAGACTCGCGGGCGCCTTTAAACGGCCCGGGTGGGATCTCCGGGCCGCTGCCCTGGGCAAAGGCTCGCGACAGTCTCAGGGCAGGCGCGCCACCCGCCAACAGACCCATAACACTTCGTCTGGTCGGAAGCATTGCAGTCATCCTCGTGCAGTTGGAATCGGTGCGGAGTGACCCAGCCATCCGGCTGGCGGACCGCAGCACTCATTATACGTTAGCGATCACTTTTCCGCTGACTGCAGAATTGTCCAATACAGGATGAGCCTGAACGGGGAGTCCGTTTCCAATGGTCAATGAGCCTGAAGCGACGGTTTGTTTCCAGGGCATGATGAGCCTGAAGCGGAGGGCCGGCGGAAGCGGC
>JBEKWU010000154.1:0-10637 GCA_049512775.1 Bryobacteraceae bacterium
CATCGGGCTGTCGCCGCGCATCCGGTGTCCCGCTTGCGGCGTTCTTTTCGCGGTGGACGGCAAGAAGATCCTGAAGAGAGTGAAAGAAGCTCAGGAGGCGATTGACCTCCAGAGGCGCCGGCTGGGCCGCTGAAGCCACCCGCGCCACCGGGTAGCATTACAATCGGGGTGGGACCGCGCCCGCCGCACAGACCGGGGGGCCGGCGGGAGCATCCGATGAAAGCGCTGGTGAAAAGCAAGGCCGAGCCCGGACTGTGGCTCGAAGAAGTTCCGGTGCCGGAGATCGGCATCAACGACGTGCTGATCAAGGTGAAGCGCGCCTCCATCTGCGGCACCGACCTGCACATCTGGAACTGGGACGACTGGGCGCGGAAGACCATTCCCGTACCCATGGTGGTCGGGCACGAGTTTGTCGGGGAGATCGCCGAGGTTGGCTCGAACGTGGCCGACTTCTTTCCCGGCGACATCGTGAGCGGCGAGGGGCACGTGGTCTGCGGGCGCTGCCGGAACTGCCTGGCGGGGCGGCGGCACCTGTGCGCGCGGACCAAAGGGATCGGCGTGAACCGCCCGGGCTGCTACGCCGAGTACCTGGCGCTGCCGATGACCAACATCTGGCGCCACTCGAATGGCATCCCTCTGGATATCGCGGCCATCTTCGACCCGTTCGGCAACGCCGTGCACACGGCGCTGACCTTCCCGGTGCTTGGCGAGGACGTTCTGATCACCGGCGCGGGGCCGATCGGCATCCTGGCGGCGGCGGTGGTGCGCCACGCGGGCGCGCGTTTCGTGGTGATCACCGACGTGAACCCCTACCGGCTGGAGCTGGCGCGCAAGTTCGGAGTGACGCGCGCGCTGGACGTGCGCACCGAGCGCATCGCCGACGTGCAGAAGGAGCTGGGCATGCTGGAGGGCTTCGACGTCGGCCTGGAGATGTCGGGCAACCCGTCGGCCTTCCGCGAGATGCTCGCGAACATGTGCCACGGCGCGAGAATCGCCATGCTGGGCATCCCGCCGGGGGAGATCTCGATCGACTGGAACACCGTCATCTTCAACATGCTCACCATCAAGGGCATCTACGGGCGCGAGATGTACGAGACCTGGTACATGATGACGGTCATGCTGCAATCGGGGCTGGACATCAGCCCGATCGTGACGCACCGCTTCGCGTTCAGCGAGTACCCGCGGGCGTTCGAGGCGATGCTCTCCGGCAACGCCGGCAAAGTCATTCTAGAGATGTGACCGTGAAGATCCCCGGCGCGAGATTCCGCAGGCTGTCGCAGATCGCTTTTCTGGCGCTGTTCGTGTTCCTGCTTGCCAGGACCGAGTTCCGCGGCACGCTCCATGGCGCGCGGGGGGAAGTCCGGCTGCCGTACCCGGTGAGCATTTTCCTGGAGAGCGATCCGCTGGTGGCGGTGGGGAACGCGCTCGCCACTCGCGCGCTCTATAGCGGGTTGCTGTGGAGCCTCGTCATCCTTATCCCAACTTTGTTCCTGGGCCGCTTTTTCTGCGGCTGGGTCTGCCCGCTGGGAACGCTGAACCACTTTTTCAGCCATCTGCGCAAGCCCGGCAAGCAACGGCTAGAATCGAACCGCTACAAGAAGTGGCAGCGGCTGAAGTATTACCTGCTCGTCGCCCTGCTCATCGCGGCGGTTTTCGGGAGCGGCATCTTCGGGACCATGGACCCCATCTCGCTCACCGTGCGGTCGCTCGGGCTCTCGATCCTGCCGGGGCTGAACTACGGGCTGCATGCGCTGTGCGATCTGCTCTACCGCAGCGGCATCCGGCCCCTGAAGTTCACCGCGGACGCGCTCGATTTCATTGGGCAAGGGACCCTGCTCAGCTTCCGCCAGCCGCATTTCGCCCAGGGCTTCTTCCTGGGGCTGATCTTCGCGGCGGTGCTGGCGCTGAACCTGCGATTCACGCGGTTCTGGTGCCGGGCGCTGTGCCCGCTGGGGGCGCTGCTGGGCGCGATGTCGCGGTGGTCGATCCTGGGGCTGGTCAAGCGGGAGAGCCAGTGCGGGGAGTGCAACCGCTGCCTGCTCGGCTGCCAGGGCGGGGACGATCCGATTCCCGGAGCGCTGTGGCGCAAAGCCGAGTGCCATCTGTGTTTGAACTGCACCGCGGACTGCCCCGAGGGAGGCCTGGAGTTCCGCTGGTTCCCCGGCCGGGCGAATACCGTCGAGGGGCCGAACCTGGAGCGTCGCAAGGCGCTCACGGCGCTGGCGGCGGGTGCGGCCGCGGTTCCGCTGCTGCGCTCGAGCGCTGGGAGCGATCCGCGCCTGATCCGGCCGCCCGGCGCGCTCGAAGAGAAAGACTTCCTGGAGCGCTGCATCCGCTGCGGCGAGTGCATGAAAGTGTGCCCCAACAACGCGCTGCACCCGGCGCTGGGCGAGGGGGGGGTCGAGGGTCTCTGGACGCCGGTGCTGGTGGCGCGCGTCGGCTACTGCGAACCGGGTTGCGTGTTGTGCGGCCAGGTTTGCCCCACCGGGGCCATCTGGCGCATCACGGCGAAGGAGAAAGGCTGGTCCTCGGAGGGCGGCAAGCCGGTGCGCATTGGCACGGCGTTCTATGATCGCGGGCGCTGCCTGCCCTGGTCCATGGCCACCGAGTGCATCGTGTGCGAGGAGTGGTGCCCCACTTCTCCCAAGGCCATTTACCTGCGGCCGGCGGAAGTGGCGGACGCCTCCGGCGCCATGAAACCGGTGCGGCAGCCCTACGTCGATCCGGAGCGCTGCGTGGGTTGCGGCGCGTGCGAATACGCCTGCCCGGTGAAGGACCGCGCCGCGGTGTACGTCACCAGCGTCGGAGAGAGCCGCTCGCGCACCAACCAAATCCTGCTGCGGCGGGGCCGGACGACGGAGCTGCTGCCGGAGACCGGGGAGGCCCCGGGCTGGGCGAAATCCGGCGCCACACGGACGTTCGAGGCGGTGAACCTCTGGCAGTACGTCGATGGAGACGCGGAGCGGTATCTCACGGCGGGCATCGAGAGAACGCTGACCGCGCGCTATCGCTACCAGGACAAGCTCGACGCCGTTGCGGACGTCCACGTCATGCGGACGGCGGAGGGCGCGCGGCGAATCTTCGAATCCGAATCCGCCGCGGGCAGCCGGGCGGCCGCTCTGGGCGATGCTGGCAGAGACTACGGCGCGAGCGTCACTTTCCGGAAGGGCCGCTACTTCGTGCGCCTGGTGGCTTACGAAGAAGCGCCGGGGCCGCTGGAGGCGCTGGCGCACGCCATCGAGGCTCGGCTGGTGCTATAACGGGTAGTGAAGGTGCGTCAGACGAGGGGGACAAGCCGTCGTGAGTTCCTCGACCAATGCCTGGCCGGCGCGCTGGTCGCGCAGGCCGGCCCCCCCGCGAAATCGAAAGTCGTCATTGCCCGCGATCCTCTCATGCGCACCTCGGGCAGCGCCCTGCTCAAAGCTCTCGACCGCACGGTGCAGGGGGTCTACGACCGCGACAACGCCCTGGAAGCCTGGAAGCGGGTTGCGCGGCCCGGCGAAGTCGTCGGATTGAAGGTGAACTGCCTGGCCGGCAGAGGCGCTTCGACCAGCGTCCCGCTCGTCGAAGCCATTTGCGAGCGGCTGCAACAGGCGGGCGTCCCGGCGCGCAACATCGTCATCTGGGACCGGCTGAACGACGACCTGGAGAGCGCGGGATTCCGCATCCAGACCTCCGGCGGCCGACTGCGCTGTCTGGGCAACGACGTGGCGGGGTACGAGGGCGACCTGGTAGAGCACGGCAGCGCCGCGAGCCTGCTTTCGAAGACGCTGACCCAGACCTGCGACGCCGTGATCAACCTGCCGGTGCTTAAGGACCACGGAATCGTGGGCGTCACCATGGCGCTGAAGAACCTGTTCGGAGCGATTCACAACCCCAACAAGTATCACAGCGACGTGGGCGACCCGTACGTCGCCGACGTCTACATGCTGCCGCCGATCCGGCAGAAAGTGAGGCTGGCCATCTGCGACGCCATCACGGCGCAGTACGAGGGCGGGCCTTCCTACATGCCGCAGTGGGACTGGAGTTACAACGGGCTCATCGTGTCGCGGGACCCCGTCGCCCTGGACTACACCGGCTGGCAGATCATCGAGCGCAAGCGCGCCGAGAAAGGTCACAAGCCGCTCAAGGAAACCGGCCGCCAGCCCAAATACATCGCCACGGCCGCCGATCCGGCCCACCGCATCGGGACCAACGATCCCGCGCGGATCGACCGGGTGGAGCTTTGATATGCCGCCGACGGATCGCCGGGTCTTCCTGAGAACCGTCGCGCTGGCCGCGTGCGCGCGTGGCGGCTTCGCGGCGGAGAGCGACGCGCAATTCGTTCGCGAGGCCAGCTTCTACGAGAAACTGGCGTACAAGAAGATCAAGTGCAAGCTGTGCCCGCGCGAGTGCGTGATCGACGAGCGGGAGCGCGGCTACTGCGGGGTGCGGGAGAACCGCGGCGGCACCTACTACACGCTGGTGCACTCGCGGGTCTGCGCCGCGCACATCGACCCCATCGAGAAGAAACCGCTGTTCCATTTCCATCCCGGCACGCTGGCGCTCTCGGTGGCGACGGCGGGCTGCAACGTGAACTGCAAGATGTGCCAGAACTGGGATATTTCGCAGGTGCGGCCGGAACAGGTGAGGGCGACGTATCTGCCGCCCGCGACGCTGGCGTCGGCGGCGCGCGCCAACCAGTGCGACTCGATCGCTTATACCTACAGCGAGCCGGTGATCTTCTACGAGTACATGGCCGATTCGGCGCGGGCGGGGCGCGCCGCGGGAATCCAGAGCGTGGTGGTGACCGGCGGATACATCCAGCAGGAGCCGCTCAAGCAACTGTGCGGGCTGGTGGACGCCATCAAGGTGGATCTGAAGGCGTTTTCCCAGAAGTTCTACAAAGAGGTGGTGAACGGCGAGTTGAAGCCCGTGCTGGAGGCGCTGGTGGCGATGCGCAAGCTGGGCATGTGGACCGAGATCGTCTACCTGGTGGTGCCCACGCTGAACGACGGCGACGCCGAATTCAAGGGTCTGGCGCGCTGGGTGCGCTCGGAGCTGGGGGTGGACGTGCCGGTGCATTTCACGCGCTTTCACCCCGAGTACCTGCTCAAGAACCTGCCGCCCACCCCGTTGCAGACTCTGGAGCGCGCCAAGGCGGTCGCGGATGCGGAGGGCCTGCACTACGTCTATCTCGGCAACGTCCCGGGGCATCCCGCCGAGAACACCTACTGCCCCAAGTGCCACCGCGTGGTGGTGAAACGCGAAGGGTTTTCGATTGACGGCGTCTTCCTGAAGAAAGGCAAGTGCCAGTACTGCCAGCAGGAAATCGCGGGAGTGTGGAAGGGATGAAGGGGAGACTGCTGATTGCGAGCATCGTGCTGATTGCGGGCGCGCTGGCGCTATACGCTCAGGCTCAGGACGAGAGTTACTGGACGGTAGAGAAAGATATCCGCCTGTTCCACTTTTCCGAGGGGGCGGGCAAGAACGTTCTGATGGTCCACGGAGGGCCGGGATTCCCGACTCACAGCGCCTGGCCGGGTCTCGAGCCGCTGACCGCCGGCTACCGTTTCGTGTACTACGACCAGCGCGGGTGCGGCCGATCGACGAGGCCGATCGACAAACTCGCCTCACCCAACTACGGTGCGAACCTCAAAGAACTGATCCGCACGCTGGGCTTGCGCACACAGATCGCCGATATCGAAAAGATCCGCCAGATCCTGGGGGACGAGAAGCTGATCCTCATCGGACACTCGTTCGGCGGCTTCCTGGCGTCGCTCTACGCGTCGGAGCATCCGGAACAGGTGAAAGCGCTGATTCTGGTGGCGCCGGCGGAAGTGCTGGTGATGCCCGCGGCCGACGGCGGGTTGTACGAGAGGATCAAGGCGCTGCTGCCCGAGGCCATGAAGCAGGAGTACAAGGCCTTTCTGGGGCGCTATTTCGATTACGGCAGGATCTTCTCGCGCTCCGAAGCCGAGTTGAAATCGATCAACGCGGAGTTCGGCAAGTACTACCGGGCGGCGGCGGAAGCCAAGGGCTTCAAGATGCCGCCCGAGGAGCAGATCCAGGACAACGGCGGCTGGATGGTCCATGCGCTGTTCTTCAGCATGGGCCGGCAGCACGATTACCGCGATGCGCTCAAGAAGGTGAGCGCGCCGGTGCTGGTGATCCACGGCGAAAAGGACCTTCAGCCCGAGGAGGCCAGCCGCCTCTATGCCGAATCGTTTCCGAACGGCAGGTTTGTGGTCATCAAGAACGCCGGCCACTTCTCGTTCAGCGAGCAGCCGCGGGAATTCGCGGCGGTGGCCGGCAGATTTCTGAATGAGTTGAAATAGCCATGAAAAAGCACCAAGTCAATCGCGCCATCGCACTCGTGCTGTTGCTGTCGGCGGCCGCTTGCGGCCAGAAGACAAGGCAGCCGGCGGTGGCGGGCGCGTTTTATCCCGCGGATGCGAACGAACTCCGCAACATGGTGGACGGATTCCTGGCGCAGGCGGCGCCGCCGGCGGTCGCGGGGCCCGTCGTGGCGCTGATTTCGCCGCACGCGGGCTATCAGTTTTCGGGCGCGGTGGCGGCGTACTCCTACGCGCTGCTGAAGGGGCGGAAGCCCGAACGGGTGGTGGTCATCGCGCCCTCGCACATCGAGGCGTTTGGGTTCTCCGCGGTCTACGACGGCGATGCCTACGCGACGCCGCTGGGCACGGTGCCAGTCGACAAAGCGTTCGCGGCGAAGCTGGCTTCGATGAGCCCGCTGATCAAGCTCTCGAGCCAGGGGCACGTGGCATCGGGCGGGCAGGGCGAGCACGCGCTCGAGGTCCAGCTCCCGTTTCTTCAGCGCGTGCTGGGGCAGTTCAAGCTGGTGCCCATCATCATGGGCGACCAGAGCTACGATGCCTGCCGCGCGCTGGGCGTCGCGCTGGCCAAGCTGATTCAAGGCTCGGATACGCTGATCGTCGCCAGCTCCGACCTTTCGCACTTCCACCCTTACGACGAAGCGGTGAAGATCGACCACAAGACGCTCAAGGCGATTCAGGAATGGGATTACCTGAGCATGTCGCGGAACTTCGAAAGCCGGGTGTGGGAGGCCTGCGGGGGCGGGCCGATCGTCGCGGCGATGATCGCCTCCGAGCGGCTGGGCGCCACCGAAGCGGTGCTCCTGAAGTACGCGAACTCGGGCGACGTTACCGGCGACCACAGCCGCGTGGTCGGCTACGGCGCGCTGGCGCTGGTCAAAGCGGCCGGCGGACAGGCCTCCGCGGCGCCGCCGTTCTCGCTGACGCAGGCGGAGCGCGACGAACTGCTCAAGCTGGCGCGGACCTCGGTGGAAACGGCGGTGCGGCAGCATCGGGCGTACGACTTCAAGGGGTCGAATTCCGAAGCCCTCATGCAGGAGCGCGGCGCATTTGTCACGCTGAAGAAGAACGGCGAGCTGCGTGGCTGCATCGGCTACGTCGCCCCGGTCAAGCCGCTGAGCCTCACTGTGCGGGACGTGGCCACCTATGCCGCGCTCAGGGACAGCCGCTTCTCGCCGGTGGAGCCCTCCGAGTTGAGCCAGCTCCAGTACGAGGTGTCGGTGCTATCGCCGCTGCGGCGGGTACTGGATATCAAACAGATCGAGGTGGGGAAGGACGGACTGGTGATGCGGCGCGGCGAAAACGAGGGCTTGCTGCTGCCACAGGTCCCCGTCGAGCAGCATTGGAACCGCGCGACGTTCCTGGCCGAGACCTGCCGCAAAGCCGGGTTGCCCGCGGACGCCTGGAAGGACGAGCAGACCGACATCTTCATGTTCACGGCGCTGGTGTTCGGCGACCACACACCAGCAGCAGGGCCGCCGGCGCGGCATTGACGATCGCCATCAGCAGCGCGGTTTTGAGGAAGCCGAACACCGGAACCAGGTAGAGGCTGAGCGCCACCGCTCCCAGGCAGGCTCCGGCCAGATCCAGGCCATAGAGAGTTCCCGGGCTGCGCACCGGGCCGTCGAAGAAGACGCGGCTGGCCACCGGGAACTGGTAGCCGCCCAGGAATCCCGCCGCGAGCGCCGCCGCGGGAAACACGAGCGCGAACTGGAAGCGCGAGGCGAACAGGAGGCACAAGGCCACGGGAGTCGCCGCGGCCAAGAGTTGAATCCGCGCCAGGGCGCGCAGCCCCGCCGTGCCGCGCACCGCCCGCCAGGCGCCCAGCGCCATGCCCGCCATCAAGGCCGCGATCACGATCGCAAGCTGGTGGTAGACGTATCCATGCGTGGCCTGAAACGCGAGCAGGATCAGCAACTCGAGCCCGATCAGCGTGAATCCCATGGCCGCCACCGAGTAGCCCGCAATGGCAGCGACGCGGCGGCGTAGCGCCACGGCCACGGCGGCTGCCACCAGCATGACGGCGCCGGCAAGCCAGCCGAACGGGAGGCGGGCGATCTCCCGGAACACCGAGGCGCGCTCGAACCGGCTGCTCCACAGCACGGTGTCGAAGTAGTACGCGATGGGCGCGAAATCGCGGTTCACCGGCGTCTGGGCCCGGGGCGCGATCTGGGACTCCAGGTCGCGCATGCGGTCCGGCGCCATGCGGAAGGGAATGAAATACTCGCGCACGTACCTGGTCTGGAGGCCGCGCGCGCGGAGCCGCGAGACGATCTCGCGCGGGTCGTGGAGCAGAACCCCCGGCCGGCTGGCGGCGAAGAAGTGCACCGTCGAGCCCGGAATCGCCGTGACCTCGGCGAACGCCTCGCGCAGGGTCTTGCGGAGGCAGCGCAGGAAGTCCGCCAGCTCGGGGCTGATGTAGTTCTCGGCGCCGCTCACCTGAAACGAGAACACGCCGCCGGGCGCCAGCTTCCGCGCCGCCTCGCGAAAGAATTCGAGCGTGTAGAAGCGGTTGAGCTGAGCCGTGCGGGGGTCGGGCAGGTTGACCAGGATCACGTCATAGGTGCTGGGCGTGGTCTTGAGGAAGAGGCGCCCGTCGATGTGGTGCACGCGGATGCGCGGGTCGGCTGGGATCGAGTTCGGGAAGTACTTCCGCGCGAGCTCGAGTACCGCGGGATCGAGCTCGACGTAATCGATCCGCTGGAGGCTGTCGTGCTGGAGAGCCTGCTCCAGGCTGCCGTTCGCGCCGCCGCCGATGAGCAGCAACGAGCGCGGCTCGGGGTGCTCGAGCAGCGCGTAGTGCACCGCCTCTTCGGCCGCCTCCGGGTCGGGAACGGTGAACGCGACGAGGCCGTTCTCGAACAGGCTGCGGCTCCCCTCGGTAGCGACCACGACCAGGTTTCCGAACACGGAGTTGCGCGTCGCAACCACGCGGAATCCGCGCCAGAGGCGCCCGAGCGAAAGGGCGTCCAGTTTCGGGCTGACGACCGGAAAAACGATCACCGCGAAGCCGGCCGCGAGCACCAGCATGGCCGCCGACCGGCGGATGGGCGATCGCACGGTCAGCCACGCCGCCGCCAGCAGGTTCAGCAGCGCCAGGAGCAGCGCAATCTCGAATGCCGTGAGAAAGCGGATCAGCGCCAGGCTGGCCAGGATGCCGCCGGCGCCGGAGCCGATCGCTTCGTAGAGGTACACCGATCCGGTCGCCTCCGCCGTGGGCGTGCCGCGCTCTTCCGTGCACATGCGGCTGGAGGCGGCGAACAGCCAGCCCGAGAGCGCGCAGAACAGGCTCAGCGCGACCAGCGAAATCAGGAACATCGGTCCCGGCCCGAGGATCGCGCCGGGCACCGGCTCAAATACTTGTTTACTGGAGCGCACCGCGAAGATCGTCGCAGGCAGCGCCGCCGCGATGGCGGTTTCCAGGGCGGCCACCAGTTTCCGCGGGGATCTGTGGAGCCGGCCCAGGAGCGCGCTGCCGGCCGCCGTCCAGAGCAGCCAGTTCGCCAGCATGATGCCGAGCGAGAGCTCGTTCCCGCAGAAGACCACCATCAGCTCGCGCATGAGCACGATCTGGGCGACGACCGCGGTGAAACCGATCAGTACCAGAACCAGCCGCACGATTGTAAACTTAGCATGATGGCAGACCAGGAGCGCGCCGATCGCCGGGAGGCAATGCTCAAGCTGCTGCGGCTGGGCGGAGCGGGCGCCGCCGCCGCGGGTCTCGCGGTGTGGCTGAACCGCCGCAGCGGCCGCGAGGAAGCCGCCGTTGCGCCGGTGCGAAAACCCAACTTCGCCGTGCCGCCCGACCCCAGACTTCCGCAACTGGTGATCAGCCAGGGCGACGATCCCCGGCAATTGGTGCGGGCGGCGCTTCGGGAACTCGGCGGCATGCGCCGGTTCGTAGCCCGCGGCGACGTGGTGGTCGTCAAGCCCAACATGGCCTGGGACCGCACCCCGCAGCAGGCGGCGAACACAAACCCGGAGGTGGTCGCCGAAACGGTGCGGCTGTGCCGCGAGGCGGGCGCCAAGGAGGTCATCGTCACCGACGTGCCGGTCCACGAACCGCACCAGGTGTTCGAGCGCAGCGGCATCGCCGAGGCGGCGCGTGCGGAAGGGGCCCGCATAGTCCTGCCGGAATGGCGGCTGTTCAAGGAGGTTGACCTCCGCGGCGAGGTTCTAGGCGCGTGGCCGGTTCTGGAGCCCTTCCTGGCCGCCGACAAGCTGATCAACGTCCCCATCGCCAAGCAGCACAGCCTCACCGGGGCGACGCTGGGAATGAAGAACTGGTTCGGGATCCTGGGC
>JBEKWU010000155.1:0-10462 GCA_049512775.1 Bryobacteraceae bacterium
GACGAGCTGCCGGGTGTAGAGTTGCACGATCTCCTCCGCCTCCACCGGGCCGGTGTTGGCGACGCCGGCGGAGACCGTCAGCGTCCCGCCCACCGGCACTGTGGGCGAAGACAGGCGGAGGTCCGAGTACTCGAATGTGGTGTAGGAAAGCCCGAAGCCGAAGGGGTACTCCGGCGTGTAGTCCACGTCGATATACTTCGACGTGTCTCGCTGGGGATCCTTTGGCATTCCCATCCGGATCCCGAGGTCCTCGGGAACAGGCGGCCGGCCGGTGTTCATGTGGTTGTAGTAGACCGGCACCTGGCCCACGGTGCGCGGAAAGGATGCCGTCAGCTTGCCGGACGGCACAGCGTCCCCGAACAGCAGGTCCGCGAGGGCCGGGCCGCCCATGCTGCCGGGATGCCAGGCGTAAAGCACCGCGCGGACGCGCTCGGCCACGTTCTGGAAGGTGAGTGGCCGGCCCGCCAGGATCACCGCAATCATCGGCTTGCCCGCCTGGGCAACCTCCTCGACCAGCGCTTCCTGCGCCCCGGGCAAGTCGAGAAAGGCCCGCGAGTGCGCCTCGCCCGAAAGGCTTTGCTCTTCGCCCAGGAACAGCAGCACGACATCCGCGCCCCGAGCGGCCCGAAGCGCGGCCGCGAACCCGGCCCGGCTCGTATCGCGGCTGGTCTTCAGGCCCGGGGCATAGACCACGCGCGATGCGCCCAGCGTCTCTTTGAGCGCCGCCAGCGGCGTGCGCACTTCGCGGGGATCGGCATCCCTGACCCAGCAACCCATCTGGTCCACGGGACTGTCGGCCAGCGGTCCGATCACCGCCACTTTGCGGATGGATTTAGAGAGCGGCAGCGCGCGGTTCTCGTTCTTGAGCAGCACCGTGCTTTCGGTCGCCAGCTTCTTCGCGATCTCCTGCCCTTCGGCAGTGAACAGCGCCGCTTTGTCCGGGGCGGTGGGCGCCGGCTTGTCGAACAGCCCGAGCCGCATCTTCACGCGCAGGATGTTCCGCACCGCCTCGTCGATCAGCTTCAGGTCCACCTTGCCGGCTTCGACCTGAGACTTGAGGTGGTCGTAGTAGGACGTGCTGGTCATCTCCATGTCGACGCCGGCGCGCAAGGCTTTGAACGCGGCGTCGGCGGCATCGCCGGCGTAGCCGTGATTGACCATCTGGATCACGGAATTCCAGTCGCTCACCACGAATCCGTCGAAGCCCCATTCCTGGCGCAGCACCTGGCGCAGCGTGAAGGCGTTGCCGGTGGCCGGGACGCCATTCAGGTCGTTGAAGGCGCTCATGAACGTAGCGACGCCAGCCTCGCGCGCGGCTTGGAACGTGCGCAGGTAGACGTTCCGGAGTTCCACCTCGGGGATCCAGGTGGTGTTGTAGTCCCGCCCTCCTTCTGCCGCCCCGTAGCCCACGTAGTGCTTCGCGCAGGCCGCGATCGAATCCGGCGCAACGAGCGAGGCGCCCTGGAAGCCGCGCACCATGGCGGCGCCTAGCGCGCTCGCCAGGTAGGGGTCTTCGCCGAGCGACTCGGCGATGCGGCCCCAGCGCGGATCGCGGGCGATGTCCAGCATCGGGGCGAAAGTCCATTGGATGCCCATGGCCGCGGTCTCGCGCGCGGCAATGCGCGCGGCCTGCGCGATCAGTTCGGGATCCCAGCTCGCCGATTGCCCCAGCGGGATCGGGAACACGGTGCGGTAGCCGTGGATCACGTCCCTCCCGAAAATGAGCGGGATGCCGAGGCGACTTTCCTTCACCGCGATGCGCTGGGCCTCGGCCCGGTCTTCGAAACTGCCGGCGTTGAGGAACGAGCCCCAGCGCCCCCTGCGGATTTCCGCCTTGACCTCGGCTGTAATCCCGGCGCTGCGTAGCGCGTTGGATTGTGACATCTGGCCGAGCTTCTCTTCCAGCGTCATCCGCTGAAGCAGCGCATCGACCCGCTGTTCGATTTCCACGGCAGCGGCCGGCAAGGCGAGCAACAGAAGCGACAAGGGATAGGTACGCATCTGGATACTCGATTGTAACTCTTCCTTGCCGCTTGACTCGCGGAAGCGTCAAGGCATACTATATCATCCTGAAAGCGCTTTCAACCATGAACACCAGAAGGCATTTCCTACAAACGGCCGCCGCTGGGACGGCCTGGCTGGCCGCGCGCGATATCGTTTCTTCCCCGCTGTCGGCGCAGACGGCGGAATCGCGGGTGGAGGTTCTGCTCGATGAACCTATCGGCAGGATCGCCCCGGAGATCTATGGCCACTTCGTCGAGCACCTCGGCGGAGTCGTTTACGACGGGATCTGGGTCGGAGAGCAGTCCAGGGTCCCCAACATCGGCGGCCTTCGCAAGGAGCTGATCGACGCGCTGCGCAAGATCAAGCCGGGCGTGATCCGCTGGCCGGGCGGCTGTTTCGCGGATCAGTACGATTGGAGAGACGGCGTCGGCCCCCGGGAGAAGCGGCCCAAGCGGACCAACTTCTGGCTGGACGCGGCGGAGTGGTCCAAAGCCGCGCGGCGCGACGGTCCCGCGCGTTACGATCCCAACGAGTTTGGCACCATCGAGTTCGCGCGGTTCTCGAAGCTCGCGGGCGCGCAGCCGTATTTCGCCGCCAATGTGCGCAGTCTGCCCGCGCAGGAGTTCTGGCGCTGGGTGGAGTACTGCAATGCTCCCGCGGGGAGCACCACGCTCGCGGAGCGGCGGGCGGCGGATGGCGAGCGCGATCCGTTGAATGTGCGTTTCTGGGGCGCCGGCAACGAATCCTGGGGCTGCGGAGGCAACTTCCTTCCCGAGGATTATGCGACCGAGTATCGCCGCTACTCGGCGTGGCTACCGGGCTACGGCATGCGGCTGTCGCTGGTCGGCTCCGGGCCCCCCGGAGACAACGTCGAATGGACGCGGCGGTTCTTCAAGAAAGCGGCCGAAGGCGGCGTGCTTCGAGGCATGTGGGGCTGGGCGCTGCACCACTATGCCTGGAATGCCAGCGGAGGACGCACCACCGAGTGGCTCCGGGGCAAGGGCGACGCTCTGAAATTCGACGCCGAGCAGTACTACGAGATCCTGCGCGAGGCCAACCAGATGGAATCGCTGATCCAGGCGCACTGGAACGTGATGCGAGAGTCCGATCCCCGGCATGAAGTCAAGCTGGTGGTGGATGAGTGGGGCGCCTGGTACGCCTCCGGCACCGAGACGTTCCCGGAGGCTTTGCTCGGCCAGCAAAGCACCATGCGCGACGCCGTGCTGGCAGGTTTGACTCTGGATACTTTCAACCGCCACGCCGACAAGGTCGCCTTGGCCGCCATTGCCCAGCTTGTCAACTGCCTGCAATCGCTGTTCTTGGCGCACGAGGACAAGTTCTGCGTCACCCCCACCTATCACGTCTTCGCCATGTACGCCGCGCACCAGGGCGCTCAGTCCGTCCGGTCGGTGTTCACGGCGCCCGAAGTGAAGTACTCGAGGAACACGCAGCCGGCCACGCTGCCCGGGCTGGCCGGTTCGGCGTCGCTCAACGGGAAGCAGTTGACCCTGACGGTCACCAATCCGAGCCTGGACCAGGCGCGCGAGGCCGAGATCGCCATCCGTGGCGGGGCGGCCCAATCCATCCGGGCGGTAACGCTGGCGGCGAGCGATGTTCACGCGCACAACAGCTTCGAGGCGCCCAGAGAGGTGGAGCCGAAGGCGGAGGCCCTTTCGGCGCGAGGCTCGCTGGTGGGGCACCGCTTCCCCCCGGCATCGGTCACGAAGCTGGAAATCACGCTGGGATAGAACTACAACCCGGAGACCAGTTGGCCGTAGCGAACCGCGAGCGCGTCGTTGCCTGATATCACCTCGCCCCACTGTGACACGCACTCTCCAAAGGTTTCCACCGTCATCCCGTGGCTCGTGATGACCGCCATCGGGTCCTTGGTCTGGTTCATGGCCTTCAGGAAGGAAACGTATTGCGCCAGCGTCTTCACCGGCGCCTCGGGGAGCATCTCCAGGTGGTCCCAAACCTCGGGTGCTATCGGCGGCGTCTCAGGCGGCGCCGGCACAGCCTCGGCCTCCTCTTCGCGCTTCTCCTCGAACCCCACAGCGTCGGCCAGGTTGTCCAGCGGCGGCTTCAGATCGCGGTCGCCCCACTCGCGGTCCTCGAGGATCGAGGCCGTTCCCGCCGCGATCCCCTTCCGCAGAGCGGGATGATCCTTCGCCAGGTTCGTCAGCAATTCGATTGCGGGAGCATACCGCTCCTCGAGGCTAGCCTCGCTCAGCATTGCGGTGAGCGCGCTGGCCAGCTCTTCCGCCAGCGCCTCCTCGCGTCGGATTCGCCTGGCGAGCGCACTGTATTCCGCCAGGAGATCGCCCGGGATGTCCCAGCATCCCCATTGCAGGCCGCACTCCCGCAACAGCTTGCTGACGGCCGGCAGCGCTTCCCCCGGAGAACTCACCGCCATCTTCGCCAGAAGCTTCGCCGATTCAGATCGCCACCGGGTGTCGCTGCATGCCGAGTCCTGCAGCCCGTTGGCGAGCTGTTTCACGGCCTCCCGGTCCTCGTCGGTGAGGACTTCCGCCAGCTCGGCCCAGCGGCTCGTCAGTTTCTCCAGCAGGCCGCCGCACATCTGCGCGAGCTCGATTTCCTGGAGCTGCGGTACGATGGCCTTCAGAACCCAGGCCGCGCCCCCGAACAGCCTCCTAAGGCTCGCTGGGCTCAGCCAGTCCCAGCGCTGCTGATCGTACCTCTCCAGCACGCCGTAAGCGTTGCACCGCACCTCCCCCGGCCCATCTCCAAACGCGACTCCCACCAGAAAGCGCACCAGTGCGTCCTCGTTCCCCGGGCCCTTCTCGATCTGCCTCCCCGCGACGGTGACCAGCTTCTCGAGAGCCGACGCATCGCCCTTCGCCGCGAATTTCAGAACCGCCGGATCGGTGAAATCAACGTGCTGCGGGGCATCGTACACCGCCCCCCAAAGCGTCTCGAAAAAACCCTCCTCGATGACCGCGCGGATCACTTCCCGCCCGGCCGGCAGTTGCTCGGCATCCAGCAGAATCTTGAACACCTCCGCGTCGCGTTCCTTCCGGCCGAGCCGGACCAGCCGCTCCACGATCCCCTTCGTCAGGCTCGGCCGCAGCAGCCGGGCGCCCCTGGCGCGGCTCTTGGCATCGCATCGTTCCACCGCCCGGAGCACCGGATCGACCAGCGCATCCGGCAGCGGGCTGCGGAGGCGCTCGAGGATCTCCTCGCGTATTTCCTCCGGACCCTCGATCAGCAGCGGCGCAATCGCGGGCGACTTACGCTTCGCCAGGAATGTGCGGGCCACCAGCCGCTGCTGCGGGTCGCCGGAATCCAGGGCCCGGGCCACGATTCCGTCTTCTCCCAGCGCCATGGCGCAGGTGAAGCGCAGGTCCGGGTCGCGGGCCGAAAGCCCCGCGCCGAGTTCGGTTCGCAACCACTCGGGCGGCCCCGGATCCCGGTACTCCCCGGGCTCCGGCACAACTCCGTACTCGCCGCTCCAGGCCAGCGTGACCGCGGCAGCCGCCCACGACCGCAACGGGGACCCCTGCGGCACGGCGCCCGCCACCGCGGCAAACGGCCGCCGATCTACACCCTTGATGCCGCCGTACGCATACGCGGGATCCCCGCGCCACAGATCGTACGGGCTCACTCTCATCCGCCAATGTGGGAACACCAGCGCCGCTTCCAGCGCCAGCTCCCGATCGCTGCTTCCCAAGGCCTCGCAGACGGCGTCGTAAAACCCTTTGAAATGCCCCAGCCGCACCAGCGCGATCGACGCCAGCGACCGAGTGAGTGGAATCGGGCTCCGCGCCGCAATATCGAGCAGCGTCTCCTGGCTGGCGTGGAAGGGACCCTCCGGCCCTTCCGCGAAGGCCGCAAGAACGTCTTTCTCCATCGGCAATCGCGGGACCAGCTCTTCGTCGAGGCGCTTCGAGAATCCCTTTTGGAGCAGGTAGCTCTCGCACACCCGCAGCTCTTCGATCCGCCTCGTCACCACCGCCAGTTGTGCGTTATAGATCCGCGCCAGGTTGGCGGCCTGCTCCGGGTCGAGCTCGCGAAGACGTTGCGCGATCGAGTAGCGGTCGACGCCGGCGCTCTTCAGCATGCGCGCCGGCCCATACTGCTCCGGGCTGAGCACGTCGCACCCGCAGGTGCGGCAGAACCGGCCCGCCGGAATCCACTCGGCGCACCAGGCGCACCGCACTTCGCGGCGCACCGCAGCTCCACACGCTACGCACAACTGCCCCGCAACCCATTCCCTGGGCTGGGAGTGGCCGCATTGCTCGCAGATCGCCCGTTCCACGGTTCAACCCGCTCTAGTACCGGCGGGCGCGCCCCCAAAGCACGTCTTTCTCCGCCTGGACCATCCGGCGCAGCTTCTCGGGGATTTCGTCCTTGGGGACTCCTTCCCGCTTGAGCAGGATTCCCAGCTCCAGTTCCGCCGTGGGAACAAAGGAGGCCCCGCACTGGCGGCAGAACTTGCCCGGCCCCGTGGCGCCGCACCAGAAGCAGGCCATGATCGGCTCGGCCTGCTTCCCGCAGGCGCCGCACAGGTCGCCGCTCTTGTAATCCTTGGGCTGCTTGGTGCCGCAGTGTACGCAGAGCACGATGTCGCCAGACTGAACCACGATTTTGTCCGGGCTCGGGGCTGCCGCGCCACCTAGCGCCCAGGACATGACCCGCTCGGCCACCTCGGAACGCAGGCCCAGCAGTTCCGCCAGCGTCCCGGCGTCCCCGATGACTTTGAGGTCCTCCTTGCCCCTGACGCCCGCTTCAATCAGACGCCCGACTTCCTGCTCCGACATTCCCTTCGAGATCAGGATGCTTTTCTCGAGTAGGGTCAGCCCTTGCGCGGGGCTTGCCGGCGCTCCCTGCGCGGTATCTGCCATTGTGGTGTGCCTCCTTCTGGAGTTACGGAGCTGGTGATCTTCACCCTCCCCGATCAGCACCGAGTATACACCTGTCCGCGGACGGAATCCGCAACAGGAACCCGCAACACAGGATCACCCCGCCGGTTGCTGTGGTAAAATCCCGGCCGTGCTGCTCCTGATACTTGCAGCTCTACTGGCGCTTTCGGCGCCACCGGGGTTCATGGCGCACCTGAACTCCGCCGAAATGGCCCGAAGGGAGTCCGCCATGTCAGAACCACCGCAACGGCCCGCCACGCAGCCGCCTGCGCCACCGATTGCCAAGCCCCGCCCGAACCTCAAGCCGACCCAGCCGAATCCGGTGCTCCCATCCGACAGAGTCTCCCTGGTTGCCGGGTTTCGAGTCACGGAGGGCAGACTGGAAATCACTTACACTGTCGAGAACAGGCGAGATCGGGAGATCTACGTGTTGGACGTGAAGGACGATCTGTCACCGCCATACTTCGTGCCGCAATCGCCCCGAGTGAGGTTTGAGCCTCCCGACACCGCCGTGGTTGCGTGTTGGAGGGAGTATCTCCCGCCAGACCCGACGATAGCCTGGGTACATCCCCCCACGTTCTACGCCACGCCAGTAGCTCCCGGCCAGAAGTATACGAACAGAAAGCACTTGCCGCTGCCACTGACGCCCGAAGCAGCCCCAGCCGGCAGGACGGTGTGTACACAGGTGCGCTTCGAGGTTGCCATTGTCATCGATGGCTCCGAAGTCCAGTCTTTCGAGTCGTCTGGGAGGTCTTTGGGGCGCCTGTACCAGACGGCGTTGGCAGCGCAGCGAGTGCTGCGAACGGAAGCGTGCCGGGTTCGCATCCCGATGCTCCGGAAAGAGTGACTGCGTACGGGGAACGCCGGCGGCGCCTGCGAAGCCTGTCGCTTACCTGCGCCGGGGGCGGCGCAACTTGAATCCGGCGCTCACGGGTTCGGCGGTGTCGGGGCGGCGGGCGTGTCGAGGAGTCTGTCGATTTCTGCCAGTTGACTGCGGACCTGGGCGGAGTCCTGTCCGTCCGGCTCACGCTGGAGGTAGCTCCGGATCAGTTGAGCCGCGCCCGCGTAGTCCCGCTTGTTCGCCAGGATCAACCCGAGCACATGTTCGAACCTGGGCATGCGGTGGTTTGGGTCGAGTTTCATGCCCGCGCGCGCGCTCTTCTCGGCAGCATCCAGGTCGCCAAGATTGAAGCGGGCCACCGCGCTAAGGAAGTACGCGTCGGGGAAATCGACCGGATCGAGCCGCAGGAGCCGGTCGGTGGTCTGGGCCACCTCCTCCCACTTCTTCTCGCGCACGGCGATAACCGCCATCTGCCTGTAAGGCTTCAGGAACTTGGAATCCGCGTTCTGCGCCTGCCGGTAAGCATTGCGCGCCTGATCGAGATGGCCCTGCTCGTGGAGGGCCACGCCGAGCTCGTACCACGCGTCGGCGTATTGGGGGTAGAGCGCCACCGCCTGTTCCAGGTGCGTCTGCGCCTCGTCCCACTTCTTCTTCCTGGAGGCCGCGATACCCTTTTCGTATGCCTTCCTGGCGCCCTTGGGAGCTGCCAGACTGATGGCGCTGATGGTGCTGCCCTCCACCTTGGCCAACCGGTGCAGAAGGATCGTGCCCACGTCCGGTTTATCCATGAAGCGGCGTCCCGAGAGGTCGATGGAGTCCGAGCGGTAGCCCACTAGAGACGCCTGCAACTCACATCGGCTCATCATCTGCTCGGTCACGCGCCCGCCGCCGATGGTGCGGCTGAGGCTGGAAGCGCCCGCCGACGCCATCTGCTCAAACCCATCCAGCGAACTCGTGCTGGCGTCGGGCAATATGTTCGTACTGCGGCTCAGGTCCAGGCTGAAGTGGCCTCGGGAGTCCGTATACGCCACCGGCCGGGGCCTGCCGCTGCAAACACGTAGAATGGTGGTGCTCGCGGGTGCGGGTGTTCCGTCGTCGAGCAACACGCTTCCGGAAAGGAAGATCGGTCGCTGCAATTCCGGGTATTGTGTCGTCTGCCGGGTGGAATCCGCTGGCTGCTGGCTGACCGACGGCGCCGGAACCCTGGTGCTGCCGCCCGTGGAGGACCCGCCGGAAGACGGCGCGGGGGTTGGAGCTGGCTGCTGGGTCTGCCCAGTTGCGACCGCAACGCCAAGAGCGAGTCCCAGCGCCAGGCCGGTAGTTGCGAGGGATGCTCGGGGCATACACCTCCCTTGCCCCCATTATGGCACGGCCCCGAGACAAACAACCCGCTTTTCCACCGGCCTGGAGTGCGCCGGGCATGGATGCGCGCAAATTGACTGTTGCGCGCCGGCATCTTCGGCTAGAATGAGGCTTAATCAGGTTAACGGACATGAAACGAACTTCCGCTGTCATCGCGTGCCTCCCGCTCCTCCTACTCATGGTTGGCTGTTCGGAAGAACCCAAGCCCGCTGCTACGCAGAAGGAACCCGAAAAGCCGGCCGAGCCCGTCACCGCGCTGTACGCCCGAGACCAGATGTACGTTACCGCCCGCAGTTGGGCGCCGGACGCACAACTGCTCTCGATGGGCAACCTGGATCTCAAGCAAGTCAAGAGCGCGGGCGGAAAGGCCGGCGCATGGGAGTGCACCTTCGTCACCCAACGAAGGCACCGCGCCCGCCGGTACACCTACTCCGTGGTGGCGGTTCCCGCCTCCAACCTCCCCAAGGGTGTGTTCGGCGGTTCCGAGGACAGTTGGTTCCCGGGAGGCCAGACCAGACCCTTCTTCATCCAGGCGGTCAAGACGGACGCTGTGGCAGCGTACGAAATCGCCATGAAGAAAGGCGCGGACTACGCCAAGAAGCACCCCGGCATGCCGATTCAGTTCCTCCTGGAACTCACCAAAGAGCTCCGCAACCCGGCCTGGCGCGTGGTCTGGGGCGAGTCGGTCGTCGTGAGCAACTACTCGGTTTTCGTCGACGCCACCACCGGGTTGTATGTGAAGACAGCCCGGTAGGACGGGGCTCCCGCCCCGTGCTTGGCGGGACAAGGCTGGAGCCTTATCCTACAGCCGCACGATCTTCTCGGAGACGCAGCCCTTCAGGGCGTTGCGGGTGTCCACGATCAGCCGCGCCTGTTCGACCAGCGCTGCGTAGTCGAACCCCGCGTGGTCGGTGACGATCACCACGCAGTCGGCCAGAGGGATCATCTTCTCCGGAGGCTCCGCCGCCAGCTCCAGCCCGTCCACCGACACCCGCGGAATGTATGGGTCGCTGTAGGTGACCCTGGCGCGGCGCCGAAGCAGCAGGTGCATCACGTCCAGGGCCGGCGATTCCCTCAGGTCGTCGATATCCTTCTTGTAGGCCACCCCCAGGATATGCACGTGAGAGCCGCGCAGCGGCCTGTTGTGGTCGTTCAGCGCGTTCTGCACCTTGTCCACCACGAAATGCGGCATCTGCCCGTTGATGTAGCCCGCCAACTCGATGAACCGCGCCTCGAAGCCCGCCTGGCGGGTCTTCCAGGAAAGATAGAACGGGTCGATGGGGATGCAGTGGCCGCCCAGGCCCGGCCCGGGGTAGAAGGGCATGAACCCGAACGGCTTGGTGCCCGCCGCGTCGATGATCTCCCAGACGTTGAT